>NZ_CP035376.1:643285-1286571 GCF_004118975.1 Luteimonas sp. YGD11-2 | reverse complement strand
AGCACCGCCTGGAGAAGGTCGAGCGCCGCCTGCACCTGCTGGAAGGCCTGCTGGTGGCGTTCCTCAACCTCGACGAGGTGATCCGCATCATCCGCACCGAGGACGAGCCGAAGCCGGCGCTGATCGCGCGCTTCGGCCTCTCGGAGGAACAGGCCGAGTACATCCTCGAGACGCGCCTGCGCCAGCTGGCACGGCTGGAGGAAATGAAGATCCGCGGCGAGCAGGACGAACTCGCCACCGAGCGCGACCGCATCACTGCGACGCTGGGCTCGAATGCGAAGCTGAAGAAGCTGGTCAAGGACGAGCTGCTGGCCGACGCGAAGAAGTACGGCGACCAACGGCGTTCGCCGCTGGTGGCGCGCGGCGCGGCCCAGGCGCTGGCGGAGACCGACCTGGTGCCCAGCGAGCCGGTGACCATCGCGCTCAGCGCCAAGGGCTGGGTGCGCGCGGCCAAGGGCCATGACGTCGACCCGGCCGGGCTTTCGTACCGCGAGGGCGACCAGCTGCTGGCGGCGGTGCGTGGCCGCAGCACGCAGACCGTGGTGTTCCTCGATTCCGGCGGCCGCAGTTATTCGACGATCGCCCACAGCCTGCCATCGGCGCGCGGCAACGGCGAACCGCTGACCGGGCGCTTCTCGCCGGCGCCCGGCGCATCGTTCGTGGCCCTGGCCAGCGGCGAGCCGGATGCGCGCTTCGTACTGGCGTCGTCGCAGGGCTACGGCTTCGTGACCCGCTTCGAGAACCTGGTCGGCCGGCAGAAGGCCGGCAAGGCGATGCTGTCGCTGTCGGAAGGCGCGCAGGTGCTGCAGCCCGCACAGCTGACCGGCGGCGCGGACGACCGCATCGTCGCGGTGACCAGCGCCGGGCACCTGCTGGCGTTTCCGGTCAGCGAACTGCCGGAACTCGAGCGCGGCAAGGGCAACAAGATCATCGAGATCCCCAAGGCCAAGCGGGGCACGGAGCGGGTGGTCGCGGTGGCGGTGCTCGGCGCCGGGCAGACACTGCAGGTGAAGTCCGGCGCGCGCACGATGTCGCTGTCGTGGAAGGACCTGGAAAGCTACATCGGGGTGCGGGCGAGTCGTGGCGGACTGTTGCCGCGCGGTTGGCAGAAGGTGGAGGCGCTCGCAGTCGAGTAACGCAGCGCGTGGCGACGCGTGGGGTTGCGTTGCACATCCGCGAATCCAGGGTGTCCGGAAAGGACGTATGCGGCCGCGTCGAAATCGCACGCGGCGCGGACCCCCTAGTGCGTGCCGGCGTCCGTGCCGCCGGCCTCGCCCATCCCGCTCTGCTGGTAGTTCTCTAGGCCGATCATCCTGATCAGGCGCAGCTGCTGTTCCAGCCAGTAGGTGTGATCTTCCTCGGTGTCGGCGAGCTGGGTGACCAGCACTTCCCGGCTCACGTAGTCCTGGTGCTGCTCGCACAGCGCGATGCCGCGGGCGAGATCGCCGCGCACCTTGTACTCGAGGTCGAGGTCGCGCTGCAGCATCTCCTCCACCGTGCGCCCGGGTTCGAACGCGTGCGGGCGCATGTCGGGATCGCCTTCCAGGAACAGGATCCGCCGCAGCAGCGCATCGGCGTGATGGGTTTCCTCCTCCATCTCGTGGTTGATGCGCTCGTAGAGGCGGTGCAGCCCGAGGTCCTCGTAGCGGCGCGAATGCAGGAAGTACTGGTCGCGCGCCGCCAGCTCGCCGCGCAGCAGCTCCTTCAGGTATTCGATGACTTCGGGGTGACCCTTCATGACGCGACCTCTCGACGGACAGCTGGACGGCCGGAGTATGCCGGCTTGTGCGCGGGCGCGATCGGATGAGAATCCGTCCGAGTCGCATTCGCGTGTCGGCAGGGTCCGGCAAGGTCCGCCGCTGCTTCCACGCCGCGCTCTCCTAGAATCGGACCTTCGACAAGGGGGATGGACCATGCGGCCTGGAATCCGGCGCCCGCTACGCGCGGGCGCGCTGTTGCTGATCGCGATCATTCTGTTGGCGGCGCTGATGGCCATGGCGGCGTGGCTGCTGCTGCGCGGCAGCGTGCCGCGGCTGGACGGCGATTCCGGCCTCCAGGGCTTGGAGGCGCCGGTGTCGGTCAGCCGCGACGCGCGCGGCGTTGTGACCATCGAGGCCGGCAGCGAGGCCGATGCGATGCGCGTGCTGGGCTGGGTGCACGCGCAGGAGCGCTATTTCGAGATGGACCTGATGCGTCGGGTGCCGGCGGGCGAACTGTCGGCGCTGTTCGGCGCCCGCGCCCTGGACGTGGACCGCGCCAACCGCATGCATCGCATGCGCGCACGCGTGGAGGCGCGGCTGCCGGAAATCGTCGCCGGCCGCGAGGCGGCGCTGCAGGCCTATGTGGATGGCGTCAACGCAGGCCGCGACGCATTGCGCGTACGCCCGTGGCCCTACCTGCTGCTGCGCCAGCGACCGCAACCGTGGACCACGTCCGACTCGGTGCTGGCGGGCTATGCGATGTACTTCGACCTGCAGGACGCGGCCAACACGCGCGAGCTGGCGCTGGCGCGCCTGCGCGACCAGCTGCCGCCACCGCTCTATAGCCTGCTCGCCCACTCGGGCAGCAGCTGGGATGCGCCGCTGTCCGGCAAGGTCTGGGGCGACGCGACGCTGCCCGATGCCGCCGTCCTCGACCTGCGGACGTTGCCCACGCCGGCAGCGGATACACCGGTGGCGCCGGCCCAGCAGCTGATCGGATCGGTGCCGGGGACGGGCGACAGGAGCGGTGGCGCGCGCCTTGCGTCCGGAATGTCTGCCCTCACTCCACCGTCCGCTCCGCGGTCGCTCGCCCTCTCTGCCGTGATGCCGGAGAGATTCATTGGCGGCTTGCCTGCGGAGACCGACCTCCTGCCCGGCAGCAACAATTTCGCGGTTTCCGGCCGACTCACCGACGACGGCCGTGCACTGGTGGCCGACGACATGCACCTCGGCCTGCGCGCGCCGAACATCTGGTTCCGCGTGCGCCTGCGCTATCCCGACGCCACCGCACCCGGCGGGCAGGTCGATGTCACCGGCTTCACCCTGCCCGGCCTGCCCGCGGTGATCGTGGGCAGCACCGGCCACGTGGCCTGGGGTTTCACCAACAGCTACGGCGACTACCTCGACTGGCAGCGGGTACGGCCGTGCGCCGCGCCCGGGCCGGCGACCACGGCGGGTTGCACCGGCTACGAACGCCACGAGGAACGGATCGCGGTGGCTGGCGGCGAACCCGTCACCGTGGCGGTCGACGAAACCGCATGGGGCCCGATCCTGCATCGCGAGGCCGACGGCAGCGCGCTGGCGCTGCGCTGGGTGGCACACCTGCCCGGATCACTGGACTTCGGGCTTGCGGATTTCGTGCGCGCACGCAACCTCGACCATCTGCTGCAGATCGCCAACCGCACCGCCACGCCCACGCAGAACCTCGTCGCCGGCGACCGCCATGGCGCGATCGCCTGGCGGCTGCTCGGCCCGCTGCCACAGCGCGCGCCGGGTTGCGACGGCGCGCGGATTTCCACCGCGCCCGGTGGCGATGGCGATGGCGACGGCACGACCTGCGAGCCCTGGCCGATCGCCACCAACGCATCCCCGCTGCTGCGCTCGCCCACGGCGGACCGGTTGTGGACGGCCAACAACCGCATCGTCGATGGCGAGGCGTTCCGCCGCGTCGGCGACGGCGGCGCCACCCTCGGCGCACGCGCGAGGCAGATCCGTGACGCCCTGGCCGCACGCGAACGGTTCGACGAGCGCGACCTGCTGGACATCCAGCTCGACGATCGCGCGCTGCTGATGACGCGCTGGTGGGAACTGCTGCGCACGTTCGCTGGCAACGACGCGACCGCCGGCAGCGACGACCACAACGCGCCCGCGCTGCGCGCGCTTGCGGCGGCATCCGCTGACTGGAGCGGCCACGCCGATGTCGATTCGGCGAGTTACCGCATCGTGCGGGCCTGGCGCCTGGCGGTGCATGCGCGGATCGCCGACGGCCTGGCCTCGCCCGCGCTGGCAACTCTGGGTACCGACTTCGCGCTGCCGTCGTTGCCACACCTCGAAGGCGTGGCATGGCCATTGCTGGGCGCACGTCCTGCGCATCTGCTGCCGCGCCGCTACAGCTGCGCGACGCGCGCACCCGGCGACGCCGTCTGCGACGACGCCCGCGATGGCTGGACCGCGCTGCTCGAGGATGCGGCAGCCCAGGTGCGCGACGAGCTCGGCCAAACCGGCCCTCTGGCGGCGCGGACCTGGGGCGAACGCAACACCGCCTCGATCTGCCATCCGCTGGCGGGTGCGATTCCGCTCATCGGTCGTCGTCTGCTGTGCATGCCGGCCGAGCCACTGCCGGGCGACAGCATGATGCCGCGCGTGCAGGGCCCCGGCTTCGGCGCCTCGCAGCGGATGGTGGTGGCCCCGGGGCACGAGGCCGATGGCATCGCCCACATGCCCGGCGGCCAGAGCGGCCATCCGCTGTCGCCGTTCTGGGGCGCCGGCCATGACGACTGGGCCCGTGGCCGCGCCTCGCCGTTCCTGCCCGGAGAAACCCGCCACCAGCTCCTGCTGTCGCCGGCGAGCGCCGCGGGCGACTGACGTCCATGCGCCCGACCGGCGGCGCGACCCCGGTCCGACCAGGCACTGCACATCCCTTTGGGTCAAGGGCGCAACCGCGGCCAGGCCGCTCCCAAACGAAACGCGTAACCGCTGGGAGCGCTTTCGTGCGATGCCTGCCGCCGGGGCCACGCTTTCGACCCGGCAGCCGCTTCGCCGATAGGCGATCCCGTCAGCGCCAGCCGCCGCTCAGCCGAAGACGCGGAAACGGGCGCTGTCGTCGATAAAGGTCTTCTCGCCGATCGGGCCTGCGTTGGCGCCGAACGGCATCTGCGCGCGCAGCTTCCAGCTCGCCGGCAGGTTCCAGGCCTGCGCCGCGGCCTCGTCGGGCAGCGGGTTGTAGTGCTGCAGGCTGGCGCCGATCCCGGCATTGGCCAGCGCGGTCCAGACCGCGAACTGGGCGATACCGGTGGAATGTTCGGACCACACCGGGAAGTTGTCGGCATACAGCGGGAACTGTTCCTGCAGGGCCTTCACCACGTCCTGGTCCTCGTAGAACAGCACGGTGCCGGCGCCGGCGGCGAAGCTGTCGATCTTCTGCCCGGTGGCGGCGAACGCCTCGGCCGGCACGATCCCGCGCAGCGCCTCGCGGACGATGTCCCAGAAGCGCAGGCTCTCGTCGCCGTGGAGGATCACCGCGCGCGAGCTCTGCGAGTTGAACGACGACGGCGCCAGGCGGATCGCCTCCTGGATCAGCGCGGTGGTGTCGTCACGCGACAGCGGCAGCTCGGGGCCCAGCGCGTACTGGCTGCGGCGACGACGGATGGCATCGAGAAAGGTCTGGGACATGGGCATCTGCTCATCAGTGGATGGATGAGAGAAGGCTATGGGCCTTTCGCCGCAAAAACAGAACGATCGCCGGGATGAATCGTTTCATGGGCCGGGAGGTGCCGGCAAGGCGTGAGTAAACGCGGACGGCTGGCGTCCGCGTATCCCGTCATCCGCCTTTTGTGCACCCCGCCATCGGCCTGTCTGCCCGTCAGAGTTCGATCACGTCGAAATCGGCCACCGGATCCACCTCGGCGTCGTAGTCGACGTCGTCGCGCTCGAAGCCGAACAACTTCAGGAACTCGTGCTTGTAGCTGGCGTAGTCGGTCAGCTCGAACAGGTTCTCCGTGCGCACCTGCGGCCACACGGCCTGACATTGCGCCTGCACGTCGTCGCGCAGTTCCCAGTCGTCGAGGCGGAAACGCCCTTCGTCGTCGACTTCACCGACAGTGCCGTCGGCGCGGTACATGCGCTCGCGGAACAGGCGGTCGAGCTGTTCGATGGTGCCTTCGTGCAGGCCCTTTTCCTTCATCACCTTGAACACGATGGCGATGTACAGCGGCAGCACCGGGATCGCCGCGCTGGCCTGGGTGACCACCGACTTCAGCACCGCGACGTTCGCGCTGCCGCCGTTCGCGGCGAGCCTTGCATCAAGCCGCCGCGCGGTGGCATCGAGGTCGACCTTGGCGCGGCCCAGCGCGCCATGCCAGTAGATCGGCCAGGTGATCTCGGTGCCGATATAGCTGAAGGCCACCGTCCTGGCGCCATCGGCGAGCACGCCAGCGGCCTCCAGCGCGTCGATCCACAGCTGCCAGTCCTGGCCGCCCATCACCGCGATGGTGTCCTCGATCTCCTGCTCGCTGGCCGGCTCGATCGTGGCCTCGATGACCTGGTCCCTGTTGGTATCGATGGCGGTCGAGGTGTAGGCCTCGCCGATCGGCTTGAGCGCCGAACGCTTGACCTCGCCGGTGTCGGGCAGCTTGCGCACAGGCGATGCCAGCGAATAGACCACCAGGTCCACCTGCCCACCCATTTCGTCGCGGATCAGCTCGATCACCTTCTCGCGTGCGGCATCGGAGAACGCATCGCCGTTGATCGAGCGGCTGTACAGGCCCGCCGCTTTGGCTTCGCGGTCGAACGCGGCGGCGTTGTACCAGCCGGCGGTACCGGGCTTCTTCTCGCTACCCGGCTTCTCGAAGAACACGCCCAGTGTGTCCGCGCCGAAACCGAACGCGGCGCTGATGCGTGCGGCCAGCCCGTAGCCGCTGGATGCGCCGATCACCAGCACCTTCTTCGGCCCGTCGTTGCGCACCCCCTGTGCCTTCGTCGCCGCGATCTGGTCGCGCACGTTGAGCGCGCAACCAGTCGGATGGGTGGTGGTGCAGATGAAGCCGCGGACCTTGGGTTGGATGATCACGGTGTGCTCGTTGCCAGTCGGACAGACGGGCAAGTTTACTGCGCGGTCGTCGGCGACCGTCCGTACGCGGGTCGATGGTGGCGCCTGACAGGAGCGGCCCCGGCCGCGGCCAGCCCCCGCGGGAAGGCCTTCGCGCAGGCGCGCTGCCATACCGCATGGCCCGGGTTCTCCGGCCGATGCCAGCGTCAGGCCGCGATCACCGGCGACGGCTGCGGATCAACCACGACCGCATCGTTGTGCACGCCCGCAACCGCGCGACCGGAGGGGTCGGCGGCATTGGCGAACGACGCGTCCCATGCAATCGCCGCCGGCGACGAGCAGGCGATCGACTTTCCGCCGGGTACCGTTTCCGCCGCCGCGGCGCCGGGAAACTGCTGCTCGAACAGGCAGCGATACCAGTACGCCTCCTTCGTCTGCGGCGGGTTGTGCGGGAAGCGCCGCGCCGCGGCGGCGAGTTCGCGGTCGCTGACCCGGGTGCCGGCACAGGCCTTGAGACCGTCGATCCAGCCATAGCCGACGCCATCGCTGAACTGCTCTTTCTGCCGCCAGAGGATCTCGTCGGGCAGCCAGCCCTCGAAGGCCTGGCGCAGCACGCCCTTCTCCATCCGTTGCGGGCCCGAGGACCCCTTCTCGACCATCTTGTGGCGCGCATCGATGCGCATCGCGACATCGAGGAATTCACGGTCGAGGAAGGGCACGCGCGGCTCGACGCCCCAGGCCATCATCGACTTGTTGGCACGCAGGCAGTCGTAGTTGTGCAGTCCATCGAGCTTGCGCACCAGCTCGTCGTGGAACTCGCGCGCATCCGGTGCCTTGTGGAAATACAGGTAACCGCCGAACACCTCGTCGCTGCCCTCGCCCGACAGCACCATCTTCACTCCCATCGCCTTGATCCGCCGGGCCAGCAGGAACATCGGGGTGGAGGCGCGGATGGTGGTGACGTCGTAGGTCTCGATATGGCGGATCACCTCCGGCAGGGCATCCAGGCCTTCCTCGAAGCTGTATTCGAATCCGTGGTGCACGGTGCCCAGCGCCCGGGCGGCAACCTCGGCCGCGGCAAGGTCCGGCGACCCTTTCAGCCCGATCGCGAATGAATGCAGGCGCGGCCACCAGGCTTCGCTGCGGTCGCCATCCTCGATGCGATGGCGTGCGTAGCGCGCGGCGACGGCGGCGACCAGCGACGAATCCAGCCCACCCGACAACAGCACGCCGTACGGCACGTCGGTCATCAGCTGGCGGTGCACGGCGGCCTCGAAGGCCTCCCGCAGCCCGGTCAGCGACACCGGCTCACCCTCTACGGCGGCGTAGTCGCGCCAGCCCGGCCTGTAGTAGCGGGTCAGCGCGCCGGTAGCGCTGTCGTAGCAGTGCCCGGGCGGGAACTGCGCGACGTCGGCGCAGCTGCCGGCAAGCGCCTTCATCTCGGAGGCCACGCGCAGGCGTCCCTCGCGATCGTGCCCCCAGTACAGCGGCACCACGCCGATCGGGTCACGCGCGATCAGCACGCGGCTGGCGGCACGGTCCCACAGCGCGAACGCGAAGATGCCGTTGAGGCGCTCGAGGAATACCTCCGGCGCCTCCTCGCGATACAGGGCGTTGATGACCTCGCAATCGGAACCGCTCTGGAAGGCGTAGCGGTCGCCCAGGTCCGCCCGCAGCGCCTGGTGGTTGTAGATCTCGCCATTGACCGCGAGCACCAGCGCGCCGTCCTCCGACCGCAGCGGCTGCGCGCCGCCGGCCGGATCGACGATGGCCAGCCGCTCGTGGACCAGGATCGCACCGGCGTCGACGTGCACGCCGCTCCAGTCCGGGCCGCGATGGCGCTGCCGCAGGGAACACTCCAGGGCCTCCCGGCGCAGGCTGGCGAGGTCGTCGCCGGGTTGCAGGTCGAACACGCCGAAGATCGAACACATATGGAAGTCCCCCGCCTCAGGTTGGAAGCAACGCAATCCGCCGGGACCGCAGGCCATCGGTATCGCGGCCAATAAAAAAACCCGCATCGGCCGATGCGGGTTCCGGTGTCCTGGCGGGGCCTGTCCTGCTACGCCGGTCCACGATCCCGCGTCGGCCACGTGCGATTGTTCGCGCGCGCGACGTTGCCGTTGGGATTGCGGTTGTGGCCATGGCGGGACATGGGCCGACGCTACACCGCACGGGTGCGCGCCGCAACGGTTTCAACGGCAACCGTCCGCCTCCTCAAACGCCAGCGTTGGCCGCCAGCAGCCGCTCGATGATCGCGAGGTACAGCCCCGGCAGCGCTTCGAGATCCGCCACCCGCACGTGCTCGTCGACCTTGTGGATGCTGGCGTTGACCGGGCCGATCTCGATGCACTGCGCGCCAAGCGGCGCAATGAAGCGCGCATCCGAGGTGCCACCCCCGGTGCTCTCCTCCGGCGCCGCGCCGGCGAATGCCGCCAGCACCTCGCGCGCGGCCGCGCGCAGGGGACCCTCCGGGGTATGGAAGGGTTCGCCGCTGCGGTGCCAGGACAGCGCATGGTCCAACCCGTGGCGCAGGCACATCGCCTCGATGGCCTGGATCAGCCGGTCGGCGGTCCAGTGCGGGTTGTAGCGCAGGTTGAACTGCACCTCGAGCGTGCCCGGCACCACGTTGGTCGCGCCGGTCCCGGCATGGATGTTGCTGACCTGCAGGCTGGTCGGCGGAAAGCTCTCGTAGCCGTCATCCCACGTACGCGCGGTGAGTTCGGCCAGCAGCGGCATCGCCTCGTGCACGGGATTGCGCGCCAGCTGCGGATAGGCCACGTGCCCCTGCACGCCGCGCACGGTGAGCGTGGCCGACAGCGACCCGCGGCGACCGACCCGCAGCAGGTCGCCGAGCACCGCCGTGGACGACGGTTCTCCGGTGATGCACCAGTCGATGCGCTGGCCACGTTGGCGGAAGTGTTCGGCCACCCGGCGTACGCCGTCGATGGCGTCGCCTTCCTCGTCGGAGGTCAGCAGCAGGGCCAGCGTCCCGGGGTGATCGGGGTGTGCTGCGACGAAACGCTCGGCGGCCACCACGAAGGCGGCCACGCCACTCTTCATGTCGGCGGCCCCGCGCCCGTACAGCACGCCGTCGCGGACCTCCGGCACGAACGGATCGCTGGTCCACGCCTCGCGCGGGCCCGGCGGCACCACATCGGTATGGCCCAGCAGCACCAGCACCGGCCCGCCGCTGCCATGCGTGGCCCAGAGGTTGTCGACGGCACCGAAGCGCAGGTGCTCGCAGGCGAAACCGGCGCGGGCCAGACGATCGGCAAGCATGCTCTGGCAACCGGCGTCATCCGGTGTCACCGAGGGACGCGCGATCAGTTCGCAGGTGAGGTCGAGGACGTCGGACATCGCGGGTCGCTCAGCCCACGCCGAAGCGTTTCTTGAAGCCGTTGTCGGTAAAGCCCTGGGTGACCACACCGTCATCGGTGACGACCACCGGTCGACGCATCAGCTGCGGATATTCGCGCAGCAGCAGCTTCCATTCGGCGTCGCTGCCCGGCGCCTTGCGGTTTGCAGGCAGCGTGCGCCAGGTGGTGGACGAGCGGTTGACCAGCGCGTCCCAGCCACCGGCCTGTTGCGCCCAGCCGGCCAGCACGTCGGGCGGCTGCGGGGTGTCGCGGTAATCGACGAACCCATGGGCAACGCCGAAGCGGTCCAGCCACTTGCGTGCCTTTTTGCAGGTGTCGCAGTTCTTCAGGCCATACAGCGTGGTCGCCATGCTCAGCCCGCCAGTCCGCGCAGCAGGTCGTTGACGCTGGTCTTGGCGCGGGTGCGCTCGTCGACCTGCTTGACGATCACCGCGCAGTACAGCGAATGGCTGCCGTCCTCTGCCGGCAGCGAACCCGCCACCACCACGCTGCCCGGCGGCACGTAGCCGTAGCTCACCTCGCGGGTGGCGCGGTTGTAGATGCGCGTCGACTGGCCGAGGAACACGCCCATGCCGATCACGCTGTGGTGGCCGACCACGACGCCCTCCACCACCTCCGAGCGCGCCCCGATGAAGCAGTGGTCCTCGATGATGGTCGGCGCCGCCTGCAACGGCTCCAGCACGCCGCCGATGCCGGCGCCGCCGGAGATGTGGCAGTGCCTGCCGACCTGCGCGCAGGACCCCACGGTGGCCCAGGTGTCAACCATCGTGCCCCCGCCCACGTACGCGCCGATATTGACGAAGCTCGGCATCAGCACCACGTCGCGTGCGACATGGCTGCCACGCCGCACGTACGCCCCGGGCACCACGCGCACACCGGCTTCGCGGAACATGGTCTCGTCGTAATCGGCGAACCGTGCCTCCACCTTGTCCCAGTACGGCGCGGGGTCGGCCTCCACCATCGCCATCTCGTTGATGCGGAAATACAGCAGCACCGCCTTCTTCACCCACTCGTTGACCTGCCAGCCGCCGCGGCCGTCGGGCTCGGCCACGCGCAGCTCGCCGCTTTCCAGCCCGACCATGGTCTGCTCGACGGCCGGACGCACGGCGCCGTCCACCTCCTCGGGGGTCAGCGTGCCGCGGCGGTCGAACGCGCTGTCGATGGTGGTGTGCAGGACCGCCACGGCGGCGGGGTCGGTGTTGAACGTGGGCAGGGTCATCGGGGGATCCGTACGTAGTGCGGTGGAAGACGCCGGCGATTGCTCAGCCGGCGTCCAGGGTCGAGAGCAGCGCCTCGCGCAGTGCATCGCGCGCGGGCCCGTCGAGTGGTTGGTTGTGGCGGTCGCTCAGCCGGAACACGTCCTCGACGCGCTCGCCGAAGGTGGCGATGCGGGCATCGTGCACCCGCATGCGCTGGCTGCGCAGCACATGGGCGACATCGGCGAGCAGGCCCGGGCGGTCGGTGGCCACCAGGCTGAAGATGGTGTGGCGGCCGTCGGCGCTGTCGTCGAAGCCGATCTGCGGCACCACGCGGAAATGCCGCAGATGGCGCGGCTGGGTGCGGCGCGCCGGGTGCACGTCGAGCGAGCCGGCAAGCACGCTGGCCAGCTTGCGCTCGATCGCCTGCGGGTCGGGCATGTGGCGCGGATCGGACGGCAGCACCTGGAACACGTCGAAGATCGTGCCGGCCGGGCCATCGAGCGCACGCGCCAGCTGGATCGCAAGCCCGCTGCGGTCGAGGGTGATCGCGATGGCGGTGAACAGGCCATCGCGGTCGGGCGAGTGCACGAACACCTCGAGTGCAGGCACGCCCTCGGCCAGCCTGCGCACGCGCACGACGGTGTCACCGGCAGCGGCGCCGCGCAGCGACAGCGCCTGCCAGGCGACCTGGTCGGCACGACCGCGCAGGAAGGCCTCTTCCGGCATCCGCGCGAACAGCGCATCGGCCTCGTCCACACCGCGCGCGGCAAGCAACCCGCGGGCCTGGTCGCGCGTTTCGGCAATGCGCTGGGCGGCCGCAACCGGGTGCTCCAGGCCACGCCGCAGGGCCAGCCGGGTGGCGGTGCGCAGGTCGGTCAGCAGGCGGTCCTTCCAGGCGTTCCACAGGCGCGGCGAGGTGCCGGCGATATCCGCGCAGGTCAGCAGGTACAGATAGTCCAGCCGCTCGCGGTCGGCGACCTCGCCGGCGAAGCGGTGGATCACCGCGGGGTCGGAGATGTCGTGCTTCTGCGCCACCGTCGACATCAGCAGGTGCTGGCGGACCAGCCATTCGACCAGCGCGGTGTCCGCGTCCGCCAGGCCGTGGCCTTCGCAGAACTCACGGGCGTCCACCGCGCCGAGCTCGGAATGATCGCCACCGCGGCCCTTGGCGATGTCGTGGAACAGCCCGGCCAGCAACAGCAGCTCGGGCTTGCGCAGCGCCGGCCAGACCCCGTGCGCGCCGGAAAAGCGCGCGTCGTCGGCCTCGTCGGCGAAACTCGCGATGTTGCGCAGCACCGCCAGCGTGTGCTGATCCACGGTGTAGACGTGGAACAGGTCGAACTGCATGCGCCCGGTCACCCGCGCGAACTCGGGGATCCAGGTGCCGAGCACGCCCAGGCGCGCCATGCGCTCGAGCGTGCGCACCGGCACCGGCCCGCGCAGCAACTCCAGGAAACGCAGGCGTTCTGCGGCCGTGGCGTCGCGCCACGACGGCAATGCATGCAGGGACTCGGCCAGCGCGCGCGCGGTCTGCGAGTGCAGTCCGCGCAGATCGGATTGCGCCGCCCAGGCGGCAAACAGGTCGAACACGGCACCGATATCCGCGCGCGGCCACACCTCGTCGCGCGCGGCAAGATAGCCGCGGCGCGACACGAAGGCCGCATCCAGCACCACCAGCTCGCCCTCGCCCTCGATATGTTCCTCGAAGCGCTGCAGCAGGCGATCGTTGATGCGCAGCACCACCGCGGCACTGCGGTAGAAGCCCTGCATCATCTGCTCGACCAGTGCGTTGTCGGCTTCCCCGACGTGGTCGAGCCGGGCGGCGAGCGCCTTCTGGTGGTCGAACCGCAGGCGTTCCTCGGCCTTGCCGGCCACCAGGTGCAGGCCGAAGCGCAACCGCGACAGCGCCTGGCGTTCGCGCTCCAGGGTAGCCAGTTCGTCGACGCCGAGCTGGCCGAGCGCGATCAGCTGCTCGAAGCCGTGCACGCCGAACACCGCGCGCGCCATCCAGCGCAGGGTCTGGATGTCGCGCAGGCCGCCCGGACCGTCCTTGAGGTTCGGCTCGAGGTTGTCGGCGGTGTCGCCGAAGCGCGCGTGGCGACGGGCCTGCTCCTCGCGCTTGCCGTCGAAGTAGCGCTGCGCGGTCCAACCGGTGCGCTCGGGGGCGATGGCCTGCGCCAGCGTGCGCACGTCCTGCTGGCTTGCCAGCAACGGGCGCGCATCCTGGAGGTTGGTCTGCACGGTCAGGTCGGCGTCGGCCTCGCAGGTGCATTCGCCTGCGGTACGCACCGCGTGGCCCACCTTGAGGCCGGCGTCCCAGAGCAGCGCGAACAGCCGGCCAAGGGCGTCGGCATGCGGCGCCCCGGCGCCCTCGCCGGCGAGCGCGAGCACATCGATGTCGGAATGCGGGAACAGTTCGCCGCGGCCGTAGCCGCCGACCGCGAACAGCGCCAGTGGCGCATCCGCAGGCACGCAGCGCGCCCATGCCTGGCGCACCCAGCCGTCGACCGCGGTGGCGCGGGCGGCAAGCAGGCGGTCGACATCCTCACCGTCGTCGAAGCGCGCGGCGAGCTGGGCATCGTGGTCGGCGAGCGCGGCGCGGGCCTCGGCAGCCCACGCCGCATCACTCGTGGACTCGCGCTCCGCTCCGGGGGGCGGCGGCATGGTGGCCATCGTCAGCGCCGCCGGATCGCCACTGGCGCCGCGTATTGCGGCAGCCGATGGCGGGAGCGGCAGCGTGGCCCGACGGTGTGCATCGGTATCGACGCCTACAGGAACGCGTCGTTGTCGTCGCCCGGCAGGCGGGTCAGGATGTCGAACCCGTCAGCGGTCACGGCGACGGTGTGTTCCCACTGCGCCGAGAGCTTGCGGTCCCTGGTGACCACGGTCCAGCCATCCGGCAGCACGCGGGTATGCCGTGCGCCCTCGTTGATCATCGGCTCGATGGTGAAGGTCATGCCCTCCTGCAGCACCAGGCCCTCGCCCGGACGCCCGTAGTGCAGCACCTGCGGCTCGTCGTGGTAGACCTTGCCGATGCCGTGCCCGCAGTACTCGCGCACCACGCTGAAGCGCTCGGACTCCGCATAGGTCTGAATGGCGTGGCCGACGTCGCCGAGGGTGGCGCCCGGGCGCACCGCGCGGATGCCCTCGAACAGCGCCTGGCGCGTCACCTCGACCAGCCGGCGCGCCATCACCGAGGGCGTGCCGACGTAGTACATGCGGCTGGTGTCGCCATGCCAGCCGTCCTTGATGACGGTGACATCGATATTGATGATGTCGCCGTCCTTGAGCACCTTGTCGCCCGGGATGCCGTGGCAGATGACGTTGTTGGCGGAGATGCAGGTGGCACGCGGGTAGCCGCGGTAGCCGACGTTCGCCGGCACCGCGCCCTGCACCTGGACGATATGGTCGTGGCAGATGCGGTCGAGTTCCTCGGTGGTCACGCCCGGCTTCACGTACGGGGCGACCATATGCAGCACCTCGGCGGCCAGGCGGCCGGCCTCGCGCATCTTCTCGATGTCTTGGGGAGTCTTCAGGTTGATGGCCATCACGGCATTATCCCCGATCGCGCGCCGCGCTGCCTCCCGCGGTCACCGCGCGCCGGCACGCCGTCGCCGCCGCCGCGGGTCCGGCAGCAAAATTGCGCCAACTTGCCCGCCCCCGGCCGCCGGCGTATGATCGCCGGCTGACCTGCCCGCCCGGGCCGGTCCGTCGATGCCGGACGTCACCGGCAAATACACACCCGCTGCAAACCCCCGTGCCGGGGTGCGCGTGCAGGCAAGAGCCCCCGGGCTGGTGCGGCATGGCGTCGGTCACGGAGGCGGCGGGGAGGACCAACCCCGGAACCATCGCGCACGGCCCTGCCCTGCGCCCGCCCACCACATGCCGGGCGGCGGTTCCATCACTGGAGTCATCAGCAATGCCCCAGATCACCATGCGCCAGATGCTGGAGGCCGGCGTCCACTTCGGCCACCAGACCCGCTACTGGAACCCCAAGATGTCGCCGTACATCTTCGGTGCCCGCGGCAAGATCCACATCATCAACCTCGAGAAGACGGTTCCGCTGTTCAACGACGCGATGAACTTCATCTCGGGCATCGCCCAGAAGCGCGGCATCATCCTGTTCGTCGGCACCAAGCGCAGCGCGCGCGACGCGATCAAGGAAGAGGCCGAGCGTTGCGGCATGCCGTACATGACCCAGCGCTGGCTGGGCGGCACGCTGACCAACTTCGCCACCGTCAAGAAGTCGGTGTCGCGCCTGAAGGAGCTGGAAGCCGCCGAAACCGACGGCACCTTCGAGAAGCTGGTCAAGCACGAAGTGCTGGGCCTGCGCCGCGAGCGCGAGAAGCTGCTGGCCTCGCTGGGCGGCATCAAGGACATGGCGCGCCTGCCCGACGCGCTGTTCGTGGTCGACATCGGCCATGAGG
This sequence comes from Luteimonas sp. YGD11-2, assembly GCF_004118975.1. Classification (NCBI taxonomy): domain Bacteria; kingdom Pseudomonadati; phylum Pseudomonadota; class Gammaproteobacteria; order Lysobacterales; family Lysobacteraceae; genus Luteimonas; species Luteimonas sp. YGD11-2. The sequence continues at coordinate 1,270,821 of NZ_CP035376.1, read as the reverse complement.
ACATCGCGATCAAGGAAGCCAAGAAGCTCGGTATCCCGGTGATCGCGGTGGTCGACACCAACTACAACCCGGAGCTGGTCGACTACGCCATCCCGGGCAATGACGACGCCATCCGCGCCGTGCAGCTGTACGCCAGCGCCGCCGCCGACGCCGTGCTCGAGGGCAAGGCCGCTGCACCGTCCGCCGCCAGCGTGCGCGAGGAAGAGTTCGCCGAGGGTGGCGAAGGCCGTGGCCGCAAGCCGGGCGCTCGCAAGGGCAAGAAGGCCGACGAGGCCGAAGAAGCCGCCGCACCGGCACCGGCACCGGCACCGGCTGCCGAGTAAGGCAGCCCAGGCACGCCGCCGCCACCCGCGGCGGCCCGCGACGCGGCCTCCGGGCCGCGCCGTACCGGGACGGCTGTTCCGTCCCGCGACCCCATTCCGCTATCTCGAGGTATCCGATGGAAATCACCGCAAGCCTGGTCAAGGAACTGCGCGAGCGCACCGGCGCCGGCATGATGGAGTGCAAGAAGGCACTCACCGAAGCCAATGGCGACGTCGACGCAGCCGCCGAGGCGCTGCGCAAGTCCGGCCTGGCCAAGGCCGACAAGAAGGCCAGCCGCGTTGCCGCGGAAGGCCGCGTGGCCACCGCCCAGGCGGATGGCCGTGCCGTGCTGGTCGAGGTCAACTCCGAGACCGATTTCGTGGCCAAGGACGAGAACTTCCTCGCCTTCACCGATGCCGTGGCCGCTGCCGCGCTGGCAATCGACGGCACCGATGTCGAGTCGCTCAAGGCCGCGAAGCTCGCCTCCGGCGAGACCGTCGAGGAAGCCCGCGCCGCGCTGATCGCCAAGGTCGGCGAGAACGTGCAGGTGCGCCGCATGGCGCGCGTGGACAGCGGCAACAACATCGCCGCCTACGTGCACGGTGGCCGCATCGGCGTGCTGGTCGAGGTCAAGGGCGGTGACGCCGACCTCGCCCGCGGCCTGGCGATGCACGTGGCCGCGATGAACCCGCCGTACAACAACGCCGCCGACGTGCCGGCCGACTTCGTCGCCAAGGAAAAGGAAATCGAGCTGGCGAAGATGTCCGAGAAGGACAAGGCCAAGCCGGCCGAGATCCTCGAGAAGATCATCAGCGGCAAGATCGCCAAGATCGTCAACGAGGTGACCCTGGCGGGCCAGCCGTACGTGCTCGACACCGACAAGACCGTCGAGCAGGTGCTCAAGGCCGCCGGCGCCGAAGTCGTCGGCTTCCAGCGCCTGGCCGTGGGCGAAGGCATCGAGAAGGTGGTTGAGGACTACGCCGCCGAAGTGATGAAGCAGGCCGGCCTGGCCTGACGCGTCACGCTTCGCGCTGTACCGGAAAAGCCGCGGACCTCCGCGGCTTTTTCTTTTGTCCGCACCTGGCCATGGCAGAAGTCGGGGGTTGCAAGCTTCCGCCGTGTGCCCGGACTCCGTGGCACCACAGGCGCGTCTTCTCAAGGGACGCCCGCAGGATATGGCAGGCCTGCGTTGGCCCTGGCACGCACCCGTCTGCATGAACAACCGCCGTCCACTGGCGTGACGCCCATCACCTGCGCGCTAAAGGTTCGCCGGCGCGCGCCGATAAGGCCGTCGACGCATACCGATCGCCGCCATGCACCCCGAACTGGTTTCCCTGCTCTCGCACTGCCGGACGCTGCCCACGCTTCCGGGCGTTGCGCTGCGCATGATCGAACTGGCGGAGGATCCGGCAACCGACCTCGCCGTGGCCGCCGATGCCATCGCGATGGATCCCGCACTGAGCGCGCGGCTGTTGCGCATCGCCAATTCGCCGCTGTACGCGAGCGCACACCGCCGGCGCGTCGACACCCTCTCGCAGGCGCTCGCGCTGCTCGGGCTCAACGCCGCGCTCAGCCTGGCGCTGGGGTTCGTGGTCGCACGTACGCTGCAGCCCGACCATGCACTGGCCGGCATGCACGAACGCGTGTGGCAGCGCAGCGCCCTCGCGGCGATGGCTGCGCGCCTGCTGGCCGAGCGCCTGCAGCTCGAGCGTCCGGAAGAACTGATGCTCGGCGCGCTGCTGCAGGACATCGGCATCCTCGCCCTGCTGCACGCCATGCCGGAGCGTTACGCGGAGCTGCCGCAGGTGCCGCTGCAGGGCCGCGAGCGACTGGAGGTCGAACGCGACCATCTCGGCGGTGACCACACCGAAGTCGGCGCCTGGCTTGCGGGCCGCTGGGGGCTGTCGGCATACCTGCAGCGGATGATCCGCGGCAGCGAGACCGTCGAGACCGGCGACCGCACCCTGGGCTGCGTGGTGGCCGCCGGCTTGCTTGCCGATGTGTGGGTGCGACCGGACGACGAACATGCCGGCCAGCAGCTCGGCCAGGTGGCCACGGCGCTGGAACTGGAGCCGCTGGACATCGAGACGCTGGTGGACCGGCTCTCGGCGCTGGCGCCGGAGATGTCGGCCCTGTTCGACATCCGCATCCAGCGCGAGGAACAGGCGCGCGAGATCGAACAGCAGGGCCGCGAACTGGCGATGATCCGCCACCTGCTCGAGCGCGAGGACCTGCAGGAGGCGGTGCGCGAGGCGACACGCCTGAAGGCGCGCACCCGCGAGCTCGACGACCTGGTGCGGCGCGACCCGCTGACCGGCGCATACAACCGCCGCCAGCTCGAGGATGTCCTGCAGCAGGCGTTCGAGGAGGCCGAGCGCCGCCGCGAGCCGCTGTCGATCGCCTTCATCGACCTCGACGACTTCAAGCTGGTCAACGACCGCTACGGGCACCTCGTCGGCGACACCGTGCTGCGCGAGTTCAGCCAGACGCTGACGCGGATGCTGCGCGCCAGCGACCTGCTCGCGCGCTATGGCGGCGAGGAGTTCCTGGTGGTGCTGCGCCGCTGTGGCGCCGAACGCGGCAGGCAGATCCTCGAACGCATCCTCGCCGACATCGCCGGGATGCCGCTGGCCACGATGGACGGCACGCCCATCCACATCACCTTTTCCGCGGGCCTCGCGACCCATGGCGAGGACGCGCGTTTCATTGATGCGCACGCCATGCTCGCTGCCGCCGACGAAGCGCTGTACGGCGCCAAGCGCGAGGGCCGCAACCAGGTGGCGATGCAGCCGCGCGCGGCGTACCCGCCGGATCGTGCATAGCGCGCGACGGCGCGGCGAGCGGGCGATCGGCTAGAATCCCGGCGGTTTACCCATCCCCGAGGCCCGCATGTCCACACTCGCCTATCGCCGCGTCCTGCTCAAACTGTCCGGCGAGGCCCTGATGGGCGACGAGGATTACGGCATCGACCCCAAGGTCATCGGCCGCCTCGCCCGCGAGGTGATCGAGGCCCAGCACGCCGGCGCGGAAGTGGCGCTGGTCATCGGCGGCGGCAACATCTTCCGCGGTGCCGGGCTGGCCGCCAGCGGCATGGACCGCGTCACCGGTGACCAGATGGGCATGCTCGCCACCGTGATCAACGCGCTGGCGATGCAGGACGCGCTGGAGAAGCTCGGCGCCAAGGCGCGGGTGATGAGCGCGATCAAGATCAACGACGTCTGCGAGGACTACATCCGCCGCCGCGCGATCCGCCATCTCGAGAAGGGCCGCCTGGTGATCTTCGCCGCCGGTGTCGGCAGCCCGTTCTTCACCACCGATTCCGGCGCCGCGCTGCGCGCGATCGAGATCGGCGCCGACCTGCTGCTCAAGGCGACCAAGGTCGATGGCGTCTACGACAAGGACCCCAAGAAGCACGCCGACGCGGTGCGCTTCGAGCAGCTCAGCTACGACGAGGTGATCTCGCGCGGCCTGGAGGTCATGGATACCGCGGCGTTCGCGCTCGCCCGCGACAGCAGCCTGCCGATGCGGGTGTTCGACATGGGCCAGCCGGGCGTGCTGCTGCGCATCCTGCGCGGCGAGGCGATCGGCACCCTGGTCACCGGCCGCTGATCGCACGCCAGCCCGTCGGGCAGCGTCGCGCCGCGTGGTGCACGTATAATCCCGCGGTTCCCGACCGCAGCTGGAGCCGGCGATGCTCGACGATATCAAGAAAGACACCCAGACCCGCATGGCCAAGAGCGTCGAGGCGCTTCGCCACACGCTGGTCAAGGTCCGTACCGGCCGTGCCTCGACCGCGCTGGTCGAGCACCTGAAGGTCAACTACTACGGCTCCGACATGCCGCTGTCGCAGGTCGCCAGCGTGTCGGTGAGCGATGCACGCTCGCTCACGATCACTCCGTGGGAAAAGCCGATGGTCGCCGCGGTCGAGAAGGCGATCCTCGCCTCCGATCTCGGGCTGACGCCCAACACCGCCGGCACCACCATCCGCCTGAACCTGCCGGCCCTGACCGAGGAGCGTCGCCGCGAGCTGTCCAAGGTCGTGCACAGCGAGGGTGAGGACGCGAAGGTCGCGATCCGCAACATCCGCCGCGATGCCAACCAGCAGGTCAAGGAACTCCTCAAGGAGAAGCTGATCTCCGAGGACGACGAGCGCCGCAGCGAAGACGAGATCCAGAAGCTCACCGACAAGGCGATCAAGGACGTCGACGAAGTGGTCAAGGCCAAGGAACAGGAGCTGATGGCGGTCTGAGGACCGGTCAGTCGCGGGTTGTGATCGGACACACACCAGCGCCGGCTGACGCCCGGCCCCCGCCCGCGCGTCCGGATCCACGTGATCCGGCCGTCGCCGGCGCCAGGGATGTCGACGCGGTGCCACGGCACCTGGCGATCATCATGGACGGCAACGGCCGCTGGGCCGCGCGGCGCCGACGCCCCCGTGCGATCGGCCACCGCGCCGGCGCGCGCGCGGTCAACCTCTGCATCGACTGGTGCGTCGAACGTGGCATCGGCGCGCTCACCCTGTTCGCGTTCTCCAGCGAGAACTGGGGGCGGCCCGAGGACGAAGTCGGCGCGCTGATGAAGCTGTTCATGGGTGCGCTCGACCGCGAGATCGACGAGCTCGACCGCCGCGGCATCCGCATCCGCTTCATCGGCGAACGCAGCCGTTTCGCGCCGCCGCTGCAGGCGCGCATGGCCACGGCCGAAGCGCGCACGGGGCGCCATTCGCGTCTCGCGCTCAACATCGCGGTGAGCTATGGCGGCCGCCAGGACATCGCCGCGGCCGCGCGCGCGCTGGCGCACGACGTCGCCGCCGGCCGGCTGCGCCCCGAGGACATCGACGAGCAGCTGCTGGGCACGCGTGTCGCGCTGGCCGAACTGCCGCCGCCGGATCTCTTCATCCGCACCGGCGGCGACCTGCGCATCAGCAACTTCCTGCTGTGGCAGCTGGCCTATACCGAACTGTGGTTCACCGATACCCTGTGGCCCGACCTCGATGCGGCCGTGCTCGACCGTGCGTTGGCCGACTACGCCGCCCGCGAGCGGCGCTTCGGGCTCACCAGCGCCCAGGTCGCACCCACCGCCCCACACGACACGGATACCCCAGACGCATGACCCGAACCCGCGTGCTCGCCGCACTGGTGATGGCGCCCCTGGCGATCGCCGCGGTCCTGCTGCTTCCCACCCCCTGGATGGCCGCGCTCGCCGCGGTGCTGTTCCTGGGCGCACTGTGGGAGTGGTACCGGCTGGCCGAAGTGGAGGACACCACGGCGCGTGGCGTGCTGCTGCTGGCCAACCTGCTGCTGATGGTCGCGGTGGTCTGGGCATCGGCCAACGACCCCGGCAGGTCGCTGGTACTGCTGAAGCTGCTGTGCGTGGCCGGCATCGGCTGGTGGCTGGTGGCGATGGCCTGGCTGCGCCGTTTCGAATTCGGCACCGCCGGCTCCGGCAGCGCGCGCATCCTCAAGCTCGCCGCCGGCACCGCCGCGATCATTCCCGCCTGGGCCGCGCTCGGGCTGATCCACGCCGGCGAGCCGGCAGGCGCCGGCTGGTTGCTGGTGGCACTGATGATCGTCTGGGCCGCCGATTCCGGCGCCTACTTCGCCGGCAGGAAGTTCGGGCGGCGCAAGCTGGCACCGCGCATCAGCCCCAACAAGACCGTGGAAGGGCTGCTGGGTGGCCTGCTCGCCGGCCTGGTCGTGGCGCTGGCCGGCGCCCTGCTGCTGGGCACGCCGGCCACGCAGCTGTGGGCGGTGGTGCTGGTGGCGTTGATCGCGGTGCTGTTCTCGGTGGTCGGCGACCTGTTCGAGAGCCTGCTCAAACGCCAGGTCGGCATGAAGGATTCCGGCAACCTGATCCCCGGCCACGGCGGCCTGCTCGACCGCGTCGATGGCGTCATCGCCGCGCTGCCGGTGTTCGCCATCGGCCAGATCTGGCTGGGGTTCTGAGCGTGCGCAGCACCCCGTCCACGCGTACGGCGACGCGATGAAGCCGCAGCGCGTCGCGGTCCTCGGCGCAACCGGCTCCATCGGCGGGTCCGCGCTCGACGTCATCGCCCGCCATCCGCAGCACCTGTCGGCCAGTGTGCTGGCCGCCGGCCGCAACGTCGACGCGCTGGTCGCGCTGTGCGTGCAGCACCAGCCGGCGCATGCGGTCATCGGCGAGCCCGCCCTCTACGGCGCGCTGCGCGACGGCCTGCGCGTGGCCGGGCTCGCGACGGAGGCACACGCCGGCGACGAGGCGCTCTGCGCGCTGGCGGCCGGTGACGCCTGTGACAGTGTGGTCGCGGCGATCGTCGGCGCCGCCGGGCTCGATTCGACGCTGGCCGCGGCACGCGCCGGCAAGCGGCTGCTGCTGGCCAACAAGGAATCGCTGGTGATGGCCGGTGACCTGGTGATGGCCACGGCACGCGAGTCGGGCGCCTGCATCCTGCCGATCGACAGCGAACACAACGCGCTGTTCCAGTGCCTGCCCGATGGCCGGGTCGGTGCCGGCGTCCAGCGCCTGGTGCTGACCGCGTCGGGCGGGCCGTTCCGTGGCCGCGACCGCGCTTCGCTTGCATCGATCACCCCGGCACAGGCGGTGGCGCATCCGAAGTGGTCGATGGGCCCCAAGATCTCGGTCGATTCGGCGACGCTGATGAACAAGGGTCTCGAGGTGATCGAGGCCCACCACCTGTTCGGGCTCGGCAACGGACGCATCGGCGTGGTCGTGCATCCGCAGAGCCTGGTGCACGCGCTGGTGGAATACACCGACGGCTCCACGATCGCCCAGCTGGGCCTGCCCGACATGCGCACCGCGCTCGCGGTCGGCTTCGCATGGCCCGAACGCATCCCGTCCGGCGTGCCCGCGCTCGACCTCATCGCCCACGGCCGGCTGGACTTCGAGGCGCCCGACATGGACACCTTCGCCTGCCTGCGCCTGGCGCGCGAGGCGCTGGATGCCGGCGGCTCGGCACCGGCGGTGCTCAACGCCGCCAACGAGGTGGCGGTTTCAGCCTTCCTTCAGGGCCGCATCGGTTTCCTGAGCATTCCCGCCATCGTCGAATCCGCGCTCGCGGCGTTGCCCCCGGTCGAGATCGCCTCGCTGGAGGCCGCACGCGAGGCGGACGCGCAGGCGCGCCACCACGCCACCCTGGCCCTGCCCCGTCATGCCTGCGCATGAACGACATGAGCCCCGCCCCATGAGCCCGCGTCAATGAGCGACTTCCTCGGTTCGGTCTGGTGGCTCATCGTGAGCCTGGGCCTGCTGGTCACGTTCCACGAGTTCGGCCACTACTGGGTGGCACGCCGCAACGGGGTCAGGGTGCTGCGTTTCTCGGTCGGCTTCGGCCGCCCGCTGTGGATGCGCCGCGGCCGCGACGGCACCGAGTACGCGATCGCCGCGATCCCGCTCGGCGGCTACGTGAAGATGCTCGACGAGCGCGAGGCACCGGTGGCTGCGGACGAGGTGTCGCAGGCGTTCAACCGCAAGTCGGTTGGCCAGCGCATGGCGATCGTCGCCGCCGGGCCTGCCGCCAACCTGTTGCTGTGCGTGGCGCTGCTGTGGGCGATGTTCGTGGTCGGCCGGCCGGATTACGCTCCGGTGGTCGGCCATGTGCAGGGCGTGGCCGCCGAGGCCGGGCTGGCCCGCGGCGACCGTATCGAAGCGGTCGGGGAGCGCGCGACGCCGACCTGGAACGAAGTGCAGATGGCGCTGCTGCCGGCGGCGCTCGACCGCGCCGACGTACGCCTGGCGGTGGTGGATGCCGATGGCAACCCAGCCGAACGCACCCTACCGCTGTCGAAGCTGGCACCGGAACTCGACGACCGCGCGCTGCTGCCCGCCGTCGGCGTGCTGCCACGACACCTGCTGGCATCGCCGGTGATCGGCCGGGTCCATCCGGACTCGCCCGCCTGGGGCGTGCTGGCCGAGGACGACCGTGTCACCGCGCTCGACGGCAACCCGGTGGCCACCTTCGACCAGATCGGCCCGCTGGTGCAGGCGCTGGGCGAGCGCGGCGGCGCGGCGATGATCGAGGTGGAGCGCAACGGCGAGCGGATGGCGCTGGAGGTCACCCCGCGACGTATCCACGACGACGCGCGCGGTGACTTCTGGGCGCTGGGCATCGAATCCGCACGGACGGAACTGCCAGCCAAGGACGCACTGCAACGCTATGGGCCGCTCGCGGCGGTGCCGGCGGCGCTGCGTGAAACCGCGCATCTGACCGGGCAACTGGTCGGGATGATCGGCCGCGCGTTCACCGGCCGCATTGCCGTCGAGAACACCGTGGCCGGCCCGATCACCATCGCCCGGGCCACGAATACCTATGCGCAGCAGGGCGTTGCCTGGTACCTGACCATCCTCGCGCTGCTCTCGCTGAGCCTCGCGGTCATCAACCTGCTGCCGATCCCGCTGCTGGATGGCGGACACCTGTTGTATTACCTTATCGAGTTGGTCAAAGGCAGCCCGGTCAGCGAACGTGCGATGGCGGCCGGCCAATCGGTCGGCCTGGTGCTGCTGGCCGGCCTCATGGGGCTGGCGTTCTACAACGACATCCTGCAACTGGTGCAACGCTGACCGCACGAATCCCGCCCCGCGACCACCGCGGGCGCTTCCCCAACGGACGTTTTAGATGACGCGAATTCCCAGCCGCCGCCTGCTTGCACTTGCCCTGTCCGCGGCCCTTACCGCCCCCGCCTGGGCCCAGACCATGCCGGAGGCACCTGCCGCGCAACCGGCGGCCAGCGGCGCGTTCACCGTCTCCGACATCCGCATCGACGGCCTGCAGCGCATCGGCGCGGGCACGGTGTTCACCTACCTGCCGATCGAGCGTGGCGACACCATCGACCAGGTCCGCGTCGGCGAGGCGGTGCGCGCGCTGTATCGCACCGGCTTCTTCGAGGACGTGCAGGTCGGCCGCCAGGGCGACATCCTGGTGGTTGCCGTGACCGAGCGCCCGGCGATCAACCGGCTCACGCTGACCGGCAACAAGGACATCAAGACCGAGGACCTGCAGCGCGGCCTGGCCGACATCGGCCTGTCGGAAGGCGACACCTTCGACCGCCTCGCGCTCGACCGCGTCACCCAGGAACTGACCCGCCAGTACAACAACCGCGGCAAGTACAACGTCACCATCACCCCGACCGTCTCGCAGCTCGACCGCAACCGCGTCGACGTGACGATCGCGGTCGACGAGGGCAAGGCGGCGAAGATCCGCCACATCAACCTGGTCGGCAACGAAACCTACGACCAGGAGACGATCACCGACAGCTGGGAGTCGTCCGAGAGCAACTGGCTGAGCTGGTACCGCCGCGACGACCAGTACTCGCGCGAGAAGCTCTCCGGCGACCTCGAGAAGCTCAACAATTTCTATCTCGACCGCGGCTACGTCGATTTCTCGATCGACAGCACGCAGGTCGCGATCAGCCCAGACCGCCGCGACATGTACCTCACCGCGGGCCTGACCGAGGGCGAGATCTACACGATTTCGGGGGTCGAGGTCACCGGCGACACGATCCTGCCCAGGGAGCAGATCGAGGAGCGTGTGTTCGTGCGCGAGGGCCAGACGTTCTCGCGCGCGCTGCTGGAACTGAGCTCCGACGCGATCGTGGCCACGCTGTCCAACATCGGCTACGCGTTCGCGCAGGTGAACCCGATCCCGGACGTCAACCGTGACGACCGCACCGTGGCCATCAACATGCAGGTGGTGCCGGGCCCGCGCGTCAACGTGCGCCGGGTGGTGTTCAAGGGCAACACCCGCACCTCCGACGAGGTGCTGCGCCGCGAGATGCGCCAGTTCGAAGGCAGCTGGTATTCGCAGGCCGCGGTCGATCGCTCGAAGGTGCGCCTGCAGCGCCTGGGCTTCTTCGAGTCGGGCAGCGTCAACGTCGAGACCCAGCCGGTCCCGGGCAGCGACGACCAGGTCGACGTGGTGTTCAACGTCAAGGAAACCGCGTCGGGCAGCTTCGTGTTCGGCCTGGGCTACTCGCAGCTGGCCGGCGTCACCACCTCGGTGCAGCTGTCGCAGAACAACTTCCTCGGCAGCGGCAACCGCGTGTCGATCGAGGCCAGCCGCAACGTCTACCTGCAGCGCTACGCGTTCTCCTACCTCAACCCGTACTTCACCGACGACGGCATGTCGCTGGGCTACAACCTGTGGTGGCGCGAGTTCGACAACTCCGAGTTCAACACCGCGCAGTACTCCTCGACCAATGCCGCGGCACAGATGTTCTTCGGGATTCCGATCACCGAGAACGACAGCATCTCGCTGATGTTCGGCATCGACCGCAACGAGATCTACGCCTGGCGCGGTGGCACGCCGGATTCCATCGTCGACTACATCGACGCCTTCGGCTCGCGCACCTTCAATTCGTGGCGCACCGAGCTCGGCTGGGCGCGCGACAGCCGCAACGACTTCCTGCAGCCCACCCGCGGTACCTACCAGCGCGTCGGCCTCGAGGTCACCCTGCCCGGTTCGACCGCGGAGTTCTACAAGCTCAACTACGAGTTCTCCAAGTACTGGCCGATCAGCCGCGCCCTCGTGCTCAACACCCGCGCCGAGATCGGCTACGGCGACAGCTACGGCGACGACGTCACCCGCAATGTCTGCTTCACCGATCCGCAACTGGTCGATCACGACAACGATCCGGCCACGCCGCCGGTGTACCAGCCGGGTCCGGACCCGTCCAACCCCTGCGACCCGACCTCGCCGGATTACCTGCGCACGATCACCGCGTCCGGCCTGCCGTTCTTCGAGAACTTCTACGCCGGCGGTACGCGCTCGGTGCGCGGCTTCCGTGACAACACCTTGGGGCCGCGCGAGTCCGCGCAGGGAAGCACCTACCTGCAGCCGATCGGTGGCGCGCTGAAGACCGTGGGCTCGCTGGAGATGTACTTCCCGACCCTGCTCGACTCGCCGGCCGCGCGCATTTCCGCGTTCGTCGACTTCGGCAACGTGTTCCGCGACCTCGACGCGTTCGATGCCAAGGACCTGCGCATTTCCGCCGGCGTTGCGCTGATGTGGCGCGCCCCGGTGGGCCCGATCTCGATCAGCTACGCGATCCCGCTGGAATCGCAGAAGGACGTGTACGGCGGCTCGGGCGAACTCCTGCGCCGCGGCGACGAGACCGAGCGCCTGCAGTTCACCTTCGGCGGCGCGTTCTGACGGCCCGCAACGCGACGATGGATACGCAATACCACAGCGCCGCCGATCTTGCGCGGCGTTTCGGGCTGGAACTGCGGGGCGACGGGCAGGTGCAGGTCTCCGGCGTGGCCCCGCTGTCGCGTGCCACCGCGACTGAACTCAGCTTCCTCTCCAACCCGCGGCTGCGCGACCAGCTCGCATCGACCGGCGCCGGCATCGTGGTGCTGCGCGAAGGTGACGCGGGCTCGTTCGCGGGCACCGCGCTGGTCGCGCGCGACCCGTACGTGGCCTACGCGAAGATCGCCGCGCTGTTCGAGCCGAAACGCCCTTCGCGCCCCGGCATCCATCCGAGCGCGGTCGTCGACCCGACGGCACAGGTGCACCCGGAGGCCGAGATCGGCCCGCTGGTGAGCATCGGTGCGCGCAGCAGCATCGGCGCGGGCTGCGTGGTCGGCGCGGGCTGCGTGATCGGCGAGGACTGCCATCTCGATATCGACTGCGTGCTGGTGGCCCGAGTCACCCTCGACCGCCGCGTGCGGCTCGGCAGGCGGGTGCAGATCCAGCCGGGCGCGGTGCTCGGCGCCGAAGGCTTCGGCATGGCGATGGAGGACGGCCGCTGGATCAAGGTGCCGCAGCTGGGCGGCGTGGTCTGCGGCGATGATGTCGAGATCGGCGCCAACACCACCGTCGACCGCGGTGCACTCGACGACACCGTGCTGGAAGAAGGCGTGCGCCTGGACAACCTGATCCAGATCGCCCACAACGTCCATGTCGGTGCGCATACGGCGATGGCCGGTTGCGTCGGCGTGGCTGGCAGCACGCGCATCGGGCGGTACTGCCTGATCGCGGGCGCCGCCGGCATTTCCGGTCATCTGGAGATCTGCGACCGGGTGCTGGTGCACGCGATGTCGATGGTGTCGAGCTCGATCACCGAGCCGGGGGAATATTCGTCGGGAATGCCGGCCATGGCGACGCGCGACTGGCGCCGCAATGCAGCGCGTTTCCGGCAACTCGATGCGCTCGCGCGCCGCGTCGGCGCGCTGGAGAAGGGGAAGGAATGAGCGACGAATTCAAGCTGCCGATCGAGCACGACGGCGTACTCAAGCTGCTGCCGCACCGGTACCCGTTCCTGATGATCGACCGCGTGGTCGAGTACGAGCGTGGCAGGCGCGTGCTCTGCCACAAGTCGGTCAGCGGCAACGAGCAGTTCTTCCAGGGCCACTTCCCCGGGCGTCCGGTGATGCCGGGCGTGCTGGTGATCGAGGCGCTGGCGCAGGCCGGCGGCGTGCTCAGCCACCTCGACCTCGACGCCACCCAGCGCGGCGGGCTGTCGTACCTGGTCAAGGTGGACAAGGCCAAGTTCTCGCGGATGGTGATGCCGGGCGACCGCCTGGAGCTCGAGGTGCACCTGAAGCGCGCGATCCGCAACATGACGCTGTACTGCGGTACCGCGCGGGTGGACGGCAACGAAGTCGCCTGCGCGGAGATCCTCTGCGCCGAGGCCCGCAGCTGACATGGCTGCGGGCGCGACGATCCATCCGAGCGCTGTCGTCGATCCGGCCGCGCGCCTGGGTGACGGCGTCGAGATCGGCGCGTTCACGCTGGTCGGGCCCGAGGTCGAGATCGGTGACGGCACCCGCATCGGGCCGCATTGCAGCATCCACGGGCCGACCCGGATCGGCCGCGACAACCGCATCCATGGCCACGCCGCCATCGGTGGCGAGCCGCAGGACAAGAAGTTCCACGGCGAACGGGTGGAGCTTGTGATCGGCGACCGCAACACGATCCGCGAGTTCACCACGATCAACCGCGGCACCGGGGACGGCGGCGGCTGCACCCGCATCGGCAACGACAACTGGTTGCTGGCCTATACGCATGTGGCCCACGACTGCGTGGTCGGCAACCATTGCGTGTTTTCCAACAACGCCACGCTGGCCGGCCATGTCGAGGTCGGCGACCACGTGATCCTCAGCGGGTTCGTCGGTGTGCACCAGTTCTGCCGGATCGGCATGCACGCCTTCATCGGTATGGGCGCATTCGTCAACGGCGACGTGCCGCCGTTCGTGATGGTGGCGCAGGACGGCTATGGCCGCCCGCGCGGCATCAACAGCGAGGGGCTCAAGCGCCGTGGCTTCGACACCACGCGCACCGCGGCGATCAAGCGCGCCTACCGCGCGCTGTACATGGGCGGCGGTTCGCTGGAGGAGGCGCGCGCGAAGCTCGCCGATCTGGCCGCGGACAGCGCGGACGTGCGCGCCTTCCTGGACTTCGTCGAGGCCGGGCAGCGCCCGTTGCTAAGATGACCGGCCCGGCCCGGAACCACGCGCGCCCGTGAACACCACGACCACGACCGCACCGCGTCCGGCCACCGCAGCGCTCCAGTCCCCGCACCCGGCCACGCTGCCGGCGGCACCGCGTTTCGCGCTGGTGGCGGGCGAAACCTCCGGCGACCTGCTCGGCGCCGGCCTTGTCGATGCACTGCGCGCACGCTTCCCGCAGGCGAGCTTCGCCGGCGTCGGCGGCGATGCGATGCGCCGCGCCGGCGTCGATACCTGGCACGACGCCTCCGAACTCGCGGTGATGGGCCTGAGCGAAGTGCTCGCGCACCTGCCGCGCCTGCTGCGCCTGCGCGCCGGCCTGCACAAGCGCGTGCTCGACTGGCAACCGGATGTCTTCATCGGCATCGATGCACCGGACTTCAACCTCGGCCTGGAGCGCCGCCTGAAGCAGCACGGGCTGCGCACCGTGCACTACGTCAGCCCGTCGATCTGGGCCTGGCGCCGCGGCCGCGCCGCGAAGCTCGGCCGCAGTGCGGACCGGGTGCTGTGTCTGTTTCCGATGGAGCCGCCGATCTACGCGAAGTACGGCGTGGACGCGCGTTTCGTCGGCCACCCGATGGCCGACGAGATGCCGCTCGAGCCCGATCGGCGCGCCGCGCGCCAGCGGCTCGGCCTGCAGAAGCAGGGGCCGGTGCTGGCGGTGCTTCCGGGTTCGCGACAGGGCGAGATCGCACGGCTGGGCCAGGTCTTCCTCGATGCCGCCGCGCTCGTTGCCGGCGCCGCGCCCGGCCTGCAGGTGGTGGTGCCTGCGGCCAACGCGGCCTGCCGGCGCATGCTCGACGCCATCGCCGCCGCCTCGCCGCTGCGTGGCGACGCGCTGCACATCATCCACGGCCAGGCGCGTGACGCGATGGTCGCCGCCGACGTGGTGCTGCTGGCCTCGGGCACGGCCACACTGGAAGGCCTGCTGGCCAAGCGTCCGATGGTGGTCGGCTACCGCGTGTCGCGCAGCACGGCGGCGATCGTGCGCGCGCTGGGCCTGCTCAAGGTCGACACCTACTCGTTGCCGAACGTGCTGGCCGGCAGGCCCGTGGTGCCGGAGCTGATCCAGGAGGACTGCACCGCGGAACGCCTGTCGGCGGCGGTGCTGCGGTTCCTGCAGGACCCGGCCGCAGCCGCCGCACTGGCGCCGCGATTCACGGAGATCCACCGCAGCCTCCGTCGCGATGCCTCTGCACGTGCTGCGGATGTCATCGAAACCCTGATCGACCGCCGCTGAGCCGCGTCCCAGCGCCCGGTTGACGCAGTCAGCTCGCCGTCCTTGTCGCACCGGCCCGTCGCCGATACCCTGCCCGCGTGCAGCACCATCCGTTCCCGACTCCCGTCATGCCGCGTCCCAGCGCCGGGCCCTCCCGGGTCCTCGGGGGCTGCCGCGCATGAGTGCGCCAGGCGACTGGATCGTCGGCGTCGACGAGGCCGGCCGCGGCCCTCTGGCGGGGCCGGTCGTGGTCGCAGCGGTGGTCTTCGACCCCGCACGGCCGCGCATCAATGGTCTCAACGACTCCAAGCAACTCAACGCCGAACGACGAGAGACGCTGTATGCGCGCATCGTCGAGCGTGCGCTGGCGTGGAGCATCGTGTCGGTCGACGTCGACGAGATCGACCGCATCAACATCTTCCACGCCACCATGCAGGGCATGCGCCGCGCGCTGGAGAACGCCATTGCCGGGCTGGAGCGCGAACGCTGCGTGGCGCGCATCGACGGCAACCACCTGCCCAAGGCCCTGCCCTGCCGTGCCGAGGCCTGGATCGACGGCGATGCACGCGACCGCGCGATCATGGCCGCGTCGATCCTCGCCAAGGTGGCGCGCGACCGCGCGATGGTCGCCCTGCATGCCGACCACCCGGCGTACGGCTTCGACCGCCACAAGGGCTATTCCACCCCCGAGCACCTGGCGGCATTGCGCGCGCACGGGCCGTGCGTGATCCATCGCCGCAGCTTCGCCCCGGTGCGTCAGGCGCTGGAACCCGCGGCGCCGGTCTGCGGGGACCTGTTCGCACCGGTGGGGCTGGTGCCCGCCTGACCCATCACCCGCGGCTTCCGCGGGTCGCTGCAGACGGCCCGTCCGCAAGACAGCACCGCGACGCCTGCTGACCTCGAGCCGTCGCGCCTTGCCCTCACCCCACCACCTGCCTTCGCAGGTGGTACCCCCCTCTCCCGCCTCGCAGGAGAGGGGCGTCGGCGGGCGGCCTGCGGCCGCCGGTTTTCTTCGGGGGGGCATGTCAAGTCTTGTCGGGTCCATGCCCCCGGCCTACCCTGCGGAGTTGACGCGACGCCCGTCCGATGTCCAGCCGCTTCGTCCATCTCCACCTCCACAGCGAGTTCTCGCTCGCCGACTCGACGATCCGCATTCCGCAGCTGGTCGGGCGTTGTGCTGCGCTGAACCAGCCGGCGCTGGCGGTGACCGACCGCAACAACCTGTTCGGGCTGGTCGGCTTCTACGGCAAGTGCGAGTCGGCAGGCGTCAAGCCGATCGCCGGCGCCGACGTGTTGGTGGCCCTCGGCGACGAGCCCGCGTATCCGGTGACGCTGCTGTGCCGCAACCGCGACGGCTACCTCAATCTCTCGCGACTGCTCACCCGCGCCTGGCTGGAAGGCCACCGCAATGACGGCGTGGTGGTGCGCCCGGACTGGCTGAAGGCCCATGCCGGCGACCTGTTCGCGCTGGTCGGCCGCCACACCGAAGCCGGGCGACTCGCCGCCACCGGCAAGCACGAGCTCGCACTCGGCTGGCTGGCCGACCTGCAGGCCGCCTTCGACGACCGCCTGCATCTGGAACTGACCCGCACCGGGCGCGATGGCGAGGCGCAGTTCAACGACTTCGCCCTGCATGCCTCGTCGGTGCGCGGGATCCCGGTGGTCGCCAGCAACGACGTGCGCTTCCTCGACGCCGATGGTTTCGAAGCGCACGAGGCGCGCGTGTGCATCGCCTCCGGGCGCGTGCTCGACGATCCGCGCCGCCCGCGCGACTACAGCCGCGAGCAGTACCTGAAGTCCAGCGAGGAGATGTGCGAGCTGTTCGCCGACATCCCCGATGCGATCGACAACACCGTGGCGCTTGCGCAGCGCTGCAACGTCGAACTCGGCCTGGGCACGTACTACCTGCCGCAGTTCCCGGTGCCGGACGACCACACCCTCGACAGCTGGATCCGCAAGGAAGCGCGCGATGGCCTGGAGGAGCGGCTGGCGAAGTATCCGGTGGCCGCAGGCCACACCCGCGAGAGCTACGCCGAGCGGCTGGAGATCGAGCTCGACGTCATCACCAAGATGGGGTTCCCGGGCTACTTCCTGATCGTGTCGGACTTCATCCGGTGGGCCAAGGAGCACGACATCCCGGTGGGCCCGGGCCGCGGTTCCGGCGCCGGCTCGCTGGTGGCGTGGGCGCTGAAGATCACCGACATCGACCCGCTGCCCTACGACCTGCTGTTCGAGCGGTTCCTCAACCCCGAACGCGTGTCGATGCCGGACTTCGACATCGACTTCTGCATGGACCGGCGCGACGAGGTCATCGACTACGTCGCCGCGAAGTACGGCCGCGACCGCGTCAGCCAGATCATCACCTACGGCACGATGGCGGCGAAGGCGGTGGTGCGCGACGTCGGCCGCGTGCTCGGCTACCCGTACGGCATGGTCGACGGCATCGCCAAGCTGGTGCCCAACGTGCTGGGCATCTCGCTGTCGGATGCGATGGGCCGCACCGACAAGTCGCGCAGCGACGAGGCCTGGCGCTCGCCGGAGCTCATCCAGCGCTACCAGGACGAGGACGAGGTCCGCGACCTCATCGACCTCGCCCTGCAGCTCGAGGACCTGACGCGCAACGCCGGCAAGCACGCCGGCGGCGTGGTGATCGCGCCCTCGCCGCTGTCCGACTTCTGCCCGCTGTTCGCCGAACACGACGAGGGCGGCCGCGGACGCAACCCGGTCACCCAGTTCGACAAGGACGATGTCGAAGCCGTGGGCCTGGTGAAGTTCGACTTCCTCGGCCTGCGTACGCTCACGATCATCGACTGGGCGGTGAAGGCGATCAACGCACGGCGTGCCACGGGTGGCGAGGCGCCGCTCGACATCGCCGCGCTGCCGCTCGACGACCGTGCGTCCTACGAACTGTTCGCGCGCGGCGACACGGTGGCGGTGTTCCAGTTCGAATCACGCGGCATGCGCGAGCTGTTGAAGCGCGCGAAACCCGACACCTTCGAGGACATCATCGCGCTGGCCGCGCTGTTCCGCCCCGGCCCGCTGGGCTCGGGGATGGACCGCGACTGGGTCGACCGCAAGCACGGCAATGCCGAGGTCACCTATCCGCATCCGCTGCTCGAGCCGGTGCTCAAGCCGACCTACGGCGTGATCGTCTACCAGGAACAGGTGATGCAGATCGCCCAGGTCCTGGCGGGTTACTCGCTGGGCGGCGCCGACCTGCTGCGTCGCGCGATGGGCAAGAAGAAGCCCGAGGAGATGGCCAAGGAGCGCGCCAAGTTCGAGGCCGGGGCCGCGGAGAACGGCGTCGACCCCAAGGTCGCCACCGGCATCTTCGACCTGATGGAGAAGTTCGCCGAGTACGGCTTCAACAAGTCGCACTCGGCGGCGTATGCGCTGGTCGCCTACCAGACCGCATGGCTGAAGGTGCATTACCCGGCCGAGTTCATGGCCGCGGTGCTGTCGTCGGACATGGACAACACCGACAAGGTCGTCGGCTTCCTCGACGAGGCGCGTGCACTGGGGCTCGAAGTCCTGCCGCCCGACGTCAACGCCTCGGCGTACATGTTCGAGGCCACCGACCCCGCCACCATCCGCTACGGCCTGGGCGCGGTGAAGGGCGTCGGCCGCGGCGCCTGCGAGGCGATCGCCGCGCAGCGCACGTCCGGCGGGCCGTTCCGGGACCTGCTCGATTTCTGCCGTCGCTGCGAAGGCGCGCGGCTCAACCGGCGCACGCTCGAAGCCCTGATCCAGGCCGGTGCGCTGGATGCACTGGGCAGCAACCGCGCTTCGCTGATGCTGCAGTTGCCGGAGGTGCTCAAGGCCTGCGACCAGCTCGCCCGCGAGCGCGCCGCCGGCCAGGTGTCGCTGTTCGGCGGGCCGTCCGAATCCGCACCGATCCACATCGAGCTGCCGGAGACCAGCGAATGGCCGCTGGCGCAGCTGCTGGCCGGCGAGCGCGAGACCCTGGGGCTGTTCCTCAGTGGTCACCCGATGGACCCGTACCGCACCGAGTTGCGCGACCTGCTCGGCCACCACCTCGGCGAGCTGGATGCGGTGTGGGCGGCGCGGCCGGACTCCGGTCGTGGTGGCTGGCGCCCCGAGGTCAACACGATCGTCGCCGGCCTGGTGGTGGGCATGCGCAAGCGTGGCGACACCCAGGCCTTCGTGCAGCTGGAGGACGGCCACGGGCGGCTGGAATGCGCATTCTTCGCCGAGGCCTGGCAGGAGTTCGCCCCGCTGTTGACCCGCGACCGCATCCTGATCGTCGAGGGTGGCCTGCGCGAGGACGAGTTCAGCGGCGGCTTCGCGCTGCGCGCGCGCCGCGCCTGGGACTACCTGCAGCTGTGCCCGCAGATCGCGAAGCGCGTCGCGCTGCGGCTGGACCTGCGCATGCCCGGCCTGCTGCAGGATGTCGAGCGCCTGCTCGACGCCCACCGCCCCGGCGAGACCCCGCTGCGCTACGACCTCACCGTGCCCGCGGGCGCGGCCGGCACCCTGGAGGTCAACGGCGCGCGCTCGGTGCGGGTGGATGCCGACCTCATCGGCGCGCTGCGCGCGCGTGACGGCGTGCACGTGCGGGTGGCGATGTCGCGCCCATGGGCAGCGTCCTGATGCGCTGACCGGGCCTGGTTCACCGCCTCGGCATCACGCGCCGCGTCGGAGGCGCTTTCGGTCATCGGGAACCGCAGCCAGTCACTCGTCCCGTCCGCGCGCGTCGTCCGCGCGCGCGGCGGCCCGATGCTGATCGAGCAGCGGCTGCACCCGCTCGCTCCAGAACCGGCGCACCGCCTGGGCGAGCGCCTCGCGTCCCGAATCGTTGACGATCACTTCGTCGGCGATTTCACGACGCTCCGCGTCCGTCGCCTGGGCGTCCACCCGCTCCCAGGCCTGCTTCCTGGACATGCCGCGCTCGCTGACCAGCCTCGCCACCCGCACCTCGGCAGGCGCCTCCACCACGAGCACGAGGTCGAGCCCGGCCCGTGGCTCGTCGGTTTCGGCCAGCAACGGCACGTCGGCCACCACCACCGCGTCGGGGCCGGCCTCCGCGGCGCAGCGCATGATCTCGGCGCGTACCCGCGGATGGATGATCCGGTTGAGCCTGGCCCGGGCGGTGTCGTTGCCGGACACGAGCTTGCCCAGGGCGTAGCGGTTCAGTTCCCCGTCTTCGGTGATGACGTCCTCGCCAAAGACCTCAGCGATTTCCTCCAGTGTCTGGCTTCCGGGCACGACCACCCGGCCGACCAGCTCGTCGGCACTGATCACCACCGCCCCCAGCGCGCGGAAATCGCGGGCGGCGAGTGACCGGCCCGAGCCGATACCGCCGGTCAGCCCGATGGTCAGCAGCGCCGCCCCGCCGCGGGCCCGCCGCGACTGCCGCGTGTCCGGCTGGTAGATGTCGTATTCCGGCTCGGTGCCCGGCTCGTACTCCGGCCGGATCACGTACTCGGCCATGTCGTGCTCGTCCTCCCGTGCGCGCCGCTGGTACTCCTCTACCGGAAGCACCTTCTTCCACTGGCGCGTGCGCATCGGCTTGACCGCACCGGCGTCCTCGCGCAACGCCTGCACGAGCAACAGGCACAGGCCCACCACCAGCATCAGCACCGGGGCCCCGATGACGATGATGACCTCCTGCAATGCCGCGAGCCCGTGTTCGCCCGAGGTCACCAGGATCACGGTGCAGACCAGGCCCACCGACAGGGCCCAGATCACGCGCTGGCGTTTGGGCCCCACGTCTTCGTAACCGGAAGCCAGGTTGTCGAGCACCAGCGCCCCGGAGTCGAGGGACGTGATGAAAAAGATGGTGATCACCAGCAGCGCCAGCACAGCCGTGAACCCGAAGAACGGGAAGGACTGCAGGAACTGGAACAGCGCGGCTTCCACATTCCCGTTCGCCACGATGGTTTCGGTCAGGGTGCCGGCCGTCGCGGGCGCCCGTTCGATGCGGAAGGCACTGAAGCCGAAGGTGCCCATCCAGATGACCACGAAGGCCGTCGGCAGGCACAGCGATGCAAGGACGAAGGCCCGGATCGAGCGGCCGCGCGAAATGCGCGCGATGAACAGCCCGACGAAGGGCGACCAGGTGACGGTCCATGCGTAGTAGAAAACGGTCCAGTCGCCAGACCATCGCCCATTGCCGAAGGAATCGTTGAAGAAGGAAAGCATGGGCAGATGGGACACATACGCCCCTGCCGACTCCACGATGCCGCGGATGGTGTCCATGCTGGCGCCCCACATCAGCACGAACACCAGCAACGCGACCATCAGGACGATGTTCAGGTAGGAAAGCCGCTTGATCCCCTTGTCGAGGCCGGCCAGCGCCGAGACCAGTGCGAGCGCGGTGATGACGGCGATGATGCCGGCCTGCAGCCATCCGTTCATGGGAATGCCCATGACGTAGTTCATGCCGGCGTTGATCTGCATCGCGCCCAGACCGACCGACACCGCCAGCCCGAAGACGGTCGCCACCACGCAGATGATGTCCACCGCCCTCCCCCACGGCCCGTGGATCCCCTCCCCGAGCAGTGGCTGCAGCGCTGAAGACACGCGCGGGGGCAGCCGGCGCTTGTAGGTGAAGTAGCCGAAGCACAGCCCCGGAATCACCAGCAGGGCCCACATGTGGATGCCGAAATGGAAGTTGGCGATGGCCAGTGCCTGCAGGGCGGCCGTGTCGGTCCCCGGCACGGTCCCGTAGAGCGGCGGGTTGGCGTAGTGGCTCATGGGCTCCGCCACGCCCCAGAACATCAGGACGGCCCCCACGCCCGCCGCGAAGAGCATGCCGAACCAGGCCACCCCGGAGTACTCCGGCTCCGCATCGTCGTCACCGAGCTTCACCCGCCCGTAGCGGCTGGCCGCCAGCCCGAAGGCGAACACCACCAGTCCGGTCGTGCCGAGGGTATACAGCCAGCCGAGCTCGTAGCGCAGGTAGCCCGACACCACGCCGAAGCCGCTCTGCACGGGCCCCGGGAACAAGGACATCGCCGCGGCGAAGGCGAAGATGACCAGCACGGAGACGAAGAACGTCACCGGGCCGGTCCGCAGGCCGAGAAGATCATGCAGCCGGGTCAGCATCGGGCCCTCCATCGGGTCGGCAAAGGGTCCGGACCATCCGGCAGGCGGTACGCAGGGTGATGCGGTCGTCGATCTCTAAAAACCCCTGTTCGCGACCTCGTCGAGGCCGATGTCCCGGCGGTACGGAGGCTGGCAACGGCACCAGAAGCCGCGTCACGTGCGGGTGACGGTGTCTGCCCGTCGCGGTGGTCGTTCGCGCGTGACGACACGCCGGGGTACGGTGCCGTGGCAGGCGGTCGGATAGACTCTCGCGATTGTTTCCGGGCCCCGGTATCAGATGAACCCGAACTACCTCGACTTCGAGCAGCCCATCGCCGACCTCGAAGCCAAGATCCAGGAACTGCGCCAGGCCAGTGCCGGCCCCGCGGTGAACGTCGACAACGAAGTGCACGCGCTGCAGGAGAAGCTGCGCCGCCGCACCGCGCAGATCTTCCGCGACCTCACTCCGTGGCAGGTGTCGCAGCTCGCGCGCCACCCTGCCCGGCCCTACACCCACGACTACATCCGCCATATCTGCGACGAGTTCCAGGAACTCGCCGGTGATCGCGCCTACGCCGACGATCACGCCATCGTCGGTGGCCTGGGCCGCATCAACGGCCGCAGCGTGATGATCATCGGCCACCAGAAGGGCCGCGACACCAAGTCCAAGGTACGCCGCAACTTCGGCATGCCGCGCCCGGAGGGTTACCGCAAGGCGCTGCGGCTGATGAAGATGGCCGAGCGCTTCGGCCTGCCACTGCTGACCTTCATCGACACCCCGGGCGCCTATCCCGGCATCGGCG
The DNA here is from genome assembly GCF_004118975.1 of Luteimonas sp. YGD11-2. Classification (NCBI taxonomy): domain Bacteria; kingdom Pseudomonadati; phylum Pseudomonadota; class Gammaproteobacteria; order Lysobacterales; family Lysobacteraceae; genus Luteimonas; species Luteimonas sp. YGD11-2. Next base: position 1,248,009 of record NZ_CP035376.1, on the reverse strand, counting down.
CCGAGGAGCGCGGGCAGTCCGAAGCCATCGCCCGCAACCTGATGGAGATGGCCGAGCTGAAGACGCCGATCATCTGCACGGTGATCGGCGAAGGCGGCTCCGGCGGCGCGCTCGCCATCGGCGTCGGCGACCGCACGCTGATGTTCGAGTACAGCACCTATTCGGTGATCTCCCCGGAAGGCTGTGCATCGATCCTGTGGAAGGACGCCGGCAAGGCGCGCGACGCCGCCGAGCAACTGGGTCTGACCGCGCGCCGCCTGCACGGGCTGGGCCTGGTGGACAAGGTGATCCGCGAACCGATCGGCGGCGCGCACCGCAATCCGCGCCAGACCGCGATCCGCCTGAAGTCGGTGCTGCTCAACGAACTCGACGCCCTCGAGGCGCTGCCGCTGCCCGACCTCCTGCAGCGCCGCTACGAGCGCCTGCGCGGCTACGGGGCGTACGAGGCGGCCTGAGGAGCGCCACGCACGCCGGGAAAACCATCAGCACGACACGGAGGTACGAAATGGCTGGCACCCTGCGCGCAAGCCGGACAACCGTGCGGCCTAAACTCGTTACGCCGCTCGTTGCGGCACTCTTCGTGTCGCCGGCCTTTGCAGGCGATCCGGTAACACCACCTGGTGAGGCAACGATTTACCGGGAGGCCGCACTTGCAGACTGCGAACGCGTCGGTACCCGCCCGATGCTTCCCGGACTCGTCGATCTGGCCGTGCTTGGCGCGATCGATGAGATAAGCAACGTCGTGACCGGACCTGACGTTGTCGCGGCCGCGCAGCCGACCCTGGACCAGCTCGCCGAGCAGTTTGGTGACCTGGATGCACTCCCGTCGCTTGAATTGCAATTCCTGCTCGCGGTACTTGCTGAAGCCGCCGGCGATACGGCGCGACACGCTGACCGGCGCGCCTATGCAACGGCGTTGCTTGAGATGATGATCGAAGGACGCGACGGCGCGTCCCCTGCCCGCGCCTTCCGGACATGCCTGGCTTCCAACGAGTACGTGCTGGCCCGTCATGTGCTGGGCGTGCGCGAGGTGCGGCGCCAGTCGGTCGTGCAACACGATGGCCGTTCGTACGACCGGCTCGACGTACGCATGAACAATGGGCGGAAGCGGTCGTTCTACTTCGACGTCACCGATATTCTCCGCACTGGGCCCGGCCAGAACCCCTGAGGCCCCTCACCACGCCCGGGCGTACTGCACCGGTACCGGGAGATCGGCGCCCAGCTCGCGTGCCGCGTGCTGCGGGAAGTACGGGTCGCGCAGCAGTTCGCGGCCCAGCAGCACCATGTCGGCGTCCTCGCGGGCCAGCACGTCCTCGGCCTGCGTGGCGCTGGTGATCAGCCCGACCGCACCGGTGGAAATGCCGCTGGCGCGGCGGATCTCGCCGGCAAATGGCACCTGGTAACCCGGGCCGACCTCGATCCGCTGCCAGGGCACCAGCCCGCCGCTGGACACATCGACCAGGTCCACGCCGGCATCGCCCAGCTGCCTGCACAGCGCGATGCTCTGCTCGAGGTCCCAGCCGTCGTCGGCCCAGTCGGTTGCCGAGATCCGCAGCCACAGCGGCAGGCGCTCCGGCCATACCTCGCGCACCGCGGCGATCACTTCCAGCGTCAGCCGGATCCGCCCTTCGAAGTCCCCGCCCCAGGCATCGTCGCGATGATTGGTCAGCGGCGAGAGGAACTGGTGCAGCAGGTAACCATGCGCGGCGTGGATCTCGACCAGCTCGAAGCCGGCATCCAGCGCGCGCCGTGCGGCGGCACGGAAGTCGTCGATGACCCTGCCGATGCCTGCGGCATCGAGCGCTACGGGCTCCGGATAGCCGGCGTCGTACGCGCCCCCGCAGGGTGCCACGACCTGCCAGCCACCGTCCTCCGGCCGGACCGCCAGGCGGCCCAACCATGGCACCTGCGTACTGGCCTTGCGGCCGGCGTGCGCGAGCTGCACCGCAGGCACCGCGCCGTGCGCACGCGCGAACGCGGCAACCGGCGCCCATGCCTGCGCCTGCGCGACGCTCCACAGCCCGGTATCGGCCGGAGAGATGCGCCCCTCCGGCGACACCGCGGTGGCCTCGGCCATCACCACGCCCGCACCGCCGACCGCGCGGCTGCCCAGGTGGACGAGATGCCATGCGTCGGGCACGCCGTCGGTGGCGCTGTACTGGCACATCGGCGACACCGCGATGCGGTTGCGCATGACGATGGAGCGTTGGGCGAGCGGTGCGAACAACCGGGTCATCGAGGACTCCCGCATGAGGACAGCGCACTCTAGGCGAAGCCGGTTGACCGCAAGATGCGCATCGCGGATCGCAGCGTCGCGCGCGTGGCACCATGCGCGAATGTCCGCGTCCACCGTCGACCTGCCACTGTGGATCCCGCCTAGCGCCGCCGCGCCGGTCGTGGTCGGTTTCAGCGGCGGGCTCGATTCCACCGTGCTGCTGCACCGCCTTGCCGGCGATCCCGACGCGCGCGCGCGCGGCCTGCGTGCAGTGCATGTGCACCACGGCCTGCACGCAGCCGCCGACGACTGGGCCGCGCATGCGCAGCACGTCTGCGCGGCGCTCGACGTACCGCTGGAGATCCACCGCGCCCACGTGCAGCCCGATGAGGGGTGCGGTCTCGAGGCGGCCGCGCGTAGCGCACGTTACGCCGCGTTCGCGGCGCAGCTGCAGCCCGGCGACATCCTCGCGCTGGCCCACCATCTGGATGACCAGGCGGAAACCTTCCTGCTGCGCGCGCTGCGGGCGTCCGGCGTGGAGGGGCTGGCGGCCATGCGCCCGTGGCGCGCACATGGCGCGGGCTGGCTGTGGCGCCCGTTGCTGGCGACGCCGCGTGCGCACGTGTTGCAGGTCGCACGCACCCGTGGGCTGGCGTGGATCGAGGACACCAGCAATGCCGCGCTCGACCCCGACCGCAACTTCCTGCGCCATGCGGTGCTGCCCCGGCTGCGCGAACGCTGGCCGCATGCCACCGGAAGCCTCGCCCGCAGCGCGGGCCTCGCGGCGCAGGCCTGCGACCTGCTGGCCGATGACGATGCCGCTGCGATGGCCACTGCACGCACCGATGTTCCTGCGGTGTTGCGCCTGGATGCCCTGCGCGGGCTGCCGTCGGCGCGCCGTGCCCGCGTGCTGCGGCACTGGATCGCGACGCTCGGGCTGCCGCCGCTGCCGGCCGAAGGCGTGATGCAGATCGAACGGATGCTCGCCGGTGGTGCGCGCGATGGCGATGCCTGTTTCGACTACGCCGGCACGCGGGTGCAGCGCTGGCGCGACCTGCTGCACGCCGCGCCGCTGCAGGTGCCGCTGTGCGCGGAGCTCGATCTCGAATGGGATGGCGCCGCGCCGCTGGCACTGCCCGATGGCGGCAGGTTGCAGCTCGAGGCCGGGGGCCCAACCCGCTTCGATGTGCCGTTGCGGGTGCATGCGCGCCGCGGCGGCGAGCGCATCCGGCTGCCCGGGCGGGACCATCACCACAGCCTGAAACAGATACTGCAGATGCTCGACGTGCCGCGCTGGGAACGCGCGCAGCTGCCGCTGCTGTCCACGCCTGGTGGCGAACTCCTCGCCGCCGGCGACCGCGTGGTCGCGGCCGCGCTGGACGCGTGGCTGCAGGCACGCAACGCACGCCTGCACTGGACGCCGCCGGCGCGCCGCTGACCCCCGTAGGCCAGCCCGCGGTCACGAAGCGGCGGCCGATTCGGCCTAGAATGCGCGCATGGCACGCAAGCAGACTTCCGACCCCGCCCTCCCCGCCGACGGCGCCGACAGCACCTCGCCGGTGAGCGATTTCGAGCAGTCGCTCGAACAGCTCGAAGCGCTGGTGGAGCGCATGGAGGACGGTGAACTCAGTCTCGAGGATTCACTGGCCGCCTACGAGCGCGGCGTGGGCCTGTATCGCCGTTGCCAGCAGGCACTGGAACAGGCCGAACTGCGCGTGCGCCTGTTGAGCGACCCCGGCCAGCCCGGCAATGGCGAACCGTTTCCCGCCGCCGGCGACGATGTCTGAGACGCCCGCGGCCGTTTCCGGCCGTTTCGATGCCTGGCGCCAGCGCGCCGACGATGCCATCGGCAGCGCGCTGGACCCGCTCGTCGGTAGCGAGCCGCGCCTGCTGGCGTCGATGCGCCACGCCACCCTGCTCGGCGGCAAGCGCATGCGTCCGCTGCTGGTGTACGCCACCGGCACCGCGTTCGGAGCCGCCGAAGACGCACTGGATCCGGCGGCGGCCGCCGTCGAACTGATCCACGCCTATTCGCTGGTCCACGACGACCTGCCCTCGATGGACGACGACGCGCTGCGGCGCGGCCAGCCGACCGTGCACGTGGCGTTCGACGAGGGCACCGCGGTGCTGTGCGGCGATGCACTGCAGTCGCTGGCATTCGCGGTGCTCGCCGATGCCCCGCAGCCCGCAGCCGCGCGGGTGGCGATGCTGCGCGAGCTCGCGGTGGCGGCAGGTGCTGGCGGCATGTGTGGCGGCCAGGCGCGCGATCTCGCCGCTACCGGCAACGGTGTGCCCCATATCGAGGCACTCGAACGCCTGCATGCGATGAAGACCGGCGCGCTGCTGCGTGCCGCGGTGCGGCTGGGTGCGCTTGCTGCGGATGTGGACGCGCAGACCGCCGCACGACTGGATACGTTTGCCGATGCGCTGGGGCTTGCCTTCCAGATCCGCGACGACCTGCTCGATGTCGAGTCCGACAGCAGCACCCTCGGCAAGACCGCCGGCAAGGATGCGGCGCAGGACAAGGCCACGTTCCCGGCGCTGATCGGCGTCGACGCCTCGCGCGCCCGCCTGCAGTCACTGGCGACGACGATGGACGCGGCGCTCGCCCCGTTCGGCGAGCGCGCATCGGCGCTGGCGGCACTCGGGCGCCACGCGATTACCCGCAACAACTGATCACGCGGCGGGTGACGGACGCCGAAGGCGCCAGCGCGCGGGCGTGTTTCAAAGCCCCTCAGTCCAGCAGGCGGATGGTCAGCGGATAGCGGTACTCCTCGCCGTTCCACGCCCTGACCGCGGCGATGATGCTGCACACCAGCCACATCAGCGCGATCGCGACGATCACCATCAGCAGCGCCAGACCGGCCGGCAGGGTCAGGATCACGCCCAGTCCCAGGGTCAGCACGGTCAACCCGACCAGCGCCGCGGCGATGCCGCAGGCCACCGCGGCATAGATCAGCATGCTGAGGTTGAAGTTGACCGCCTCGCGCGCGTGGCGGGCGATGAATGGCGAGTCGTCGCGCTTGAGCAGCCAGATCGCCCCGGCCCCGACCACCCCGGCAACGCCGACCAGCCAGCTGGTCATCAGTGCCAGCACCAGGGCGGTGAGGTGCGCGGCCATGGCCCAGCCGCGCTCATTGGAGGTGGTGATGGATTGGACATGTGCCATGACGGTCTCCTGCCGGGCGCGGACATCGCGCCCCCGGCCACCATCATGGGACCGCCTGCAACGCGGTCCAACCCAACCGACGACCTATGCGCGCAGGCGCGCGCTGCGTCATTTCACCAAGCGGATCGCGAACGGATAGCGGTACGCCACGCCGTCGTTTGCCTTGATCGCGGCGATGATGATGAAGACCAGCGACACCAGCGCGACGATCACCATCAGCGGCACGGTCAGCAGGAAGCCGATGCCGAAAGTGAAGATGCCGACCAGGAACAGCACCAGCATGATCGCGGCGACGGTGATGTTGAAATTCAGCGCTTCCTTCGCCTGGTCGCCGACGAACGGCATGGTCTCGCGCTTCATCAGCCAGATCACCAGCGGCCCGAGGAAGCAGCCCACGCCCCCTGCCCAGCCGGCGGTGACGAGCCCGCCGAGCAACGCGGACAGGTGGGCGAACATCGCCCATTGGCGCTGATCCGCGGCGATGCCGCTGGTGCTGACGGGCGTGGGTGCGTCGTGGTCGTACGGTGCGTTCATGTCGTTCCCCAGGCGCGCGGGTGCAGTGCCCGCGCGACGGCGCCAACCACGCGGGCGACGGAGAGGTGCTCCGTCCGACAGCCTAACGTCATTCGCCGCCGGCGACGGTCATCCGGTCCAGCAGGATCGGCCCGGTGCCGATATGCGAGCGCGGATCACGGTCGCTGCCGACCGCGCGGATGTCGCGGAACATGTCGCGCAGGTTGCCGGCGATGGTGATGCCGTCGACCGCGTGCACGATCACGCCGTTCTCCACCCAGAAGCCTGCCGCACCGCGCGAATAGTCGCCGGTCACGTTGTTGACGCCCTGGCCCATCAGCTCGGTGACCAGCAGGCCACGTCCCATGTCGCGCAGCATCGAGGCCAGGTTGCCGGCATTGGCGGCCACCTCGAGGTTGTGCACGCCGCCGGCATTGCCGGTGGTCACGAGGCCGAGCTTGCGCGCGGAATAGCTGCCGAGGACGTAGCGCTGCAGCACGCCGGCCTCGACCAGCGCCGACTCGCGCGTCGCCACGCCCTCGTCGTCGAATGACGTCGAGCGCAGGCCGCGGGGCAGGAACGGGCGCTCGTGGATTGCGAACCAGTCGGGGAACAACTGCTCACCAAGGCTGTCGAGCAGGAAGCTCGCACGCCGGTACAGCGCGCCGCCCGACACCGCACCCAGCAGGTGGCCGACGAGCGAACGCGCCATCTCGGTCGAGAACAGCACCGGCATCGCGCCGGTCGGAATGGGCCGTGGATCCAGCCGCGACAGCGCGCGCCGCGCGGCCTCGCGCCCCACTGCTGCAGGTGCCTGCAGGTCGTCGCGTGCGAGCGCGAACGTGTACCAGCCATCGCGCTGCATGGCTTCGCCTTGGCCGGCGATCAGCGCACAGCCGAGGCTGTGGTGGGTCTCGCGGCTGCTGCCGACGAACCCGTGCGAGTTGGCATACACCGAGACCGCCGCGCCACTGCCCACCGAGGCACCGTCGGAATTGCCGATCCGGGGATCGGCATCGCGCCCGGCCTGCTCGCAGGCCAGTGCCAGTTCAACGGCTTCGTCCGCGTCCAGCGCCCAGGGGTGCCAGCTGTCGAACTCGCGCAGGAAGGTCGCCATCAGCGCCGGGTCGGCGAGCCCGGCGGCCGGGTCCTCCTCGGTGTAGCGCGCGATCGCACAGGCCTGCTCGACGGTGGCGACCAGGCTGTCGTCGCGCAGGTCGGCGGTGCTGGCGCTGCCCTTGCGCTGGCCGAAGTAGACGGTCAGCGCGACCCCGCGGTCGCGGGTGGCCTCGACCGTTTCCACCTCGCCCAGGCGCACGCCGACGTTGAGGCCCTGCTCTTCCGAGCACGACACCTCGGCCTGGCTGGCTCCGCGTGCGCGGCACAGGTCGAGTGCGCGCCGCGCCACCTCCTCGAGCGCGGCAATCCGCGCGAGGCTGTCGTCGGCGGTGTGTTTCGGGGAAGTCACTACGTCCAATGGATTATCCTTTGATGATTGACGTCCGCCGCGCCGCCGCGCCCGCGCGGGCGACCCGGGGATCCACCCCGCCCTGCACACAGGACCGACGATGCGCGGACGCGACGACGAAACCGGCGAATTCCTCTCGCCCAGCCGCAGCCAGCAACGGCGCGATGCACTGGAAGTGCTGGAACTGGGCGAACGACTGGTGGGCATGACTCCGGCGCAGCTGGAAAAACTTCCGCTGCCCGACCACCTGCTGCCGCATATCCGCGACGCGCAGCGCATCACCTCGCACATCGCGCGCAAGCGCCAGCTGGCGTTCCTGGCCAAGCAGATGCGCCGCGAGGACGACGACACGCTGGACGCCATCCGCGATGCGATGGATGCCGGCGGCGAGGCCGCGCGACAGGAAACCGCGCTGCTGCACCGTGCAGAAACCTGGCGCGACCGGCTGCTGGAGGGCGGCGACACCGCGCTCGCCGACCTGCTGGCCGAGCATCCCGATGCCGACCGTCAGCAGCTGCGCACGCTGATCCGCAACGCCGCGCAGGAACGGGCGAAGAACAGGCCGCCGCACGCCTATCGCGAACTGTTCCGGCTGCTGCGCGATGTGCTGGCTGCAGACACGACGCAGGACGGGGCGGAGCTTCCAGCCGCGGATTGACGCGGGTGTGCGCGGATCGGGCGCAGGACGGCGCTCGCCTTTATCGCCCCGATCCGTGTTGACCCGCGCTGATCCGTGGCAGCACACCGCAGTCACGCCTGCGTGCCACCCACCGTCAGGCCGTCGATCAGCAGCGACGGCTGGCCCACGCCGACCGGCACGCTCTGTCCGTCCTTGCCGCACACGCCCACGCCGTCGTCGAGCGCGAGGTCGTGGCCGATGCGGCTGACCTTGCGCATGGTCTCCGGGCCGTTGCCGATGAGCGTCGCGCCCTTGACCGGCGCGGTGATGCGCCCGTCCTCGATCAGATAGGCCTCGGTGGCCGAGAACACGTACTTGCCGCTGGTGATGTCGACCTGGCCGCCGCCGAAGTTGACCGCGTACAGGCCCTTCTTCACCGAGCGGATCATGTCTTCCGGGTCGTCGTTGCCGGCGAGCATGTAGGTGTTGGTCATGCGCGGCATCACCAGATGCGCGAACGACTCGCGACGCCCGTTGCCCGTCGGCGCCACGCCCATCAGCCGCGCGTTGTGGGTGTCCTGCATGTAACCGGCGAGCACGCCGTCCTCGATCAGCGTGGTGCAGCGCGTCGGCGTGCCCTCGTCGTCGACATTGAGCGAGCCGCGGCGGCCATCCAGGGTGCCGTCGTCGACGATGGTCACGCCCGGTGCCGCCACCCGCTGGCCGATGCGCCCGGCGTAGGTGCTGGTGCCCTTGCGGTTGAAGTCGCCTTCGAGACCATGGCCCACCGCTTCGTGCAGCAGCACGCCCGGCCAGCCGTTGCCCAGCACCACCGGCATGATCCCGGCCGGCGCATCCACCGCGTCGAGGTTCACCAGCGCCTGGCGCAAGGCCTCGCGGGCGAAGTGCTCGGGGCGGCCATCTGCCAGCAGTTCCTCGTAACCGTAACGCCCGCCGTAGCCGGCATAGCCGGATTCGCGGCGGCCATCCTGTTCCACCAGCACCTGCACGTTGAGCCGCACCAGCGGGCGCACGTCGCCGGCGATCACGCCGTCCGAGCGCGCCACCAGCATGGTGTCGACGGTGCCCGACAGGCTCACCATCACCTGGCGCACGCGCGGGTCGGCGGCGCGCAGCAGGCGGTCGATGCGACGCAGCGCTTCCACCTTGGCGGCGTTGTCGAGGCTGTCGACCGGATCGAGCGCCGGATACAGCGGTGCGCGACTGCCGGCCGGCAGCGTCACGCGTTGCGGCGCGACCGCACGGCCGTCGCGCGAGATCGCGCGCGCCGAGCCGGCGGCCACCAGCAACGCCTGCGCATCGATGTCGTCGGAATAGGCGAAGCCGGTCTTCTCGCCGGAAATCGCGCGCACGCCCACGCCCTGTTCGATCGAGTGGGCACCGTCCTTGACGATGCCGTCTTCCATGCTCCAGCTCTCGCGCCGCGAGTGCTGGAAATAGAGGTCGCCGAAATCGACGCCGGGGCCCAGGAGGGCCGAGAACGCCTGGTCGAGCTGGTGGGTATCGAGGCCTGCGGGAGCGAGCAGGCGGGACTGGGCAAGCGCAATCGGGGAATCGGTCATCGGCAAAGGATGGGGGCGCGGATGCGCAGGGGCAACCGCGGTGGTGGCATGGACCGTGCCGTCACTCCGCGGGCGCGCCCGGGTCCGGCGGTGGTTGCGCATCGGTTTCCGCGCGATGTGGCTCGCGTCGGATCACCTCGACCTGCGGATCGCTCCACGGCCCGGTGACCCGGTAGGTGGAGGCGCCGATCTCGCCCAACGGCCGGCGCAGCACCGAACCCGCCGCGGCGCCGACCGCCGCGCCGATCGGCCCGCCCGCCAGGGCACCGACCGCGGTCAGCAGGTTGCCCGAACGCGGGTGCACGTCGATGGTCTGGTCGTAGGTCTGCGCGCGCAGGTCGGCGCTGCCGCCGATGCGGATCTCCGCCGCCGGCCCGTCGAGCGCCAGTCCCTGGGCACGCGCACGGCCGTCGGCAAAATGCACTTCTCCGCCGATGCGGTTGAAGGCGAAGCCACGCTCGAAGAAATCGCGGAAGTCCAGGGTCAGGCGACGCGGCAGTTCCGCCACGCTGAGCAGGCCCAGCACCCGCCCGGCGCCGGGTTCGACATCGGCCAGTTGCCCGTCCTTGACCAGCAGCGACAGCCGGCCTTCCAGCGCCTCGACGCGGAAACCGGTCGGGCTGCCGGGCCAGGCGGCCGCGAAGCCGATGCGGCCATTACCGCCACGCAGCCGTTCGCCCTGGCCGAGGCCGGCCAGCAGGGCGCCGTAATCCTGGCTGTCGATATCGAGCTGCACGCGGGTGCGCTGGGCGCTGCCGCGGCCGCGCCATTCGCCGGTGGCGTCGATCGCCTGCCCCGGCGCGCGCACCTGCAGGCGCTCGAGCTGCAGCCCATCGGCCACCGGGCGGGTGCGCAGGCTGGCCTCGCCCAGGCGGGCGTCGCCCAGGCGCAGGTCGGCGACGTCGATCTGCAGTGCCGGCAGGCGCGCGGGATCGCTGCTGTCGTCGGCCGGAGCGGCTCCGCGCGCGCGCGCGGCGGCGCCCGCGACCGGCGGCGTGCGCTGCCAGTGGACGCGCTCGAAGCGACCGACCACCGGGCCCCGGCCATCCGGCAACTGCAGCGATCCGGCCAGCGCCGGCCCCTCGAAACCGAGCGCGGTGCCGCCCGCGGCCGGTGCCGCGCGGATGCGGGTATCCGGGAAGCTCCCGCCCATCAGGCTCAGGCGGTCGACCGCGAGGTCGATGCGCCGCAGCGGCATGCTGCCACCCTCGCCATCGCCATCGCCCTCCCCGCCTGCGCCCCCGAGCAGCCCCAGCCAGTCCATCACCGCGAATTCGGCGGTGCGGCCACCAAGCACCACCCCCGAAGCCGGAGGCGCGGTGGCCGCAGCGCCGCCCAGGGCGATCGCAAGGCCGGTGGCATCGCCATCCACGCGTGCGCGCAGGGCCATGCGCTGGCCCAGGCGCACCGCCAGTTCGTTGCCGCCGTCGAGCGGCAGTTCGACGCGCACTTCGGCAGGCAGGGCCGCCCCGGCAGGCTTCGCAAGCGGCGCCGGCAGGTCGAGGGTGGTGCCACGCAGGTCGGAGCGCAGCACCAGGCTGGGCGGGGCATCGTCGCCACCGGTATCGCGCGGTACCTCGACCCCCACCGTCCATGCCGACCGTCCGCGGGCGCGCGGGTGCAGCCACTCCAGCGCCTGGACACGATCGATCAGCGTGCCGATGCCGACCACCGCCCCGAGTTCGCCCTCGAAAGCCAGCCGCGGATCGCGTGCATGTCCCTCGCCGGCGGCGAGGCGCAGGTGCGCGGTACGGCCGTCCATCTGCGCCTGCAGCGCGGGGGCGGCAAAGCCGTGCTGGTCGTAGCGCAGGCGTCCGCGCAGCTGGTCGAGCTGCAGGCCCCACGCCTGCTCGGCCACGCGCACGCCGTCGAACTGCACCGCACCGTCGATCAGCGGCGCCTCGCCGAAGTCGAGCTCCATCGCGAAGCGCGCGTTGGCCGGCCCCGCCGCGCGCAGCCCGTCCAGGGTCGGCGACAGGCCGGCGTACAGCGGGGTCCGCCGCAGCATCGCGAACATCGCGGCGATATCACCGCCCGACTCCGCGCTGACGCGCAGTGGCGCCTGGCTGAAATCGGCGATGCCCGCCTCCAGCTGCGCCACGTCCACGCCCGCCAGTGCGCCGCGTCCGCGCAGGTCGAAGCCATTGGCGATGAAACGCACCCGGCCGTCGAGCCGTTCGACGGCGGGCCACTCCGGCTGGAAGCGCACCTGCGCATCCACCAGCTCCGCCTCGGCGTGGAACAGCCCCGGCGCGGGGCGGCCTGCCGTGGCGCGGAACGGCCAGTCATCCAGGTCACCCGAAACCACCGCGCGGCCGTTGCGTACCCGTCCGCCGACGAGCGCTGCATCCAGCCAGCCGATGGTGGCCTCCGACATCACATGGCGCACCCAGAAACGCCGCGCCACCGGGATCTCCGCCTCGTCGACGGCGGCGGCGATATCGATCGTCGGCCGCCCGCTGCCCGCCGCGAAGCCGAGCCCCCCGCGCACATGGGCGCCATAGCCGTCGCCGGCGATCCGCAGGCCGGGCGTCTGCACCTGCCAGCCGGCCCCGTCGCGCCAGGCGGCGATGGTGCCGTCGAGGCTGAAGTCATGCGGCTCGCCGAAGCCGAGCGGCCAGTCCAGCCGCCAGCGCGTGGCGGGGTCGGGCTCGAACACCAGCCCCCCGGCGTCGCCACGCAGGCGCCCGCCCGCACGCAGCAGGCCCGGGCGCTCGCCGACCGGGACGAAGCCCGCGTCCTCGATGCGCGCCTGCACGCGCATGCGGCCGTCGGCGTCGCGCACCAGCGCCACGTCGTGCAGCACCGCACGCGGCGACGCCTCGCGCAGCCAGCTGCGCAGCGAAGGCGACAGCCGGTCCGACAGCGGCAGCAGTGCGAGCAGCGGCCCGGCATCGATGCGGTCGGCGGCAAACGCCAGCACAGCGCCCGACCCCAGCACCGCCCCGTCGAGCGACTGGGTGGCGCCATGGGCGGTCAGCCGCAGGCGACCGGCGTCCAGCCGCCAGCCGGCATCGCCGGCCTGCCACTGCACGTCGGCATCGAGCCGTTCGAAGCGCGCCTCGTCGCTCTCACCGCTGACCGCCTGCAGGGCGACATCCTCGAGCTCCGCGCGGGCGCGCATCGCCACCACCCTGCGCCCGGACAGGGTCGCCCAGGCATCGGCATCGCCATGGCCATCGACCACCGCCACCCCGGCGTAGCGCAGCAGCGGCGACCAGCCGTCGAGATCCGCCCGGGCGATGCCCAGCCAGGCGCGGCCGTCGCCGCTCCCGCGCGCTAGGTCCAGCACCGCCCGGACCGGGGCATCGGCCTCCACCCGCCAGGCATTGGCCGCAGCGCGCACGCGGTCGCCCGAGACCCGCAGCCGCAGGTCGATCCGTGGCACATGGGTGTGGATGCCGAGCCCCGGCGCGACGATATCGAGGCTGCCATCGCGCAGCACCACCTCGCCGATGCGCTCGAGTCCGGCGAAGGGGTCGCTGTCACCGGCGGCCTGCCCGGGCAGGCCCTGGACATGCCAGCTGCCGTCATCGTGCCGCTCGAGCTGCAGGTGCAGGTCGCGCAGGCGGAGTTCGGTCAGCGAGCGCCCCGGCAGCCAGCCGGTGTACGGCATGACCAGGATCTCCGCCGTGCCGATCGCAACCGGCGCGTCCACCTCGCCGATGCGCAGCCCGGTGACCTGCAGCAGCGGCCCGCGTCGGGTCCAGGTGGTGTCGAGCGAATCGAAGCCGACCGGTCGTCCCGCACGCTCACCCAGCCATGCGGCGACGCGATCCGGGTGGCGCTCGGCCAGCGGCAGCAGCAGCTGCGAGGCGATGCCGCCGGCGAGCGCGACGACCACCAGCACCAGCGCAAGCAGGTACCAGGTCCAGCGGCCGGCACGGCGCGCATGGCGGCGCACCGGGCTCACGCCGGCCGCCACCTGTCAGGCTCGCACAGGGCTGGCGACGCGGGTGCCTGCATGCAGGCGCGGACGGACGCCGCGCACCACTCGATGGACCTGCGCCATGGCCGGCCAGCGCCCGCACGCGCGGCGCCGCGACGCCGCAGGGGCACGACCGTGGCGGGGTCAGAGCAGCACGACATCGAACTGTTCCTGCAGGTACTGCTCGTCGGCCTGGAAGCGGATCGACTTGCCGAGGAACTCCTCCAGTTCGGCCACCGCGGTGGATTCCTCGTCGGTGATGCGCGCGACCACCTTCGGCGACGCGATCACCAGCAGGCGTGCGGATTCGAACTGGCGCACCGCACGCACGATCTCGCGGAAGACCTCGTAGGTCACCGTCTCGGTGGTCTTGAGCATGCCGCGCCCGCCGCAGGTCTGGCAGGTCTCCGACAGCTGCCGCTCGAGGCTGTCGACGGTGCGCTTGCGGGTCATCTCCACCAGCCCCAGCGGCGAGAAGTCGTACACGGTGGTCTTGGCGTGGTCGCGCAGCAGCGATTTCTCCAGTGTGCGCAGCACCTGCCGCCGGTGCTCGGGATCCACCATGTCGATGAAGTCGATGATGATGATCCCGCCGAGGTTGCGCAGCCGCAGCTGCCGCGCAACGGCCTGCGCCGCTTCCAGGTTCGTCCGGTAGACGGTTTCCTCGAGGTTGCGCTGGCCCAGGAACGAGCCGGTGTTGACGTCGACGGTGGTCATCGCCTCGGTCTGGTCGATGACCAGGTAACCGCCCGACTTCAGTGGCACCTGCTTGTCGAGCGCGCGCTGGATCTCGTCCTCGACGCCGTACAGGTCGAAGATCGGCCGCGCGCCGGCGTAGTGCTCGATGCGCTCGGCCAGCGGGCCGCCGTCACCGTCAGCCAGCGCCGGCATGTACTGCGCGGCGAAGGCGCGCACGCGCTCGTAGGTCTCGCGCGAATCCACCCGCACCTTGTCGACGTCGCGCCGCATCAGGTCGCGCACGGCACGCATCGGCAGGGTGAGGTCCTCGTAGACGCAGGTGCCCACGCGTGCCGACGCCGCGGCCTCGCCGACCAGTGCCCAGGCGCGGGCGAGGTAGGCGATGTCGTCGGCGAGCGCTTCCTCCGCCTGGCCCTCGGCATTGGTGCGCACGATGTAGCCGTACGGCCCGCTGCTCTGGGCGAGGTCCGACACCAGCGTCTTCAGCCGGCGCCGCTCGCCATCGTCCTCGATGCGCGCGGAAATGCCGACCACGCTCGACTGCGGCAGCAGCACGAGATACCGCGAGGGAATGCTGATCTGGGTGGTGACCCGCGCACCCTTGGTGCCGATCGGCTCCTTGACCACCTGCACCACCACGTCCTGGCCGTCGCGCAGCAGCTCGGCGATCGGCGGCACCGTGGCGGGCACCGGCAGCGCGCCGGCCTCGGCGTCCATCTCCGGCGCCGGCAGCGAGCGCATCACGTCGCTGGCGTGCAGGAACGCGGCGCGCTCCAGGCCGATGTCGACGAACGCCGCCTGCATGCCCGGCATCACCCGCTGCACGCGACCCTTGTAGATATTGCCGACCACGCCGCGGCTGGCACCGCGTTCGATGTGCAGCTCCTGCAGCATGCCGTTCTCGACCACCGCCACGCGGGTCTCGCGGGGGGTGACGTTGACCAGGATTTCCTCCGACATACCGACCTATCCCTTGGCAGACGCGCGTGCGCGCAAGCCGACGATCATCGCAGTTCCGCCGGCCTTCATCGCATCAACCCCGCCGCACGCAGCAACCCGGCCGTCGCGTGCAGCGGCAGGCCCATCACCGCCGAATAGCTGCCCGCCAGATGGGTGACGAAACGCTCGGCGCCGCCCTGGATCGCATAGGCGCCAGCCTTGCCCATCGGCTCGCCGGTGGCCACGTAGGCGGCGATCGCGTGCTCGTCGAGAGCGTCGAAGGTCACCGTGGTGCTGACCAGCACCTCGTCGATGTCCGCCGCGGAGCGCAGTGCCACCGCGGTCAGCACCTCATGGCTGCGCCCGGCGAGGCTGCGCAGCATCGATGCGGCATCGTGGTCGTCGACCGGCTTGCCGTAGACGCGGTCGTCGAGCACGACTTCGGTGTCGGAGGCGAGCACCGCGGAGGTCCCCGCCGGCGCTGCCGCCCAGCCGGCCCCGGCCTTGTCACGGGCGACCCGGCGCACGTAGGCCTCCGGCGTCTCGCCCGGGGCGCGCACTTCGGGAATGTCGATATCCAGGACCGCGAACGGGACACCCAGGCGCCCCAGCAGCTCACGGCGCCGGGGCGATTTCGAGGCAAGCAGCAGCATGCGCACAGGATACCCGCGCGACCCCGGCGCACCGCTGGCACGCCGCCGTCAACCCCATTCAGGCTCACGGCCCGTTCACTGGAGCGGCTCGACCCTTTCGGGCACATCCGGAGACCCCAATGACACTTCGCCCGCTCGCCACCGCCCTGGTGGCAGCCCTCGCCCTCGCAACCTTGGCGACCAGCATGCCCACCCGTGCCCAGACCCCGTCGGCCCCGGCCACACCGCAGGCGGCCAGCGACAGCACCCTGCTGTCGGTCAGCGCCCGCGCCGAGGCCAGCCGTACCCCCGACGTCGCCACCCTGTCCGCCGGCGTGGTGACCAGCGCCGCCGACGCCAATGCCGCGCTGCGCGCCAACGCCGAACAGATGAACCGGGTCATGCGCGCGATCCGCGCCGCCGGCATCCAGGAGCGCGACGTGCAGACCTCCGGGCTCAACATCCATCCGCAGTACCGGCATGTCGACAACGAATCCCCGGTCATCACCGGTTACCAGGCCAGCAACACCGTCAACCTGAAGCTGCGCGATGTCGCGCGCATCGGCGATGTGCTGGATGCGCTGGTGGCCAACGGCGCCAACCAGGTCAACGGCCCCAGCTTCGAGATCGACCAGCCCGAGGCGGTCTACGACGAGGCGCGCCGCAAGGCCCTGGAGCTGGCGCGCACCCGCGCCTCGATGTATGCCGACACGCTCGGCCTGCGCGTGCGGCGGATCGTCAGCATCAGCGAGGGCGGCGGCTTCATGCAGCCGATGCCGATGATGCGCATGGCAGCGATGGACGCGCGTGCGGAAAGCAGCCCGGTCTCGCCCGGTGAAACCACCCTGTCCGCGTCGCTCGACGTGGTCTTCGAACTCGGCCGTTGAGGAGGCACCCATGAGCCCGGACCATCCGCACGACAGCAGCCCCCGCAAGGATACCCCGGCGGGTAACGACGCCGACAAGTCCGGCTATGCCGAGCGCACCCCGCGTGACGGTGACGACGCACGAAACGTCGGCAAGCCACGCGGCCAGGACCCCGACCACGGCGGCCTCGGCCGCAAGCCGGAAGACGCGCCGGACACCGCCGCCGACGAGGGCTGAGCAGCGCTACGCGCGGTGGTAGGGGTGGTTGGCCAGCATCGCCGCCGCGCGGTAGAGCTGCTCGGCCGCGACCAGCCGCACCAGCATGTGCGGCAGGGTCAGTGGCCCCAACGACCAGCGCTCGTCGGCACGCGCCAGCACTTCCGGCGCGTGCCCTTCCGGGCCACCAATCAGTACCGCGAGGTCGCGGCCCTGCCCGCGCCAGTGCTCCAGGCGACGGGCCAGGTCTTCGGACGAGTGCGCCCGACCCTCGACATCCAGCGCCACCACTTGCGCCTGCCGCGGCAGTGCCGCCAGCACGCGCGCGCCCTCGTCCTGCCGCGCACGCACGGCGTCGCGGCCCTTGCCGCGCAGGCCGGGCTCGATCTCCACGAGATCCAGCGGCAGCCAGTACGACAGCCGCTTGCGGTATTCGGCGAACCCGTCCGCGACCCAGCCCGGCGCGCGCTCGCCCACGGCGACCAGGCGCGCCTTCACCGCGCAATCAGCGCGCGGCGGCGCCCGTGTCGGGTGGCTGGTCGCCGACCGTCCACAGACGCTCGATGGCGTAGAACTCGCGCACCCGCGGCAGCATGACGTGCACGACGACGTCGCCGAGGTCCACCAGCACCCATTCGGCTTCGCGCTCGCCTTCCACGCCCAGCGGCTGGACGTCGAGCTTCTTGGCGAAGCGGACGACCTCGTCGGCGATGGATTTCACGTGGCGACTGGAGGTGCCCGAAGCCACCACCATGTAGTCGCAGACGCTCGACTTGCCGCGGACGTCGAGCTCGACGACGTCGCGCGCCTTCAGTTCTTCGGTGGCCGCGCGTACCTGCTCGAGCAGGACATCGACGGACGGCGGCGGGGTGGGAAGACGGGTCTTGATGACTTGGGCAGGGCTGGTCAAAGCGATGGACTCTGGGATTTGCGCCGGATTATAACGGCGCACCGCCGTCGCCACCGTGTGCATACAGGCCGTCGGTCGTGATCCGTGCAGCCACCGCCGGCGGCACCATCGCCTGCCAGGACTCGCCACGGGCGATCCGGCGGCGCACCTCGGTCGCCGATTCCGGACTCAGCGGCTGGCGCAGCCGCAGCACCCGCCCCGCGGGCGTGGCCCGGAGGTCGCCGGGGTCCGCGGTCCAGCGGTCCGCGACGGCGTCGGCCAGCGCAGCCGGCAGATCCCGGTCGAGCGGATCGCACGCGCGCTCGGCGACCACGAGATGCGCGAGCGCGAACAGCGCCTGCCACTCCTTCCACTGCGGCAGGCCACGGAAGCCATCGGCCCCCAGCAGCAACGCGACCGGCCTCAGCGGCGCGGTCTCCCGCAGCGCGCGGAGGGTGTCGACGGTCCAGCTGCGTCCGGGGCGCTGCAGTTCACGGCGGTCCACCTGCAACCCCGATTCCCCGGCCAGCGCCAGGTCCAGCATCGCGGCGCGGGTCGCGGCATCGGCACCGGGTGCGGCGCGGTGTGGCGGATCGGCAGCCGGCATCAGGTGGACGGGCACGCCGAGGAGGTCGCGCGCGGCTCGCGCCACGGCGAGATGTCCGTTGTGGACCGGGTCGAAGGTGCCGCCGTAGAGCACCAGCAGGGACGCGGGCTCCTCCTGTACGCCCTTGGTGACGTCCGCGACGGTCATCGACCCGGCAGGCACTTTCGCCGCGGATCGACGCGGATCGGCACGGGCGGCCGACATGTCGGGGCCAGGGCGCCGGTTACCCGCCGACGCAGGCGTCCCGCCAACGCTCCGGCTCCCGGATACGTGCTCATCGGCGCCGGGCCGCAGCCACATCGGGCAGTGCGCGGGTCATGCGAGCAGGGACGCGGCGCGGGGTTCGGCCACCGCCACCAGCAGGCGCTCCAGCGCCTGCCAGGCATCGCCGGGCGCTCGCCCCTTGGCGATGCGGTCGATGCGCCCGGCCGCGGCCAGGAACTGGTCCCAGCGCGGTGCGGGATGCCGCTGCAGGGCGCGGGTGTAGACCGCCTGCTTCGAGTCCCACACCCGCTGCGCGCGGAACTCCGCATTGAGGTTGCCGCCGCGCGCCTGCACGCGCGCAAGTGCCGCCGCGCGCTGCAGTTCCATCACCACCATGCCCATCAGCGCCGGCACCGCCTCGCCTTCGGCACGCAGCCCGGCGAGCATGCGCACCGCCTGCGCGGCCTGGCCGGACAGCGCCGCATCCACCAGCCGGAACACGTCGAAGCGCGCCGCATCGGCGACCAGGTCGTCCATCCGTGCGCTGTCGAGCGTCGCGCCCTCGGCCAGCAGGACCAGCTTGTCGATCTCCTGCGCGGCCGCCAGCAGGTTGCCCTCGACCCGGTCCGCCAGCCGCTGCACGGCATCGCGGTCGGCGCTGACCCCGCGGCGGCGCAGGCGGCGTTCGATCCAGTCCGGCATCTCGTGCGGCTTGACGCCCCACGCCACCGCGATCTGCCCGACCCGGCCGATTGCCTCGCTCCACTTGCCGCCGTGCTGGCGGCTCCATTCGCCGCCGGTCACCAGCAGCAGGATGTCGTCGGGCGGGGCCTCACAGAATTCGCTGATCACCTTCGCGCCGTCCTTGCCGGGCTTGGTGGTCGGCAGCCGGATCTCGATCACCCGGCGTGCGGCGAACAGGCTGGGCGCGCGCAGGGTGGCCTCGAGCGCGTTCCAGTCGATGTCGCGGCCTTCGGGCTCGAAGACCTCGCGTTCGGCGTAGCCCTGCTCGCGCGCGCGGATGCGCACCGCGTCGGCGGCTTCGAGCACGCGCAGCGTTTCCGGACCCGCGATCAGGTAGACCGGACGCAGCGGCCCCTGCCCGAGCTGGGCGACGAGACGTTCCGGGGTCAGCTCCATCGCCCGCCCGGCCCTACGGCTGCCGCGAGGCCCCGTCGATGCGGCGCACGATCGAGGCAACCATCTCGCGGCGCATCTCGCGGCCGAGGAGTTCGCGCTCGCTCTCGGTGCCGATCAGCTCGGTCGGGCTCGAGGTGTAGTCGCGCGCGAGTTCGATCGCCTGCTGCGGCACCAGGTCGGCACCGTCGGCACCGCGCAGGCGGAACACCACCGCGTAGCGCAGCGAGTACTCCTGCGCGCGCCCGAACTGGTCGACCGACAGCGGGGTCTCCGCCCAGCGCTCGGACAGCACGCCGAGCGTCGCCACGTCGGCGGTGGCCGGCGGCACGATGTCGGCACCGGCCTGGCGCAACGCCAGCTCGAGGCCATCACGCAGCGGGCTGTACGGATCCTGGGTCACCACCCGGACCGCGCCGAGGTCCGGCGGCAGGCTCAGCGCACTGCGCAGGTGGAAACCACAGGCGCCGAGCAGCAGGGTCGAAAGCAGGACGAGCGGGAGGAATCTGCGCATGGCCGGAGTCTGTGTGGGGCGGGAGCGGGAATCGGGGAGCAGCGTGAGCAGGCCGGCGGTCAGCCGGCGACGATGTTCACGATCTTGCCGGGAACGATGATGATCTTGCGCACCTGCATGCCGTCGAGAAAGCGCGACACGCCGGGTTCGTCGAGCGCCGCGGCCTCGATCGCGGGGCGCTCGGCGTCCACCGCGACCTCGATCGTGGCGCGCAGCTTGCCGTTGACCTGCACCGCCAGGGTCACCGCGTCGCGCGCCAGCGCCTGCGGGTCGGCCACCGGGAAGCCGTGGTCCTCCAGCAGCGTCTGCGGGTGGCCCAGCAGCTGCCACAGCGCGTGGCTGGCATGCGGCGTGATCGGGTTGAGCATCAGCACCATCGCCTCGAAGACTTCCTGCCGCAGCGCGCGCGCGCTGTCGCCGTCCTCGTTGAACTTTGCAACGTGGTTGAGCAACTCCATCACCGCGGCGATCGCGGTGTTGAAGTTGTGGCGGCGGCCATAGTCGTCGCCGACCTTCTGGATGGTCTCGTGCAGCTGGCGGCGCAGGGTCTTCTGCGCCGGGGTGAGCTGCGATGCATCCAACGCCGGCGCCGGGCCGGCGGCGGCATGTCGCTCCACCTGGCTCCACAGGCGGCGCAGGAAGCGCGACATTCCCTCGACGCCCGCCTCGTTCCACTCCAGCGACAGCGTCGGCGGCGCGGCGAACATCGAGAACAGCCGCACGGTATCGGCACCGTAGCGGTCGACCATCGCGCGCGGGTCGACGCCGTTGTTCTTCGACTTCGACATCTTCTCGACGCCGCCGATCGACACCGGCTGGCCGTCGGCCTTCAGGCGCGCGCCGGTGATGCGGCCGCGCTCGTCGCGCTCGACATCCACGTCGGCGGGGTTGATCCAGTCCTTCGAGCCGCCGGCGTTGTCGCGGTAGTAGGTTTCCGCGATCACCATGCCCTGCGTGAGCAGGTTCACCGCGGGTTCGTCGCTGTCCACCATGCCCTGGTCGCGCAACAGCTTGTGGTAGAAGCGGAAATACAGCAGGTGCAGGATCGCGTGCTCGACGCCACCGATGTACTGGTCGACCGGCGTCCAGTACTTCGCGCGCGCATCGACCATGTCGGCGGCGCCCGGCGAGGTGTAGCGCGCGTAGTACCAGCTCGACTCCATGAAGGTGTCGAAGGTGTCGGTCTCGCGCTCGGCGGCCGCCCCGCACTGCGGGCAGGTGGTCCTGCGCCACTCCGGATCGGCCTTGATCGGCGACTGCACGCCGGAGAACGCCACGTCCTCGGGCAGCAGCACCGGCAGCTGGTCCTCGGGCACCGGCACCGCACCGCAGGCCTGGCAGTAGATCACCGGGATCGGGCAGCCCCAGTAGCGCTGGCGGCTGACGCCCCAGTCGCGCAGGCGGAAATTGACCTTGCGGCGGCCGCTGCCGTCCGCCTCGAGGCGCGCGGCCAGTGCGGCGAACGCGGCGTCGTAGTCCATCCCGTTGTATTCGCCGGAATTGATCAGCGTGCCGCGCTCGGTGTACGCGCCCTGCTGCTCGATGGCGTCGAGGTACTCGCGCACCACCCGCACCGCGACCGAGGTGTCGTAGGCATCGACCGAGCCGCCGGCCAGCGCGGCCTGGAACGGATCGGCATCCACCGCCACGTCGCCGACCACTTCATCCAGCGCATCGCGTACCGCCGCCGGCACGATCACCGGGCGCACCGGCAGCCCGTAGGCGCGGGCGAATTCCCAGTCGCGCTGGTCGTGCGCGGGCACCGCCATGACCGCGCCGGTGCCGTAGCCCATCAGCACGAAATTCGCCACGTAGATCGGCACGTCCTCGCCGGTGAGCGGGTGGATCGCCCACTGCCCGGTGGCCATGCCGCGCTTTTCCTGGGTCTCGATCTCGGCCTCGGACACGCCGCCGCGCTTGAGTTCGGCGATGAAGGCCGCGAGTTCCGGGTTCGCCGCCGCGGCCTTCTGCGCCAGCGGATGTTCGCCGGCGATCGAGATGAAGGTGACGCCCATCAGCGTGTCGGGCCGCGTGGTGTAGACCATCAGCGGTTCGGCCTCGCCATCGACGCGGAAGCCGATTTCCAGGCCCTCGCTGCGGCCGATCCAGTTGCGCTGCATGGTCTTGACCGAATCCGGCCAGCCCGGCAGCGCGTCGAGGCCGTCGAGCAGTTCCTGCGCGTAGTCGGTGATCTTGAGGAACCACTGCGGGATTTCGCGCTTTTCCACCAGCGCACCGGACCGCCAGCCGCGGCCGTCGACGACCTGCTCGTTGGCCAGCACGGTCTGGTCGACCGGGTCCCAGTTCACCACCGCGTTGCGACGGTAGGCCAGGCCCTTCTTCATCAGGCGCACGAACATGCGCTGTTCGTGCACGTAGTAGTCCGGCTGGCAGGTGGCGAACTCGCGCGACCAGTCGAGCGCGTAGCCCAGCGACTTCAGCTGCCCGCGCATGTGCTCGATATTGGCGTAGGTCCACTTCGCCGGCGCCGTGCTGTTCCTGATCGCGGCGTTCTCGGCCGGCAGGCCGAACGCGTCCCAGCCCATCGGCTGCAGCACGTTCCTGCCGGTCATGCGCTGGTAGCGGCTGATGACGTCGCCGATCGTGTAGTTGCGCACGTGGCCCATGTGCAGCGCCCCCGACGGGTACGGCAGCATCGACAGGCAGTAGTACTTCGGCCGGCTGTCATCCTCGCGGACCTCGAAGGCCCGGGTGCTGTCCCAGTACTGCTGGGCGGCGGCTTCGACGGCCGCGGGGTCGTACGGACGGGACTCGGACTGGGCTTCGGACACGGCAGGAAGGGACATTGCGGGGAGCCCGCAAGCCTACCCTACGCCCCCCGGCACCGCCACGAAGCGCGCGGCGGCCCGGGCCGGGGCGGATCGTCCATCTGGCTAGACTATGCCGATGTCCGTACCCCCCTCCCGCACCCGACGCCTGCGCATCCCCGCGGTGGCGATCGCATTGGTGCTGCTGCTGGGCGCGGGCATCGCCGCGGTGATGGGTGTGCGCAGCTTCCAGGCCGCCAGCAACTCGCTCGAACACAGCTATCGGGTGATCAACCTGATCGAGGCCACCGATGCGGCCGTGCGCGCGGCAGAGGCGAACGCGCGCGGATTCCGCAACACCAGCGTGGCCGAGTACCGCCCGCAGGCCTTCGCGGCAATGGCACGGGCCGACCGGCTCGGTGACCAGCTCGTGGAACTGACCGCCGACAACCCGCAGCAGCAGGCGCGCGCGCGCACGCTGGCCGGAGCGATCGCCAGCCACATGGCGGCGATGCAGGTGCTGCTCGACGTCGAGTCGCTCGACGCCACCGACGCCGACGTGCGCCGACGCGATGCCGGGGTGAACCTGCGCCGCGTCGCGGAACTCACCGCGCTCAGCCAGGAAATGCACGCCGTCGAACAGATGCTGCTGCAGCAGCGGCGCGAGCGCAGCGAACGCGAGGCGACGACCCTGGTGCTCTTCATCGTGCTGGCGATGACCATCGCCCTGATCCTGCTGGGCATGCTGCTGGTCGGCCTCGCGCGCGAGAACAGGCGCAGCCGCCAGCTCGAGCGCGAAGCGCGGCATGCGGTGTCCGAACTGCAGCAGGCGCTGGTGCTGCGCGACACCCTCGCCGAGCAGCGGCGCACGCAGAGCGTCTACGCCGGCCTGCTGCAGAGCTGCCAGAGCCGCGATGAACTGATGTCACTGACCATGCGCACGGTGCAGGACCTGGTACCCGGCTCCAGCGGCCGCTGCTACCTGTCCAGGACCTCGCAGAACTTCCTCGAGAGCGCGGCCAGCTTCGGCAACCAGGTGATCAGCAGCGGCGACGTGATCATGCACGAGCAGTGCTGGGCGTTGCGCCGCGGCCAGCCGCACTACACCCGCGGCCGCAGCGGCGGCCTGCGCTGCGAACATATCGACCCCGATACGCCGGTCGAGGGCGTCTCCAGCCTGTGCGTGCCGCTGGTCGCCCAGGGCGCGTCGCTCGGCCTGCTGCACGTCAGTGGCCGCACCAGCGACGGTGTCGAGGACAACGACGCCCCCATCATCATCGCGATCGCCGAGCAGATGGGCATGGCGATCGCCAACCTGCAGCTGCGCGAAACACTGCGCCTGCAGTCGATCCGCGACCCCCTCACCGGACTGTTCAACCGCCGCTATCTGGAGGAGAACCTGGTCCGCGAGATGCTGCGCTGCGAACGCCGGCGCCTGCCGCTGTCGCTGATGATGATCGACATCGACCACTTCAAGCGCTTCAACGACGAGCACGGCCACGCCGCGGGCGACGCGGTGCTCGCGCATGTCGGACGCATCCTGCAGTCGCTGGTGCGCGCCGAGGACCTCGCATGCCGCTATGGCGGCGAGGAATTCACCATCGTGCTGCCGGAAACCGATGCCGCGTCCGCGATCCTGCGCGGCAAGGAGATCTGCCGGGCGATGTCATCGTTGACCATCCGCCACATGGACAGGCCGCTGGGGCCGGTCACCATGTCCATCGGTATCGCCACCGCGCCCCACGACAGCGCCGACGCCGGCCTGCTGCTGGAAATCGCCGATGCCGCGCTGTACCGCGCCAAGGCCCAAGGCCGCGACCGGGTGCTGCACGCCTCAGCGCAGGCCTGAAACGCGCCGCCCGCGGAGCGACCACGCCAGCCAGCCGCCGAACCAGGCAAGCGCGGCCAGCCGCTGGCTCAATGCCGCAGGCCACGGCCAGTGCGGCAGCAACGCCAGCAGCACCAGCAGGGTCGCGATGGTCCAGTCCAGCCGGCGCCCTCGACGATCGCCGGACCCGAGCAGCGCCAGCCCGCTCGCGGCGGCCAGCCACCAGCACGTCCATGCCGCGGCGTGCAGGTATCCCGCGGGCCCGTCGAGTTCGCGCAGGTCGAGCGCGAATACGCCCTGCGCGGCCCAGGCGGTACCGGCCACCAGCAACAGCCGTGCGCCGATCCGGGCGACCCAGCCTGCGGCCGGCGCCAACGCGTTGTAGCGCCAGAGCGCCAGCAGGCATGCCAGCACGCCCGGCAGCACGAAGGCCAGCGCGTTGTAGCCGGCCGCGTGGGGCACGCCGCCAGCGCCCGGCAGGGCCATGGGATGCCCGGTATGCGAAAGCCCCGGCCACCACAGTGCGCCGGACGCGATCGCCACGATCACCAGTAGAAAGGCCAGCGCGGCGCAGGCCGGCGCGAACCGTCGGGGGGACATGGATACGCGGTCGGCAGGCATGCGAAAAACACCGGGGTTCTGTGGGGAAATGCCGGCCACACTTGGATTCCGCCGGCAACGGCACCATTGTCCTTGGCCCGGATCGCCAGGAACAGCCGCATGACCGCACAGCCCGCCCACGTCTTCGACGCCACCGTCGCCAACTTCGAAACCGATGTGCTGCAGAAGTCGATGGAGGTCCCGGTCCTGCTCGATTTCTGGGCGGAATGGTGCGGTCCGTGCAAGACGCTCGGCCCGGTGCTGGAAAAACTCGCGGCCGAATACAACGGCGCATTCCTGCTGGCCAAGGTGGATGTGGACCGCGAACAGCAGATCGCCGCGGCATTCCAGATCCGCTCGGTGCCGACCGTGTTCCTGCTGGTCGGCGGGCAGCCGGTCGACGGCTTTCCCGGTGCGGTGCCGGAAGGCCAGCTGCGCGAACTCCTTGCCCGCCACGGCATCCAGCCGGCGGCAGCGGCCGAGGAGCCGGTCGCGGATGCGCCGCTCGACCCCGTGGCGGAGGTCGCACGCCTGCGCGATGCCGTCTCCGCCGAGCCCGGCAAGGACGAGCTGCGGCTTGATCTGGCAGTGGCGCTGCTGCGTACCGGCGAGACCGACGAGGCCCAGGGCCTGCTCGACGGGCTGCCGGCCGCGCTGGCCACCGACGACCGCAGCGTGCAGGCGCGCGCACGCCTGGGCTTCGCCGCGCTGCTGAAGGGCGCGCCGTCGCGGGCCGAACTCGAGCAGGCCCTCACCGGCAATCCCGCCGACCTGCGCGCCCGTCACCTGCTCGGCGTGCGCGAGATCGTCGAAGGCAATCCGGAGGCCGGCCTGCAGCACTTCATCGAGATGCTGCGCCTGGACCGCGACTACGACAACGGCCTGCCGCGCCGCAGCCTGATCGACGCCTTCCGCGTGGTCGAGGACGCCGAACTGGTGGGCCGCTACCGCCGCCGCATGGCCTCGCTGCTGTTCTGACCGACGCGGCGCCGGTGACGGGCCGCAACCGTACTTGCGCGTATGGCAGAATGTCGCGCCCTGCCCTTCCGTGACGAGATGACGGCCGATCGACTGCGCCTGCTGATGAACCTGTGGCCGCCGTTCCTGTGCACGGGGATCCGCGTCGAACACATCGCACGCGACTGGCGCAGCGCCCGGGTGGCGCTGCGCATGCGGCCGTGGAACCGCAACTACGTGGGCACCCATTTCGGCGGAAGCCTGTTCGCAATGACCGATCCGTTCTGGATGCTTCTGGTCAAGGAAGCGATCGGCCGCGATCACTACGTCTGGGACCGCGCCGGCGGGATCGAATTCCTCAAGCCCGGCCGCGGCACCGTACGCGCGCAGTTCGTGCTCGACGAGGCCACGCTCGCCACCATGCACGCGCAGACCGCCGGCGGCGACAAGTACCTGCACTGGTTCTCGACCGACGTCGTGGATGCGGACGGCGACGTGGTCGCACGCGTGCGCAAGCAGATCTACGTACGCCGCAAGAAGGACCGCCGCCAGGCGTGACCCGCACGATGCGGCATGCGCCTGCGCCGGATCTCCGCTGCAACCGCTGGTGGCGGCGACCGCACGCCACGCGATTCACCACAACCATGGCCGGCGTGGCTATGCTGCGGGCCTGACAGGGGGCGGCATGCAGGACCGGTCCACATTCCACGACGCGGCAACGCCGTTGCCGGAGGTTGCCGGCTACCGGGTGCTGCGCAGGATTGCGGACGGCGGCATGTCGACCGTGTATCTGGCACGGCAGGAATCGCTGGGCCGCGACGTCGCCATCAAGGTGATGCGCCCGGAAGCCCTCGGCGACGAGGTCAGCCGCCGCCGCTTCGAGAACGAGGCGCGAACGATCGGCCGCCTCGACCATCCGCACATCGTCGGCATCCACCAGATCGGCCGCACCGCCGACGACCGCCCATTCTTCGTGATGCCGCACATGACCCGCGGCCACCTCGGCCAGCGCGACCTGGCCGGGGACGAGGCACGTATCCGCGAGATCCTGCGCGCGCTGCTGTCGGCGCTGGCCTATGCGCATGCGCGCGGGGTGATCCACCGCGACGTCAAGGCCGAGAACGTGCTGTTCGACGACGCCGACCGCCCGCTGCTCGCCGATTTCGGCATCGCCCTGCGCCGCGGCTATGGCAGCCGCGTCACCAGTGCCGGGCTCGCGCTGGGCAGTACCGCCTACATGGCACCGGAGCAGGCGCGCGGCGAGGAGGTCGACCATCGCGCCGACCTCTACGCCATGGGCGTACTGACCTGGGAGATGCTCACCGGCAGGCTGCCGTTCGAGGCGCAGGACGCGCTGTCGATGGCGGTGATGCATGCGCAGGATCCGATCCCGCGGCTGCCACCGCACCTGCGTCACTGGCAGAAGTTCATCGACCGTTCGATGGCAAAGTATCCGCTCAAGCGCCACCACGATGCCGCCGACATGCTGCAGGCGCTGGAACGCATCCCGTACGGGCCGCAGCGCAGTTTCTCGCCGCGCGATGCCGCGGCGGCCGGCGTGGCGCGCATGCGCGACCTGCCGCGCGGGGCGTGGATCGTGCTCGGGCTGATCCTGGCCGCCGGCCTCGGCTTCGGCCTGCGCCATGGCGACGACACCGCGCGCGGTTTCTTCCGTGCATCGCAACCGCAACCGGCGGCCGACAGCATGGCTGTGGGTGGCGCCGCAGTGATCGACAACCCCGACGACGCCCTGCTGCGCGCGGCACCGGAATCGGAAGCCAGCACGCTGGTCGAGGACGCACGACGCCAGCTCGAGCAGCGCCGGCTGGTGTCGCCGTCCGACGACAACGCCTACGACAGCCTCGTCGCCGTCGCGCGCATCGCACCCGATCACCTCGAACTGCCGCAGCTGTCCGCACAGCTCGCGCGCGCGCTGGCCACCGACGCGGTGCGCGCCACGAAGAACGGCGACGATGCCGACGCGCGTGCCCGTTTCGAGCGCATCGCCACGCTGGTACAGGCGACCGGTCTCGCCGATGACGATCTCGCCCGGGAGCTGCGGCGGGACACCACTGCCGCGCTCGCCGTGCGCATCGACGCGGCCGCCAGGCGCTTCGATCGCGAGGCCGCGCGCAAGGCGGCTGCACTGGCCGGGGTCGCCAACCTCGACGCGGACGCGCTCGGACGCCTGCGCCGCCAGGCCGAGGCGATCCCTGCGGTGGGCGCGGTGCTGCCGGGCGATCCGGCACGCATGACGGTGGTGCGCAGCGGCGACGGCGCCTACGCGCTCACCCGCCGCCACATCAGCCGCAGCGAGTACGCGCGCTTCGCCGAAGCCACCGGCCGCCCGGCCACGCTGTGCCGCGAGCGTGCCTCGGTGCTGCGGGTGATCGCACGCCGCGACTGGACCGACCCCGGCTTCGAACAGAACAACGCCGATCCCGTCGTCTGCGTCTCGTGGGACGACGCACAGGCGTTCGCGCAGTGGCTGGGCGCGCGCAACGGCCACCGTTACCGCCTCCCCACCACCGTGGAAGCGTCCGGCAGTGCAGCCGCAGTGGGTTCGCGCGCGGTGGCGGAATGGCTGCTCGACTGCGAGGGCGACTGCGTACGGCGCAAGGTGCGTGGCAGCAGCTGGCGACGCGACGAGGACAGCCGCGCGCGCGACGGTGGGCGCGGCTACGACGACGTCGGCTTCCGCCTCGTCCGCGAGCCCTGAGCGCGGTCGCCAACCCGGTAAGCGTGCGCGCAGCCGCTAGACTTCGCGCATGTCCGAATCCATCCCGTTCCACCGCCGCCTGCAGCGGTGGTTCATTGCCGGCCTGCTCACCCTGCTGCCGATCTGGCTGACCTGGGTGGTGGTGAAGTTCGTCTTCGTGCTGTTGAGCGACATCAGCCTGCCGTGGGTGGCGCCGGTGTCGATGCGCATCGCGGCGTGGTTTCCCGACGAGGCCGGTTGGGCCAGCGCGCTGTGGGTACAGAACGCCATCGCGTCGATGGCGACGCTGCTGGCGATCCTGGTGGTGGGCTGGCTGACCCGCCGCGTGGTGGGCCAGAGCCTGCTGCGCGTGTTCGAACGGTTCGTGGCCCGGGTGCCCCTGGCCGGCATCATCTACGGCAGTTCGCGCAAGCTGCTCGACATCCTGCAGACCAAGCCGGGCACCACCCAGCGGGTGGTGCTGATCGACTTCCCGCACGACCAGATGAAATCCATCGGCCTGGTGACCCGGGTGATGCGCGAAGCCGGCACCGGCCGCGAGCTCGCTGCGGTGTACGTGCCGACCACGCCGAACCCGACGTCCGGCTACCTGGAGGTGGTACCGGTCGAAAAGCTCACCCCGACCGACTGGACGGTCGACCAGGCGATGAGCTTCATCATCTCAGGCGGCGCGACGGCGCCGGACACGATCCCGTTCTCGGCACCGGCGACACCCACGCCAACGCCCGCCACCGACGCCCACTGAACGTGGCAGGCCACGCGGTGCCAATGCAAACGGGCGCCGAAGCGCCCGTTGCAGGTTGATCACACCGGGGCGTTACCCCTGCATCACTGGCCCATGCCGGCGCGCAGCTGCGTGATCAGCTGGCTCGGCGCATCGCCCGAAGCCGGCACGCCACGCGGGTCCACTGCGGAGATGTATGCACCGTCGCCGGTCATCGCCACGCGAACCAGGAAGCTGGTGCCCTGGTAGCTGATGTCGTAGGTGCCGAGCAGCTGAGCGCTGCTGGCGATGGTGACGCCATCGATGGTGTTGAGCACTTCGCCCACGCGGGTGAAGATCTGGTCGCGTTCACCGGTCACGCTGAAGCCGGTGGCGCTGGCCACCGGTGCGCGCTGGGTGCCGATCTCGGAGCGGCTGACCGACTGCGTCGCTTCCGGCACCAGCATCGCGCCGTCGGTGCGCGGGCGGTCGAGTTCCGGCGGCACTTCCAGCGGGCGGGTTTCCGGGGCCTGCGCATACATCGCGTTTTCCTTGCGGAACCAGCTGCAACCGGAAGTGCCCAGTACCGCGATGGCCAGGCCGGCAAGAACGGCGGTACGAAGGCGGGTATCGGAACGGGACATCGGGGTCTCCTGCAGGTCAGGACGCGAGTGTATCGCGGCTGGAGCGTTCCAGCGCCTGCGCGAGCTCGAGCGCGCGATCGGCCGCGGCGGCGTGCGCGGGCGACAGCGTGGTCAGCGGCAGGCGCAGGCCATGGCCGATGCCCATCCGCGCCAGCACCGCCTTGACCGGAATCGGGTTGGGCTCGACGCCTGCAAAGGCGTAGAGCGTCTGCAGCTGCGCGTCGAGTGCGTCCGCCTGTGTCCGGTCGCCGCCGGTGGCCAGATCGCACAGGCGCCGGAACGCCGCTGGCACCATGTTCGACACCACCGAGATCACGCCGTCGGCCCCGGCCAGCATGGCCCGTGCCGCCGTCGGGTCATCACCGCTCAGCACCACGAACCCGTCGTCACGCAGTGCCAGCAGCGCCTGCATGCGCTCGTGGGTGGACACCGCCTCCTTGATTCCGACGATCGCCGGATGCCCGGCGAGTTCGGCAACCGTTTCCGGCAGCATGTCGCAGCCGGTGCGCGGCGGCACGTTGTAGAGCAGCACCGGCAGTGCGCCATCGTCGGCGACCGCGCGGAAATGGGCCAGCAAACCGGCCTGGGTGGGACGTACATAGGCGGGGGTCACCACCAGCGCGGCGTCGGCGCCCAGATCGGCCGCGCGCCGGGTCTGCTCGATCGTGCGTGCAGTGGCGGAGTTGCCGGTGCCGACGATCACCGGCACGCGGCCGGCCACCACCTGCACCGCGGTGCGCACCAGCAGGTCGAATTCGGGGTGGTAGAGCGCGGCGGCCTCGCCGGTGGAGCCCGCGACCACGACGCCCTGGGTGCCACCGTCGAGCTGCTGCGCGAGCAGCCGCTTCCAGGCGTCCAGATCGAGTTCGCCGGTGGCCGTGAACGGGGTCGCCAGCGCGGTGATGCTTCCAGTCAGTCGCAAGGTGTCGTGATCCGGTTGATGCGGGTAAAACCCGCGGAAAAGCACGGCATCGCGCCGCGAAGATCGACGATGTTACTTGCGGCCCGGAAGCAGCGGCAAGTATGCTGGCCGCGGCGTCCGGAGCCTTTCCGGACCGCCCCACCCGACTGCCGCGGATGCCGCCTTGACCGATCCAGATCCCGCCTCCCGGCCTGCGCCGAACGAGAACCACCTGCTGATCAACGCCTATACGACGCATCCCAACTCGCCGCTGCTTGCGGTGAGCCGGCGGATCGCCGACAGCGGCTGCAACATGGTCGACGCGCGACTGTCCACGGTGGGCCGCGACGTCTCGGTGACGGCACTGGCCACCGGTTCCTGGGATGCCGTGGCCAAGCTCGAGGCGATGCTGTCGCGGCTGGACCGCGACGAGGGCCTGAAGCTGGTCTGGTATCGCACCGGCCCGAAGCCGATGCAGTCCAACCTGCTGCCGTACGTGGTGGAGGTCATCGCCGCCGACAAGCCCGGCATCCTGTTCCAGCTGGCGGACTTCTTCGACCGCCAGGGCATCACCATCGAAAGCCTGCACTCCTCGCGCTACCGTGCGATGCAGACCGGCGCGGACATGTTCTCCGCGCAGGTCACCATCGGGGTGCCGGCGGACATGCACATCGCGGCGCTGCGCGACGACTTCCTCGAGTTCTGCGACCACCTGAACCTGGACGCGATCATGGACCCGATGAAGTTCTGACCGACGGCATGGACACGCTCGACGGATACCGGATGAAGCCTGGCGACACGCTCGACCGCGCCACCCTCGACCTACCGCTGGCGTTGTCCGGTGGTTCGCAGGCGACGCTCGCCGATTACGCCGGCCGCTGGCTGGTGATCTATTTCTACCCGAAGGATTCGACGCCCGGCTGCACCACCGAGGGCCTCGACTTCAATGCGCTGCTGCCGCGGTTCGAGGCGCTGGACGCGACCATCCTCGGCGTCTCGCGCGACTCGGTGAAGTCGCACGACAACTTCTGCGCGAAACAGGGCTTCCGCTTCGCGCTTGTCAGCGATACGGACGAAGCGTTGTGCCGCGCGTTCGACGTGATCCGCGAAAAGAACATGTACGGGCGCAAGGTGCTCGGCATCGAGCGCAGCACCTTCCTGGTCGATCCCGGTGGCCGCCTCCACACGGCCTGGCGCAAGGTACGCGTGCCAGGTCATGCGCAGGCGGTGCTCGACGCCCTGCAGGCGGCCCGCTCCCAGTGATTCCCCACGCATCGGCCACGTGCCACCGCCCCGCTACGCGGGCCGCGGTGGCCTGCGGCCGTGCGCGTTCCACACCCCTCCCTCCATACGGACACCGTCGATGATGATGACCAAGGGCAAGCGGATCTACGTGCTCGACACCAACGTGCTGATGCACGACCCGACCGCCCTGTTCCGCTTCGAGGAGCACGACGTCTACCTGCCGATGCAGGTCATCGAGGAGCTCGACAACGGCAAGAAGGGCACCTCCGAGGCGAGCCGCAACGCGCGCCAGGTCAGCCGCTTCATCAACGAGCTGATCGAGGAACAGGGCGCCGACCGCATCGCATCCGGGCTCACCCTCAACCGCCCGGGCGCGGTGCAGCTGCGCGGCATCGCCAGCAGCGGCTGCCTGCGCTTCCAGACCACGGTGCCCAGCGAGGACAGGGCCTCGTTCGGTGCGGTCGCGCCCGACAACCGCATCCTCGGCGCCATCCTGCAGCTGCGCCGCGACACGCCGGAAGTCCCGGTGGTGTTCATTTCCAAGGACATCAACCTGCGGATCAAGGCGGCGATCGCCGGCATCCCCAGCGAGGACTACGAGAACGACCGCGCGCTCGACGATTTCAGCCTGCTCTACACCGGCGCCACCGCGTTGCCCGAGGACTTCTGGCAGCGCCACGGCAAGGACCTGAAGTCGTGGACCGACCGCGGCCGCACCTGGTACGAGGTGCGCATGGACGAGGACGACGACTGGCATCCGAACCAGTTCCTCTACCTGCCCGGCGACGAGGACGCCGAATTCCGCGTCACCCGCGTGGAAGGCGACCGTGCGGTGCTGCAGATCGTCGACGACTTCCGCACCAGCCAGCACGGCGTGTGGGGCATCACCGCGCGCAACCGCGAGCAGAACTTCGCGCTCAACGCGCTGATGGACCCCGAGATCGACTTCGTCACCCTGCTCGGCACCGCCGGCACCGGCAAGACCCTGCTGGCACTGGCCGCGGGCCTCGCGCAGGTGATGGACCAGCAGCGCTACCGCGAGATCATCATGACCCGCGCGACGGTCTCGGTCGGCGAGGACATCGGCTTCCTGCCCGGCACCGAGGAGGAAAAGATGACGCCGTGGATGGGCGCGCTCACCGACAACCTCGAAGTGCTCACCCACAACCAGGAAGGCGGCAGCTGGGGCCGCCAGGCCACCAATGACCTGCTCGCCAGCCGCATCAAGATCCGTTCGATGAACTTCATGCGCGGGCGCACCTTCCTGTCGCGCTGGCTGATCCTCGACGAGGCGCAGAACCTGACGCCCAAGCAGATGAAGACGCTGATCACCCGCGCAGGCCCCGGCACCAAGATCGTGTGCCTGGGCAACGTCGAACAGATCGACACGCCCTACCTCACCGAGACCACGTCGGGCCTCACCTACGCGGTCGACCGCTTCAAGGCCTGGGCGCACAGCGCGCACATCACCCTGCGCCGCGGCGAGCGATCGCGTCTGGCGGACTACGCGTCGGAGGTGCTGTAGCGGTCGAAGGGCCGAAGCGCCCTCAGCGCCACCGCACCCCGACCCGCCCCGGTGGCGCAAAGGAATCGCTGCGTGCCGTTGCCCAGAACGTGCGGAACACCGCGTGCTCCGGTTCGCCGTCCAGCAGTTCGCCGGGCTGGAGGAAGCGGTAGAGCGCCGACAGCGAGCTGATCTGCGTCGGCGACACCCGCCGCAGGATGTGTTCCGGGCAGATCTCGGCCGGATGCGACAGGCCAGCGGCCGACACCAGGTCGCGCAGCGCGCGCAGGGTGTTCTCGTGGTAGCGCTGCACGCGCAGCGCCTTGTCGGCGACGTCGAGCTGCTTCCAGCGTGCCGGGTCCTGGGTGGCCACGCCGGTCGGGCACTGGTCGTTGTGACAGCTCAGCGCCTGGATGCAGCCCAGCGAGAACATGAAACCGCGCCCGGAGTTGCACCAGTCCGCACCCATGGCCAGCGTGCGTGCGATGTCGAAAGCGCTGACCACCCGCCCCGCGGCGGCGATCCGCACGCGGTTGCGCAGGCCGATGCCGACCAGGGTGTTGTGCACCAGCATCAGCCCCTCGTGCATCGGCACGCCGACGTGGTCGATGAACTCCGCCGGCGCGGCGCCGGTCCCGCCCTCGGCGCCGTCGACGACGATGAAATCCGGCACGATCCCGGTCTCGAGCATCGCCTTGGCGATGCCGAACCATTCCCATGGATGCCCGATCGCAAGCTTGAAGCCGGTGGGCTTGCCGCCCGACAGTTCGCGCAGCCGGGCAATGAACTCCAGCAGCCCCACCGGCGTATCGAACGCGGAATGATGCGAGGGCGATATGCAGTCCACGCCCTCCAGCACGCCGCGCGCCTCGGCGATCTCGCGCGTCACCTTGGTGCCCGGCAGCAGCCCGCCCTTGCCGGGCTTGGCGCCCTGCGACAGCTTGAGCTCGATCATCCTGACCTGGGGGTCCTGCGCGTTTGCCGCGAACCGCTTCGGATCGAACAACCCCGATGCATTGCGGCAGCCGAAGTAGCCGGAGCCGATCTGCCAGACCAGGTCGCCACCGTGCACGCGGTGATGGCGCGAGATCGAGCCCTCGCCGGTGTCGTGGCAGAAGCCGCCCGCCTTCGCCCCGGCGTTGAGCGCGAGGATCGCATTGGCCGACAACGCACCGAAACTCATCCCCGAAATGTTGAACACGCTGGCCGAATACGGTTGCGCGCAGTCGGGCCCCACTTCCACCCGGAAGTCGTGCTCCTCCAGGTGCAGCGGTCGCAGCGAATGGTTGATCCACTCGAAGTCCACCGCGTACACGCTGTGTTGCGAACCGAACGGACGTACGTCGCTGACCGACTTCGAGCGCTGGTAGACCAGCGCGCGCTGCTGGCGCGAGAACGGCACCTCGGCGGTGTCGCCCTCGATGAAGTACTGCCGCATCTCCGGGCCGATCGATTCCAGCCCGTAACGGAAATGCGCAAGCAACGGGTAGTTGCGGCGCAGGGTGCTGCGCTTCTGCAGCACATCCACGGTGCCGATGGTCGCAAGCACCGCGCCGATGGCCGCACCCCACCACCACTGCGGCCACACCATGCCCAGGCCGACGCCTGCAATGGTCAACGCGATCGTCAACCACCACAGGAGATAGCGGCCGATGCCGGAAGAGATCGAGATAGCCATGGGCGCAGTCTAACGGCGTCGATGTCATCGCCCTGCAGCCGCGACTGTCGTCGGCGCCGCAGCAGCGTACGACGGCTGGCGCTAGAGCCGCCCGTCCACCAGGTCGCGCGGCCACGCCGACTTGACGTCGAAGACCACCGCACCGGGCTTGCCCAGCGCGCGCACGGCGTCGGGCGACCAGTCGCGGAACAACGCATGCGCGACCGCGAGCACGATGGCGTCGTAGCCGCAGGGCTCCGGCGTGGCGACCGGTTCGATGCCATGCATGCGCCGTGCCTCGTCCGGATCGGCCCAGGGGTCGTGCACGTCGACGTCGGCGCCGGCCGTGCGCAGGCCGTCGACCACGTCCATGACGCGGCTGTTGCGCAGGTCCGGGCAGTCCTCCTTGAAGGTCAGCCCCAGCACCAGCACCCGCGCGCCGGCTGCGGGCACGCCGCGCTGACCCAGCAGCCCGACCACTCGCAGCGCCACGTGCGCACCGACGCGGTTGTTGATGCCGCGCGCGGCGAGGATGAGTTCCGGGTGGTAACCCACCGATTCCGACTTGTGGGTGAGGTAGTACGGATCGACGCCGATGCAGTGGCCGCCCACGAGGCCGGGACGGAACGGCAGGAAATTCCACTTGGTGCCGGCGGCTTCGAGCACGTCGAGGGTGTCGATGCCGAGGCGATCGAACATCATCGCCAGTTCGTTGATCAGCCCGATGTTGACATCGCGCTGGATGTTCTCGACCACCTTGGCGGCCTCGGCCACCCGCAGCGACGGCGCACGGTGGGTGCCCGCGGTGACGATGCCGGCATACAGCGCATCCACCACCGCGGCGACTTCCGGCGTCGAGCCCGAGGTCACCTTGGGGATGTCCGCCAGCCGCCGCGTGCGGTCGCCCGGGTTGATGCGCTCCGGGCTGTAGCCGCAGTAGAAGTCCACGTTGAAGCGCAGCCCGGAGCCCGCCTCAAGGATCGGCACGCAGATCTCCTCGGTGGTGCCCGGATACACGGTCGACTCGTAGATCACCAGGTCACCGGGCGCGATCAGCTTCGACAGCAGCGCGCTCGCATCCTGCAGCGGACGCAGGTCCGGGCGTTGCAGTGCATCGATCGGCGTCGGCACGGTAACGATATAGACGTTGCGGTCGCCAAGGTCGTCGGCGTTCGCGGTATAGCGCAGGTGCACCGCGGCGGCGAGTTCGTCGGCCTGCGTTTCGCGCGTGCGGTCGATGCCCACGCGCAGTTCGTCGACGCGCTGCGCATCGATGTCGAAGCCGACGGTGTCGTGGCTGCGTCCGAACGCCGCTGCCAGCGGCAGGCCCACGTACCCGAGTCCGATGACGCCGATGCGGGCCTGGGTGGGATCTGGCGGTGCGGTCAAGGGATCGCCTTCTTCGAGGATGGTGCCCGGACCGGGAATCGAACCCGGAAAGCCTCGCGGCCGGCGGATTTTAAGTCCGCTGCGTTTACCAGTTTCGCCATCCGGGCAGGCGCGCATAGGGTGCCTGAGCGCGACCGGCAGCGGAAGCACGCGATGCAGGACTCGATACCGCTTCGATGCGAAGGGTCCCGCGCGTCCGCTACATCCGCTACATCCGCTTCATCCGCGGCATCCGCCCGATGACGACCATCCGCAGCGGTGCAGGACGTCTCGCCCATGCGCGAACCCCACAACGCAGAAGACCCGCTTGCGCGGGTCTCTGCGGCGACCTCCGCGTGCGTGTCCGCAGCGGTTGGACGCGGGGCTGACGGCCTTGGCCGTTGCCTGTTGTTCTGGAGGCCTGGGTCGGAATTGAACCGGCGTACGCGGATTTGCAGTCCGCTGCATAACCACTCTGCCACCAGGCCGGTGACGCGGTGCGAAGTCTAGCGGAAAGCCGTTCACTTCGCGGATAAAACAAGACCCCGCAAGCGGGGTCCTGTGGAAACTGGAGCGGGAAAAGGGGCTCGAACCCTCGACCTCAACCTTGGCAAGGTTGCGCTCTACCAACTGAGCTATTCCCGCGGTGGAGACGAAATTCTAACCTGACTTCGGGAGGTGTCAACACCTTTTTGAACACCTTTCTGTTCGCTTTCCATCAGCACCGGCCACGCTGCGCGCAGATACAGCATGCCCGACCACAGCGTCAACAGCGCAGCCGCGGCGAGCAGCCAGTCGCCGATGTGGAAGACCAGCTCGCCCATCCACGGCGTGGCCCGCGCGGGGCGATCCGGGGTGACGGAATACAGCAGGCACAGCAGCGCCACCATCTGCACCACGGTCTTGAACTTGCCGATCGCGGCGACGCGTACGGTGGCGCGCTGGCCGAGTTCGGCCATCCACTCGCGCAGCGCGGAAACCGCGATCTCGCGGCCGACGATCACCGCCGCCCAGAACGCCATCCACGGCGTGGGGTGGCCCTGCACGATCAGGAACAGCGCCACGGCCACCATCAGCTTGTCGGCCACCGGGTCGAGGAAGGCGCCGAACGCCGACGACTGGTGGTAGCGCCGCGCGATCCAGCCATCCAGCCAGTCGGTGATCGCCGCCACCCCGAAGATCGCCGCGGACGCGAAGTTGGTCCATTTGAACGGCAGATAGAAGACCACCACCAGCAGCGGGATCATCAGGATCCGCAGCAGGGTGAGCCAGGTGGGGATGGTGAGCTTCATTCGGTCAGGTCGCGGAATCGGTGCCGTGCAGGCTGTCGTAGATGCGTCGCGCCAGCGCGGCGTTGACGCCCTCGACTTGCGCGATCTCCTCGGCACCGGCGGCCCTGAGGCCGGCGAGTCCGCCGAAATGCCGCAACAGGTTAGCGCGTCTGCGTGGTCCGATGCCGGGAATGTCCTCCAGGCGGCTCACGCTGCGTGCCTTCTGCCGGCGCCCGCGGTGCCCGGTGATCGCGAAACGGTGCGCTTCGTCGCGCACCTGCTGGACCAGCTGCAGGCCCGCGGATTCCGGCCCGGGCTTCAGTTCGCGGCCGTCGGGGAGCAGCAGGGTCTCGTGGCCGGCCTTGCGCGCCTCGCCCTTGGCCACGCCGACCAGCAGCACGCCGTCCGGATTGCCAGCGCTTCGCGTGGGGATGCCGAGCGATTGCAGTACGTCGCGTGCCTGCGCCACCTGGCCGGCGCCGCCATCGATCAGCAGCACGTCCGGGAGCACCGCTTCGCGGGCTTCCCTGGCCGGCTCACCGTCCGCTGCAGCTTCCGGCGTGGCGAGCGCGGCGGCTGCGCGTCGGAAGCGCCGGGTCAGCGCCTGGTGCATGGCGGCGTAGTCGTCGCCGGGCACCACGCCGGTGATGTTGTAGCGGCGGTACTGCGAACGCACCGGACCCTCGCCGTCGAACACCACGCACGACGCCACGGTGGCCTCGCCCATGGTGTGGCTGATGTCGAAGCACTCGATGCGCCGTGGTGCCGCGTCCAGACCCAGCAGTTCGCGCAGGGCCTCCAGCCGCGCCTGTTGCGCCGATTGGCTGTCGATGCGCGCGGCCAGCGACAGCGCCGCATTGCGCCGCACCAGTTCCACGTAACCGGCGCGCTCGCTGCGCACGCTGGTCTTGATCTGCACGCGCCGGCCGGCATTGATCGAGAACGCCTCCTGCAACAGCGCGACATCCTCGATCGCGCGGTCGAGCACGATCTCGCGCGGCGGTGGCTGCTCGGCGTAGTACTGCGAGACGAACGCGGCCAGCACCTCGGCGGGATCCTCGCTGCCGGCAGTGCGCGGGAAGAACGCGCGGGTACCGAGATTGCGGCCATCGCGGAACGCCAGCAGCATCACGCAGGCTTGGCTGCCCTGCATCGTGCAGGCCAGCACGTCGAGGTCGGCGATGCTGCCATCCACATACTGGCGCGCCTGCAGTCCGCGGATCGTGGCGATGAGGTCGCGCAACGCCGCGGCGCGTTCGAACTCCAGCGCTTCCGACGCCTGCTCCATGGCCTGTGCGAGTTCCTCGTTGAGTTCGCTGCTGCGGCCGTCGAGGAACAGGCTGGCGCGATGCACGGCCTGGGCGTAGTCCCGGGGATCCACGAGATCCACGCAGGGCGCGCTGCAGCGGCCGATCTGGTACTGCAGGCACGGCCGCGAACGGTTGCGGAACACGTTGTCCTCGCAACTGCGCAGGCGGAACAGCTTGTGCATGACGTTGAGCGTCTCGCGCACGCTGCTGGCGCTCGGGTATGGCCCGAAGTAGCGGCCGGGCATCGAGCGCGGGCCGCGGTGGAACGCCAGCCGCGGCCACTCGTCGCCGGTGAGCAGCACATAGGGGTAGCTCTTGTCGTCGCGCAGCATCACGTTGTAACGCGGCTTGAGCGACTTGATCAGCTGGTTTTCCAGCAACAGCGCTTCCGCCTCGGTACGCGTGGCGGTGACCTCGATGGCCGCGATCTGCGACACCATCGACATGATCCGCGTCGGCTTCGGCGTCGCGCTGAAGTAGTTGGCCACGCGCTTGCGCAGCGACGCGGCCTTGCCCACGTACAGCACCGCGCCGTCGGCGGCGAGCATGCGGTAGACCCCGGGCGCGGTGCTCAGCGTGCTGACGAACGCCTTGCCGTCGAAGCTCCCGCCGCCATCGCCGCGGTTCCTGCCCGGGCTCATGGGCCGC
Organism: Luteimonas sp. YGD11-2; assembly: GCF_004118975.1. Taxonomy (NCBI): domain Bacteria; kingdom Pseudomonadati; phylum Pseudomonadota; class Gammaproteobacteria; order Lysobacterales; family Lysobacteraceae; genus Luteimonas; species Luteimonas sp. YGD11-2. The sequence goes on along the minus strand of NZ_CP035376.1, from coordinate 1,207,687 downwards.
CCACGGGCATCATTCGCCAATGGGCACGTGGCTCATCGTGCCGTCGCGCGTGTCCAGCCGCAGTACGGCATGCGCATCGGTATCGGCGATCCACACCACGCCATCGGCCACCGCCAGCCCGGACGGGCCGTGCAGGGGCCGCGGCAGTTCGAACGTTCCCAGCTCGCCACCGCCCAGGCGCAGCGTGCGCAGCACGTCGTTGCCGCTGTCGGCGATCCACAGGCGCGGCGAGTCGGGGTCGAGTGCAAGCGCCTGCGGCTGCTGCAGGCGCGCATCCACGCGCTGCCCGTCGGCGCGGCCGAACTCCCACGCGCCCTGCCCCACCAGCGTCTGCACCTGGCGGGTGCGCACGTTCACGCTGCGGATCGCGGACCCGGCGGCATCGGTGACGTACACCGCCTGCTGCACGGCGGCCAGGCCGACCGGTTCGGCGAAGGCGGCCATCTCGCCGGTGCCGTCGACGACGTCGAGCGCCCCCGACCCTGCGAGCAGCGACAGTTCCCGCTGGCCGAGGTCGAGATCCCAGATACGGTTGTCGCCGGCGCAGGCCACGTACAGGTGCCCGCCGGCCAGCGCCACCGCGCGCGGCTGGTCGAGGATCACCGCGCGCGGATCGCTGACGATTCCCGGCTCCGCGGTGCCCGGGCGCCCGGCCCCGAGCACGGTATCGACATCGCCGGTGCGCAGCTGGATGCGCCGCACCGCGTGGTTGCCGCTGTCGGCGATGTACAGGGTGTCACGCTCGATGGCGATGCCGTGCGGGCGGTTGAACGCCGCCAGTTCCATCGGGCCATCGATGAAGCCCGGGCCGCCGCTGCCGAACTGGCGCAACACGCGCCCGCCCTGGTCGCACTCGAGCACGCGGTGGTGGTTGCTGTCGGCCACGTAGAGATAACCGCCCGACAGCGCGATGCCCACCGGGAAGCGCAGCGGCAGTCCCGGCTCGCCGCCGCGACGCAGTTCGATCGGCCGGGTGCTGCGCGAACGCGGCACCAGCCCGGCGATGAGCTGGCTCACGCGCATGTCCAGTTCACGGATCGGCCCTTCGCCGACCACGCGGTCGCGGATGCGCCCGTCGCCGTCGATGAGCACCACCGTCGGCCACGCCTCGATGCCGAACTGCTGCCACGCGACCCAGTCGGCGTCGTGGGCCAGCGGGAACTCGAACTTCTGCCGGCGCAGGCGCCGCCCGGCGCGGCGTGCATCGCGCTCGTGCTCGAACTTCGGCACGTGGATCGCCACCACGTTGAGGCGCTCGCCGTGGCGCGCATGCAGGTGCGCGAGGTCGTTCAGGCGCTGGGTGGACCACGCCGAGCCCGCGTTGATGAAGGCCAGCGCACAGACCTTGCCGCGCAGCTGCGCCATGCGCACCGGCTCGGTGGTGTTGAGCCAGTCGAGGCTGGCCGGAAACTCGGGGGCGAGCGTGTGTTCCATGGGCCGTCCGGAAGCCGCAATCGCGGGATTATGCGTCATCGCCGCGATGCGGGGCCTGCAGCCGGCGCACCGCACCGCGGGCGGCGGCCTCGACCACCTGCCACACATCCTCGAAGTGGTCGTCGCCGCCGGTGTAGGGGTCGGGAATGGCGCCGTCGCCGGTCATCACCCCGGCCCAGTCGGTGAGCAGCGCGATGCCTGCCGTCGCCTCCGCCGGCCGGCGGGCACGCACGTCGGCGAGGTTCTGCAGGTCGGCGCACAGCAGCCAGTCGAAACGGGTGTAATCGGCGGTGGTCAGCTGGCGCCCGCGCAGGCCCGAGAGGTCCACGCCATGGCGCGCGGCAGTCGCGACCGCGCGGGGATCGGGCGGATTGCCGACGTGCCAGTCGCCGGTGCCGGCGGAGTCCACCTCCACGTGGTCCAGGCCGGCCTCGGCCAGCTGCCGGCGCAGCGCGCCCTCGGCCATCGGCGAACGGCAGATATTGCCCAGGCAGACGACCAGCAGACGCGTGGGCTCAGACATTGCGGTGCTCCTGCAGGCGCGCTTCGGCACGCGCGAGGTCTTCGGGGGTGTCGATCCCGGGCGGGAACGGCGACGGCGCCAGGCCGACCGCGATGCGGTGCCCACTTTCGAGCACGCGCAGCTGCTCGAGCGCCTCCACCTGCTCCAGCACCGCCGGCGGCATCGCCGCGAAGGCGCGCAGGAAGCCGGCGCGATAGCCGTAGATGCCGATGTGGCGCAGCCAGGTGTGGCCGGCAGGCAGACGGTCGCGCGCCTGCGCAAAGGCATCGCGTGGCCACGGCACGGGTGCGCGGCTGAAATACAGCGCATCACCATTCGCGGCGCGCACCAGCTTGACGGCGTTGGGATCGAACAGCGTCTCCACATCCTCGACCGGTGCCGCCAGCGTGCTCATCGGCGCGCCGCTCGATGCCACCAGCGCAGCCACCGCGCGGATCCCATCGGCGGGCGCGAACGGCTCGTCGCCCTGCAGGTTGACCACGATGGTGTCGTCGCTCCACCCCGCGATCTCCGCGCACTCGGCGAGACGGTCGGTGCCGGAGGCATGGTCGCTGCGGGTCATCGCCACGTGCACCGGGGTGGACGCGAGGGCCGCGGCGATGCGCGGGTCGTCGGTGGCGACCCAGACGTCACGTGCGCCGGCGGCCAGCGCGCGCCGGGCCACGTGCAGCACCAGTGGTTCGCCGCCCAGCGGTTGCAGCGGCTTGCCTGGCAGACGGGTGGATGCGTGACGGGCCGGAATGGCCACGACAAAGTCTGGAATCATCGCGCGATGATGCCACGCGCGCGGCTGCGGCTCAGCCCGGAGCGGTGCGCAACGCCCGCAGGCGATCGAGCAGCGCCACCCAGAACGCCTCGGGGAGCCCGGCATCGACCGGCACGCTGTAGTGGCGTTCGCCGGCGAGCGCTGCGCACTTCACCGCGTCCTTCTCGGTCATCAGCACCGGCAGGTCGCTGCCGAACTGCAGGTCCCCGGCGCGGTAGCGGTGATGGTCAGGAAACGCATGCGGCACCACGCCGATCCCGCGCGCACGCAGCCCGGCGAAGAAACGCTCGGGATCGCCGATGCCGGCCACCGCGTGCACGCGCTTGCCGACGAAGGCATCCAGCGACAGCGGCCGGCCGCCCAGCAGCGGCAACGCGCGCGTGGACTGCAGGCGCATCGGCCATTCGCCGAAGCCGGTGCTTTCGGATCCGGTTTCGCCCGGCACCGCGGTCCCGCGATTGACCACGCGGAACGCGACGCCACCCGCGCGTTCCGCCGGCTCGCGCAGCGGGCCGGCAGGAATCAGCAGGCCATTGCCGTAGCGGCGGCGGCCATCGATCACCTCGATCTCGAGGTCGCGGCGCAGCCGGTAGTGCTGCAGGCCGTCGTCGCAGACCACCACGTCACAGCCGGCGGCCACCAGCGCGCGCGCAGCGGCGGCGCGGTCGCGGTCGACCCGGACACGCACGCCGGTGCGTCGGGCGACCAGCAACGGTTCGTCACCGGCCAGCGCCACCGGCGTGTCCGGGGTGACCCACAGCGCGTCCTCGGCACGGTCGCGCCCGTAGCCGCGGCTGGCCACGCCGGGCGTCCAGCCGGCATCGCGCAGGCGCTCGACCAGGGCAATCGCCAGCGGCGTCTTGCCGCTGCCACCGGCAATCAGGTTGCCGATGACGATGACCGGCGCATCCGCACCCAGGCGTCGGCGCAGGCCACGCGCATACAGCCCGCGGCGCACCGCCACGGCACCACCGTAGACGCCCGCAAGCAGGCGCGACCACAGCGGCGGGGCGGCGCCGTCGAACCACCAGCGCGGCGGGGTGCGGGTGCGACCGCTCATGCGTCGCCGTCGCGGAACTGCATCCGGTGCAGGTGCGCATACAGGCCGCCCTGCGCGAGCAGCTCGGCATGCGTGCCCTGCTCCACCAGCCGGCCGTGGTCGAGCACCAGCACCTGGTCGGCGTGTTCGATGGTGGACAGCCGGTGCGCGATGACCAGCGTGGTGCGGTCGGGCATCAGGCGATCGAGCGCGACCTGGACCAGCCGCTCCGATTCGGTATCGAGCGCGGCGGTGGCCTCGTCGAGGATCAGGATCGGTGCATCGCGCAGGATCGCGCGCGCGATCGCCAGGCGCTGGCGCTGGCCGCCCGACAGCCGCGAACCGTTCTCGCCGATCGCGGTATCCATCTTCTGTGGCAGGCGTTCGATGAACTCCCAGGCGTTGGCGCTTTCCGCCGCGGCGCGCAGGGCCTCGGGCGAGGCATCGGCGGCGTAGGCGATATTGGCCGCGACCGAATCGTCGAACAGCATCACCCGCTGCCCGACCAGGGCGATCTGCCGGCGCAGGTCGGCCAGCCGGTACTCGTCGAGCGGTACGCCATCGAGGGTGATGCGGCCGCTGGTGGGCTCGTAGAAACGCGGCACCAGGCGCACCAGGCTGGTCTTGCCGCTGCCGGATCGGCCGACGATGGCGGTCACCGTGCCCGGTCGAGCCGTGAAGCTGATGTCCTCCAGCGCGACATGCCCGGCGTCGCGCTCGTAGCGCAGGCCGACGCCCTCGAAGCGCAGCTCGCCGCGCGCGCGTTCCAGCGGGCGGCCGCCGACATCGCGCTCCTCGTCGGCGTCGAGGATGGCGAAAATGCGCTCGGCAGCCGCCACGCCGCGGCCGATCACGCTCTGCACGTTGGTGATGCGCCGCAGCGACGGGATGATGCCCATCATCGCGGTCATCAGCTGCACGAATTCGCCCGGCGACAGCGCCTGTTCCAGCGCTTCGCGGGTGGCCACCCAGATGATCGCCGCCAGCGCGCATGCGGCGAAGATCTGCACCAGCCCCGATGCGATGGCGCGGGTGGTCTCCACCTTCATGTTGAGCCGCAGCACGCGGTTGGTCAGCGTGGAATAGCGGTCCTGCTCGAACCGCTGCGCGCCATACACCTTGACGTCCTGCTGCGCGGCCAGCGACTGCTCGGCACTCTGCGCAAGATCGCCCATGCCGGTCTGGATGCCGGAACTGATGCGCCGGTAGCGGCGGCCGACCACCCACACCAGCACGCCGATCAGCGGCACCACCACGATCATCGCCATCGTCACCTTGACGCTGGTCCACAGCATCAGGCCGAGCAGGAAGATGATGGTGAGGCCATCGGCCACCAGCACCTTGAGCGCGTCGGTGCTGGCCTGGGCGACCTGTTCGGTGTCGAAATTGAGGCGGCTGACCATCGCCGGCACCGCCTCGTCGTCGAAGCGCGCGCTCGGCAGGCGCAGGTACTTGCCCAGCACCTGCTCGCGCATGTCGCGCACCACGCTGCGGCCGGTGCGCGCCATGCCGTAATCGGAGGCGAAGGTGGCCACGCCACGCATCAGGAACAGGCCGACGATCGCCAGCGGCAGCCAGATCGCGGCCCAGGGTTGCGGATTGACGAAGCCGTCGTCGGTCAGCGGGCCCATCAGGTAGACGAAGGCCCCACCGGCAACCGCCTCGATGACCATGCCGATCATCGCCATCACCAGCAGCGGCCAGTAGCGGCCGGCGTGGCCGAGCAGGCGGCGGTAGATCGGCCAGGCGGCCGGCGGCTTGGGTTGCTGCTGGGTCATCGGGTATTGCTCAACGCGTCGCCGCGTCGGGCGCGGTGGCGATCGAAATCTGTCGGAAACCAAGCTGGCCCAGCGCGTCCATCGCGGTCACCACGGCCTGGTGCGGGGTGCGTGCATCGGCACGTAGCAGCACCGGCCGCTGGCGGTCGTCGCCGGCGACTTCCGCGATGGTGCGCTTGAGCGATTCGACGTCGGTGCGCAGGGCCTCGCGGTCGTCGACGAAATAGCGGCCGTCGGCATTGACCAGCACGCTCAGCGATTGCGTCTGCGCCTGGGTGTCCTCGGCATTGGCGCGCGGCAGCTCCAGCTTCATCACCGAACGCGCGTCGAAGGTGGTGGTGATCACGAAGAAGATGATCAGCACCAGGATCACGTCGATCAACGGCACCAGGTTGAGCTCGGGCTCGTCGCGGGCGCGACGGTCGCGGATGCGCATGGCTCAGCCCTGCACGGCCAGTGCCGGGTCGCCCACCGCGGGCGCCACCGGCGCACCGGCGGTTGCTACGGGGCGGCGGCTGCGCGGGTCGATCGCGTCCATCAGGCGGATCGCCTCGCTCTCCATCTCGACGATGTAGCCGTCGATGCGGGCGCGGAAATGGCGGTGGAACATCAGCGCCGGGATCGCCACGATCATGCCGGCCGCCGCGCACACCAGCGCCTTGCCGATACCGCCGGCCAGCTGGTTCACATCGCCGACGCCGTGGTCCATCACCCCCATGAACATCTGGATCATGCCCACCACGGTGCCGAACAGGCCCAGCAGCGGACCCGCGGCGGCAATCGTGCCAAGCGCATTCAGATAGCGCTCCATGCGGTGCACGAGGTGGCGACCGGTGTCCTCGATGCGCTCGCGGATCTCCTCGCGGCTGCGGTTGCGCACGTCGAGCGCGGCGGCCAGCAGCGCGCCCAGCGGCGAGGTCTGGCGCAGTGATTCGATATGGGTCGCATCCAGCCGCCCGCGCGCAGCCCAGGCGCGGACCTCGTCGCCCAGGCCCGGCGGAAGCACCGCCTTGCGACGCAGCGCCCAGCACCGCTCGACCACGATCGCCAGCGCCACCGCCGACAGCAGCAACAGCGGAATCATCGGCCAGCCGCCGGCCTTGACCAGTTCAAGCACGTCGTATTCCCCGGGCCGCAGCGGCCGTCCACGAAAACCGGGCGCTAGGATAGCGTAGCCACCGTGGGGCGCAGCGGCGGCAGGCGACGGCACCCATCGACGTGCCGGCTGGCGCTACTGGCTATCGGCGAGCCGCGACTGGCGCCGGGCGGCATCCCACAGCCGTGGATGGCTGGCGCGGCGTTCTGCGACCGAGACGCCCCGCGCATCCAGCCGGACCCGCAGCGCGCCGGCAGCCGCGGTGTCGTGCACGCGCGCGCCGGCAGCTTCCCAGCGGCCGACGGCCTCGGCCTGCGGATGGCCGAAGCGGTTGCCGTGGCCGGTCGACACCAGCGCATGCCGGGCGCCGGTGGCGGCAACGAACAGCGGATCGGACGATTTCCCGCTGCCATGGTGCGCGGCCAGCACCACCTCTGCACGCACCCCGGCCGGATCCGCGCGCGCCAGCTCGCGTTCGACGACCGCACCGATATCGCCGGCCAGCAGCACCGCCCCGTGCGCGGTGTCGATCCGCAGCACGCAGCTGGCCTCGTTGCGGAAATCGGGAAAATGCAGCGGCGGATGCAGGAAGCGGAAGCCAACGCCATCCACCGCCCAGCTGCTTCCTGCGAGGCACGGCGCCGCGCCCTCGAGACCGGCGTGTTCGGGCGCGAACAATGGCGCTGCCGGAAACCTGCGCCGCACCGCCGCCAACCCGCCGGCATGGTCGAGATCGGCATGGCTGGCCACCGTCGTGTGCACGCGGCGTACGCCCAGCGCGTGCAGGGCAGGCAGCACCACGCGTTCGCCGGCGTCGTAGCCATCGGGAACCGCGGGCCCCATGTCGTACAGCAGCGCGTGGTGGCGCGTGCGCACCAGCACCGACAGGCCCTGCCCGACATCGAGCACGGTGATGTCGGCGGCCCCATGCTCGGGCAGCTGTCGATCGGGCCACAGCAGCGGCAGCCACAACAGCGCCGCCAGCGGCTTGCCGGGCACACCACGCGGTAGCAGCAGCCAGAACGCCGCCAGCACCGCCAGCGGCAACGCGAACCATCGCGCCTCCGGCAGCCACCACAGCGAGGCGCCGCTGGCCGCCAGCCGCTCGAACAGCGGCCAGCCCAGATCGAAGCACCACGCGGCCAGCCGCCAGGTGCCGGCGCCCCAGCCCGCGTGCACGGCATCGAGTGCCGTGCCGAGCAGCGACAGCGGCACCACCACCAGGCTCCACGATGGAATGGCGACCAGGTTGGCGAGCGGACCGGCCAGCGATGCCTGCCCGAACAGGATCACCGTCAGCGGCAGCAGGCCGAGCGTGGCCACCCATTGCGCGCGCAGGAAGCTGGCCAGCACCGGCTTGCCCTGCGCATCCGGCAGACACCAGACCAGCCAGGCCACGCCGGCGAAGCTGAGCCAGAACCCGGCAGTGAGCAGCGACAGCGGATCGACCGCCACCACCGCGATGCCGGCCAGTGCGAGCGCATCGGCCACGCCCAGCGGGCGGCGCCACAGGCGCGCGGCCATCGCGACGCCGATCATCAGCACCGTGCGCACCGTGGGCAGCGCCCAGCCGGCGACCGCCGCATAGAACAGCGCCGCGGAAAACGCTGCCAGCACCGCCGCATGCGGCCGCGGCAGCAGCCGGCCCAGCGGCGGCCACAACCTCCACAACCCGCCGGCCAGCAGCGCGAAGAAACCCGCGACCAGACCGACATGGAAGCCGGAAATGGCGATCAGGTGGGTCAGGCCGGTGGCGCGCAGCGTTTCCCAGTCGATCTCGTCGAGCCCGCGCGTATCGCCCAGCGCCAGCGCACGCACGTAGCGCGACGACGCACTGGGCACCGCGGCCTCGATCCGCTGCGCCACCTGTTCGCGCCAGCGGTCGATGCCCTGCCCGGCGCGCAGCGGCACCGGCGGCTCGCGGTCACGGACGTATCCCACCGCGGCGATGCGGCGTGCAAAGGCGTGCTTCTCGCTGTCGTACCAGCCGGGATTGCGCAGTCCACGCGGCGCACGTACGCGCGCCGTGAAGGCCCACCGGCTGCCGGCTTCCAGCGCATGCCGCCCGGTCGAAGCGCCATCGCGGTCGTCATACCAGGCCAGCCGCAACAGGCGCCCCTGCAGCGCATCGGACATCGCGTCGCCGCGATCGACGCGAAACAGGAAGCGGGTGCGGTCGACATCGTGCTCGGGAAGTCCCACCACCCGCCCGGAGAGTGGCACGTCGGCACGCTCGAGCTCCGCCGGCAACTGCAGCGCGAGGGCGAACACCGCGTGCAGGCCGGCCAGGGACGCACCGCAGGCAAACGCACCGCCGACGCGCCATGTACCGCCGCGCCACCAGCCGTAGAGCCCGACGACCGCCACCACACACCACCAGGGCCATGCCGGCAAGGCTGGCAGCAGCAATGTGCCAAGGGCGCCTGCGACCAGCGCCGTGGCCACCGCGGCCCCCAACGGATGCACGTGCGCAGTGCTCACGCGGGCACCGTGTCGAGCGGACTGCGCACGCCGCGACCACCGCGGTTGAGCACATGCGTATAGATCTGTGTGGTCGATACATCCTTGTGCCCCAGCAGCTCCTGGATGGTGCGCAGGTCATAGCCCGCTTCCAGCAGATGGGTCGCGAAGGAATGCCGCAGTGTGTGACAGGTGGCCGGCTTCACCAGCCCGGCATTGCATACCGCCAGCCTGAAGGCACGCTGCAGCCCTTTTTCATCGCGGTGATGGCGCCTGGTGATGCCGCTGCGCGGATCGATACTGCGCGCGCCCGACGGGAATACATACTGCCAACCGGGTTCACGGGCCGCGGTCGGAAACTTCACGGCGAGCGCGGAAGGCAGCCAGACCGCACCATATCCCGCGTCGAGATCACGGCGATGGATCCGCCGCACCTCCTCCAGTTGCGCCTGCAACGGCGCGAACAACGCCCCGGGCAGCATCGTGCGGCGATCCCGCCCGCCCTTGCCACCCCGCACGGTGATCTCGCCGCGGGAAAAGTCGACGTCCTTCACCCGCAGCCGCACACACTCCATCAGCCGCAGGCCGCTGCCATACAGCAGCGAAGCCATCAGCCAGTGCACGCCCGACATTTCTCCGAGCACGGCCGCGCACTCCTCGCGCGACAGCACCACCGGCAGCCGGCGCGGTTTCTTCGCGCGACGGATGTCCTCCATCCACGGCAGGTCCTGCCCGAGCACTTCGCGGTAAAGGAACAGCAGTGCCGCAAGGGCCTGGTTCTGGGTGGAAGGCGCGACATTTCCACATACCGCAAGCGAGGTCAGAAACGCTTCCACCTCGCGCCCGCCAAGTTCGCGCGGATGCCGCCTGCCGTTGGCGCGAATGAACCGCACGGCCCACCCCACATAGGCATCCTCCGTCCTGCGGGCAAGCCCGAGCCGTCGGATCCGCCCCCGCATCCGCTCCAGCAGCCCGCCCGGACGGCTCTCACCGGCGCTGACTCCATCACTCGTTGTTCCCCGATCCGTGGGGTGGTAGCGTCCCATCGACCTTCCTGGTCAGCGGCATCCAGCACCAAGATTACGCACCAGGATTAGGCACCCACATCCGACGCAAGCCGTTGTGGGTGTAGGAAAATCCCGGATGCGGGACGGGGAAAACAACGGGTTACGGGGGCGACGTTACAGCCCGATTTGTCTTCGAATAGGTGTTAGGCCTTGTTTCCCGCACTGTTGTTGCTGGGTTCCAGGCGATCTGTAGCGCATCGCGTATCCGCAGCGTTTGCACCTCTCACGCGCGGTGCAGACATCGGCAGTCAGCCCTGCAGGGCCTCGGCTTCGGACTGGCGCGACTCTCCGCAAGATTCGACCGGCCGAGTCGGCTTCGGACAGGGCGCTGAGAGAGTTCTTGGCCGCGCGAGTCGCTGGTTTTGGCTCCGTCCCCGGCAAGTGCCAGCCTCAGGCCGTTCGGCCAGACTTGTTGTAGTGTTCGGCTCAGGGGTTGGGCTGTCGCAAGGTCGGGCGCAAGCTCGGCTTGCGGCGGCCTAACAAGTCGTTCAAGCCGAAGCCGCTTCGTTACGCAAAACACATGGCAGGTAAAGCTTGCCATGTGTTTCGCTCCACTACGCGTCTCGGCTTAACTCTGGCGTTAGACATCATGAGCAACGCAGTGCCCGCCGAGATTTCGGTACAGCTATCACAGGCACTCAACGTCATCGAGCATCATCTGGGATCGACGTTGCTGGCCGTGCATTTGTACGGCTCTGCACTCGACGGTGGCCTGAAGCCATGCAGTGATATTGATTTGCTGGTTACTGTGACTGCACAGCTCGATGAGACTGTGCGGCAGGCTCTGTTCGTAGATTTCCTGGAAGTTTCCGCTTCTCCCGGCCAAAGTGAAGCTCTCCGTGCCTTGGAAGTTACCATCGTCGTGTACGGCGATGTTGTTCCTTGGCGTTATCCAGCCAGACGGGAACTGCAATTCGGGGAGTGGCAGCGCAAGGACATTCTTGCGGGCATCTTCGAGCCCGCGACAACCGATGTTGATCTGGCTATTCTGCTAACTAAAGCAAGGCAACACAGCCTTGCCTTGGCAGGTTCGGCCGCGGAAGATTTCTTCAACCCAGTCCCGGAAAGCGATCTATTCAAAGCACTGGCCGACACCTTGAAACTATGGAACTCACAACCGGATTGGGCAGGCGACGAGCGGAATGTAGTGCTTACTTTGTCTCGCATTTGGTACAGCGCAGCAACCGGCAAGATCGCGCCGAAGGATGTAGCTGCCAACTGGGTAATGGAACGCCTGCCCGTCCAACATCAGCCCGTGCTGCTTGAAGCCCAGCAGGCTTACCTTGGACAAGGGATGGATTGCTTGGCCTCACGCGCTGATCAGTTGACTCCGTTCATTTACTTTGTGAAGCACGAAGCCGCCAGTCTGCTCGGCTCCACGCCAATGATGTCTAACAGTTCATTCAAGCCGACGCCGCTTCGCGGCGCGGCTTAATTCTGGTGTTAGAGGGCTTGGAGAGACATATGTCGGCGGATCAAGAAGAAGCAGCTCGCCAAGAGCTTCGATCAGCACTTTTCGCGTTGCCCGTCATCATCGTCGTTGCTATCGCCTGCTGGTACTTCCTTTTCTCGGATAGGACGTACCAGGACCAAGTCGCTGCGAGAGAGCCGACTATCTCAGAGATGTATCCTGGATCGTGGCAAACCGACATCCGAGGAGACATCACGCGCACCTTGGCCGGAAACAGGGCTCGCGGGTGCGGCGTTTACGTGTATAAGCAGAGTGTCAAATCTTCCAGTGAGTTCTTGGTGTACTGCTCGCCTGATGGGCTCGGAGACTGGACGGCGTATCAGGTGTGGCCCAATATCAATGAGGTTATTGGGCCCTTGCGGACGCACGAAGAGATTCCGCCGCCCGCCCTCTAACAATGCGTTCAAGCCGAAGCCGCTTCGTTCCGCAAAACACATGGCAGATACAGCTTGCCATGTGCTTCGCTCCACTGCGCGTCTCGGCTTAACTTAGGTGTTAGGCGCTGGTTGATGATCACTATCAGCGTTGAAAGAGGTGTCGTTCGCCTCACCTCTTGGGATGAGGTGTACGAGACCCCTGGTTTCGTCAGGGCACTTGATCCAAAGTCGGCAGCCCTGAAGGAGATCATTGGCGTTTACTCGTTTAGTAGCAGGCAGCCCTGCGGGTTGAAAAGCTGCAAACAGCCTCATGGCAACGGCTACCTCGTAACCACCACTGACGGGCAGGTTACGAATCTCGGGAGCGTATGCGGGAAGAGCGCATTCTCCGTTGTCTTCACGAGCCTACAAAAGATCTTCGACAGGGATCTGCGCGCCAAGGAGCGTCGCGAAAGGTTGGAAGCTGTTCAGAGCCGGCTGCCCGCGCTCCTCGCCCGCTTCGACAACCTCAGGGACAGCGCTCGCCCCGCGTACAAAGCCGTCACCTCCCTACGCGGGACCGGTGTGCCCCAACCAGTCGCCGATAGCGTTAAGCGGATGATGCGCAGTGGTGATGGGGCAATCACCACGAACAGAAGAGGCACCAAGCGCGAGCGCGAAATCGCCCTGGAGTCCGGTATCGCTCGGCCAGACATGCCGTACTACGTCACTGAGACCGTGGGGCGCCTATCTCACATCGCTGCGCTGCAGTCCTATGACACCGTCCGCAATGACCTCCTTGAGCTGGAGCCAGCACTTCACCGTCTTGAAGGAGTTGATGTAAGCAGCCTTTCTGACAAGGAAGCGAGGCATCTGGACAAAGTTACCGGCGGCTTGGATGCCCGGCTAGACCAAATGGAACAGGTCGTGGCTACGCTTAGAGCATTTGCTACTCGCGATAACATCGCTCAGCTCGCGGCAATTTTGGAGTCCCCTGCTGACCGGAAGCTCTTCTCGGTGTTCGTGGCATCGTTGCCCAGCACCTAACAATTCATTCAAGCCGATGCCGCTTCGCGGCACGGCTTAATTCTGGCGTTAGGCAACATGGGCAGCTTTCCGGCGAGGTGACACATGGATCAGAAGCTACTCGCACGCTACCGGGAGTACGCAGGGTCTGAGGAAGCTCTCGCCGTCCTGTTCGTTAAGGAACACCTCGTAGAGGCGAAAGGTCACTGGGTAGACCCGGTGGACTTCGAGCGCTATGAAATGTCGCCGAACAACATGCACTTTAGGTTCGTCGTCGGCGGCCTTTACCCCCGAAGGCTCCAACCGAAGTACCCGCCGAAGGCTGCCTTTGCGGTGAATGGCAAAGTCGATGAGAAGGCGTACTACCTCATGGTGCGCGCAATCACTTGGGAAACTGCGCACACCGACGTCGAGCAGCAAAAGGCCGCCAAGACTAGGCCGCTCAAGTTCGAGGTGCGTGGCGTCAGCTATGACAGGAATCGGGGCAACACCAGTTTCTTCCGCGAAGACGCTCCGTCAGAAATAAAGGCCTTGGCCGCAAACCTCTCTGACCGCACGCATCCGCTGTGGGATACAGCACTCCAGTACGCAAACGCACCCGAATTTGTCTACGAAATCAGAACGACCAAGGTGTACTAGCATGTTGCCTAACAATTCGTCCAAGCCGACGCCGCTTCGCGGCGCGGCTTAACTCAGGTGTTAGCCGGCTATGAAATCTCTTGGCGCTCTCATGCTGATTGCCATCTTCACGAGCGGGTTGGCTATGGCTAATCCATCAACTCCGGAGCCGCTTGAGGTTCCGGAGGTTCCGGTGCCACCGGATGACTGTTTCGGGCGAACTTATACCTGCCAAGCCAAACTCTCCTTCACCGTGGTGGAGGATGGCTCGGTGGTTGGCATCAAAGTGCTGGAGTCATCACGTAGTTATCCGTGCGACCGCGCGCTCATTCATAGCTTGCGTGGCCGTGTCTATCCTGAGCTTCTGACTGCAGCACACTTGGAAGAGCGGCTTGTTGGCTATCAATGCATCAACGGCCGGCCGGCTAACAATTCGTTCAAGGCGATGCCGCTTCGCGGCACGCCTTAACTCAAGCGTTAGGCCTGGGATTAGAGGAGTCAGTAATTTGGAAAAGCTCACTGCATTACTAGCCAAGATCGGACTCGGACGAATGTCCGCCAGCGAGTATCGAGCTAATCTCAATGGCTTGAATATGTTCTTTGGGGCAGTCCTAGGCTTTGTCTTTGCTGGAACTGAAAACCTGAGTGATCTCCAGTTCGGGCAGGTCTTGCTCGTCCTCGCCGGCAGCGTGATCGCTATTCTTTTCATCTCATCGAGCCGAAATCGCATTGTCTACTCTGCTCTAGCCCTAGCTTATTCCGCATTTCTTCCAGAGATAATTGACCTACTGCTGAACGGAAATAATCTTGTGCCCGGGAAAATTCGCCCCACACTTCTTACGTGGGCGCTTATGACGATCCTGGTGGAGTTTTGGGCTCGCGACAAGACGCCTAATACACAGGGGTGAATTAACACGCGAAGTGCAACACCCCGAGTAGTTCTTCGAGTCGCTCGATCGGGGACTTGTAGCCATGTCGTTTCCTGGGCCTGTGGTTGAGCTTGTGGGCGATGGTGTCGCAGTGGCCTTGCCGTACTTTTGCAAGGCTTCTTCGTTTGGGAAAGTACTGCCGTAGCAGCCCGTTGAAATTTTCGTTGCTGCCGCGTTGCCATGGGCGGTGCGGGTAGGCGAAGTAGCAACGGATGTGGGCGGCCTGCTCGAGCTCCTTGTAGCCATGGAACTCCGTGCCGTTGTCCCAGGTAATGGTCTTGAACGGCAGGCCGCTTTCGCGGATCAGCTTCAGCGCGGCCCGGTTCACTGCAGTCGTAGTGCGATGCGGCAGCTTGGCGACCAGAGCGAGGCCGGTGCTGCGTTCGACCAGGGTCAGGAGGCAGTCGCGCTCGGTGACCGAGCCCATGACGGTATCTCCTTCCCAATGGCCCACTTCGTCGCGGGTCTCGACGGCTTCGGGTCGGGTGTCGATCATGGGCTTGCCCTGCAGGCGGCCGCGTTTCTCTGGGCCGAACGTGCGTTTTCGTCGGCGCTTGCCGCCTTGGCGCAGGCAGCTGCGGAGCGTGCCACCGCGCCTGGCGTCGCTGTGCACGTGGCGGTAGATGGTCATGTGGCTGATCCTGGCGACGTTGTTGTCGGCCAGCCAGTTCGCGATCTGCTCGGGGCTCCACTGCTCGCTTCGCAGAAGCTCCTCGATGGCCTCGAGAATACCGGGCTCATGCTGCTTCACGCGCCGGGAGCGCCGCCGTCGACCGTTGGTTCGCTCCTGGGCCTTGCTGGGTCGGTAGGCGCCGTCGGTGGCGTGGCAGGCGTTGCGCCGTAGCTCACGACTGATCGTGCTCGGGTCGCGGCCCATGATTCGGGCGATGGCGCGGCCGGTGAGGCCGTGTCGATTGAGGACGCCCAGCGTGTATCTTTCACCCTGGGTGAGCTGGCTGTACATGAAGGATCGTCTCTTGCCGGAGAAGTCCTCCCCAGTCTGCCAGCTCACCTTTTCCTTTCCGGGTGGCGTGGGTGTTGCACTTACTTTGTTAACCTGCGAGGCCTAACAATTCATTCAAGCCGACGCCGCTTCGCGGCGCGGCTTAATTCAGGTGTTAGGGCGCAATGGATAGGCTCACGTTACTCATAGCTTTCTTGGTTGCTGCATCCCCAGGCACCGCGTCCTCTGCCGAGTCCTTCAGCTTTGAAGAGCTCGCTTCCTGCGATGAAACTCACGATCCATATGGCCAAGATCGACTTACCGTCGAGCGCGCCGATGCTCGCTTGCTAGTATCTGGACTTGTCGGACTGAGTTGCGGCGAGCGCGTCACGCGACCTCAACTCTTGCCCGATTGGGGTTCGCTCACCTTAGCAATTGACACGGACAGCGGCGGTGAGCCGGTGGCAGCGTGCCGGTGTTCCGCGAAGATCCGGTTCACCCTGAATCAAGAGGTGCCATCCGGCCGTATCATCTACTTAGTCAAGAACGGAAAGGGTGCGGCTCATGCGGTTGCGCCCTAACAAGTCATTCAAGCCGATGCCGCTTCGCGGCACGGCTTAATTCTGGTGTTAGAGGGCTCTGAATGCTCAAGGCTCCTTGGCAAAAGCTCCACATGCCCAGAGAACTCGCATGTGAGTTCCTTGGCATATTTTCGCGCTTTGAGTACGCGCTAAAAGCGGGCGGCTTTGCCAAGTCCAGCCAGCGCGGCTATGCGGAACCAGACTGGACAACCTTCGGCCAGTCAATCGCCGCAAACTTCAACTCGGCTGCAACACCAGAACTAGATGCATCTGTCGCCTATTTGGTGGCAAATCCGCCTTTGCGTCAGTCGTACTCTGCCGCGGCAGGCCTTTCTTGGTCGGCCGTACCTGTTGCCGCCGGCGTCTCTCAAGCAGAACGCCTCATCGCTTACGTTCGTTGCGTCAGAAACAACCTATTCCATGGTGGCAAGTTCTTGGCTCAACCAGTCGGATCGTCTGACCGAGATTTCAAGTTGTTCACTTGTTCACTGGTCGTCCTAGGCGGCTTGGTCACTCTCAATAGCAATGTAGAGCAGGCGTATTCCACGTGACGCCCTCTAACAATTCATTCAAGCCGAACCCGCTTCGCGGGTCGGCTTAATTCAGGCGTTAGGCCGCACAGGCTGATCTGCGGCGAGTACCAAGGGGAGCAACTCGTGACACACACATCCAACGACCTGCTTGGCGTTGCCATCAAGCTCTTCTGGACCATCCTGTTCTCTCTGGTGCCGGCGGTGCTGCTGGGCATGGATTTCGGTTTTTCCGTCGGTATCGGCTACTTTGTTGTTACGGCTGCAATCCTTTCGGTTCACTACGACGTGCAAGACACTCGCAAGGCCGTCCAGGAGATCGCAAAAGGTCGCCAATCATGACCGGCGTGCGGCCTAACAATTCATTCAAGCCGAACCCGCTTCGCGGGTCGGCTTAATTCAGGCGTTAGGCCTTGTTTCCCGCACTGTTGTTGCCGGGCTCCAGGAAATCTGCGGCGCCTCGCTTATCCGCAGCGTTCGCACCTCGCACGCGCGGTGTAGGCATCGGCAGTCAGCCCTGCAGCAACTCGGCTTCGGACAGCCGCGACTCTCCGCAAGATTCAACCTGCCGAGTCGGCTTCGCACAGAGCGCGGTGAGAGTTCTTGGCCGCGCGCACCGGCCATCCAGCTCCGGTCGTGCCAAACGCCAACCCAAGCGTTCTGGCAAGGGCTGTTGTAGTGTTCGGCTCAAGGGTTGGGCTGTCGCGGGTCGGGCACAAGTGCTGGGCAGCGGCGGCCTAACGAGTCGTTCAAGCCGAAGCCGCTTCGTTACGCGGGCCAGGCGGCAGATAAAGCTTGCCACCTGGCCCGCTCCACTACGCGTCTCGGCTTAACTCTGGTGTTAGGCCCTATGGACAGTTCTCTACTGATTGGACAGGTAGTGCAATCGGTTCAACTCTTGCCTTTTCGGCTAGAGCACCCTGCACTACGTGGATTGCCAAGTGCCGCTACGGCGTCGAAAATCTGGCTCCAACTCGCGACTGGAGAGAGCGTGCAGATTGCTCCCTGCGAGGTCGATCTGATCCAGGAAGCGCATCCCGCATTGGGGCTTGAGGTTTCGACCTGTTCACCCCAGCAGCGCACCGAACCAGTCCGGCGGGATAGCCCTGTAGAGTTCGAGTTGATCGGGCTTCCGCAACCCATCACCGGTGTGCGAGCATCGGACCCAAACAAAGAAGGTACCGCTACCCAGCTAGATTTCTCGCTTGGCAGGCTCTACAGCCTGTCCGTGCTGCACGTGACTCCCATGGTTCTCGCAGTATGGGTCAGTGGTGCAATAGCGCAGCCTAGGGCCTAACAATGCGTTCAAGCCGACACCGCTTCGTTACACCAAGCACATGGCAGGTACAGCTTGCCATGTGCTTGGCTCCACTACGCGGCGCGGCTTGACTTAGGTGTTAGCGCGCACATGAAGTACTCCTCGGCCATTGGAAGAACGATTCCCTGCGGGATCATCGGATTGTTCGCTGGTGGCTACCTCGCATCCGTGCTCTTGGGAGTCGGAATCGCTTTCTCCAATCCCGCGCCGCAACTTCATGATTGGCTCTCTGTGCCGCTAGCGGCATTTCCTCTTCTCGCCATCGCGCTGCTCTTTGCCGCGCCGGCCACGCTCCTCATCGGGTGCCCTTTGTACGCGGCACTGCTGCAACGAGGTCGCGCCTCCATTATCTCAACGCTACTTATTGTTCTTGTCGTTGCTACCGTATGCTCCGTGGCCATAGAGCCGGCCGTTGCATACCTCGTTGGCTTGTACGGCGTCCCCATTGCACTAATCACTCACCTACTGCAGCGGGTGCGCTCTAACAATTCATTCAAGCCGAACCTGCTTCGCGGGTCGGCTTAATTCTGGTGTTAGGCCGCAGATGACTATCCTCGACACATTGGCAAAAGCACAGCGGAACTTCATTGTCGCTGTCCTTGCCGTTTGGTTGATGGGACTCATCGCTATGGTCACAGTGCCGCCGCAACTTACAGTTTTAGTTAGCTTCGGCGTCATTGCCGTCATGCTCGCTGCGTTCGGCTATTTGCACCGGGCATCGCGCTGTCCCCGTTGTCACGCTAGGCTGTGGTTATCTCTACACAAGCTTGTTCCACTTGGTCCGTTCAGGCCAAGGCTCAGTCACTGCCCATCCTGCGGGGTCTCGGTCAGTGAACGTGCTGCGGCCTAACAATGCGTTCAAGCCGACACCGCATCGGGGCGCAAACCACATGGCAGGAAAAGCTTGCCATGTGCTTCACGCCCCGCTGCGGCGCGGCTTAACTTAGGTGTTAGGCCTTGTTTCCCGCACTGTTGTTGCTTGGTTCTAGGCAATCGGTAACGCCTCGCTTGCCCGCAGCTTTTGCACCTTGCACGCGCGGTGCAGGCATCGGCAGTCAGCCCTGCAGCACCTCGGCTTCGGACAGGCGCGACCCTTCGCAAGATTCGACCTTCCGAATCGGCCTCGGTCAGTGCGCGGTGAGAGTTCTTGGCCGCGCGCGTGGTGCGCTTCGGCAGCACCAAACACGGCGCTTGTTGTACTGTTCGCCTCAGGGGTTGGGCGGTCGCACGTCGGGCGCAGGTGCCAGGGAACGGCGGCCTAACGAGTCGTTCAAGCCGATGCCGCTTCGCGGCACGGCTTAACTCTGGTGTTAGGCGGCAGGAGGAAGATATGGTGCGCTTGAGAGAGCTTGTGTCGGTTGGCGGCGCGGTTGCAATTGGCGTTGCGCACGGCGTGCTTGTATCGGTTGTGTTCGCGTACCTTGCCGTGCACTTTTCCGTGGCAACTTGGGTACATTCGCTGAGAATAGGTACCGTTGCCTCAAACGCGATGCTTTTCCCCATTGATTTCGCGTTACATGTCGTCTTGTCTATGCCAGCCGTCCTTGTGCTTCGCCTGCTCAAGCCCTGGCATTACGCTTGGTATGTGCTGATTGCCCTGCTTGCGTTCCTCGCCTGGGCATACCTCCCCGCAGCTCACTTGCTGGGCCAGACTCCGCTGTCTTGGTACACGTCATGGGCCCTCGTCATGCAGGTTGTCCCTCTACCGGTCGCTGCGTGGCTCGTTGCATGGCGTCGCGTGCCGCCTAACAATTCATTCAAGCCGACACCGCTTCGCGGCGCGGCTTAATTCTGGTGTTAGGCCCCTCCCATATGCTGTCGCTATCTGCACCCACGGCCGAGGACGAACAGGACTTGGGGCAGTTTGAGTTCACAAACCGGGCGTTCTTCGAATCACATATTAATGCGAGGGCGACATCCTTCTATGAGCCGGGCGGAATCGCAAAGGCGATCGCAGTTGCTCAGGCCGAAGCAGCAGAGGGCAGCGCGTATCAGTTCCTCGCGAGAAACGGGTCGGGCCACCTTGTCGCCCGTGTCAACCTTACCCGGGTCCGTGGCGACCACTTCCATAGCGCGGAACTGGGCTATCGCGTAGCCCAAGACCATGGCGGCAAAGGCTACGCGACTGAGGCAGTTCGGCTTGCGCTAGATTATGCTTTTGTGCGGCTCCGGCTTCACCGAGTCGAGGCCGCAGTTCGTGTAGGGAACGAAGCCTCGGCCAAAGTGCTTCTGCGAAACGGCTTTGTGCAATTCGGCCATTCAAGCCAGAGCTTCTGGCTCTCTGGCCAGTGGCACGACGTGCTTCACTTCGAACGGCACGGTGCCTAACAACGCGCTCAAGCCGACTCCGCATCGGGGCGCAAACCACATGGCAGGTACAGCTTTCCATGTGCTTCACGCCCCGCTGCGGCGCGGCTTAGCTTAGGTGTTAGGCGCTAGGGGGCGCCCGATCTGATGGTTATTCTTTTCTTTGTTGCTCTGATCCTAGCTTGGCCAACAGCTGGCCTCTCGATCGTTGCGTATATCTCTCTTCTCGTTATTCGTGGCTATCTTCAGGCCAAGACTAGGATGCACCATGCTGACAAGCTAAGGGCGCATCGTGAAGTTGTTTCCGGTAGCACACGGTTACCATCATGGATGGCTGACCGAGACAAAATTGAAGAATTTATCTATGGCGTACAAAACGCAGCGGAGCACAATGGGGTTCCCAAGTTGTTCTCTGCCATGGTTATGAACAAGCAAGAGGTCATGAAGCCCCTCATGCACTTAGCTGGATCGATGGAGGCTCAAGGCGCATCGTTCATTGAGCAGCAAATGGCGGTAATGGAAAAGCTTATCGAGCTGTACAACATGGAGTAGTCATGCAGATCGAGAGAGACGCGCCTAACAATTCATTCAAGCCGACGCCGCTTCGCGGCGCGGCTTAATTCAGGTGTTAGGCCCCACAGACGTTCTGATCTAGCTTGTGACAGGTGAAACACGTTATGTGGAAAGCGCTGCATGCCATTCGTAGAGTCTTCACGCCTGCCATACCGCCATCACTCCCCAGCTATCCAGCAGCATCTAGGTCCGACAGCTTGCTGAGCTCATTTTTTCGAGAGCCAGCGAACTATGCTAATCAACCATCAGATCGCATGTTTAAAGCCGTCGGCCGCCCAACGAACTATGACGACTGGGATTGGGGCCGGCTTGTCTACTGCTGGACAGGAACTTCAATTTCTGTGCGCGTCGTTGTACAAGGCGGAACCGTCATATCCGCAGAACTAATCGACCCCACAGACCAGCGGCGCTTCGCAGAGGCCATTGAGGTATTGTGGGAACGGCCGGGAAACCACGTCCGCTAGCGGCTTGGCGCAGTGTAAGCTGGGGCCTAACAATTCGTTCAAGCCGAACTTGCTTCGTTACACCAAAGCCATGGCAGGAAAAGCTTGCCATGGCTTTGGCTCCACTACGCAGTCGGCTTAACTCAGGTGTTAGGCCTAAATGGCAATTCTCGGTCCCAGCATAAGATTCCAACTTGTCTTCTTGTGCCTTCTAGTCATGTGGGCAGCGATAGGTGCACCGGACACAGGCAGCGATCCACTTGACGTTTTAATCATTGGAGCGGTGTACTTCATTGTTTCTTACACAACGGGCTGGAGCTTTGACTTCCGCCCCCGCACGATCGCTGTGATTCTGGCGGTCGCAGTTCTCTCTACATTCTTGCTACCACCCCTTGACCGAAGCGGGACGTTGACACAAAAACTGGTGTGGTTAACTTATTTTGCGATCGGCTACAGCGTCGCTCATTTCATAGTTTTGGCCCTCAAGCCTCTTTGGCAAAAGCAGAAGGACTTGGGCAATGAGCCCTAACAATTCATTCAAGCCGACGCCGCTTCGCGGCGCGGCTTAACTCAGGTGTTAGGCACCAAACCAACCATTCCGAGTGACCATGGCATTTAGTGAGCTAGAGACCAAGCGAGTGGAAAAGGCTGTCGGAAAGTTCGTCGAGGAGCATCGCCCGCCGCCACACATCCGACATGAATTGGATCTTTCGTATCGCATTAATGGGCAAAGCGTTGAGATCTTTGAGGTTCGTCCGCGGTGGCGTGGCGCTCCTGGCGAGATCATCGAACAGCCGGTCGCGAAGGCTACGTTTGTCAGAACTACAAACCTTTGGAAGGTGTTCTGGATGCGAGCGGACCTGAAGTGGCATGCCTATCCACCCACGCCTCAGGTCGGCACAGTTGACCGGTTTCTTTCCTTGGTGGCAGAGGACAAGCATGCCTGCTTCTTCGGCTAGCATTGGTGCCTAACAATGCCGTAAGGAGCTTCCGGTCAACTCCGAGTGCATGAGCGCCGCGCCTGAGCGTTGAGGCATTTGCTGTTCTCCTGTTGTCGGTATTGCAGTAACACGCGCCAGAGTGATGGGTGATCGAAGCGTTGCCAGACTGCATTTCCGTAATCGGTCTTGTTGGATCGGTGTTGCTGATCCGGACCAGGGTAAAAACCGCACCCGAAGGCCTCTCTCATTCATCGGATTCGCCCATGCACGGAGATCAGCCGTGTCATGCGATGGCGCCACCTTGTTAGTCAGGCTCTCTCCGGGGCGGTCTGACCGCTTGCTACCTGTTCGCTCTGGCGTTGAACATCGTTTGCCCTGCGCGCCTTCAGGCGGCCATGGCGTGTGAGCGCTTCGCCGGTCTCTGCACCATCGGGTGCCTGAGCCAGGCCTCGGCGTCGTAGTCCTCGTCGCGCGCCAGCATCGCCCACAGTTGCCGTGCGTGCTTGTTGGCGATCGCCACCAGCACCTTGCCGAAGGGCAGGCGTTGCGTCAGTGCGCGGATCCAGATCTGCTCGGCGCTGGCCTTCTCCAGCGCAACGGCGTTCGCCCGCTGCAAGCTGCTTCTCGCGCCCTGGATCAGCAACGTGCGCAGGTCGCTGTCGCCGCGGCGGCTGATCCCGCCCAGCCGTTGCTTGCCGCCGCTGGAGTGTTGCGTGGGGGTCAGGCCCAGCCACGCTGATAGCTGGCGGCCATGCATGAAATCGCGCCCATCACCGATCGTGGCGATCACCGCATCGGCGGTCAGCGGTCCCACGCCGAGCAGCTGCTGTGCACGCAAGCTGCGAACATCGGCTTTGGCGTGCGTGGCGATGCCAGCGTCGCAGGCCGCGACCCGCTCGCGCACCTGTTGCCAGTGTCGCTGCAGATCATCGAGCAGCCCGTGCAGCATCGCCGGCAACTGCTGGCGTACGACCTCATCCCCGAGCGCGCGACGCAGCGCGTGGTCACTGCGCGCCACCACCACGCCGAACTCGGCCAGCAGACCGCGCAGACGGTTGCTAATGGCCAGCCCTTCGGCCTTGTAGCCTTCGCGCACGCGATGCCAACTCAGCCGCGCCTGCTGGTCGACTGTCTTTACGGCCACGAAGCGCATGTTGCCCTGTCGCGCGGCCGTGGCGATCGCCTCGGCATCGTTGCGGTCGTTCTTGTTGCCCTGCGACTTGCGGAACGGTTTGACGAACTGCGCCGCCATCAGGCGCGGCACCAGCCCGTGCGCGTGGCAGCGCCGCGCCCAGTGATGCGCGCCACTGCAGGCTTCCATCGCCACCACCGTGCCGGGCGGCAGCTGGACCAGCCATGCAGCAAAGGCGTCGCGCTTGAGGTCGCGGCGCTGTCGAACCCGCCCGGCAGCGTCCAGCTCGGCCACCGAAAACACCTGCTTTGCCAGGTCCACACCCATGGTTATAGTGCCCATTGGAGACTTCCCCTTCGTTTGATTGTTCGTCGAAACACAATCATGGCACTCGATGCCGAGCGGCTCGCCGCCGAAGTGGGAAGTCTCCTTTTTACTCGTTCAAGCCGACACCGCTTCGTTCCGCGAACCACATGGCAGGTACAGCTTGCCATGTGGTTCGCTCCACTACGCGGCGCGGCTTAACTTAGGTGTTAGGTGTGCAGGAGAAAGAATGGACGAGCATGTAGTCACCGGGCTCTGGGCTGGGTTATTGGGAGGATCTGTCGTTCTCGCGTTTAGCTTGCTGGCTCCACGCACTCGCTGCCCCAATTGCTCCGAGCCGCTTCCTCGTATTCGTTTGCCATCTTCCATCAGGCAGGCCGCCTTCGGTGGCTGGGTGTGCAAAGCGTGCGGTACCCAGGTGAGCCGCTCGGGGACGCGTTCGTGAGCTCTCGGCCGCTCACATCTAACAATTCCGCAAGGAGCTTCCGGTCAACTCCGAGTGCATGAGCGCCGCGCCTGAGCGTTGAGGCATTTGCTGTTCTCCTGTTGTCGGTATTGCAGGAACACTCGCCAGAGTGATGGGTGATCAAAGCGTTGCCAGACTGCATTTCCGTAATCGGTCTTGTTGGATCGGTGTTGCTGATCCGGACCAGGGTAAACACCGCACCCGAAGGCCTCTTTCGTTCATCGGATTCGCCCGTGCACGGGGATCAGCCGTGTCATTCGATGGCGCCACCTTGTTAGTCAGGCTCTCTCCGGGACGGTCTGACCGCTTGCTACCTGTTCGCTCTGGCGTTGAACTTCGTGCGCCGTGCCGACCCCTCAGGCGGCTATGGCGCGTGTTTTGTGCTTCGCCGGTCTCTGCACCATCGGATGCCTGAGCCAAGGCTCGGCGTCGTAGTCCTCGTCGCACGCCAGCATCGCCCACAGCTGTAGCGCGTGCTTGTTGGCGATGGCCACCAGCACCTTGCCGAAGGGCATTCGTTGCGCCAGGCCGCGGATCCAGATCTGCTCGGCGCTGGCAGTCTCCAGCGCAACCGCATTCGCCCGCTGCAAGCTGCTTCTCGCACCCTGGATCCGCAACTTGCGCAGGTCGCTGTCGCCGCGGCGACTGATCGCGCCGAGACGCTGCTTGCCGCCGTTGGAGTGTTGCGTGGGGGTCAGCCTCCCAGGCCGTTGGCATCGCCCCGCTTTTGCAAACCCTCGGGCTTGCGCGAGGCGATGCCCGGAGGCTGGTGGTGCCCGGCGCGCAATGCGAGGATTGCTCGGGATGGCCTGCTGCTCCCGGACTGAGGCGTGTTCGACGGCCCGGGTGCCGGGCCAACTGACCGCCTCCGCAATCCAGCCTCGCGCATGAACCAGACACTCGTTCTCATCTTCTTTTTCGCGACCGCGCCGGTCGCGCTGATGCCCAGCGTGATCGCACTTACAACCCGTCACCGCTCCCGCTTCCTGATTGCGGCCGCGAACGTGGCCCTGTGGGCCTGCATTTTCTTCCTGGCGCGGAGTTTTTCGCTCGACACATCGAGTGTGTTCCGTCTGCCGACCTATCTCGCGCTTCTGTCGTGGCTGGTGCTGTTGGGCTGGTCTGTCCGCCAGCGCCCGGCTGCACCGCGGGGCGGCAAAACGTAACGCTGGGCCCGGGTTCGCCATGCAACAGGCACTTGCCCACGTCTCGCTTCTGGTCCGTGATTACGACGAGGCCCTGGCGTTCTACGTCGGCACCCTCGGGTTCCGTCTGGTCGAGGACTCGCCACGTCCCGACGAAGGCAAACGCTGGGTGGCGGTGGGACTGTGGCCGTATTTCCGGGATCCGTATGGCAATCTCTGGGATCTGCTGCAGTACAACGGGTCGGCTGCGTCGGGCGTATCGACCGGGTGACCACCCATCAGACCGGTGCCATGCATGGCGCCGCGGATCAGAGACCAGACCCGGGAGCCTCCATGTCATCGCCAGAGAAGCCTCGACTGACCCGGTCCCGGGACAAGTGGTTGTTCGGCGTCTGCGGTGGAATCGCCAGCCACTTCGGCTGGCGGCCCGGAAGCGTCCGGATCGCATGGTGTTTCGGCACACTGCTTACGGCCGGCGCCGGCGGAATCGTCGTCTATCTGTTGTTGGCGGCTGTCATGCCACCGCCGCCGCGGGGATTCGATATCAATGACTTCCGGGTGCAGTAGGCCCGGTGGCTTTCATCCACTTCACTACCCCACCGCACAGGTTCGACGATGGGAATTCTTGATGGGCTGCTCGGCAATGCGTCGAAGATCGACCCTGCGCGGATCCAGCAGGAGTTCGGCCGGGTGCTGGCGCCGGGGGAAACGGTGGAGCACGCGTACAAGCTCATCCGCGACTACTTCGTGTTCACCGACAAGCGCCTGGTGCTGGTCGACAAGCAGGGCCTGACCGGAAGCAAGGTGTCCTACCACTCGATCCCCTACCGCAGCGTGGTCCATTTCAGCGTGGAAACCGCCGGTTCGTTCGACCTCGATGCGGAGCTGAAGATCTGGCTGTCGGGCAATCCGGTGCCGATCCAGAGGCAGTTCAACAAGCAGCTCGACATCCACGAAGTGCAGAGCGTGCTCGCTTCGTATGTGCTGCGCTGACGCCTGCTGCGGGGCCGCCCGGCACCGCCGACTTTGTCAGCGCGTGCCGGCGCCGGCATCATGCACGGGCTGCCCCGATCCGGAACCCCGATGCGCCGCCTGCTGCTGTTGCCGCTGCTGATCCTCCTGTCCGCCTGTGCCGGCCTGCCGAAGCCGGGGTCGGACACCGTGTTCATCGTGGTGCGCCACGCGGAAAAGGCCGAGGCCCCGGCCGAGGATCCACCGCTGACCGCGGCCGGGCGCGCACGCGCGCAGGCGCTGGCGACACTGCTGGCCGATGTTCCGCTGTCGGCGATCTACTCGACCGCCACCCGACGCACGCGCGAGACCGCGCGTCCGCTGGCCGATGCGAAGGGGCTCGAGGTACGCGAATACGACGGCAGTGCACCGCCCACGGAAACGGTGACCGTGATGCACCTGCGCCATGTCGGCCAGCAGGTGCTGGTGGTCGGCCACAGCAACACGGTGCCGATGCTGGTGTCCACCCTGTGCGCGTGCCCGGTGCCTCCGATCGACGAGAGCGTGTACGGCGAGGTGTACGAGGTCCGCATCCGCGCCGATGGCGATGCGCGTCTGTCGAAGCGCGAGTTCTGAAACAGGAGCGGTCGCACCGCTCGCTCCACTGCCGCGCATGACGGCGACGCTCACCGGCCTGCCTGCGGTCGCCACCGCCGATGCGCGCGTGCTGGTGCTGGGCAGCATGCCGGGTGCCGCATCGCTCACGGCGCAGATGTACTACGCACATCCGCGCAATGCGTTCTGGCCGATCATGGGCACGATCGCCGACGCAGGCCCGCAGTTCCCGTACCCGCAGCGACTGCAACGGCTCGCTGATGTCGGCATCGCGCTGTGGGATGTGCTGGCGCACTGCGTGCGCGATGGCAGCCTGGATGCACGGATCGAACCCGGCAGCATCGTGGTCAATGACTTCGACGCCTTCTTCGCGGCGCGTCCACGGATCACGCTGGTGGCATTCAACGGCGGGACGGCGGCTCGCCTGTTCGCCCGGCATGTGGCGCCGTGGCTGCCACGGCAGGTCGCGAGCGTGGCGCTGCCGTCCACCAGCCCCGCGCATGCCGCGATGCGCCTGGAGGAGAAGCTGGATGCCTGGCGGTCCGCGATCGCTCCTTGCCTGCCGCGCCCGTAGGCGCGGCCACGCGCGCGTGCATCGACGTATGCATCGCACGCACACGGAAGTGCGACGCAGTTCGCAATTTGTAATGGCGCCCGCACAGGTCTAAGGTCGTGGGCGGGAAGGTCCGATGCGCGATGGGGATCGCGCGGTGACCAACAAGGGGGAATGTCGAATGACCAGAACCACACGCCGGCTGCCGCGCGCCGCTGCCGCCATCCTGCTGTCCACGCTGTTCGCGCCGCTGGCATACGCCCAGCAGGCCGACGAATGCCCTCGCCTGCCCGGCGATGCGGCGCTCACCTGGACGCAGCGCAGCAGCGATTCATTCCTGATCTGCCGGGCCACCGATGCCGACGGCCGCGAGGCATTCGGCCTGTACCTGGCCGGCAGTTCGCCGTTCGAGCCGGCACGCAGCAACCGCGAGGAGCGCGGCGTGGTGGCCGGGCAGGAGATCCGCTGGTATCGCGGCGAGGTGGCGGCGGATCCGTCGACGCTGGTGCGCGAGACGCTGGTGGAACTCGACAACGGGCAGGTGATGCACGTGTGGCTGCATGCGCGCACCAGCGAGCAGCTGCAGGAGAACCAGCGGCTGGTGGAATCGCTGCGCTTCGACGAGGCGCGGTTCTCGGCGAACTGAGGGCTGCGGCGACCGCGATACGGTCGCCTTGCAGCCCGCTAGAAGCGGCCTTCCTGGAAGTCGACGAAGGCCTGCATCAGTTCCTCGCGGGTGTTCATGACGAACGGGCCGTGGCGGGCCACAGGCTCGCGCAGCGGGCGACCGGCGACGATGATCGCGCGCGTCGCGACGTCCGCCCGTAGGCGCAGCACATCACCACCGCCGAGCACCGCCAATTCCTGTGCCGACAGCGGCCGCGCGTCATCGCCCTCGCCCACGGTCAGCGCGCCTTCGTAGACATAGACGAAGGCGTTGTGGCCTTCAGGCAGCAGGTGCGTCCAGTCACGGCCTGCGTCCAGGGCGAGGTCGAGATACAGCGGGTCGGTGGCCGGCTGGGCGATCGGGCCCGCGACACCGTCGACCTCGCCGGCGATCACCCTGACCTCGACGCCTTCGGCCGGGCGCACCACCGGGATGCGCTCGGGGCCGAACTCCTGGTAGCGCGGGGCGGTCATCTTGTCCCTCGCCGGCAGGTTCACCCACAGCTGGAAGCCGCGCATGCGGCCGGCTTCCTGCTCGGGCATTTCCGAGTGCACCAGGCCGCTGCCGGCGGTCATCCACTGCACGCCGCCGGGCACCAGCAGGCCCTCGTGGCCCTTGTTGTCGCGGTGGCGCATGCGGCCGTCGAGCATGTAGGTGACGGTCTCGAAGCCGCGGTGCGGATGCTCGGGAAAGCCTGCGATGTAGTCCTCGGCACGTTCCGTGCCGAATTCGTCGAGCAGCAGGAACGGATCGAGATCCGGCAGCTGCGGGCTGCCGATCACGCGGGTCAGGCGCACGCCGGCGCCATCGGAGGTGGGCGCGCCGCGCAGCCGGCCGGCAACACGGGCGTAGCGGGTCGGGTCGATGGCGCTCATGGCGGGCTCCGCAGGGTGGACATGCCCCAAGGATGGGGACGCCCGGTGCCGGCGTCACCTGCCAGCAGTGGAACGCAGGGTTACCGCGCCGCCCCCGCTGCTATTCCCAGCAGCGGTCGGTGCGGCCCTTGAGCGTGGCCTCGCGGCCGCATTCGCGCTGGGCGACGCGCCCTTCCGGATGCTCGACGAGCGTGCGCGCGCCACGCGCAGTACCGACCAGCGAGAACGCGTCATAAAGCCTGCCGGTGGCGGTGCGCGCCTCGTAACGCAGGGTGTCGCCGTCGATGCGCAGCACCTGGAACAGCTGGGTGTCCTCGGCCACCGGCGCCATGGTGTCGCGCGCCTGCTGCGAGAGCAGGTACTGCTTGGCACCGGCCACCGACACCACGTACTGGGGCGTGGCCGCACCGGCATCGCCCGCGCGCCGGCCGTAGGTGTGGTCGTGGCCCTGCAGCACCAGGTCGACCTGGTGCCGCTCCAGCACCGGCATCAGGTGCTCGCGCAGCAGCGCGTTGTCGCGCCCCTCGCGTGGCGAGTACAGCGGCTGGTGGATGGCCACGATCGACCACGCGCGCGGGTTGTCGCGCAGCACGCCATCCAGCCACGTCGCCTGCGCGGCCGCGGTGCCCAGGTCGAGCGCGGAGGTGCCGTCTAGCACGACGAAGCGCGCGTCATGCATGTCGAACCAGTACGTGGTGCGCTCCGCACCCGGCGCACCGTTGTCCGGCAGCGCGAACATGTGCGGCCAGTGCTGGCCGAGCACGCGGCGCTCCCGGGGCGTGTCCTCGAATTGCTTGAAGTACTCGTGGTTGCCGGCCACCGGGGCGACCAGCATCGTCGCGGCGATCGCTGCCGTGATGTCGGCCCACTCGCCCCACTCGTTGTCGTCCTCGCCATCGCCGCCGCTGACGAGGTCGCCGGCAAACAGCGCCAGCCGCGCCTGCGGCGCATGCCGCAACGCCTCCAGCAGCACCCGGCTGCCGTGGCTTGCGTTCTTGTTCTGGGTGTCGCCGAAGTACAGGAACTCCAGCGCGGCGCCCGGTGCGGCGGCGGTGCGCAGCTGCCGCCACGGGCTCCACCAGCCGTTGCCGCCCTCGACGCGGAAGGCATACAGCGTGTCGGGCTCGAGCCCGTCCACGTCCACCCGGTGCTGGTGGCCCGCGCCATTGCCGGTCGCGAAGGCACTGCTGCGCGCGG
This sequence comes from Luteimonas sp. YGD11-2, assembly GCF_004118975.1. Lineage (NCBI taxonomy): Bacteria > Pseudomonadati > Pseudomonadota > Gammaproteobacteria > Lysobacterales > Lysobacteraceae > Luteimonas > Luteimonas sp. YGD11-2. The sequence goes on along the minus strand of NZ_CP035376.1, from coordinate 1,177,563 downwards.
CCAGGCTGCGCGGCTCGCCCACGGCCGGGGAATCGTCGGCCACCACCAGTTCCAGCCTTGGCGCCTCGATGCCCGCCGAGGTGCGCCAGGAGACCTGGAAGCCGCGTGCGGGGTCGGCCGCCGGCGTGGCGAGGATGCGATCCGGGCGGGCGGCTGGCGCGTAGTGCAGGTCGCCGGAGGGCACCAGGGTGTTCGGCTCGAGCGCATGGATGCCCGGGCCGAAGCGATCAGCGGCGAGCACCGGCGCCGTCAACGGCACGACCAGCAGCAGTGCCGTCATCAGCCGCCGGCAACCCGCGAAGGAAGCGGCCCGGCGCGGGCCCGGGGGAACCGCGCGGTCGCGATGGCTCAGCGCGCGCATGCGGGCAGCTCCAGTGCGTTGGCGATGTCGCGCCAGTCGATGGCGACCGCGCCCTGGTCATCGTGCACCGCGTACAGCACGCCATCGGGGAAGCGTGCGGTCGGCGCGTCATGCAACCAGATGCCATCGGTGTTGGCGACCGTCGGCCCGCTGACGGCGCCGACGTGCTCGAGCGACGTGCGTTCGAACAGATGGAACGCCGTACGTCCCTTGCCCTGCTCGGTGGTGATCCACCAGCCGCTGCCGTCGGCGCAGGTCCTGAGCATGATCCCCTCGGCCTGCGCCTGCAGGAACTGCGCGCCGATGGTGCGCCCGGCGAACCGGCCTTCCAGGTCGTACACCTTGAACTCGTTGGCGTAGGTCTCGTCCTCCTCGGCGATCAACAGGCGGTCGTTGGCGGGATCGCCCCATAGGGACTCGACCACGCGCAGCGCGCCCTCGGGCGAGGTGTCGCCGAACGCGTCGATATGGCGTGCGCTGAATCCATCTCCCTCGCGCGAGAAGGCGAAACGGTGTACGCGACGATCCAGCGCTTCCAGCGGCGGCAGGATGTCCTCGCCCTGCGCATCCTCGCCGGCCATGTAGGCATCGGTCACGTAGATCTCGTAACCGCCGCCGGTGTCGTTGATCCAGATGCCGTACGGCAGCTGCAGCACGTCGGCGCCGAACTCGGCCACCGTGCGCATGTCCGGCAGCTGCAGCACCTGCACGCGGCGGTTGTCGCGCTCGACTACGAACACCAGGTCATCGGCGATGGCGATACCGTTGGGCCGGTCGAACTCGCCTGGCCCCGTGCCCTGCCCGCCCACATGGCGGACGCGTTCACCGGTGGCACCGTCGTAGACCACCAGGCGATGGGTGGACTTGGCGGTGGCCAGCAGCAGCACGCGGCCATCGGCTGCGGTCCAGCTGGCAACGGAGTCGATGTTGTCCTCCGGCGTCATCGGCGTGGCGAATGCCTCGGGCACCTCGACCGCGCGTGCGGCATCGGCGCGGTTGGCTTCGCGGGCGACGTCGGCGCGATCCTCCGCATCCATCGCCGCCGGTCGAGGTGGCGCGTCATTGCTGCAGGCGACGATGGCCAGCGCCAGTGCGCAGGCGGCGAGTTCGTGCGGGATGCGGAAACCCCTTGTCTGCTTCATCGTGTGTGCCCCTAGAAGTTGAATTTGACGCCGAGCGCGTAGCTGCGGCCGTACAGCTCGTTCTGCACGGTGAAGTCGCGCGAGCCCTGGTAGACCTCCAGCGGGCGATCGAGCAGGTTCGCCGCTTCGAGGTACACGCTCCAGTCGTTGTTGATGCTGTAGTCGAGGCTGAAGTCGAGTTGTGTGTTGGGCGCGACCCACAGGTCGTAGCGGGCGTCGTCACCGATTTCGTCGAGGTACTCGCTGCGATGCACGACAGCCAGCCGCGTGCTGAGGCGATCGTTCTCCCAGCCGATGTGCGCGCTGTACAGCCGCTCCGAAGACAGCGGCAGCGCGAACGTCTCGCCTGCGCGGTCCTCGGTGCCGGCAACGAACTCCGTGTCCAGCCAGGTGCCGCTCAGGCCGACCAGCAGGCCGCTCCATGCGCCGGGCAGGAAGTCGAGCTTCTGCTGCCAGTTGAGCTCGACGCCGAGTACTTCCGCGTCCTCGCCGTTGACCGGGCGGGTGACGTCGTACCCCGGGAACTGCGGATCGCTGCCGGTCCAGGTCTCGACGATGTAGCCGTCGATCGATTTGTGGAAGATGCCGGCGGAGAAGATGCCGGACTCGCCGAGGTAACGCTCGAAGGAAAGATCGACATTGAGCGACTCGTAGGGATCGAGCTGCGGATTGCCCAGCGACACCTCCCCGTCGTCGCGGTGGATGTTCACCCGCGGCGAGATGTCGCCGAAGGTCGGCCGCGCGATCGTTTTCGTCACAGCGCCGCGCAATACCCAGTCGTTGCCGGTGTCGTAGCGCAGGTGCAGGCCAGGCAGCACGCTGGTGTACGAACTCGACGATGACGTCGGGGCGGCGGTGAGCTCGCCGTCCGCGTCGAGGTCGACCATCCAGCCTGTGGCGTCGAACTCCGTGCGCTCAACGCGCGCGCCGGCGATGACGCGCAGGTTGCCGATGTCGCGCGTGCCCATCAGGTAGCCGGCCAGCACGTCCTCGCTTGCGGTGTAGTCCTCGACCAGCGAGACCATGGTGTTTTCGGCGACGTCCTGCGGTCGCGCGGAAAACGCACCGCGGTTCCCGCGCACGAAGCGGCGCATCGCTGCAGACGACATGCCGTCTCCGTAGTCCCCGTGCCGATAGCCGGGCGAACCGGTGGTCCATGCGGCAAGGTCCACGTCCGGGCCACGGCGGTATTCGGCCTCGTCGACGTTGACGTCGCGGTCGCGCCAGCGGCCAAGAACGCCGGCCTTCACGGCCATGGTGTCGCCGTTCCAGCTGACGTCGAACTTCGCGCTCAGGGAGTCGTCGTCGACCTGTTTGGGCGCGATCACCAGGCGGTCGAGGCCGTAGTTGGCGTTGCGCAGCCAGGCGTCGCCGCCGGCCGGGTCGATGACATCGAACGCGGGGATGCGGCCGGGACCGATGCCGATCGCGACATCGTCATCGCCGAGGTACTCGAAGCGCATTTCGATCTCGTCGTCGACACGCTCGCGCGCCTTGGTATAGCCGAGCTGGTAGTCGAAGCGCGCCTGGCCGACGCGGTTCATGCCACCGGCGCTCATCGTGAGGTTGTCCTCCTCCTTGGTGCGGTAGCGCAGGCGGCGGCCGAAATCGTCGGCGGCGATGTTCTCCACCGTCCAGCTGTCGCCGGTGTAATCGACGATGTCGCCCTCGCCCACCGGGAGGATCTGGTTCTGGCGGGTCTCGGCATCGGTGAAGTCGGTGAACAGCGTGCGCAGGTAGTACTGGTTGTTGTTGTCCGGCCGCCAGTCGAGGTTGAGGTTGACGCCGGTGCGCTCGCGGTTGATCTGGTACTTGCGACGCTGGACCTCCACCGGTGTGAGGCGCTCGCCGGTGACATCCTCGAACTGGTCGTCGTATTCGACCTCGATGTTGTCGGACTCGTAGTCGCGGTCCTGCCAGCTCACGCCGAAGGCCACGCCGAAGGTGCCGTTGTAGATGTCGCTGAAGTTGAATGCCGCCTTCGGGCTGGTTTCGCCACTGAGGGTCTGGTGGTCGAGCTCGGCCTTGAGGCGCATGTTGCGGCCGTCGCGGTCGAAGGCCGATGCCGATTCGACCAGGATGGTGCCGCCGAGCGAATCGCCGGGCAGGTCCGGCGTCGGCGCCTTGATCACGGTGAGCCGCTCGGTGGAGTCCGAGGGGATCACGTCCAGCGGTGCGGCGCGGCTGCTGTCCTCCGGCGTGCCCATGCCCACGCCGTCGACCATGACCGAATTCTGTGCGGCATCGAGGCCGCGGATCACCACGTAGCGGCCTTCGCCCTGGTCGCGGGTGACGCTGATGCCCGGCAGGCGCGACAGCGATTCGCCGACGTTCTGGTCGGGGTACTGGCCCATGGAGTCCGCGGACACGGTGTCCTGGATGGCATCGGACGCGCGCTTGAAGTCGATCGCGCGCATCTGCGATTCGTACTGGCCATGCACCACGACGCGGTCGAGATCGGTGGCATCCATGCCGGGGGTGGGCGGTGCGAGCGACTGCGCGAACGCGCCGGGCGCGGCAAGGGCGGCCAGTGCGATGGCGATCGCGGCCGGGAGCGGATGTCTGCTGGTCACGGGGATCCGTTGGGTGTGGACGACTGGTGCACATGCTGTTGCCACGCGGTTGCACACCCATGACAGCAATGTGCCGGTCACATGACAGCGTTGCGGTCACGCCGGTTTGCGCGACACTGCGCCCATCGCTTACCTGGAGCCGCCATGAAGATCGTCGAAGTCCGCCACCCGCTGGTGCAGCACAAGATCGGCCTGCTGCGTGATGCCGAGCTGCCGACCAAGGCCTTCCGCGAGCTGGTCACCGAACTCGGCACGTTGCTGGCCTACGAGGCCACCGCAGACCTCGAGACCGAGCCCGCGGTGCAGCGCGGCTGGGCGGGTGACGTGGAAGTGCGGCGCATCGCCGGTGCCAAGATCACCCTGGTGCCGATCCTGCGTGCCGGGCTGGGCATGTTGAACGGCGTGCTGTCGCTGATCCCGGCGGCCAAGGTGAGCGTGGTCGGCCTGCAGCGCGACGAGGAGACCCTGCAGCCCGTGCCCTACTTCGAACGCCTCACCGGCCGCCTGGACGAGCGCGATGCGCTGATTCTCGACCCGATGCTCGCCACCGGCGGCACCCTGATCGCCACCGTCGACATGCTCAAGCGCGCCGGCGCACGACGCATCCGCGCGATCTTCCTGGTCGTGGCACCGGAAGGCCTGCGTGCACTGGAGGCGACGCATCCGGATGTCGAGGTCTACACCGCCGCGATCGACCAGCGCCTCAACGAGAAGGGCTACATTCTGCCGGGCCTCGGCGACGCTGGGGACCGGATCTTCGGAACGCGGGTGGGATGACGCGCTGCCCGTGCGGGCTCAGCGTCGCCGCTGCCGGCGCCAGGCCATGAGGGCGACGATCGCCAGCAACAGACCGGCGGCCAGCCAGTAGCGCCAGTACGGCCCGGACTCTTCAATGCGCGTGTCCGCGGCGGAGTCCGCGGCTACCGCGGCGTCGTGGCCGGCATCGGCGGCGACTGCAACCCAGCCGTCGTCGGTCGCAACGAAACCGGTGCCATCGGGCAGCACCAGTTCCGACCAGCGCAAGCGCAGGTCGCCGGCCTGCGGTGCCATCGGATCGGCCGCCGTGGTGAGCACGTCGCCCACGCGCTGGAAGGTGGCCGCCAGGTTCGGTGGGAGAAGCGCCGGATCCGGATGCAGCAGCCGCCAGACCCCCAGTTCCACGATCAGCGCGTGCGGCAGCTCGTCACCATCGGGCATCCGCGCGGGCGCCAGCCACACCCATGCCGCGAGCGGCGGAGCGGGATCGGCACGCCCGTCCGGTAGCTGCGTGGACGGCACTTCGACGTCCTGCCAGACAAGGCGGTCGCCCTGTGTACCGGGCACCCGTCGCAGGATCTGCACGTCGCGGCGTAACGCGTAACCGCTGCTGGCGATACCGAATTCGCGGTCGACCAGGCGCTCCGCGGGTTGCGGCTGCACCGGGGCAACCGGCGCCTGCGCTGTTGCGGTGCCCATGGCCAACAGCAGCAGGAGCAGGCCGGCAATGCGCATCCTCAGCCGCCGAGTGTCCGCGCCTGCAACGAGGCGACCTCATGCGTGGTCGCATAGCGGCCACGGTCGTCGCGCACCACCCGCGCCAGCGCGATGTCCGGATCGTGGGTAAAGAACAGATGCACGTCGCGCGCCAGTGCGTCGGCCAGCAGCGCATCCTTCTCGTCGATCAGCAGCTCGGGGTTGCGGTCGTAGCCCATGGTGATCGGCACGTGCACCCACGGCCGCCCGGGCACGAGGTCGGCGCAGAACACCACGCCGCCGTGCGGCTGGCCGTCGACGCGCTCGGGGCCGAGGATCTCGGCCAGCATCATCCCCGGCGTATGGCCATCGCTGTAGCGGAAGCGCACCGCATCGCCGAGCAGCGGCGAGCGGTCGCCTTCGACGAACTGCAGGCGGCCGCTGGCTTCCAGCAGGCCCGGCAGCTCGGGAATGAAGCTTGCGCGGTCGCGCGCGTGCGGCTTCGTGGCGCGCGCCCAGTGCGGGCGGCTGGTGAGGAAGGTGGCGTTCGGAAACAGCAGCTCCGGCGCCCGGCCTTCGCTCCACGCCGACAGCAGGCCGCCGGCGTGGTCGAAGTGCAGGTGCGACAGCACCACCACGTCGATGTCCTCGTGCGAGAAACCGGCTTCGGCCAGCGAATCGAGCAGCACGTGGTGCTCCTCGACCACGCCGTAGCGGTCGCGCAGTGCGGGGTCGAAGAACGCACCGATGCCGGTCTCGAACAGCACGGTCTTTCCGTTGAGCGGCGTTGCCAGCAGCGCGCGCGTGGCCAGCGGAATGCGGTTGCGCTCGTCGGGCTGAGACCAGCGCGTCCACAGTGCGCGCGGCGCGTTGCCGAACATGGCGCCGCCATCGAGCTGCTGGGAATTGCCCTGCAGGGACCAGAGCTTCATGGCGCAGGCGTGGTCGCGCGCAGCTCCACCCTCGCCTCGCCGACATCGTTGCGCGGGTCGGTGCCGCCTTCCAGGGTGTTGTCGACGCGGTTCCAAAGCACCGTCTGCAGGTTGCCCCAGACGTGGCTGGAACCGCGCCCACCCGCGGCCTCGTCCGGCGGCAGGTTCAGCTCGTGGCCCATCGCGCGCAGCGCAGCCGCGGTGGCCGCGTCGAACATGCCGCGCTCGGCGGAGACCACGTCGGGCATCCACTGGTGGTGGAAGCGCGGCAGCGCCGCGACCTCCTGCGCACCGAAGCCGGCGTCGTACCCGAGCATGCCCAGCAGCACCATGGTGATGATGCGCGAGCCCCCGGGGTACCCAACACCGCCACGCGGTCCGGGCGCACCATGAAGCTCGGCGTCATCGAACTCAGCATGCGCTTGCCCGGTGCCGGCGCGTTGGCGTCGAAACCCATCACCCCGAACGCGTTCGGCGTGCCGGGCTTGAGGGCGAAATCATCCATCTCGTTGTTGAGCAGCACCCCGGTGCCGGGCGGGATCAGCCCGGAGCCGTACAGCAGGTTGACTGTCTGCGTGCCGGCCACGCGGTTGCCATCGGCGTCGATGATCGAGAAGTGGGTGGTTTCCTCGTCTTCCAGCGGCGTCGGTTCGCCGGACAGCAGGTCGCTGGGCGTGGCCCTGGCGGGATGGATGGTGGCGCGCAGGCCGGCGGCGTAGTCGCGGCTGGTCAGCAGGCGCTGCGGGACGTCGACGAAGTCCGGATCGCCGAGGTAGAAGGTGCGGTCGCGGAACGCGCGGCGCATCGACTCGATGGTGAGGTGGGCACGGGTGGCCGGTTCGAGTGCGCCGAGGTCGTAGGGTTCGAGGATCTGCAGCATCTGCGCCAGCGCGATGCCGCCCGACGACGGCGGCGGCGCGGTCACGATCTCCCAGCCGCGGTAATCGAAGCGGATCGGCTCGCGCTCGGCCACGCGGTACGCGGCCAGTTCCTCCGCCGTCCACTCGCCGCCCTCGGCGCGCACGCCGTCGATGAGCAGGCGCGCGGTCTCGCCGCGGTAGAAGCCGTCGAAGCCTTCGGCCGCGAGGCGCTCCAGCGTGCGCGCAAGATCCGGCTGCCGGAACAGGTCGCCATCGCGCAGTGGCCGGCCCTGGGCGAGGAACACTTCCCGGGTGCCGGGGTAGCGCTCCATCACCGCACGGCGGCGTTCGTAGCCGCGGGTCATGCGGCCGTAGGCGGGGAAGCCTTCCCGCGCGGCGTGGATGGCCGGCGCCAGCGACTGTGCCAGCGGCAGCTTGCCGTAGCGTTCGGCGAGATGGACGAATGCCGCGGGAAGCCCCGGAATGCCGGCGGCCCACGGGCCGTTCTCGGCGCGGTCGCGGTCGAACCCGCCGTCCGCGGTGAGGTAGCGTTCCGGGGTCGCCGCGGCCGGCGCGGTCTCGCGTGCGTCGATGAAGATGTCGCGGCCACTGCCGGCGTCGTGCAGCAGGAAGAACCCACCGCCGCCGATGCCGGAACTGATCGGCTCCACCACCGACAGCGTGGCCGAGACCGCGATCGCGGCGTCGAACGCGTTGCCGCCCTCGCGCAGGATGCGAAGGCCGGCATCGGTTGCCAGCGAGTGCGCGGATGCCACCGCGGCTCCGGGCGGGCGCTCCGCGAGCGGCGTGCGGCTGCCGTCGGCGGCGGCCAGCGGGGCGACGAACAGGCACAGCGTCAGCAGCAGCCACCAGGCTGCCGGGCGCCGGATGGCGTGGGTCATTCGGAATCCTCCAGCCGTCGCAACTTGGCCAGCAGCTGCTCCGGGGTCTCGGGAAATGCGGGGTCCGGGTCGATGCATTCGACCGGGCATACCATCACGCACTGCGGCTCATCGTGATGGCCCACGCACTCGGTGCACAGGGCCGGGTCGATCACGTAGATCGCCGCGCCCATGGTGATCGCCTTGTTGGGGCAGACGGGCTCGCAGACGTCGCAGTTGACGCAGAGCTCGTTGATGATCAGCGCCATGGCGGCGCCTCCGCGCAGACGCGCTGGCGGCGTCCTGCGCCCACCTTCCCGGCCGGAGCCGGGAAGGCGAAAGCGGATGTCGGGTGACGATCCGCGGTCACTTCGCCTCGACGAAGCGGTACTCGACGCCGGCCGGCGCCACCGCTGCCTCGACCCGCGGGTTCTCTTCCGCCGAACCCAGGTAGACCACGCGCACGCCCTGCATCGTGTTTTCCGGAACGCCCTCGAACGCGGCGACCACGAGATCGGCGACACGGTTCGAGTTGGGGCCGGCATAGGCCAGCAGGTTGCCGCGGATGATGCCGCGCTGCAGGTCGAGGCGGGCCTTGTCGAGCAGGCGCTCGTAGCTGCCTTCGAAGTCCTCGGTGCTTTCGCCGGGAACCAGGTAGATGTAGGGCTGGTTGGTGATGCCCTCCATGTGGCGCGGCACCTGGTCCTGCAGGTAGGTGCGCCAGGCCGCGCTGTCTTCCGTGGTGGGCGCCGGCACCGCGGCGCGCTCGACCTGCTGCGGCGCCTCTTCCTGCTGGCACGCGGCCAGCGGCAGGGCCAGGCACGCGGCCAGCAGCACGTTGTTGATGGTCTTCATGGTGGAGCTCCCCGTGGATGGATGGTTCGGCATGTGGGTGGTGATCACTTCTCGTTGCGCCGCCATTCGGCCTGCAGCGCGTCGGCCACCGCCGCGGGCACAAAACCCGAGACGTCACCGCCGAGGCGGGAGATCTCGCGCACCAGCGACGAGGAAATGAAGCCGTACTGCTCGGCCGGGGTCAGGAACAGGGTCTCGACCTCGGGGATGAGATGCCGGTTCATGCTGGCGAGCTGGAATTCGTACTCGAAGTCCGACACCGCGCGCAGGCCGCGCAGCAGCACGCCGGCCTCGACCTCGCGCACGAAATGCGCCAGCAGCGAGGCGAAGCCGCGCACTTCGATGTTCGGGAACTGCACCAGCGCCTCGCGGGCGAGGTCGACGCGCTGGTCCCGCGGAAGCGTCGGGCCCTTGGCGGCGCTTTCCGCCACGCCGACGATCACCTTCTCGAACAGCAGCGACGCCCGGCCCACCAGGTCGACATGGCCGTTGGTGATCGGGTCGAAGGTGCCCGGATAGACCGCGATGCGGCTGCGGGGCGCGCTCATGGCAGGCATGGCTCGGCGTGCGGCGACAGGGCCGTCAGTGTATCAGTGTCGCTGCGACCGCCGCCGCTCAGCCGGCACCGCGCCGGTACAGCGCATGGCGGGCGTCGCGGGTGCCGCCCTCGCGGTGCAGGTGCCAGTCGCCGTCGGGTTGCACCGGCGCCGCAGCCGGCGATTCCACATACAGCCAGGCATCGTCGGCGAGCCACGGCGCCAGCCGCTGCAGTGCGGTGGCCCACAGGCCGCCCTCGAACGGCGGATCGCAGAACACCCCGTCGAAACGGCCCAGCAGCGGCGCGCGCAGGAGCTCCAGTGCATCGGCGCGCACCACCTGCACGCTGTCGGCCGCATCGAGCCGGCGGACGCTGGCCTCGAGCGCATCCGCGAGCGCGGCATCGCGCTCCACCAGCACCGCCTGCGCGGCGCCGCGCGACACCGCTTCAAAGCCCAGCGCGCCGCTGCCCGCGAACAGGTCGAGCACGCGCGCACCGGGCAGCCATGGCTGCAGCCAGTTGAACAGTGTTTCGCGGGCGCGGTCGGACGTGGGACGCAGGCCGGGCGCATCGGGCACCGGAAGCCGGCTGCCCCGCCAGCGCCCGCCGACGATGCGCACCGAGCCCATTCCCGGCCCTCGCGCTAAGCGCGACGCACCGGTACCGGGACTGTTTCGACGGGCCATAAAAGGTCCTGCTGACGCGACGGAGCAGGATCATAGACCAGCCATCACGTGCGCCCGCCCTTGATTGCGGCGGCAGCGGCCCTCATCTGCCCGCTGTCGCCGTGCCTTGCGCGGCCCGCACACCAACCCTTCTGTCGACGGAACCACGATGACCACGGACACCCACAAGGAAACCCTGGGCTTCCAGACCGAGGTGAAGCAGCTGCTGCACCTGATGATCCATTCGCTGTACTCCAACAAGGAGATCTTCCTCCGGGAGCTGGTGTCGAACGCGGCCGATGCCGCCGACAAGCTGCGCTTCGAGGCGATCGGCCAGCCCGCGCTGCTCGAGGAAGATCCGAACCTGCGCATCCGCATCGATTTCGACACGCAGGCACGCACCGTCACCATCGACGACAACGGCATCGGCATGAGCCGCGACGAGGCGATCGCGCATCTCGGCACGATTGCCAGGTCCGGCACCGGCGACTTCCTCAAGGCGCTGTCGGGCGACCAGAAGAAGGACGCCAACCTGATCGGCCAGTTCGGCGTCGGCTTCTACAGCGCCTTCATCGTTGCCGACCGGGTCGACGTGTACAGCCGCCGCGCCGGCCTGCCCGCGTCCGAAGGCGTGCACTGGTCGTCGGCCGGCGAAGGCGAATTCGAGGTCGCCACCATCGACAAGCCGGAGCGCGGCACCCGCATCGTGCTGCACCTGAAGGACGGCGACGACAGCTTCGCCGACGGGTGGACGCTGCGCAACATCGTCAAGAAGTACTCCGACCATATCGGCCTGCCGATCGAGATGCGCGCCGAGCGTCATGGCGAGGACGACAAGGATGCGGCAGCCCCGGAATGGGAAGCGGTCAATCAGGCCAGTGCGCTGTGGACGCGTCCGAAGACCGAACTCAAGGACGAGGACTACCAGGCCTTCTACAGGCACATCGCCCACGATTTCAGCGACCCGCTCACCTGGAGCCACAACCGGGTCGAGGGCAAGCTGGAATACACCTCGCTGCTGTACCTGCCCGGGCGCGCACCGTTCGACCTCTATCAACGCGACGGCGCCAAGGGCCTGAAACTCTACGTGCAGCGCGTTTTCATCATGGACCAGGCCGAGCAGTTCCTGCCGATGTACCTGCGCTTCGTGCGCGGCGTGGTCGATTCGGCCGACCTCTCGCTCAACGTCTCGCGCGAGATCCTGCAGGCCGGCCCGGTGATCGACTCGATGAAGGCCGCGCTGACGAAGCGCAGCCTCGACATGCTGGAGAAGCTGGCCAAGGACAAGCCGGAGGCCTACCGCACCTTCTGGCGCGAATTCGGCCAGGTGCTGAAGGAAGGCCCGGCCGAGGACTTCTCCAACCGCGAGAAGATCGCCGGCCTGCTGCGCTTCGCGTCCACGCATGACATTACCGGCGAGCAGTCGGTGGCGCTTGCCGACTACGTGGCGCGGATGAAGGAAGGCCAGGACCGCATCTACTACCTCACCGGCGAAACCCATGCGCAGGTCAAGGACAGCCCGCACCTGGAGGTGTTCCGCAAGAAGGGCATCGAGGTGCTGCTGCTGACCGACCGCATCGACGAGTGGCTGATGGGCTACCTCACGGAGTTCGACGGCCGCCAGTTCGCCGACATCGCGCGCGGCGACCTCGACCTCGGCAAGCTCGCCACCGACGAGGAGAAGCAGGCACAGGAAGCCTCGTCGAAGGCCAAGGAAGCACTGGCCGGCCGGCTCAAGGCGATCCTGGGCGACGACGTGCAGGAGGTGCGGGTCTCGCACCGGTTGACCGATTCGCCCGCGATCCTCGCGCTCACCGAGGGTGCGGTGAGCCCGCAACTGCGGCAGCTGCTGGAAGCCAGCGGGCAGCAGGTACCGGAGTCGAAGCCGGTGTTCGAGTTCAACCCCGAGCATCCGCTGATCGCCAAGCTCGATGCCGAGCAGGATCCGCAGCGCTTCAGCGACCTGTCGCGGGTGCTGTTCGACCAGGCCGCGCTCGCTGCCGGCGACGGCATCAAGGACCCGGCCGCCTACGTGAAGCGGCTCAACAAGCTGCTGCTGGAACTGGCCGGCTGACGTGCCCGGGTGCCGGCTGCAGAGGCCGGCGCCCTTCTCCCGCCCTCCCGTCGCCGGGTCGTCGCGGACCCCGGTGATAGCATGTCGCCCCCACGTCGAGCCCCCACGCATGGCCAGTTTCTTCCGTCGCAAACCCGAGGAAAGCCCGAAGCCGCGCCGCGGCTTCAGCGCCGAGGAGCTTGCGGCCGCGTTCCCGACGACGGCGCCGGCGGACAGCACCAGCAACCGTGTCGACGAGCTGGCGTCGCAGTCGCCCGCGCCGACGCCGGCGGTCGATCCTGCCGTGCAGGCCGCTGCCACCAGCGACACGGCAGCAGTGCCATCGTCCGCCACGGAAGCACCGGGCAGCGGCGCTCCGACGTCCACGGCAACCGCGACGCCGGCTCCGGGCGCCGCGCCCGCCACCGCCGCCGCCGCCGCTCAAACGACGGCAACACACGCGCCGGCCAGTGCCACCGCTCAGGCGACGGCCGCGACGCCAGCCGCAGGTGCGGCGCCCGCGTCGCCGATCCCGCATGCATCGGCGTTGCCGACGGCCGCTGCCGCGTCGCTTTCCCCGGCGGCTGCGGCCAGCGCCCCGATGTCGCCCGACGCGATCATCGCCGCGATGTCGGCACCGCGCCCGAAGCCGGAACCGGCCCCCGCGGCAGCCAGCTGGCGTGAGCGCCTGCGTGGTACCGGCTTCGCACGCAGCCTGGGCGGCGTGTTCTCGCGCAACCCACGGCTCGACGACGACCTTCTCGACGAGATCGAGACCGCACTGCTGACTGCCGACGTCGGCGTGACCGCCAGCACCGCGCTGGTGGAAGGCATGCGCAAGCGCATGAAGGCCCGTGAATTCGCCGACGCCAACGCACTGCTCGCGGCCCTGCGCACCGAACTGGTGGAGATGCTCAAGCCGGTGGCACGTCCGCTGGAGATCGACCCTGCCGCCAGGCCGTTCGTGATCCTCACCGTCGGCGTCAACGGCGTCGGCAAGACCACCACCATCGGCAAGCTGGCCCACCGCTACAAGGACGAGGGCCACAGCCTGATGCTGGCCGCGGGCGATACCTTCCGCGCCGCCGCGGTGGCGCAGCTGCAGGCCTGGGGTGATCGCAACGATGTCCAGGTGATCGCCCAGGGCCAGGAGGCCGACCCCGCCGCGGTGGCGTTCGACGCGCTGCAGGCCGCGAAGGCACGCGGCACCACCGTGCTGATCGCCGATACCGCCGGCCGCCTGCACACGCAGCAGGGGCTGATGGCCGAACTCGGCAAGATCCGCCGCGTGCTGGCCAAGGTCGACCCCGCCGCGCCGCACGAGGTGCTGATGGTGGTCGACGGCACCACCGGCCAGAACGCGATCTCGCAGCTGCGCCAGTTCCATGCCGCGGTGAACGTCACCGGCCTGGTGGTGACCAAGCTCGACGGCACCGCCAAGGGCGGCGTGGTGTTCGCGCTCGCGCGCGAGTTCGGCATCCCGATTCGTTATGCCGGCATCGGCGAGCGCCCGGAGGACCTGCGCGTATTCGATGCCCAGGCCTTTGTCGACGCGTTGCTGCCGGCATCGCTGGGCAGCGAAGGCACGGCCACGCAGTGAGCCGCCGGCGCGCGGTCGCGCTGGTCGTGATCGTGGCGCTGCTGCTGGTGGCGCTGGCGGCGTTGCGCTGGGCCACCCGTGCCGAGACTGTCGGGCGCTTCCTGCTGGAGATGGCAGGAACGGCCAGCGGGCTTGAGATCACGGCGTCCGCGTTCGATTACCGCCTGCGCGGCACCCCGGAACTGGTGGCCCACGACGTGGTGGCGCGCGTGCCGGGACAGCCGACGCCGCTGCTGGGCGCCGACCGCGTGCTGCTGTCGGTGCCCTGGTCGACGCTGCGCGCGCGCGGCGCCGTGCTCGACGTGCAACGGCTGGAACTGGATGCACCCGTGCTCGACCTGCCGGCGTTCCTGCGCTGGTGGGGGCAGCGCCCGGCCGGCGACGGGGCCGCGCCCGTGTTCGTCGACGGCATCGGCATCACCGGTGGCCGCATCGATGCCGCTGGTTGGCGACTGGAAGCGCTGTCTATCGAGCTGCCGGAGTTCGCCATGAACGCCCCGTTGCGTGCGCATGTGCGCGGACGCTATGTGGCGGCTGCGTTGCGTGCGCCGTTCGACCTGCGCGTGGCGATGACACGTGCTTCCGCGCAGGCCGGCATCGGCATTGCCGGCACGGCGGCCCCCACGGCTGCGAGCTGGCGGTTGCCGGCGTGGCTGCGCCTGTCCGGCCGCCTCGATACGGCCGGTGGGCGCATCGCGGTGAAACGCACGGCGCTGTCCCTGCGCGGCAATCTGCAACTGGACGATTCCACCCATCCGCTGGTGGCGGGGCTTGCCGGCGAAGTGCTGATCGCCGCGGGCGGGCTGCGCATCGATCCGCTGGCGGTGACCCTGCGCGGCCAGGGGCTGCTGCCGCGGTTGCGCGCCGGTGGCGGACTGGTGCTGCGCGACGGGCTGTCGCTTGCCATGCATGGCAGCCTCGCCGAATGGCCGTCTGCCTGGCCGGTGCTGCCGGCGCCGCTCGACCGCGCGCAGGAGCCGACGCCCTTCGCGATAGGCTATGACGGCGCACCCGACCTCTCCACACCGCTGGCGCTGCGGCTGTCACGCGGCGACGCCCGTTTCGAAGGCCATGTGCACACCGACGCGATCCCCGGCTGGCTCGCGCAGCTCGGCGCCGGTACCCCGCTGCCGCCGGTCGCCGGCACCGTGCGCGCACCGGTGCTGGAAATCCCCGGCGCGACGCTGCACGGCGTGGAGATCCGCATCGACGACCAGCCGTCCGACGACGACAGACGGATGCAACCATGAGCGCCGACGCCTTCGCCACGCGTCTGCTGGCCTGGTTCGACCGTAGCGGCCGTCACGACCTGCCCTGGCAGCACCCACGCACGCCGTACCGCGTGTGGCTGTCGGAAATCATGCTGCAGCAGACCCAGGTCGCCGTGGTGGTGCCCTACTTCGAGCGCTTCGTTGCAGCGTTGCCGGATGTTCGCGCGCTCGCCGCCGCGCCGCAGGACGAGGTGCTCGCGCTGTGGTCGGGCCTGGGCTACTACGCGCGCGCGCGCAACCTGCACGCGGCCGCGCGCGCCTGCGTCGAGCTGCACGATGGTGACCTGCCGCGCGATTTCGATGCCCTGCTCGCCCTGCCGGGCATCGGCCGCAGCACCGCCGGGGCGATCCTGTCGCAGGCCTGGGGCGACCGTTTCCCGATCCTCGATGGCAATGTCAAGCGCGTGCTTGCGCGCTGGCACGGCGTGGGTGGCTGGCCGGGACAGCCTGCGGTCGAACGCGTGCTGTGGGCGCACGCCGCCTCCCACCTGCCGGATGCGCGCATGGCCGACTACACGCAGGCGCAGATGGATCTCGGCGCGACGGTGTGCGTGCGCCACGCCCCGCACTGCCTGCTGTGCCCGGTGGCCGACGGCTGTATCGCGCGCCGCGAGGGCCGCACCACGGAGCTGCCGACGCCGCGGCCTGGCAAGGCATTGCCGGAGCGCCAGACCCACATGGTGGTGCTGGAAGACGATCAGGGCCGCATCCTGCTGCAGCGACGTCCGCCGACCGGCATCTGGGCAGCGCTGTGGTCCCTGCCCGAAGCCGGCGACGCGCATGCGGCACACGCGCTTGCCGACAGCCATGCACGGCTTGCATGCGGCGAAGCACTTGCGCCGGTGCCGCATGGCTTCAGCCACTACCGGTTGCTGATCCACCCTCACCGCTGGCGCGGCGTCACCCCGCGCACCCGGGTGGGCGACAATGACGATCTGCGCTGGGTGCCGCCCGCGGCGTTCGATGCCATCGGCCTGCCGGCGCCCATCCGCCGCCTGCTCGATGCCGCCGCCCAGCGCCCATCCCCCGCCCCAGGAGAGACCCGATGACCCGACAGGTGTTCTGCCAGTACGAACAGCGCGAGACCGAAGGTCTGGACTTCGTGCCGTGGCCCGGGGAGCTCGGCAAGCGCGTGTATGCCGGTGTCGGCAAGACCGCATGGTCGGCGTGGCTGGCCCACCAGACGATGCTGATCAACGAGAACCGGCTGTCGCCGCTGGATCCCAAGCACCGCGCGTTCCTGGAAACCGAGATGGAGAAATTCCTCTTCGGCGGCGGCGCGGAAAAACCCGCCGGCTACGTGCCGGCGTCCCCCGAGGGCTGATCCGCCACCACCTCGCCCTCGCGCAGCTCGCGCTCGGCCGTGCGCAGCGCGCGGGTGTCCAATGGCCGGATCGCCGCGATATGGCAGGGGATCCGGTGCGGATTGCTGCTGAGCGGGATCACCTTGTCGAAGCGCGCATGCACGCGGTTCTGCGTGCTGGTCAACGAGATCGCCTGCGCGAAATCGAGGTCCGGACAGCGGCCGGTGAGCTCGAGCAGGAACGCCTCGCCCGGTCGCGTCCAGACTGCAAGCGCGCTGTCGCCCAGTGGCGTCCAGCCATTGAGGCGGCCGAAGAAGTTGAAGCTGCTGACCGGCTCGCCGGCATGGCTGCGGTGCAGGTCGAGCTTCTGCGCATCGGGAATCGAGCCGGTGGCGCAGCCGGCGAGTACGAGCATCGCCAGCGCCAGCGCCGAGGTGGGAAACGGTGCGGCCTTGCGGATCGTCATGGCGTGCTCCAGCAACGTGGCAATGCGGTAGCCGCAACATGCCGGTGCGACTGGCGGGCTGCAAGCATCGCCCCATGTTGATTCAGCCGCCGGAACGCTTGCCGCGGACGCCTGCGATCCGTATCATGCCGCCCTCGCACACGGCTCGGCCGCGTCGCGTGACCTGGCCGGGTAGCTCAGTTGGTAGAGCAGGGGATTGAAAATCCCCGTGTCGGGGGTTCGATTCCCTCCCCGGCCACCATCGCTTCACGGGCGGTTAGCTCAGCGGTAGAGCATTGCCTTCACACGGCAAGGGTCGCAGGTTCGATCCCTGCACCGCCCACCAGCGTACGAACAGCCACCTCCGGGTGGTTTTTTCGTTTCTGCGGCAGGGATTTTCCGCGTCCGCATTCGGACTTTTCCTACGCACCGGCGCGTCCTGCGCCGACGGCGCCATGTCGCGCCCGCGCCCATGCTGCATGGATCCCGGCAGTCTGGCCATGCGATGACAGCGGACGCCGCTTTCAACGGAAGACGCCCGACGATCCGGGCACGGCCGGCGCTGGACCGGGACACTTCAACCGGGGCTTCGATGGAACGCACGTTGATTACCGTGGAACCGGACCAGCCCGGGTGGCTGATCCGCATCGGCGGGTTCGCGCTGGAACGCAACCTCGACAAGATCGTCGCCATCGACCGCGCCACCCGCCTCGCGCGGTCGCGCCACCATTCGACCGGTCATCCCACCGGCGTGGAAGTGCACATGCTCTGCGGCGAGACCGTCGCCATCGGCCTGCACGGCTGAGGCCCCGCAGGGCGAGTTCCGACCATGGCCTCCCGGCCCGCCAGAACCACAGCCGTTCCCCGCACGCTGCGCAACCGCTGCGGCCCAGGTGCCATGACGCAATTCGCTACTGGCACGTACCCACGCGCCGGAACGCCAGGTCCTCGAAGTCGTAGCTGAAATCCGCTTGCGGATCGACCTTTGCCATCGTCATGCCGGCGACGTCGCCATCCATGGTGAACTCCACCCAGGCATCGGTGCCGATGCTGTCGTCGAACCAGTCCACGAACATGCGCCCGTCGAGCCGCATGAGCAGCCCGGTGAGCGTGGGCGATTTGGCCGAAGCAAAGACCATCCCACGGGGATCCGGACACAGCCGGACCTCGCCGAACCACGGATCGCGGTAAAGCCCGGTCGGGACGGCGGGATCATCGGCCGCGACCGTGGTCCGCGCGGAGGTATCAGGGGCACGCCGCGCCGGAGGCGCCTCGTCGCGTTCGCGCTGCAGTACTTCCGCATACGCGGCCACCGGCATCGCCCCGCCCGGGCGCACCAGCAGGTCGGAGAGCGCCTGCACCAGCACCGTGCGTGCATCGGCACCCGAGCCGTTGGTCATCATCACGAAGCCGGCATCGAGTTCCGGCAGCAGCGTCAGCGCGGAGTACATGCCCGACAGCGTGCCGGTATGCGAGACCTTCAGGCGGCCATGCGCGTCGTTGAGGCGCCAACCGTAGCCATACCCGTAGAAGCGGCTGCCATCCCACTCGCGCATGCGGCCGCCCAGCGGCATCGGCATGTGCAGCGTCCACAGTTCGCGGCGGCGCGCGTCCGACAGCCACGGGTGCCCGTCGACAAGGCCATGTTGCGCGGGCTGCAGCCACATGCGCGTCCACACCAGCATGTCCTCGAGGCTGCAGCGCACGCCGCCGGCCGCGGCCATCGGCACGGTGTCGACGACGGCTCCGTCTTCGCGATACACCACATTGCGCCCACCGACGTGGCGATGCGGCTGGGCGACATCGCCGACCGCGTCGCGGTCGAAACCACCGGCCTCGCAACGCGACATGCCCAGCGGCGCGAACACCTCGCGCTCCATCAGTTCCTCGTATGACGCACCGCCCGCAGCTGCGGCGACTTCCCCGGCGACGATATAGAGCGTGTTGTCGTAGGCATAACGCGAGCGGAAGCTGTGCAAGGGCTTCAGGTGCGCGAGGCCGGCGACCACATCCTCGCGAGTGAAATGGTTGGGTTCGGGCCAGAGCATGAGATCGCCCGCGCCCGGCCCCAGGCCGCTGTTGTGGATCAGCAGGTCGCGCACCTGGATCTCGCGCGTGACCCACGGGTCGTGCATGCGGAAGTCCGGCAGGTGCCTGATGACCGGGTCGTCCCAGGCCAGCAGGCCGCGATCGACCAGCCGCGCCAGCAACGCGGTGGTCATCGCCTTGGTGTTGGAGGCCACCTTGAACAGCGAGCGCGGGGTGATCGCCTCGCCCTCCCCCGCGCGCAACTCGCCCGCGGTGCGCTGGTAAACGACTTCGCCATCGACCACCACGCCCACTGCGAGCCCGGGCAGGCGGTAGCGCGACATGGTGTCGTCGAACAGGGTGTCGACGGCTGCCGCGTCCACGGTGATGGCGGGCCGGTCGCCGGCAGCGCCGGCCGATGGCGCCAGGCATAGCGCCAGCAGGCAGGCGAGCGCCGGGAAGGATCTACGGGTGGTCATGGTCTACGTCGTTTCCGTCTGCGATGCGCGGTTGCCGTGACGCCACGCCCGCAGGCGCATATCGACGTCATGCGGTGCGCATGGACATGCGGCGGGGCCCGCGATGTTCCGCGGACCTCCGCAGTGGAGGCGCAGCACGGCTGCGCCGCGGTTGACCGGTCCGCCGCGGAGGCGGACCGGGTACATCCGGCGGTCAGAAGTTCCAGGTCACGACCAGCTGCGCCGAACGCGGTGCCTGCCAGCCGGTCGCGGTGCCGAAGTACGGACGCACGACGCCCGGGTTGCCCTCGTAGCGACCACGCACGTTGACCTCGCGCTGGTGGTTGAGCAGGTTGAACACCGAGAAGCGCGCGCGCAGGTCGATGCCCTCGACCGGCAGCGTCCAGGTCACGCTGGCGCCGACGTCGAAGATCCACGGCATGCGCCCGAACGCGCCGCGCGGCGAGAACTCGTAGACGCGCTGGTCCCAGGCGCCGGCACAGTTCTGCACGCACAGCCAGCCGGTGCCGCCGCCACTGCCTTCGCTGGTGTAGCTGGCGACGGCGAAGTTCTCGTCCGGCCAGGTCACGCCAAACGCGGTGATCGGGCCGCCCGACAGCGCGGTGAAGGTACCGCCCACCGACCACATCTCGTTGAACCTGTAGCTGCCGCGCAGTTTGAGCTGGTGGCGGCGGTCGTTGAACAGGTAGCCGTAGCGGTCGTTGTTGGCCGGATGGTCCCAGTGCTGGACCATGCCGGTGTCACCGTAGTTGGTGTCGGAGTTCACCGGGCCTTCGTGGTTGCCCTCCGACTTCGACCACAGGTACGACGCGTTGAAGGCCCACTTGTCGTCCCAGGCGCGATCGATCTGGAATTCGAGCGCCTTGTAGGTCCGCTTCGGATCGGCGTAACCGATGATCCGGTTGCTGCCGACGGTGATGTAGCCCTCCTTCGAGGTGTCGATGGTGACCCAGCCATCCTGCGCGCAGCCCATCTCGGTGGTGCCCCACAGGGTGAGCTCGTCGCCGGGGTTGGCGATCGGCCACAACGTGCCGTGGCGCTGCCCGCACAGTGCGTTGATGCGCACGTCGTCCATTGCGTTGGGCATGCGCCGGTAGGTGGCATTGACGCCCCACGACCAGGCCTGGTTGATCATCGACTGGAAGCCGAGGATGGCCTCGTCCTGGTACACCGCGTCGATGTCCTGGTCCACGCTCTGGCGGTAGTCGCGCACGCTGATGTTGAACTGGTCATCCACGGGGCCGATCTGCGCGCCCATGATCGGTGCCATGTACGTCGCGCCGGTCACCGGATTGGTCTCCTGGCGCCAACCCTCCAGCGGATAGAACCTGCGCTCGTCGAGCAGGCCGCCGGCAAAGTTGTAGCTGATGATGCTGGTCACCGGCATGTAGTAGCGGCCGAGGTTGCCGAACAGCTTGGTGGTGCCGTCGCCGCGCGTATCCCAGGAGAAACCGAACCGTGGCGAGACCAGGTTGTCGAGCTTGATGAAGCTGTCGCCTGTCGCGGTCTTGTTGTTGAAGTTGTCCACGCGCACGCCGAGGTTGATCAGCAGGTTCGGCGTGACATTCCAGATGTCTTCGAGGTAGTAGGCGGTGGCGGTGATGTCGAACACGCCACCGTCGGCGCGCTCGCGCCCCATCAGGAACGCGTTGACGCCGGCTGGCAGCGGCACACCGTTGTCGAGCACCTGGGTGGCGCTGGTGCGACCGTAGGCCGTGTACTGCACGCCGCTACCCGGGTATGCGGTGACGCGGTCGGTGGTCATCAGTTCGTGGTCGACGCCGAACCGCAGCAGGTGGTCGCCCAGCGCCCACTCGAAGTCCAGCCGACCGACCTCGCGCTCGTCCTCGTGCGAGACCACCGAGGCGCCCGGGTGGCAGCCCAGGACCGGCGACCCCATCGCGCGGTAGGCCGCGCCGTACGATGCGGTGTTGTAGGTGACCCAGTCGCAGGGCGTGTCCGCGGGTGAACGCGAGTAGCTCTGGCTGCGGTTGATGCCGTACATGGCCTTGGCGGTGAAGTTCTCGCCGAAATGGCCGGTGTAGGTGACCGAACCGCTCTTGCCGCCGGTTTCCACCGTGCGCTCGCCGGACAGGGCACCGCGTTCGTTGGTGTCCCAGTTGTAGCCGAAATTGTCGTAGCCGGTTTCGCTCTCGTCCGAGAACGCCAGCAGCTCGAGCGAATGGTCGTCGTTGATGTTCCAGTCCATCTTCGCGCCCCAGAACCCGTCGTCTGCGCCGCTGTTGGTCCAGGTGGAACCGGTCGAGTTGGTGTAGCGCGACTCGTTGTCGCGCTGCTCGTACATCGCGAACAGGAACAGGCGGTCGCGGATCAGCGGGCCGGACGCCCACACGTTGGCCTTGGTGAAACTCTGACGGTCGCGGCTGCCGCGTGTGTTGATCGTGCCGTCGTCGTAGTAGCGGTCCTGGAAGTCGGCGCGCCATGCGTCGGGCTGGAAGGTCACTTCCACGCCGCCTTCGAGTTCATTGGTGCCCGAGCGGGTGACGGCGTTGATGACGCCGCCGGTGCTGCGGCCGAACTCGACCGAATAGCCGCCGGTCTTGACCTGGAACTCGCGGAAGAACGCGAACGGCGCGGTGGAGAAGCTCTGGCGCCGGTAGAAGTCGGTGACATTGAGGCCGTTGATGAAGACCGAGTTCTCGGCGATCGACGAGCCGCCGAAGGACATACCGCCCAGGCTGGAGTTGCCGCTGATGACGCCGGGCGCCAGCATCGCCACCGAACTCAGGCTCTGCGCCACCGGGAGCCGCGCGATCTCCTCGCGGTTGACGGTGGTGGCGGTCTCGGTCGAGCGCACGTCCACGCGGTTGACCACGCGCGACCCGACCACCTGCACCGCCGCAAGGTTCGCAACCCCGCCGCCGGAACCCAGGTTCACCGTGGTGGTGCCGCCGAGGGCGACGTTGACGGTGACCGGCTCGCCCACGGGCCGGCCGTCGCGCAGGGTCTGCAACTGGTAATCGCCCACCGGAAGCTGGCCGAGACGGTAGCTGCCGTCGGCCGAGACCGTGGCTGTCCGGGTCAGGCCGGTGGCGCGGTGGGTCACGCTGATCTGGTCGCCTGCCGTGGCACGGCCGGCGACCGCACCGGTGACCTGCTGCGCCATCACCGAGGGCGCCATCGCGCCCAGGCAGGCGCCCAGCGCCAGATACAGTGCCGCCTTGCGAATCGTCTTGCTCCTCATGCCACTTTCTCCCCAGCGTGATAGTCGTTGTGTTGAATCCATTCCGGATGTCACTCGACGGCGGGCAGCATCTGCCAGTCGAATGCGTAGTCCCATTGATCGAAGTACAGGTTGCCGCCGCGCCACTCCGCCTCGCCGCGCTGCGAGTCGACGGTCTCGGAACGGAAATGGGTCTTGGCCGGCACGAACGGCCGGCCGAAATCGTCGTTGAACGCGATGCGGTAGGCGTCCAGTCCACCGAGATAGAACCAGCGCAGGTCCTCGTCGTCCGTCGCCAGCAGGCCGGTGGTCACGTCCATCGGCACCCAACCGTAGGGCGCGAGATACAGCCAGCCCCAGTCGTGCATGGTGTCGTGGCCTTCGTGGTCCTCGGAATACACCCAGCCCGACTGCCAGCGCGCGGGAATGCCGTTCATGCGCAGCAGGGTCATCAGCAGCAGGGTCACCTGGCCGCAGTCGGCGTGACCGGCGTGCAGTGCGTGTTCGCCGAGGTTGCCGATGGTCGAGTACTCGCGCGCACCCCCCCAGGGGATGTCGTCGACCGCCGCGAACAGCTTCTGCGCGATCCGGTAGGGATTGGTCTCGTCGCCGACCACGCGCTCGGAAAACGCCCGCATCGCAGGCGAGAACACGATGTGCGGCGCGCGCTCGGCCACGTGCGCCGCAAGTTCGGGGTGGGCGGCGGCGTCGATGCGCTGCACGCGCTCCGGATCGATATGGGCATGCCGGGCATGCACGGTGAGGTCGTAACTCACCGAGAAGCGCGTGGGTTCGCCGGCGACCGTCTGCTGTTCCATGTACACGGTGCGCTGCAGGGTATCGGCCGGTGCGACGCGGTGCGAGGACGGTGCGCTCGCGACCAGCCGCAGCCCCTCCTGCTGGCCGTCGATCTCGCGCGGATACGGGATCCAGGCGCGGATGGTCTCGCCTGCTGGCACCGCGTCCGGCTTCACCGTCAACGACTGGGTCACGCGCACCCGGCGTGGCGCCACGCCCGCGCCGGGCGCTGCGTGCGCGGCCTCGATGACGTCGCGATGGTGCGGATGGGGGCGTTCGTACGGGCCGGAACCGGACGTCCGCGCGGGTGGTGCACGCCGCGCGGC
Organism: Luteimonas sp. YGD11-2; assembly: GCF_004118975.1. Taxonomy (NCBI): domain Bacteria; kingdom Pseudomonadati; phylum Pseudomonadota; class Gammaproteobacteria; order Lysobacterales; family Lysobacteraceae; genus Luteimonas; species Luteimonas sp. YGD11-2. The sequence goes on along the minus strand of NZ_CP035376.1, from coordinate 1,153,816 downwards.
GATGTCCGGGTGCAGCCGGAACATGTTGGAGACCGAACGGTTGAAGTAGCGGGTCTCGCCATCGATCCGCATCGACTCGAGTTTGCCGCCGGCGGTCCACTCCGCGAATTCGGCGTCCGCGAGATCGGGCACCTGGCGGCGGATGGATTCGCGCGCGGCCGCGGTGTCGAGGCTGAAATCCAGACGGATGCGGCGCATGCGTTCGCGCTGGAACTCGAGGCCGCGGCGCTCGTCCGGCAACAGCCCGTCCGTCGCCAGCAGTGCGGCGATGCGGGCCTCGGCGGCAGCGAAATCACCACGCTCCACCAGTGCATGGACCTCGGGAGCTGCCGGCGGCGGGAGGTCATCCTGCGCATGGCCGGCCAGCGACAACAGGCACAGGATGCCCGTGACCACCACCAGAACCGGAACTCCCAGGCGTACCCCGACCTGCAGCATGCTGCCCCCTTGCCGGACCTATCCCCTGTGAGGCGGTATGTAGCATGGGCGTCACAACCGGTCAATAATTTATTCTGCCGGCCTTGATATCGCGAAGAATCTATTCCATAACTTCCGGACAGAGCGTGCACGGTGCACGCCGGGGAATTCCCATGAGCCTACGGCCGACCCTCCCGTTGCCGGCGCGTGCGCTGTGTATCGCACTGCTGCTGGCCACCGGCGCACTGGCGCACGCACGTGCCCCGACGCCTTCCACCGCGGACTTGGCCACGCCCGCCCACGGCATCGTCGGCGTCGCGGACCGTCATCTGGACCCCGAATACTGGGTACGCCAGGCGGGGGCGGATGCGGATCGTGTCCATCTCGACCGCGCCGCCATCAAGACGCAGAACGCCCGCCTGCTGGCCGAGGACGACAGCGTGCGCGACATGGCCGCATTCCCGGGCGAACTCGACGGGGCCGAGGTGCGGGCCTGGATCGAGGCGCTGTCGGAGCGCCCGAGCGCCGATCGCTACGATGTCCACGGCGCCCCGGTCGAGCCGGCGTTCTTCGACACGCTTGAGCGCGAGATGGCGCTCGACGCCATCCCCGCCCGCGTGCAGCCGCGTTTCGGGCTGGCGGTGGAACGCGCCGACCTGCGCGCATTCCCGACCACGCGGCGGATCTTCTCCACTGCCGGCGACGTCGACATCGACCGCCTGCAGGAAAGCGGCCTGTTCCCGGGCGACGCACTGGCGGTGCTGCACACGACCGCGGACGGCAGCTGGTCGTTCGTGGCGAGCGACCGCTACCTCGCGTGGATGGAGACCTCGCGCCTTGCCACCGGCACCCGCGAGCAGATGGCCGCCTACCGCACCCGCACGCCGTCGCTGCTGGTGACCGGCGCCACCGCGCGCACGGTGTTCAACCCGGTGCGCCCGGACATCTCCGAGCTGCAGCTCGACATGGGCGTGCGCGTGCCGCTGCTGGAGGACTGGCCGGCACAGGACCAGGTCCATGGCCAGCACCCTGCGTTCGGCCACGTCATCGAACTGCCGGCGCGGCGCGGCGACGGCAGCCTGGAGTTCGTGCCGGCGCTGCTGCCGCGTACGGCGGAGGTCTCGGCCGAGCCGCTGCCGCTGACGCCGGCCAACCTGATCCGCCAGGGCTTCAGGTTCCTCGGCGAGCGTTACGGCTGGGGGCATTCGTTCAACGCCCGCGACTGCAGCGGCTTCGTGTCCGAGATCTATCGCAGCATGGGCGTGCAGATGCCGCGCAACACCCGCGACCAGGCGGTGAGCCCGGCCTTCGACAAGACCGTGCTGACCGCCGACTCCACCCGCGACGAGCGGCTGGCGGCGGTTGCCGACATGCAGGTCGGCGACCTGATCTACATCCCGGGCCACGTGATGATGATGATCGGCCGCGACGACGGCATGACCTACGTCATCCACGACACCTCCGGCACCGGCTACCGCGGTGCCGATGGTGGTTACGTGCGCATGTCGCTGTCGGGCGTGGTGGTGACCGCACTCGAACCGATGATGTCCGGGCGCGACACCGACACCATCGACCGCATCACCAGCATCGTGCGCATCCGCTGACCTCCGAAGGGACCCAATGAAGATCGAAAGGATCGAGCTCGGCCTGCTGCGCGTGCCGCTGAAAACCCCGTTCAAGACCGCACTGCGCACCATCGACGCGGTCGAGGACGTGGTGGTGCGGCTGCATACCGACACCGGCCATATCGGCCATGGCGAGGCCGCGCCGACCGCGGTCATCACCGGCGAGACACGCGGCTCGATCATCGCCGCGATCGACCAGGTGATCGCGCCGCGCATCATCGGCATGGAGGTCGCCGACCTCAACCGCATCCTGCAGCTGATCCACACCAGCGCCGAGCGCAACACCAGCGCCAAGGCGGCGGTGGAAATCGCCGTCTACGACCTGTGGGCGCAGCTCTACGACGCGCCGCTGTACCGCATGCTCGGCGGTGGCGACCCGGTAATCACCACCGACATCACCATCAGCGTCGACTACATCGACAAGATGGTCGCCGACTCGCTGGCGGCGATCGACCGCGGCTTCGAATCGCTCAAGATCAAGGTCGGCAAGGAGATCGGCGTCGACATCGAACGCGTCAAGGCGATCTACGCCGCGGTCGAAGGCCGCGCCCGCCTGCGGCTGGATGCCAACCAGGGCTGGAGCGCCAAGCAGGCGGTGTGGGCGATCCGCAACCTCGAGGATGCCGGCGTCGAACTCGAACTGGTCGAGCAGCCGGTGCGCGCCCGCGACATCGAGGGCATGCGCTATGTCACCGAACGCGTGCACACGCCGATCATGGCCGACGAGAGCGTATTCGGCCCGGCGGAGGTCATCGACCTGCTGCGCATGCGCGCGGCCGACATCGTCAACATCAAGCTGATGAAGACCGGCGGCATCTCCAACGCGATCCGCGTGGCCGACATCGCCGCCCTGCACGGGGTGGAGTGCATGATCGGCTGCATGATCGAATCCAGCATCAGCGTGGCCGCGGCGGTGCACGTGGCGGTCGCCAAGGCGGACATCATCCGCAAGGTCGACCTCGACGGTCCGTCGCTCGCGCAGTACGACCCGGTCGATGGCGGGGTCACGTTCAACGAATCGGAGATCTCGATCGGCGATGCGCCGGGACTGGGCATCCGCGAGATCCGCGGCCTGCAACCCCTGGCCGCCTGAGCGCGATGTCGGCGCTGCTGAAGATCCGCTCCGAGCGTGACCAGATGTCCGCGATCGAGCGGCGCATCGGCGACTTCGTGCTCGACAACGCCCACCTGCTGCGCGACTACTCCTCGCTGCAGCTCGCCAACGCACTGGAGATCAGCCAGTCGAGCGTGGTGAAGTTCAGCCAGAAGCTCGGCTACAAGGGCTGGCCCGACCTCAAGTTCGCGGTGGGCGAGGATGTCGCCCGCGGCGATGGCAACGGTTCGTCGGAAGCGCCCTCGGCGGCGCCGCCGGCCGGGCGCCACGCCGCGCTGGCCGAGGCGCTGTGGCAGGCGAAGTCGGCGGCGGAGCAGGAAACGCGGTCGCTCAATGCGCCGGAAACGCTGGATGCGATCGCCGCCACGCTGCGCACCGCGCACACCGTCTACGTGATCGGGCTGGGCGAGGACAGCGTCGGTGCGCGCGCGTTCGCGCTGCGGCTGGTGCAGGCCGGCGTGCTCGCGGTGTACCTGTCGGATCCGGCCCTCATGCCGATCGGGCTGTCGCGGGTGCGGCGCGAGGACGTGCTGGTGGTGCTGTCCGAACACGGCCGCCGCAGTGCGCTGTGCGAGCTCGGGCGCATCTTCCGCGAGCGTGCCGGCCGTGTGGTCAGCATCACCCGGCACACCGCCAACCCGCTGCGCACGCTGGCCGACCACGCGCTGCTGGTATCGGCCCATGATGACCGTGCCCACGTGGAGCCCCTGCTCTACCAGGCGGCCCTGCAGCACCTGCTCGACCTGCTGTTCCTGCTGCTGTGCGCGGACGGCGACGAGCGCATGCCGCTGCTCGACCGCGGCACTGCGCGGATGCGACAGTTGCTCGAATCCTGACCGGTGCCGTCCGCATGCCGATGATCCGCCAACAGCTGCTGCTGCCCCTGCTCGCCGTCGGTTGTGCCCTGCTGTCGGCCTGCGGCGGACGCGTGGCCGAGGAAGACCCGGCGCCACTGACCGGCGCCAACCAGCTGGTGCTGGTGGTGACGCCCGACTGGAACGCCACCACGGGCACGCTGCGCAGCTACGAACGGCTGGCCGACGGCGGCTGGCGCGAGGTCGACCGCGCCGCCGACGTGACCGTGGGCCGCAACGGCACGGCCTGGGGCCGCGGCCTGCACCCGCAGCAGCCGGGCACCATGAAACAGGAAGGCGACGGCCGCGCACCGGCGGGTGCATTCGCGATCGGCATCGCGTTCGGCTACCCCGGGCAGCTGCGCACCGCACTCGACTACCGCCCGATGCAGGCTTCGCACTGGTGCATCGACGTGCCGGCCTCGCCGCACTACAACCGCATCGTCGATAGCCGCGACGTCGGCGACGACGCGGTCACCGGTTCCACCGAGCCGATGCGCCGCGACCTGCATGCGAACGGGGACCAGCGCTACAAGCTCGGATTCGTGATCGAGCACAACGCCGATGCCCAGCCGGGTGGTGGCAGCTGCATCTTCGCGCACCTGTGGGATGCCCCCGAGGTGCCCACCGCCGGCTGCACCGCCATGGGCGAAGGGCGCATGCGCGAGTTGCTGGACTGGCTGGATCCGCAGCTGCGTCCGGTGTTCGTGCTGCTGCCGGCGCGCGAACACGCGCGCCTGCGCGAAGCCTGGGACCTGCCGGTGCCCGCACCGTGAGGCCTGCGGTCTCCGCCATGTTGCCCATTCCCCAGCCGCCTCCACCCCCGGGATTTCCCGACGCATGACCACGCACGACACCCCGCCCCGCCGTCGGTTCCGCCTGTCGGCCCCGGCACGCGTGCTGATCGGCCTGCTGGCGGGCGCCGCCGTCGGCCTCGGCCTGGCGGCACGCGATCCGGCAACCGCCGTACAGGTGGCCGATGCGGTGCAACCGATCGGCCGGCTGTGGCTCAACGCCCTGCAGATGACCGTGGTGCCGCTGGTGGTGGCGCTGGTGGTGGTCGGCATCAACTCCGCAAGCGATGCCGCAGCCTCGGGGCGCACCGCGCGCATGGCGATGATCGTGTTCGCGGTGCTGCTGGTGGCATCCGGCAGCTTCGCGGCGGTCGCCGCGCCCACGCTGCTGTCGCTGATGCCGCGCGCCGACACCATGGCGGAAACCTTCCGCGCCGCGATCGCGGGCCCGGCCACGCTGTCCACGCCGCCGCCGCTGGGCGAGTGGCTGTCGGCGGTGATCCCCAACAATGCGCTGGCAGCCGCTGCGGCAAGCGCGATGCTGCCGCTCGTGGTGTTTGCGATGTTCTTCGGCTTCGCGCTGACCCGGCTCGAGGCCGACCGCCGTGCGCGCATGCTGGAGCTGGTGCGCACCGTGGGCGACGCCATGATCGTCATCGTGCGCTGGGTGTTGTGGGCGGCGCCGGTCGGCGTGTTCGCACTCGTGCTTGCGGTGTGCGCACGCGTGGGTCTGAGCGTGCTCGGCGCGCTGGGCACCTACATCGCGGTGCAGTGCCTGCTCTACATCAGCGTGACCATCGCGCTGTACGCGGTGGCGGTGCTGGTGGCCGGCGAGAAGCTGCGACGGTTCGCGAGCGCGCTGGTGCCGGTGCAGGCGATCGCCGCCAGCACCCAGTCCTCGTTGGCCTCACTGCCGGTAATGATCGATTCCGCACGCCAGCGCCTGGGCTATCCGCTTGCGGTCACGTCGCTGGTGCTGCCGATGGCGGTATCGCTGTTCCGCATCACCAGCCCGGTGCAGTACATCGGCGTGGCCTGTTTCATCGCCTGGATGTACGGCGTCGACCTTACCGCGACACAACTGGCGACTGCGGTGGGCTTGAGCCTGGTGATCAGCATGGGCGCGGTGGGCCTGCCCGGCCAGGTGAGTTTCATGACCAACAACATGCCGGTCACCCAGGCGATGGGCCTTCCGGTGGAACCGCTGGGCGTGCTGCTGGCGGTCGATACGATCCCGGACGTGTTCTCCACCGTCGGTAACACCACCGCGCAGGTCACCGCCACCGCCATCGTGACGCGGCGCAGCGGTGCAATGCCCGCCCCAGGCGACGACCCCGCGATCGCCCCTTGAAGATCTCCGCGTGCGCCCGGGTACCCTGGCCCACATCATCCTGGAGGCCGCGATGAGCGAGTATGTGCTCTACCACAACCCGCGCTGTTCGAAATCGCGCGCGGCGCTCGATCTGCTGCAGACGCGCGGTATCGCACCGCGCGTGGTGCATTACCTCGACACACCCCCGGACGCCGCCACGCTGCGTGCCGTGGTCACTGCACTGGGAATCCCCGCACGCGCCCTGCTGCGCGCCGGCGAGGAGGAATGCGCCGCGCTCGGCCTGGGCGACCCGGCCCTGGATGACGCGCGCGCCGTCGCTGCGATGGTCGCGTACCCGGAGCTGATCGAGCGGCCGATCCTTGTCCATTGCGACCGGGCGGTGATCGGGCGACCGCCGGAACGGGTGCTGGAACTGGTCCAACCGCAGGGCTGAGTGCCGGCGGCTACGGGTCATGGCTGCCGGGCCGGTGCTTGACTGCATCCCCGCCAGCACCGATACCAGCGTGATGACCAGTTCCCCCGAACGCGCCATGCGCGCGGCACCCTGTCCATCGCGGAGCCATCGATGAGCGGCACGCGGCCCCCGGCGTGGCGGCGCGAGTTCGAGCCCAAGCTGTGGACGGTGCTGCGCGCCGGCTACGGATGGGGCGACCTGCGTGCCGACGCGGTGGCGGGCCTCACCGTCGCCATCGTCGCGCTGCCGCTGGCGATGGCGCTGGCCATCGCCTCCGGCACCACGCCCGACAGGGGCCTGCACACCGCGATCGTCGCCGGCTTCCTGATTTCCGCGTTCGGCGGCTCGCGGGTGCAGATCGGCGGGCCCACGGCGGCGTTCATCCCGGTGGTGTTCGTGGTGATCGAGCGCTTCGGCTACGGTGGGCTGATCCTGTGCACGCTGCTGGCCGGGCTGATGCTGATCGCCGCGGGCCTGCTGCGGCTGGGCGCACTGATGCGCTACATGCCGCAGCCGGTGATCACCGGTTTCACCGCGGGCATCGCGGTCAGCATCTTCTCAAGCCAGGTCAAGGATGCACTGGGCCTGCGGATGGGCGAGGTGCCAGCCGGTTTCGTCGACCGCTGGACCGCGTATGCGCAGCATCTTGCGACCACCCAGCCCGCGGCGGTGGCACTGACCGTAACCGGCCTCGCGGTGATCATCGCGCTGCGGCGCTGGCGCCCACGCTGGCCCAGTTTCCTGTTCGCGCTGCTCACCTGCACGATGGTGGCGCTGGCGTTGGCCCTGCCGGCGGAAACCGTGGGTACGCGCTTCGGTGCCCTGCCCTCGTCGCTGCCCGATTTCGCGATCCCGCACATCCCGCTCGAACGCACCTTCGAACTGCTGCCCAGCGCGTTCACCATCGCCTTCCTGGCGGGCGTGGAATCACTGCTGTCGGCCGTGGTCGCCGATGGCATGATGGGAGGGCGCCACCGCTCCAACGGTGAACTGGTCGCGCAGGGCGTGGCCAATGTCGGCTCGGCGCTGTTCGGCGGGCTGCCGGCGACCGGTGCGCTTGCACGCACGGCCACCAATATCCGCGCCGGCGCACGCTCGCCAGTGTCGGGGATCCTTCATGCAGGCTTCCTGCTGGTGTTCATGCTGGCGCTGTCGCCGCTGATGTCGTACGTGCCGCTGGCGGCGCTCGCCGCCGTGCTCCTGGTGGTGGCCTGGAACATGAGCGAGGCGCAGCAGTTCCGCCACACCCTGTCGGCGCCATGGGGCGATCGCGTGGTCCTGCTGCTCACTTTCGCGGTGACCGTGCTGGTCGACCTCACCTTGGCGATCCAGGCCGGCGTGGTGGCGGCCGCCTTCGTCTTCATGCACCGCATGGCGCAATCGGTGGACGTCGGGCCCGGCGCCCCGGAGGACGAGGACGAGGGACAGCGCACGCTGTTGCCGCCGGGCGTGGAAGCGTTCCGCATCAACGGTCCGCTGTTCTTCGGCGCCAGCAATCGCGTCGACACCCTGCTCGACCGCCTGCCCGACACCCCGCGGGTGTTCATCCTGCGCATGCGGCTGGTGCCGATCATCGATGCCAGTGGCGTGCATGCGCTGGAGAACCTTGCCGCACGCTGCCGTCGGCAGGACATCGCGCTGGTGATTTCCGGCCTGCAGCCCCAGCCGCGACGGATCCTGGCCGACATGGGCTTCGAGCGGAATGCCGGCGATGTCCGCTTCGCCGAGGACTACGCCCAGGCGATCGCGGTTGCACGTGCCCTGCTGGCATCGGCGCGCGCGGCCGGGCCGGTGACGGACGCCGGATCGTAGAATGCGGCCCATGCAGACCCCATCGATCGTTTCCGCACTCACCATCGCCGGTTCCGATTCCGGCGGCGGCGCCGGCATCCAGGCCGACCTCAAGACCTTTGCCGCGCACGGCGTGCATGGCCTGTCGGCGATCGCGGCGCTGACCGCCCAGCACACCCGCGCGGTGACCGCGGTGCACGCGCCGCCACCGGAGTTCCTGCGCGCGCAGATCGACGCCTGCTTCGACGACTTCGATATCGGTGCGGTCAAGTTGGGCATGCTCGCCCACGCGGGCCTCATCCATGCCGTCGCCGATGCGCTGGATGCACATGCACCGGTGCACATCGTGCTCGATCCGGTGATGGTGGCCACCTCCGGCGCACGTCTCCTCGAATCCGACGCGCTGGACGCACTGCGCACCCGGCTGATTCCCCTCTCGACCCTGGTCACCCCCAACCTGCCCGAAGCCGAGTTGCTGCTGGGACATGCCATCGCATCGCGCGAGGCCATGCATGCGGCCGCGGCCGAACTGCTGGCGCTCGGCGCGCGCGCGGTGCTGCTCAAGGGTGGCCATCTCGAGGACGCTGCGGACGACGTCATCGACCTGTACGCCGATGCCGACGGCGTGCGCGTGCTGCGCCATCCGCGGCTGGCCGAGAGCGCCCACGGCACCGGTTGCACGCTGGCATCGGCGGTCGCCGCGCGGCTGAGCACTGGCATGGCAATGGCCGAATCGGCCGAAGCGGCCACCGACTACGTGCATCGTGCGCTGCGCGGGGGCTACCGGCCCGGCCGTGGCGACGTCCGCGTGCTCGACCATTTCGGCGCCGGCCTGGCATGACCCCAGCGGCGTTCGAGGTGCACGCGCTCGCGGTCCACGCCGAAGATGGCCATCGCAGTGAACTGCTGGCCTGCGTGCCCGATTCGCCGCGCGCGAGCCTGCTGTGGCTGCCGGCGCTCGGGGTGGCGGCGCGCCATTACCTGCCGTTCGCCGAGGCCCTGGCCGCGCGCGGTATTGCGGTGTTCCTGCACGAATGGCGCGGGCATGGCAGCAGCAGCCTGCGCGCGGCGCGCGACTGCGACTGGGGCTACCGCACCCTGCTGTGCACCGACCTGCCGGCTGCCGAAGCCGCGGTCGACACCGCGCTCCCGGGGCTGCCGCGCATCGTCGGCGGCCACAGTCTGGGCGGGCAGCTGGCGTGCTGCCGTCTGGCGATCGCGCCAATGCCGGCATCCCGCCTGTGGCTGGTGGCCAGCGGCGCACCCTGGTGGCGCGCCTTTTCGGCGCCGCGACGGTACGTGTTGCCGCTGGTCTACCGTTTCCTGCCATGGCTTGCGGCGCGCCGTGGCGCACTGCCGGGTCGCGCCATCGGCTTCGGTGGCAACGAGGCGCGCGGCCTCATCGCCGACTGGGCACGCACCGGGCTGAGCGGACGCTACGCGGCCGCCGGGCTCGAAACCGATCTGGAAGCCCGACTTCGCGACGTGGACGTGGACGCCACCGCGGTGGTGATGGCGCAGGACTGGCTGGGCCCCGAGCCGTCGCTGCGCTTCCTGCTCGACAAGCTCGGCAGCGGCCACCGCGCGCAGGTCACGACCCTCGACGCCGAAATGCTTGGCACCCGTGCGGACCATTTCGCCTGGATGCGCACGCCCGCAGCGGTGGCGGCGGTGCTGGCCGGCCCATTCGGGCATTTCGACGACTGACGCCACGTGTGAGCTGCCCGCCGCGAACGACGCAGCCGCACGCGGCGCCGCACCGGGTGCTCGACAGCAAGCACGCGATGGCAAGGCCCAGTGGCCTCGGATCAAGCGGCCAGCCGGGGCCGGACGGCTCGCGCACGCAAGACCGGTCGTCCCGACCCTGGCGTCCATGACTGCATCGACGCTGCGCACCCGCCCGGCACGCATCGCAGGCACCTGCTGCCGCTGCTATGGCGTGGATGCGACCGTGCGGTGTCCGCGGCCATCGGCCCCCGCCAGCTGCCCGTAGGCCTGGCGCACCATCTCCGGCCCGTACTTGCGCTCCAGGCGACGCACGCTGAAATGCCCGTGCGCCGCGCGCTGGAAGTGACGCATGAACAACGTATTGAGGGTCGCCCCGGTGGCCGCGCCAATCACCGGCATGCTCTGCGCTGCCAACTTGTGGCTGATCCGGATCGAGAACCCCGACGCCACCGTGCTCAGCAGTTGCACCAGTGCCGGTGCGCCACTGCTGACCAGCCCGTGCGCGGCGACGTATTCGGTTGCAGCCACGATCTGCTGCGCCAGCACCGCACGCGCGGCGAAGTAACCCGACTCCGCGCCATCGTCGGCGGTGCTGCTTCCTCCCATCGTCAGCACCTCGTAGCAGGCGAGCATGGTCTGCGGATCGTCGAGGCGTTCACCTTCGCTGCGGGCGATCTCCGCCACCGAGCGCAGGATCAGCGTGGTGGTGAGAGGCAACTCCGCCACCAGGCCGACCAGCCCGAACGCACCGCCCGCGGCGCCGGTCGCTGCCACCGCGGCCGTATGCATGCGCTCGTGGGTGGGACGCACCTGCCGCGCGTTGCCCAGGGTCGCGGTCGCCACCCGCAGTGACTGCCGCAACGCGAGGCGCACGGCCGCGTTGATGGCACGGCTGGCACCGCGCGGAAGCCTGTACGCCAGCAGATACTCCACCGGCGCACCCACCAGGTTCGCCAGTTGCGCGGCGATGCCGGGGCTTTCGAGCAGTGCGCGTGCCTCGGCCAGGGTGGCGAGGTCCTGCGGCGACATCGCGCCGTGTGTTGCGGGTACCAGAGCGTGCATGCCTCGACGATAACGCGCCCACCCCGCAACTGCGTGAGCGGTGGATGTCCGGTCGCCGCCGGCCGGGGCTGCAGGGACACAAAAAAAGAAGCCACCCGTGAGGGTGGCTTCTTCGATATGGCGCGCCCGGAAGGATTCGAACCTCCGACCCCCAAGTTCGTAGCCTGGTGCTCTATCCAGCTGAGCTACGGGCGCGTGAGGCGCGGAATTATGACCGTCGTGTCCGATGCCGTCAATGCATTTCCGCATCGATGTGTATCGTCATGACGCTCGTTCCACGCTGCGGAAAAACAGCTCGGAACGAGCGGCTTTTCCAGCCGATCCCATGCATGGATGCACGGGATCGGGCGGAACACATTTCCCTTGCACAAGTGCTCTAGAAAATGGCGGAGAGTGAGGGATTCGAACCCTCGATGGAGCTTTTGACCCCATACTCCCTTAGCAGGGGAGCCCCTTCGGCCTCTCGGGCAACTCTCCGTTCACCGGGCCGGCACGTTGGCCGTGCGACCCGGGCGGTGAAGGATACCGGTTCGGCCCGGACGCGGCAAACTCAATTTTCGTCCGTGTCGCCTTCCATGCCCTCGGCGCCTTCGCCACGGCGGATGCGCTGGTAGATTTCTTCGCGATGCACCGCAACGTCCTTCGGTGCAGTGATGCCGATGCGCACCTGGTTCCCCTTCACACCGAGCACGGTCACGGTGACGGAGTCGCCGATCATCAGGGTTTCGCCGACACGCCGGGTCAGAATCAACATGAGTACTTCTCCATGGACTGGCAGGCTTTCCTGCCAGCGGCGATCCGGGCGATCCAGCCCGACCTCGCACTTGCAATTTGGTTACGACAATCCGACATGATACCGGCCGCTGGCTGAAGGATAAGTAGGTCGGAAGTCACGCCTGCGCTTATTGCAGGCGCGACGACACCCACGCCGCCACGCCCGCGAGCGCCGTTGCAAGACCCGGGCCATCGTCGCCGCCGCCTTGGGCGAGATCCGGACGGCCGCCGCCCTTGCCACCGGCCTGGCTGGCCACGTGCGCGAGCAGTTCGCCCGCCTTGATGCGGCCGGCCGCGGCGCCGCTCACGCCTGCCACCAGCGCGGCCTTGCCGCCACTGGCACCGGCAAGCACCACCACGGCATCGCCGAGCTGCTGCTTGAGGCGGTCCATCGCATCGCGCAGCGCGCGCGCATCGAGGCCTTCGATGCGTGCAGCGAGGACGCTGATGCCGCCCACGTCGACCGCGGCACCGGCAAGGTCGGCGGTCGCGCCGCTGGCGGCTTTCGCCTTCAGCGATTCGAGCTCGCGTTCGAGCTTCTTCTGCCGGTCGAGCACGCTCTTCAGCTTGTCGGCCACCTCGGCGGTGGTGGTGCCGAGCAGGCCTGCCACCTGTTGCAGCTGCCGCTGTTCGGCCGCCACGTGCTCGAGCGCGGCCTGGCCGGTGAGTGCCTCGACGCGACGCACGCCGGCCGACACGCCACCTTCGGACACCAGCTTGAACAGGCCGATCTCGCCGGTGCGCGCCACGTGCGTGCCGCCGCAGAGTTCGACGGATTCGCCCATCGTCACCACCCGCACGCGTTCGCCGTACTTCTCGCCGAACAGCGCGATCGCGCCGGCGTCCAGCGCTTCCTGCATGTCCATCTCGCGGATGGTCACCGCGTGGTCGCCACGCACCTGGGCGTTGACCTCGCGCTCGATCGCGATCAGCTGGTCCGCAGTGAGCGCTTCGAAATGCGAGAAATCGAAGCGCAGGCGATCGGGCGCCACCAGCGAACCCTTCTGCGCGACATGCGTCCCCAGCTGGTCGCGCAGCGCACCATGCAGCAGGTGGGTCGCGCTGTGGTTGAGGATGATCGTGCCGCGACGTGCCGCATCCACCCGACCGCCCAGGCGCTGGCCGCGTTCAAGCGCACCGCTTGCAAGACGGCCGATATGGCCATGGAACTGCCCCGCGAACTTGCGCGTGTCGGTGACCTCGAAGCGCAGCCCGCCCTCGCCTTCCAGCGCCCCGGTATCACCCACCTGGCCGCCGGACTCGGCATAGAACGGCGTGCGGTCGAGGATCACCACCGCGTCCTCGCCTGCTTCGATGCGCTCGACCGGGCGGCCGTCGCGCAGCAGCGCAACGACTTCCAGGCCTTCGGCCTCGAGCTGCTGGTAGCCGAGGAAGGTCGTCGGCAGGATCTGCGCGACGAGGTCGGCGGGCAGCCCTGTCCCGGAACCGAACTTGCCGGCGGCACGTGCGGTCTCGCGCTGCTTCTCCATCGCCGCGTCGAAGCCTGCGGTGTCGACCTGCAGGCCGCGCTCGCGGGCGATGTCGGCGGTGAGGTCAAGCGGGAAGCCGTAGGTGTCGTACAGGCGGAATGCATCCTCGCCCGGAATGGTGCCGCTGCTGCGCGCGGCGACGTCGTCGAAGATGCGCATGCCGGCATCGAGGGTCTCGGCGAAGCGTTCCTCCTCGGCACGCAGGCTGCGCTCGACCAGGTTGCGCTGCGCGCGCAGCTCCGGATAGGCATCGCCCATCAGCCCGTCGAGCGTGGCCACCATCGCCGAGAAGAACGGCTGGCGCACGCCGAGCATCCAGCCATGGCGCAACGCGCGGCGGATGATCCGCCGCAGCACGTAGCCACGGCCTTCGTTGGATGGCAGCACGCCGTCGACGATCAGGAAACTGCAGGCGCGGATGTGGTCGGCGATGACGCGCAGCGACTTGTTGGAGAGGTCAGCGGTGCCGGTGAGTTCGGATGCCTTGCGGATCAGCGCATCGAAGACATCGATCTCGTAGTTGCTGTGCACGCCCTGCAGGATCGCCGCCAGGCGTTCCAGGCCCATGCCGGTGTCCACGCACGGCGCCGGCAGCGGCAGCAGCGTGCCGTCGGGCTGACGGTCGAACTGCATGAACACCAGGTTCCAGATCTCGATGAAACGGTCGCCGTCCTCGTCGGGCGAACCCGGCGGCCCGCCGGCGATGTGCGCGCCGTGGTCGTAGAAGATCTCGGTGCACGGGCCACAGGGGCCGGTGTCGGCCATCTGCCAGAAGTTGTCGGACGCGAACGGCGCACCCTTGTTGTCGCCGATGCGGATGATGCGGTCCTCGGGCAGGCCGATCACGTCGCGCCAGATGGCATAGGCCTCGTCATCGGTGTGGTAGACCGTCGCCAGCAGGCGTTCCGGAGCAAGCTTCCAGACTTCGGTCAGCAGTTCCCACGCCCACGCGATCGCGTCCTTCTTGAAGTAGTCGCCGAACGACCAGTTGCCCAGCATCTCGAAGAAGGTGTGGTGGCGCGCGGTGTAGCCGACCTGGTCGAGGTCGTTGTGCTTGCCGCCGGCGCGCAGGCAGCGCTGCACGTCCGCCGCGCGCACGTAGCTGCGCTTCTCGGCACCCAGGAACACGTCCTTGAACTGGACCATGCCGGAGTTGGTGAACAGCAGGGTCGGGTCGTTGCCCGGCACCAGCGGGGCGGAGGGCACGATGGTGTGGCCCTTGCCCAGGAAGAATTCGAGGAAGTCGGAACGGATATCGGCTGTGGTCTTCATGCGTGCGGGGCTGCGGCGTGGACGGGCACCCATCCGGCGCCAGCCACAACGCATGCGGCCACGACGAGGAACAGACAACCCGGGGCCGGGAAGGTTAACAGGGCGACAGGCACCGCTGCAGGCGTGCGCATGCCCGCGCCTGCCGGCAGCGGGCCACAGGTCAGTTCCGGTACACGACCTGGCTCCGGTCTGCCCGTGCCTGGGTCAACGCAATCCCTGTCGAACGCCCGGCGCACCGACGCCCGGATGTGTGGAGCAAGGAAATCGCGCAACGGCAGCCCCGCTGCCATGACCCGTTCGCGCGACACCAGGAGCAGGCCGACGCTCATTAATCCTCGAGCTCGAACGCGCTGGCGCGGCGCACGGTGTCCCTGTCGAAACCGCGGCGGACCAGGAAATCGGCCGCCTTGCGACGCCGCTTCCACATGGCCTCGGTGTCCTCGTCGGCGGCGACCGGGAACCGGCGCCGGACCTGGTCGCAGGCCTGTTCCAGCCAGCCGTCATCGCCGGCCTCGGCCAGCGCGCGGAAGGCATCGTCGATCACCTCGGCACCCAGGCCGTGGCTTTCGAGTTCGACGCGAATGCTCAGCGGCCCGTATCCGGAGACCGCCCGCGAACGCGCCAGCAACGCGGCAAAACGTCCGTCGTCCTGCCAGCCCGCCTCGGCCATCCGGTCCACCGCCGCCCTGGCGTCATGGCGCTCGATCCCACGGGCCGTGAGCTTGCGCTCCAGCTCGCGACGCGAGTGCTCGCGACGTACCAGCAATGCCAGTGCCCGCTGCGCCGGTGTCTGCTCCCTGCGCGGGCGGGACTTCTTCCGTGCCGTGGCGTCGTCCGTTGACACCGCGTCAGGACCCTGCGCCGGCAGCGCGGGGTCCGTGGACCCTGCGTCTTCTGCAGGTTCCGCCGGCGGGCGGCGTGGCCGCCCCATGGTCAACGCTTCGTCCGCCGGCGCTTCGGCGCGGCGGCCTCGGCGTCAGCGGCAGCCGCGCCCATCGTCGTGCGTGCGGAATCGTCAGCGTCGTCAGTCGTCCTCCGCGGCGTCTTCGGCTTCCTTGCGCGGAATTTCCGCCGGCACGAACTGCGCCCGCAGCGCGGTTTCCAGACGCACCGCGACCGTGGGATTCTCCTTCAGGTACTGGCGCGCGTTCTCCTTGCCCTGGCCGATGCGCTCGCCGTCGTAGCTGTACCAGGCACCGGCCTTGTCGACGATCTTGGCATCCACGCCCATATCGATCAGCTCGCCCTCGCGGCTGATGCCCTCGCCGTACAGGATCTCGGTGATGACCTGCTTGAAGGGCGGCGCCATCTTGTTCTTGACGACCTTGATCTTGGTCTGGTTGCCGATGATCTCGTCGCCCTTCTTGATCGCGCCGATGCGGCGGATGTCCAGGCGCACGGAGGCGTAGAACTTCAGCGCGTTGCCGCCGGTGGTGGTCTCCGGGCTCTGGCCCGGCATCATGATCCCGATCTTGTGTCGCAGCTGGTTGATGAACACCACCAGGGTGTTGGAGCGCTTGATGTTGCCGGTGAGCTTGCGCAGCGCCTGGCTCATCAGCCGTGCCTGCAGGCCCGGCAGCTGGTCGCCCATCTCGCCCTCGATCTCCGCCTTGGGGGTCAGTGCGGCGACCGAGTCGACCACCACGATGTCCACCGCGGCCGAGCGCACCAGCATGTCGGCGATCTCCAGCGCCTGCTCACCGGTGTCGGGCTGGCTGAGCAGCAGGTCGTCGACGTTCACGCCGAGCTTGGCGGCGTAGATCGGGTCGAGCGCATGCTCGGCGTCGATGAAGGCCGCGGTACCGCCGTTCTTCTGGCACTCGGCGATCGCCTGCAGCGTCAGCGTGGTCTTGCCCGAGGATTCCGGGCCGTAGATCTCGACCACGCGGCCCTTGGGCAGGCCGCCGATGCCCAGCGCGATGTCGAGCATCAGCGAACCGGTGCCGATGACCTCCGCGGCCTCGACCACCCGGTCCCCCATACGCATCACCGAGCCCTTGCCGAACTGCTTTTCGATCTGGCCCAGCGCGGCGGCGAGCGCGCGCTTCTTGTTCTCGTCCATCGTGGTCTCCGGAAAGTGGGAAATCTGTTGAAGAGGATCTGTCGGGACGCAGCCTAGGTGGCGGCGGTCGCACGGGCTGCGACCACGTCCGCCTGCCCTGCATCGTCGGTTGCTGGCCCGGACACCGCGATCGGCCGGCGGCGACCGCGACTGTCAGGAAACGCCCCGTGCATCGAACGGAAAAGGTGCGACGCGCTGCGCATCAGCGGTTGGGCCTGACCAGGCCGCAGTACAGGCCCTCGATGGCGAAGTCCTGCCCGGCCTGCACCTCGATCGGCGCGAAATCGGGATTGCGCGGCAGCAGCCGGATGCGGTCCTTGCCGATGCGCAGCAGCTTGACCGTGATCTCGTCGTCGATGCGCGCCACCACGATCTCGCCGGAGCGCGCCTGCGGCGTGCGGTGCACGCCGATGAGGTCGCCATCGAAGATGCCCTCGTCGCGCATCGAGTCGCCTTTCACCTTCAACAGGTAGTCGGGCGCCGGCGAGAACAGCACCCGGTCGAGGACCACGTGATCCTCGGCCGCGGCAAGCACGTCGGGTGCACCTGCGCCGATCGGCAGGCCGGCCGCTACCTGCCCCAGCACCGGCAACCGTAACGCCTGGGATGCGAGGTCACCGGCGAGGTCGAGGCTGTCCTGGTGCGGGGCCGGCGCCTGCACCAGCAGGCGGATCCCACGGGCACGGCCGGGCACGCGTTCGATCGCACCGGCAGCCTCGAGCGCCTCGAGGTGGTACTGCGCCGCGCGCACGCTGCTGAAACCCAGCGCGCGGGCGATCTCGGTCTGCGAGGGCGGCATGCCTTCCGCCTCGATTCGCTCGGCGATGAGCGCGAGGACGGCGTGCTGGGTGGCGGTGAGTTTCATGGTTAGTAGTATTACTACTAACCACGGCGACGGTCAACGTCGGCGGCCGCTGCGCCAGATCGACAGCACGATCCAGATGCCGGTAACTGCGGCCCCGACAAAGCCGAGCACGCCGATCGCCATCAGCCATCGGTTGGGCACGCCGCCGACGGCGTTCATGACGATCGACGAGCCGATGATCAGCGCCGCGGTGATCACGCCGATGGTCAGGCGGTTCGCCGCGGCATTGAGCTGGTCGCCGAAGGCCTTGAGCGAGGTGATCTCGATCTGCCCGCGCAGGCGGCCGTGCCGCGCGGCCTGCATCACCCGCCGCAGGTCGCGCGGCAGGTCGCCGAGCAGATCCAGCGCGCCGGACACCGTGCGCCGCCCGCGCCGGGCCAGGATCCGCGGCGACCAGCGTTCCAGCATCGCCCGGCGCAGGAACGGCCGCGCCTCGGTGGCCATGTCGAAGTCAGGGTCCAGCTGCCGGCCCAGCCCTTCCAGGGTCAGGAAGGCCTTGATCATCAGCGCGAGGTCGGGCGGCAGGGTCAGCGCATGCCGGCGCAGCAGGCCGGCGACGTCGGCCAGCATCGAGGCGATCCGCAGTTCCTTCAGCGGCAGGCCGCGGTACTGGTCGATCAGGGCGCCGACCTCGACCTGCAGCCGGCTCTCGTCCACGCCGCTGGTGCCCTCGGTCCAGTCCAGCAGGATGTCGGTGACCGCTTCGGTGTCCTGGTCGACCAGGCCGTACAGCAGCTGCGCCACCTGCATGCGCCGGCGCTCCGAGACATGACCGACCATGCCGAAATCGATCAGGCCGATGCCGCCGTTCTCGAGATAGAAGATGTTGCCGGGGTGCGGATCGGCGTGGAACAGGCCGTCCTCGAGCACCATCTTCAACACGATTGCCGCACCGGTGCGTGCAAGTGCGTGGCGGTCGAGGCCGAGGGCATCGACACCGGCGAGGTCGCGCCCGGCCACGCCGTCCATGAAGCCCTGCACGTTGAGCCGCTCCGACGTCCAGTGCCAGTACACGATCGGGATCTCGATCCCGTCGTGCCCGGCGAAGTTGGCGGCGATGCGCTCGGCGTGGCGGCATTCCGCGGCGAAGTCGAGCTCGCCACGCAGCGAGGTGGCGAACTGGGCGACCACGTCGGCCGGGCGGTAGCGGCGCAGGTCGGGGGCCTGCGCCTCGATGATGTCGGCCAGCCTCGCCAGCAGGCGCAGGTCGGCTTCCACCACCTCGCGGATGCCCGGCCGCCGCACCTTGAGCACGACCGGCGTGCCGTCCTCGAGCCAGGCGCGATGGGTCTGCGCCAGCGAGGCGGCGGCCAGCGGGCGCGTGTCGATGCGCGCGAAGATGTCCTCCGGCTCGGCACCGAGGTCGGCGACCAGCTGCGGGCGGATGGTCTCGAACGGCAGCGCCGGCACCGCGTTCTGCAGTTCCGACAGTTCGCGGATCCACTCCGGCGGCAGCAGGTCGACGCGGGTGGCCAGCACCTGGCCGAGCTTGACGAACGTCGGGCCGAGATCCTGGAATGCGTGGCGCAGCCGTTCGGGCGGCGACATCCGCGGCTTCTCGTTGGCGTGTTGCCGGTGCAGCAGGCGCCCGGCGCGTTCGAGTGCGCCAGCCAGGCCGATGCGCTGGACGACATCACCGAACCCGTAGCGCACCAGCACCACGGCGATCTCCTGCAGACGCCCGAGATCGCGCACCGTGCCGAGGGTCTCCCACATCAGCGGCGACCTCCGGCAGCGACGGGCATCACAGCGCTTCCAGCCCGTGCAGTGCGGCGGCCACGGTCTGCCGCCGCACGGCTTCGCGATCGCCATCGAAGTGGAACAATTCCGCGCGCGGGTAGCCGCCACGCCGCTTCCAGGCGATCCATACCGTGCCGACCGGCTTGTCGGCAGTGCTGCCGCCCGGGCCTGCAATGCCCGTGACCGCGACAGCGAGGGTGGCGCCGGAATGCACCAGCCCGCCGGCGACCATTTCCAGCACCGTCTCGCGGCTCACCGCACCGTGGTCTTCCAGCGTCTGAGGGCGCACGCCAAGGAGCGCCTGCTTGGCCTCGTAGCTGTAAACCGCCATCCCGCAGTCGAACCAGGCCGACGAGCCGGCGATATCCGTCACCACCTTGGCGATCCAGCCACCGGTGCAGCTCTCGGCGGTCACCAGGGTGTCGTGCGTGGACGTCAGACGCTCGCCGGTGGCGGCAGCCAGCGCCTGCAGCTCGGCATCGGAGGGAACGGGCATCGCGGATCCGGGTTCGGCGGGGAGGCCTGTTGTAAACCATCCGCCGGGCGAAGTCTTTCCGCGGCCGGTGCGTAGCCGATGCCGATGCCGGGCCCTGGAAACAGGAAGGCCCGCCATCGGGCGGGCCTTCCACGGCGGTGCGGATGGATCAGTAGCGCATGCGCAGGGTCATGCCGTAGGTGCGCGGCGCGCCCAGGAAGGCGTTCCACGAACCGGCCTGGATCGGCGCATCGATGCCGACCTGCATATAGGTCTCGTCGGTGAGGTTCTGGCCCCAGAATTCCAGCATCCAGCGCTGGTCCTGGCGACCGAAGCCGACGCGCGCGTTGACCAGCGCATAGCCGTCCTGCAACTTTTGCGGGTCAAGGTCGGAGCCGGTGTTGTATTCCGACATGTACTTGGCACCGACGTTGAAGCGGCCCAGCAGGTTGGAGCCGATGTCCCATTCGTAGGTCACCGAGGCGTTGCCCGACCACTTCGGCGCGAAGCTCATCTGGTTGCCCGGCAGCTCCACCAGTTCCGGATCCGGCAGCAGGTCGTTGCCGTACTTGGTGTCTGCATAAGTCACGCCACCCTGCACCATCAGCCCCTCGATGGTGGGCTGCCACAGCACCTCGGCCTCGATACCGGTCGAGGTCACCTTCGGGATCGAGCGCACCACGAACGCGGTGCCGAGGAAGCTGTTGAGCTGGAAGTCCTCGTACTCCTGGTGGAACAGCGCGGTGTTGAACACCAGGTTGCCGTCGGCCCAGGCGGTCTTCAGGCCCAGCTCGTAGCTGTCGACGAACTCGCCCGGGAACGAGGTGTCGTCGACCGGGGTGATGCCGCCGACACCCGACGACAGCCCGTTGGAGGACTGCACGCGGTCAAGATTGAAACCACCGGACTTGTAGCCCCGCGCGGCCGAGACATAGCCCATCACGTCGTCGGAGAAGTCATAGGCGACCTTGACCGTGCCCGACCACTCCTTCTCGGTGCGCTCCTGCCAGGTGCTGCGGCCGTTGTGCTGCACGTTGGCCCAGGGCAGGCACATGAAGCCGGCCACCTGCGGCGCGATCACCGGAACCAGCTGGCCCAGTAGCTGTTGCTGCAACCCCGGCGGCAGGCTGGCGAATCCGTTGATGCGTTGCGCGAGCGCCCCGCCCACGCGAGCGGCCGGATTGGACAGCGCCGCACCGCAGGCCAGGCTGCCGTTGGGGTTGGAGAAGTCGGACTGCAGGGTCTTCTTTTCGCGGGTGTAGCGCAGGCCGACGGTGACATCGAGCTCGTCGTTGATGTGGATGGTGTTGTTGGTGAACAGCGCCGCACTCTTGGCGTTCTGGTTGTAACGGTCGAGCGCACCGACGCCGGTGTAGTTGGTGCCGAACGGGCGACCGCTGACCTGCGACAGGAACGTCGCGGGGTTGGCGGTGTTGACCGTCAGCCCGAGCGGCGCCAGCTGCTGTGCCAGGCCACCGAGCACCTGCGTGCCGACCAGCGTCGACAGGTAGGGCTCGTACGCGGCTCCCATGTAGTAGGAATCGTTGCGTGCCAGGTCCTCGTCGGAATAGAACAGGCCCACCATCCAGTCGACGCGGTCGCTGGAGCCGGTCAGCCGCAGTTCCTGGCTGAAGTTCTCGAACGCCGCCAGCGAGACA
Source organism: Luteimonas sp. YGD11-2 (assembly GCF_004118975.1). Classification (NCBI taxonomy): domain Bacteria; kingdom Pseudomonadati; phylum Pseudomonadota; class Gammaproteobacteria; order Lysobacterales; family Lysobacteraceae; genus Luteimonas; species Luteimonas sp. YGD11-2. The sequence goes on along the minus strand of NZ_CP035376.1, from coordinate 1,132,308 downwards.
TCCTCCTGCGGCGGGCGGTACATGATGTCGGCGCCGCTGTAGTCGAAGTCGATGCTGGTGATCGCATCCCAGTTGCGCAATGCGGTGATCGAGGTCAGCACCGCCTCGTTGGCCCAGGGCGAGGTCCAGTTGACCTCCATCGACACGCCCTTGTCCTTGATGTCCTGCTCGGTGGTGCGGTTGGCGTAGGACAGGCGGCGGTCGATGTCCGGCACCGGGATGATCCCCTGCCCGCCCGGCGTCAGCGCATCGATGATCGCCGCCGTCGGGCCGCGGTGGGTGGTGACGGTGACGCAGCAGTTCTCCTCGCGACTGGTGTAGTCGGCGATGAAGTTGATGTTGAGCGCCTCGCTGGGCTCCAGCAGCAGCTGGCCGCGCAGTGAGTGGTAGTTCTGGTCGCCGTCGTCGGTCTCGCGGCGCGGGCCGCCGGCGGTGTTGACGTCGTCCACGCCATCGCGCGCGCGCTTGGTGGCGTAGATGCGGAAGGCGGCATTGTCGTTGAGCGCGTCGTTGTAGGACCCGGACACGCCCACCAGCCCGTAGTTGCCGACGGTGACCTCACCCTCCACGGCCTGGGTGTAGCTCGGCCTGCGGGTGATCACGTTGATCACCCCGGCGGAGGTGTTCTTGCCGAACACGGTGCCCTGGGGGCCCTTCAACACCTCGATGCGCTCCATCTCGCCGAGGTCACCGAAGCCGACGCTGTTGCGTGCGCGGTAGACGCCGTCGATCACCACGCCCACCGACGACTCGAGGCCCGGGTTGTCGCCGACGGTGCCGATGCCGCGGATACGCGCGGTGGTCTGCGCGGCGGACTGCGTGCTGGTCACGGTGAGGCCGGGTACCAGCACCTGCATGTCCTTGATGTCGCGAACACCGGTGTCCTGCAGCAGCTGCTCGGGCAGCACGTTGACCACGATCGGCACGTCCTGCAGCGCTTCCTCGCGCTTCTGCGCGGTCACGGTGATGGTCGAAAGGGTGGTGGGGGTTTCGGCGGGCGGCGCGTCCTGCGCCAGCGCGGTGCCGCTGAACGTGAGCGAGACGAGTACGGCGAACACGGCGGTGCTGAGCGGATGGCGTTGCAGGTCGCAAGAGCGCATCGGGGGTCCCCCTGTAGTGATGGTCGACTGGGCCAAGCGCCACGCGCCGCGGGGCGACGATCGTGGCAAGCCGGGTCGGTGGGGGACGAGCCGGGCTACGCCGGCACTGTACGCGTAACGCAATGCCGACAAAAGGCCGCCGCGGCCGCGGCACTGACGTGGGCAACGGCCAGCGGCGGGGCGGACGACTGCGCCGCGTTGACGCCGGCTGTAGTCGAGTGGGCCCACGCGCCGGCTGTTGTCCTCCGCCCCCTCCACGGATTCCCCATGAGTCGTGTCCATCCTATTCGCGCCTGCTACCTCCCTCCGTCGCAGCTGAGCCCGCTGGCCGGCATGGCCGCGGTCTTCGAGCGATGCGCCGCACTCGGCTTTTCCCACGCCGTGATTCCCTCGCCCTTCGCTGGCGGGGACGATGTCCTCGCCGCGCGGCTTGGCGATCCGTCCCGGCTCGGCGCTGCCTGGAACTGGACCGGGACGGCGCGCGAAGGACTCGCGCGGCTGGCGGCCGATGCCCGCAAGGCGGGGCTCGAACTGGTCATCGACCTGCGGCTCGACGAGGTGGAGGCGACGTCGCCCCTGGTCGCCGCGCATCCGGACTGCTTCCGGCCGCGGCGCAGCAGCGACGGGCCGCCGCCGGACCCACGCCAGGCGCCGGCGGCACCGAGCGCTGCGATCGCCCGCTTCCGCAGCCACCCGGCCGCGCTCACGGACTGGTGGCGCGGCACGCTTGCCGACTGGCGCGATGCGGGCGTCGCCGGGTTCCGCTGCCTGTGGGCGCAGCGCGTCCCGGCACAGGCCTGGCGCGACCTGATCGCCGCACTCGCCGGCGACCGCGGACCGGAGTTCTGGCTGTGGACCCCGGGCCTGGCCCCGGCCGAGCTCGACGCCCTCGCCGGCTGCGGCTTCACCGCCGGCTTTTCGTCCCTGGCGTGGTGGGATTTCCGCTCGACCTGGTATGTGGAGGAGGACGCGCGCCTGGGCCGCCTGCCCGCGGTGATCCCGGTCGTCGACGACCCGCTCCAGCTGGCGGCCACCACCCCCGCCACCCGGGCACGCGCACTGGCCTTCGCGGCGCAGAGCGGCGACAGCCTCTTCGCCGTCCTGCCTGACGCCGCCGATATGCAGGCCGACGCGGCCCTGCGCGAGGCGAACGACCTGCTGGCCGATCGCGGCGGCGCGGAAGCCGCGCGACGGCGCACCCTGCGGCCGGTGCTGGGCGGCACCACCTCCGCCGCCGCGGCCTGGCTGGTCGAGCCCATGGCGGCCGTGGGACCGGGGCCCGCGCCCGGCGCGCGCCTGCTCCTGGTCAACACCGATGCCGAGCACGTGGCGATGGTCGACACGCGCGCGCTGTTGCGCAACACCGCCTGCGGCGGCAGCTTCGAGGCATGCCACCCGGCGGGCGCACCGCGCATCGAACCGGACTGCGGCCTTGCCCTCGAACCGGCCGAAGTCCGCAGCTACGCGATCACGCCCAACCCGCCGGTGCAGCGCGCCCGCCAGCCCGTGGACAAGGGTGCTGCCGGCCCCCGGGTGGCGGTGGAATCGGTGACGCCGACGCTGGACGGCGGCCGTTTCCCGGTCAAACGCATCGTCGGCGACCAGGTCACGGTCCAGGCCGACATCCTCTGCGACGGGCATGACCGTGTCGCCGCGGCGGTGCTGTGGCGACTCGCCGGCCAGCGCCAGTGGCGCCGCGTGCCGATGCGGCACCTGGCCAATGACCGCTGGTGCGGCGAGTTCACCCTCGACCGCATCGGCCGCCACGAATTCACCGTCGAGGCCTGGCGCGACGAGTTCGCGACCGCTCGGATGGACCTCGAGAAGCGCCTCGCAGCCGGCAACCTCACCGCCGTCGACCTCGACGAGGTCGTCCAGCTGGTGCGCGCCACCGCCGAGGCCGCCGGAGACACCGCGCTGCGCGACATCGCCGCAGCGCTGGAGGCGAGCGGGGATGCCCAGGCGCGCAGCGCGATCCTGCTGGCGCCGGACACCGCGAAGGCGATGGCGCGCTGCGACCGCAAGCCTTTCCTCAATCGCTGCACGACGGCATTCGCTGTCGACTCGGAACGCCTGGGCGCCGGCTTCTCCAGCTGGTACGAGCTGTTCCCGCGCTCGATGGCGGTGCCGGGTCCCGACGGCGTGCAGCCGCACGGCACCTTCGACGACGTCATCGCGCGCCTGCCGGCGATCCGCGAGATGGGCTTCGACGTGCTCTACATGCCGCCGATCCATCCGATCGGACGGCGCAACCGCAAGGGCCGCAACAACTCGGTGACCGCCGAGCCCGGCGAACCCGGCAGCCCCTATGCCATCGGCGCCGACGAGGGCGGCCACGACGCGGTGCATCCGGAACTCGGCACGCTGGACGACTACCGTCGGCTGGTGGCCGCGGCGGCGTCGGAGGGCCTCGAAATCGCGCTCGACTTCGCCATCCAGTGTTCGCCCGACCACCCCTGGCTGCGCGAGCACCCGGACTGGTTCGCCTGGCGCGCCGACGGCAGCATCCGCTATGCGGAGAACCCGCCGAAGAAGTACGAGGACATCGTCAACGTCGACTTCTACGCAAGCGGTTCGATTCCCGGCCTGTGGCAGGCACTGCGCGACGTGGTGGCGTTCTGGGTGAACGAGGGCGTGCGCCTGTTCCGCGTCGACAACCCGCACACCAAGCCGTTCCCGTTCTGGGAATGGATGATCGGCGACATCCGCGCCACCCACCCGGACGTGGTGTTCCTGTCGGAGGCCTTCACCCGGCCGAAGCTGATGTACCGGCTGGCCAAGGTCGGCTATTCCCAGTCCTACACCTACTTCACCTGGCGCAATACCAAGGCCGAGCTGATCGAGTACATGACCGAACTGGCCGACGGCCCGCCCGCGGATTTCTTCCGGCCGCACTTCTTCGTCAACACCCCCGACATCAACCCGGTCTTCCTGCACCACTCCGGCCGGGCCGGGCACCTGATCCGCGCCGCGCTGGCCACAACCCTGTCGGGGCTGTGGGGCATGTACAGCGGCTTCGAGCTCTGCGAGGCGACGCCGCTCAAGCCCGGCAAGGAGGAGTACCTGGATTCCGAGAAGTACCAGCTGCGCCAATGGGACTGGGACCGCCCCGGCAACATCGTCGCGGAGATCACCCGGCTCAACCTGCTGCGCCGCCTCAACCCGGCGCTGCAGACGCACCTTGGGATCACGTTCTACAACGCCTTCAACGACAACATCCTCTACTTCGGCAAGCGCCGCAGCGCGCGCGACGACATGGTGCTGGTCGCGATCAACCTCGACCCGTACAACGCCCACGAAGCGGACTTCGAGCTGCCGCTGTGGGAGTGGGGCCTGCCGGACCACGCGTCGGTACAGGTCGAAGACCTCTGGCGCGGCACGCGCAGCACCTGGCAGGGCAAGCACCAGCACCTGCGGCTCGACCCCGCCGACCTGCCGTTCGCCATCTGGCGGGTCGGCCCGGGCCCCATCAGCGACGGCCATGCGCCGGAGGCAGCACCATGAGCGCAACGGAAAATACAAACATCGGGGCCGACGGGATCCCGCGCTCCGGCCATGTCGCCGGCGACCCGCTGTGGTTCAAGGACGCGGTGATTTACCAGTTGCACGTGAAGTCGTTCTTCGACGCCAACGACGACGGCGTCGGCGACTTCGCCGGCCTGATCCAGAAGCTCGACTACATCGCCGGGCTGGGCGTCAACACCCTGTGGCTGCTGCCGTTCTACCCATCACCGCGACGCGATGACGGCTACGACATCGCCGAGTACTGCGGCGTGCACCCGGACTACGGCGACATGGACGACGTGCGCCGCTTCTTCGACGAGGCGCACCGGCGTGGCCTGCGGATCATCACCGAGCTGGTGATCAACCACACCTCCGACCAGCACGAATGGTTCCAGCGCGCGCGCCAGGCGCCCAAGGGCTCGCCGGAGCGCGAGTTCTACGTGTGGTCGGACAGCGACCATGCGCTGGCCGGCACCCGCATCATCTTCTGCGACACCGAGAAATCGAACTGGACCTGGGACCCGGTGGCCGGCCAGTACTACTGGCACCGCTTCTATTCGCACCAGCCCGACCTCAACTTCGACAACCCGGAGGTGCTCGAGGCAGTGCTGCGGGTGATGCGCTTCTGGCTCGACCTCGGCGTGGACGGCCTGCGCCTGGACGCGGTGCCGTACCTGATCGAGCGCGAAGGCACCAGCAACGAGAACCTGCCGGAGACCCACGCGATCCTGAAGAAGATCCGCGCCGAGGTCGACGCGCACTACCCCGACCGCCTGCTGCTGGCCGAAGCCAACATGTGGCCGGAGGACACCCAGCAGTACTTCGGCGACGGCGACGAATGCCACATGGCGTTCCACTTCCCGCTGATGCCGCGCATGTACATGGCGATCGCGCGCGAGGACCGCTTTCCGATCAGCGACATCCTGCGCCAGACCCCGGCCATCCCGGACAACTGCCAGTGGGCGATCTTCCTGCGCAACCACGACGAGCTCACGCTGGAGATGGTCACCGACAGCGAGCGCGACTACCTGTGGCAGACCTACGCCGCCGACCAGCGCGCGCGCATCAACCTCGGCATCCGCCGCCGGCTTGCACCGCTGCTCGAGCGCGACCGCCGCCGCATCGAGCTGATGAACTCGCTGCTGCTGACCATGCCCGGGACGCCGGTGTTGTACTACGGCGACGAGATCGGCATGGGCGACAACATCCACCTCGGCGACCGCGACGGCGTGCGCACGCCGATGCAGTGGTCGATCGACCGTAATGGCGGCTTCTCGCGCGCCGATCCCGCGCGGCTGGTGCTGCCGCCGCTGATGGATCCGCTGTACGGCTTCCAGACCATCAACGTCGAATCCCAGCAGCGCGACCTGCACTCCCTGCTCAACTGGACCCGACGCATGCTGGAGGTGCGCAACCGCTACCGCGCCTTCGGCCGCGGCACGCTGACCTTTCTGTACCCCGGCAACCGCAAGATCCTCGCCTACCTGCGCGAGTTCGAGGACGAACTCGTGCTGTGCGTGGCCAACCTGTCGCGCACGCTGCAGGCGGTGGAACTGGACCTGACGATGTACGACGGCCGCATCCCGGTGGAGATCGTCGGCGGCACCTCGTTCCCGCCGATCGGCCACGAGTTCTCCTATCTGCTCACCCTGCCCGCCTACGGCTTCTATGCCTTCCAGCTGGTCACCGACGGCGCCATGCCGGACTGGCACGTCCCGCCGGTGCAGGCGATGCCGGAGTTCGAGACCCTGGTGCTGCGCGGCACGCTGGTCGAGGAAGGGCTTGAGCGCCCGCGCGAACTGCTCGAGCACAAGGTGCTGCCGGTCTACCTGTGCAACCGGCGCTGGTTCGCGGCCAAGGACCAGGGCATCGACTCGGTGCGCATCGCCTACGCACAGCCACTCGAAGGCGGCGAAGGCGACCTGCTGATGACGGAAGTGGACGTCGCCCTCGGCCCCGACGGCAGCCGCCACGAGCGCTACCTGCTGCCGCTGGGCATCGCCTGGGAGGCCGAGGACCTGCCGGCGCTGCCGCAACAGCTCGCGCTGACGCGGGTGAGGCGCGGCCGCAACGTCGGCTTCCTGACCGATGCCTTCGCCGCGCCCACGCTGGCAAGCGCGGTGGTGACGGCTATGAAGGCAGGTACCCGCCTGCAGACGCCCGACGGCGAGATCCGCTTCGAGGCCACCGACTGGATCGCCCGCATCGGCATCGACGGCGAGCAGCCGGTGCGCTGGCTGTCGGCCGAGCAGTCCAACAGCTCGCTGGTCATCGGCAACACCGCGGTGCTGAAACTGGTGCGCCGGATCACCCCGGGCATCAACCCCGAGACCGAGATGGGCCGGCACCTCACCACTCTGGGCTACGGCAACATCGCGCCGCTGCTGGGCGAGGTCGTGCGCGTGGACGACCAGGGCGTGCCGTCGACGCTTATGGTGCTGCAGGGCTTCCTGCAGAACCAGGGCGACGCCTGGCGGTGGACGCTCGACTATCTGCACCGCACCTTCGACGAGTTCCGCCTGACCCCGCCCGACGAGGACCGGCACGAGGAACTGCTGTGCGGCTACGACGCCTTCGCCACGGCGGTCGGGCGCCGGCTGGGCGAGCTGCACCAGGCGCTGGCGCTGCCGAGCGATGACCCGGCGTTCGCGCCGGAGGACGCCGGTGACGCGCAGATCACCGACTGGGTCGAGAGTGCTCGCACCCAGCTGGAGCGCGCGTTCAGGGCGCTGGGCGGCGTGGAATCACCCTCGCCGGCCCAGCAGCACCTGATGTCGCTGCGCCCGCGCCTGGAACCGCTGTTGCGACGCCTCGCAAATGCCGCGCCCGGTGCGCTGCTCACCCGCGTGCATGGCGATTTCCACCTCGGCCAGATCCTCGTCGTGCAGGACGATGCCTACCTGATCGACTTCGAGGGCGAGCCTGCGCGACCACCGGAGGAACGACGCGCCAGGACCAGCCCCCTGCGTGACGTGGCCGGCTTCCTGCGCTCGCTCGACTATGCAGCGGCCATGCTGGAGCGCGGCGAGGAGGGTGTCGCGCCCGCGGTCGACGAACGCTCGGCGGAGTTCCTGGCCGCCTTCCGCCAGCGCTCCGGCGGGCACTTCCGTGCCGCCTACCTCAAGGTGCTGCAGGAGACCGCCAGGCCGTGGGCGCAGCCCGACGCGGTGGGCCCGCTGCTGGCGCTGTTCCTGATCGAGAAGGGCGCCTACGAGATCGCCTACGAGGCCGCCAACCGCCCCGCGTGGATCGACGTGCCGGTCCGCGGCCTGGCCACGCTGCTCGACGAACTACTGGAGGATGGCCATGACTGACGCCGGCATCCCCACCCCGGGCGCGTCCGTGGACGACGACGGTCTGACGGCGGAGGCGCTGCGGGCGCTGGTGGAATCGCGCCACGGCGATCCGTTCGCGATCCTTGGCCCGCACGATGTCGGCGGCCGGCGCATCGTGCGCGTCTGGATGCCGGGTGCGGCGGAGGTCCAGGTGCTCGCGTCCGGCGATGCCGGCGCGCAACCGGTGACGCTGCACCCGCACCCGCAGGCCCCCGGCCTGTTCGAGGCCGAGATCGCGCACACGGGCAAGTACGAGTTGTTACTGCGCTGGCCGGATGGCAGCGAGCAGCGCACCGCGGACCCCTACGCATTCGGGCCGATCCTCGGTGATCTCGACCTCCACCTCATCGCCGAAGGTCGCCATCTCCGCCTTGGCGACGCGCTCGGGTCGCACGTCGCGCGGATCGACGGCGTGGACGGCGTGCGCTTTGCCGTATGGGCACCGAATGCCGCACGCGTGGCCGTGGTCGGCGATTTCAACGGCTGGGACGGGCGGCGACACGGTATGCGCCTGCGGCCGGACGCCGGCATCTGGGAGATCTTCATTCCCGGCGTCGGCCCCGGGGCGCGCTACAAGTACCAGCTGCTGGCAGCCGACGGCACCCTGCTGCCGCTTAAGGCGGATCCGGTCGCGCGCGCCAGCGAGGCGCCGCCGCTCACGGCCTCGGTCGTGCCTGCCGCCGATGTCTTCAGCTGGTCCGACGACGACTGGATGGCCGAGCGCGCACAGCGCGACCCCTTCGCCTCGCCGATGAGCATCTACGAGGTGCACGCGGCCTCGTGGATGCATGGCGACGATGGCGGCGCGCTCGACTGGGATGCGCTGGCCGACCGCCTGGTGCCTTACGTGGCGTCGATGGGCTTCACTCACGTCGAACTGCTGCCGATCACCGAGCACCCGTTCGGCGGCTCCTGGGGCTACCAGCCGCTCGGGCTGTTCACCCCCACCGGCCGCCACGGCGCGCCAGAGGGTTTCGCGCGCTTCGTCGACCGTTGCCACCGCGAAGGCATCGGCGTGCTGCTGGACTGGGTGCCGGCGCACTTCCCCTCCGACGCCCACGGCCTCGCCCGCTTCGACGGCACTGCGCTGTACGAGCACGCCGACCCGCGCGAGGGCTTTCACAAGGACTGGAACACGCTGATCTACAACCACGGCCGCAACGAGGTCAGCGGCTTCCTGATCGCCAGCGCGCTGGAGTGGCTGCAGCGCTACCACGTCGACGGCCTGCGCGTGGACGCGGTGGCGTCGATGCTCTATCGCGACTACAGCCGCGAGCCCGGCGAGTGGATCCCCAACGTCCACGGCGGCCGCGAAAACTACGAGAGCGTGGCCTTCCTGCGCCGCCTCAACGAGGTGGTGGCCGCGCAGTGTCCGGGCGCGCTGGTGATCGCCGAGGAGTCCACCGCCTGGCCCGGCGTGAGCGCGCCGGTGTCGCAGGGCGGCCTGGGTTTCAGCCACAAGTGGAACATGGGCTGGATGCACGACACCCTGACCTACATGGCCGAGGATCCGCTGTATCGGCGCTACCACCACGACAGGATGACGTTCGGGATGGTCTACGCCTATTCGGAGCGTTTCGTGCTGCCGGTGTCGCACGACGAGGTGGTGCACGGCAAGGGTTCGCTGCTGGGCAAGATGCCCGGCGACCGCTGGCAGAAGCTCGCCAACCTGCGCGCCTACCTCGCCTTCATGTGGGCGCACCCGGGCAAGAAGCTGCTGTTCATGGGCTGCGAGATCGCCCAGGACCGCGAGTGGAACCACGATGGCCAGGTCGACTGGCACCTGCTCGACGAGCCCCCGCACCGCGGCGTGCAGCAACTGGTGCGCGACCTCAACAGCCTGCACGCGTCGAGGCCCGCACTGCATGCACGCGATGCCGACCCGGGCGGCTTCGAGTGGCTCGTGGGCGACGATGCAGCGAACAGCGTCTTCGCCTTCCTGCGCCGCGGCCATGGCGACGACGCGCCGGTCCTCGTGGTGTTGAACCTGACCCCGTTGCGCCACGCCGCATACACGGTCGGCGTGCCTGCGGGCGGCTACTGGCGCGAGCTGCTCAACACCGACGCCGCCACGTACGGCGGCTCCGGTGCGGGCAACCTGGGTGGCGTGCACGCCGAGGCGCAGCCCGCGCACGGGCAGCCGTTCCGGCTGTCGGTTGCGCTGCCACCGCTGTCCGCGCTGTTCTTCACCCCGGGCGACCGGCAGGACTGAGCGCCCCGCGCCGGCGCCGTCCGTCGGCCCCGGCGCGCGCGATACACTGGACGACGGCGCCACGCGCCTGTCTGTCCTGTTGGAACCTGTCGAGTTGAGCGAACACACCGCGCCTGCCGAGGCCGCCCCGACCCAGCACACGCCCCTGATGCGGCAGTTCTTCGCCGCCAAGGCCGAGCACCCCGACGTGCTGCTGTTCTTCCGGATGGGCGATTTCTACGAACTGTTCTATGACGACGCGCGCAAGGCCGCGCGCCTGCTCGACATCACCCTGACCCAGCGCGGCAGCTCCGGCGGCGCGCCGATCCCGATGGCCGGCGTGCCGCATCACTCGGCCGAGGGGTACCTGGCACGGCTGGTGGCGCTGGGCGAGTCGGTGGCGATCTGCGAGCAAATCGGTGATCCGGCACAGGCCAAGGGGCTGGTCGAGCGCAAGGTGGTGCGCATCGTCACTCCGGGCACGGTCACCGACGAGGCCCTGCTCGACGAGCGCCGCGACACCCTGCTGCTGGCCCTGTCGCGCGGCGGCACTTCATCCAGAGGCAGCGGCTACGGGCTGGCCTGGGCGGATCTCGCCGGTGGCCGCTTCCTGGTCAACGAGGTCGCCAACGACGACCAGCTGGAAGCCGAGCTTGCACGCCTGGACCCGGCCGAGCTGCTGGTGCCCGACGAGGACGGCTGGCCCGCGTTCCTCGCCGAACGCCGTGGCCTGCGCCGCCGAGCGCCGTGGCTGTTCGATGCCGACAGCGGGCGTCGCCAGCTGCTGCGCTTCTTCGGCCTGCATGACCTCACCGGCTTCGGCATGGAAGACCGGCCGCTGGCCACTGCCGCCGCGGGCGCGCTGCTGGGTTATGTCGAGGAGACCCAGAAGCAGCGGCTGCCGCACCTGACCTCGATCGCGGTCGAGACCAGTGACGGCGCGATCGCGATGAATGCCGCGACCCGTCGCCACCTCGAACTCGACAGCCGTGTCGACGGCGACGCGCGGCATACCCTGCTGGGCGTGCTGGACACGTCGGTGACGCCGATGGGCGGGCGCCTGCTCAGGCGCTGGCTGCATCGGCCGCTGCGCGACCGCGGCGTGCTCGACCAGCGCCTGCATGCGGTCGACACCCTGATCACGCGCGGCGCCGACACCGACATCCGCGAGCGCTTCCGCGCACTGGGTGACCTGGAACGCATCCTGTCACGCATCGCGCTGCGCTCGGCGCGACCGCGCGACCTGTCCACGCTGCGCGATGGCCTGGCGATGTTGCCGGGGCTGCGCGGCCTGCTGGCGGCCCTCGACTCGCCTCGGCTGCAGGCGCTGGCTGCGGCGATGGGCGAACACGATGCCGAGGCGCATCTGCTGTCGAGCGCGGTGGTCGAGCAGCCGCCGGTCCTCGCGCGCGATGGCGGCGTGTTCGCCGACGGCTACGACGCCGAACTCGACGAGCTGCGCGCACTGTCGGCCAATGCCGACGGTTTCCTGGTCGACCTCGAGGCGCGTGAGCGCGAGGCCAGCGGGATCCCCACGCTGAAGCTCGGCTACAACCGCGTGCACGGCTACTACATCGAGATCAGCAAGGCGCAGGCGGCGAAGGCGCCGGTGCACTACACGCGGCGGCAGACGCTGACCAACGCCGAGCGCTACATCACCGAGGAACTGAAGGCCTTCGAGGACAAGGTGCTGTCGGCGCGCGAACGCGCACTGGCCCGCGAACGGCTGCTGTACGAGCAGTTGCTGGATGCCCTCAACGCGCGCCTGGAACCGCTGCGGCAGTGCGCCGGCGCGCTCGCGGAACTCGACGTGCTGGCCTGTTTCGCCGAGCGCGCGCAGGCGCTGGACTGGTCACGCCCGGAACTCGAATCCGCGCCGTGCCTGAAGATCGAGCGCGGACGCCACCCGGTGGTGGAGGCGGTGCGCGACGAACCGTTCGAGCCCAACGACCTGGTGCTCGACCCCGACCGCCGCATGCTGGTGATCACCGGCCCCAACATGGGCGGCAAGAGCACCTACATGCGCCAGAACGCGCTGATCGTGCTGCTGGCGCATATCGGCAGCTTCGTGCCGGCGACGCGCGCGGTGATCGGCCCGATCGACCGCATCCTTACCCGCATCGGCGCCGGCGACGACCTCGCGCGCGGGCAGTCGACCTTCATGGTCGAGATGAGCGAGACCAGCTACATCCTCCACCACGCCACCGCGCAGTCGCTGGTGCTGATGGACGAGATCGGCCGCGGCACCTCCACCTACGACGGGCTGGCGCTGGCCGATGCGGTGGCGCGGCACCTGGCGGACGTCAACCGCAGCTACGTGCTGTTCGCGACCCATTATTTCGAGCTCACCACGCTGGCCGGCGAAGCCGGCAGCGGCATCGCCAACGTGCACCTGGATGCGGTCGAGCACGGCGACAGCCTGGTGTTCATGCATGCGGTCAAGGAAGGCGCCGCCAACCGCAGTTTCGGCCTGCAGGTGGCCGCGCTGGCCGGGTTGCCCAGGGCCACGCTGCAGCAGGCCAGGCGGCGACTGGCGGAACTCGAGCAGCGCAGTGGCGAGAGCCAGTCGGCAGCGATGTCGCCACCGGCGCTGGACGCGCCGCGGCAGTTCGGGCTGTTCTCGGCAGCGCCGTCCGCGGCGCTCGATGCACTGACGGCGCTGGACCCGGACGAGCTCACGCCGAAGCAGGCGCTGGAGGCGCTGTACCGGCTGAAGTCATTGGTGTGACACCCGCTTGGGGCCGGGGCAGTGTTGGTAAAGCCGGGCGACTTCCGGGAATGCGGCTACGGCGGCTACGGCGCGTAGCCGGCTGACGCATGGGCCTTCTTCGGCGCGCGGTCGTCTGGCGCCATTGCAGAGCTGTCGGACCATTGATGTGCCGTCGATCCCGGCAACCCCGGACGCTGGAGGATGCTGGAGGGACCGACGCCCTGTCGCAGCGACTTACCGGCGTGGTGGATCCACCAGCTCGCGGGCACGCGCTTCGCGTACCGCCGCCTCGCGTTCGCGCAGCAACGCCGCATCCCGGCGTGCATCGGCTTCGCGCAGCCGGGACGCCGCCAGCTCGGTCTCCCTCGCCTGCGGTGTGGCACCGAGCGTCTGCAGCCGCTGCTCGTGCTGGCGGTCGGACTCGATCACGCGGCGGCGGGTATCCAGCCGATCCTGTGCTTGCCGCACCCGCGGATCGGTCAGCGCCGGGCGCACATGGGCGGGCGGCGGCGGCGGCGTCTGCAGCCGGGTGCCCTCGACCTGGCGGGGCATCGGCTCGGGTGCACGTACCTGGGCGCCCGCTGACGACCAGGCGGTAACGCCCAGAAACAGGGTGGCTGCGACTCGGTGCAGGGCTCGGGAGGTATGGATGGACGCGGACATGTCTGCAGCCTACGCCCGTGCACATCGCCGGGGACTGAACCCGGACAGGGCGGTTCAGGGGCACTGCCATATGCGCCGGGTCGCGCACGGGACATGCCGACAGTGCGGCACGCCGCCGGCGCGGAACCCCGTGACCGACGCTGGCCACAGCACGCTCAGCTGGCGTCGATATCGCCCAGCGCGCGGATCAGCCGGCGCGCCCGCTTGTCGGGCCGGGTTTCCGGCGCGCTGTAGCCGGCGCGCTGTGCACGCAGCTCGGCGAGGCGGGCCTCGCGGGCCTGGCGCGAGGCCTCGGACTCGCTGTACAGCAGCCGCGCGACGCTGGCCGGGCCGCGGCTATCCGACAGCCCCATGACCTCGATCTCGAACGCTTCCTCGCCACGCTCGATGCGCAAGGCGTCGCCCACGCGGACCGCGCGCGAAGGCTTGGGCCGTTCGCCGCCGATGGCGACCTTGCCGTTCTCCACCGCCTGGCGGGCGACGCTGCGGGTCTTGAAAAAGCGCGCCGCCCACAGCCACAGGTCCAGCCGCACGCTGGTCTGGGCATCCGCCACTGCGGGCGCGGCGCTGGCTCGGGTCATCATCGGTCACGGGCTCCAGCGGGGCGGAGGTCAGGGGTCGCTGACGGGCCGACGGAAGTCCGGGGCCGGGACGGTCTCGCGACGCGTCGACCAGGTGGCGCCGGTTTCGCAGCGGCGGTGGTCCTCCATCGAGATGGAGCCATCGGCGAGGCGCTCGGCCTCGCCTGCCCGCACCGCCGCGCACTCTCGAAGGTCGGTGGCGCGGACGTGGCCATCGGCCAGCCGCGCGGTGTTCGCCGTGCAGGCGGCCAGCAGCAGGATGACCGGCACGGCCAGGCCCGTGCGAACGGCAGTGGTGGACATGATCCTCTCCGCAGAAACCCGGCAACGATTCTATGCCCGGGGAATGGGCGCCGCGTCATCGCCGCAAACGCAAACGGCCACCCGGAGGTGGCCGTCGTGCGCGCTTGCCGGACCGGTTTACTCGGTGGCGGCTGCAGCTGCTGCGGCTTCCGCCTTGGCAGCTTCCGCAGCCTGTGCGGCTGCGGCGAGGTCGGCGGCGGCCTTGGCATTCTTGGCCTTGGCGCCCGCGGACAGGTCTTCCCTGATGCGCGCCTTCTTGCCTTCCAGGCCACGCAGGTAGTACAGCTTGCCGGCGCGGACCTTGCCGCGGCGCTTCACTTCCAGCGATTCGATCGACGGGCTGTGCGACTGGAACACGCGCTCCACGCCGAAGCCGTGGGAGATCTTGCGCACGGTGAACGCCGAATTGAGGCCGGCGTTCTTGATGCCGATGACCACGCCCTCGTAGGCCTGCACGCGCTCACGGTTGCCTTCCTTGACCTTGACGTTGACGACGACGGTGTCGCCGGGGCCGAATTCGGGAAGGGTGCGCTGCGCCTGGTCTTTCTCGAAGTCCTGCAGCAGGGTGTTCAGGGAGGGCTTGGTGGTCATGTTCTTGGCCTGTTGGAGTCGTTGTAGGCGTGGTGCACGTGGACGCACGCTCTGGCGGGTAAAACTAGCCGGGCATTGTAACCGGATGCGGGCGGGCGATGCCAGCGCCGCTCAGGCGTCCGGTTCACCCGCCGCGACCCGGGCACGGTACTCCGCCAGCAGGCGCCGGTCGGCAGCCGACAGCCTGGTCTCGTCGAGCAGGTCCGGGCGGCGTTCCACGGTGCGGCCGAGCGCCTGCATCCGGCGCCAGCGGGCGATCGCGGCGTGGTTGCCGCCCATCAGCACCCCGGGCACGTCGCCCAGCGCATGCTGCGGCGGGCGGGTGTAGTGCGGGCAATCGAGCAGCACGCCGCCCTCGATCGTGGGGTCCGGCTCGAAGCTGTCCTGGACGGCCGACTCGGCGTCGTTGAGCACCCCTTCGCGCAGGCGCGCCACCGCGTCCACCAGCACCGCCGCCGGCAGTTCGCCGCCCGACAGCACGTAGTCGCCGATCGACAGCTCCTCGTCGATCTCGGCGGCGATCAGCCGCTCGTCCACGCCCTCGTAGCGTCCGCACAGCAGGATCATCCGCGGCAGCGCGGCCAGTTCGCGCACCCGCGCCTGGTCGAGCAGCCTGCCCTGCGGGCTCATGTAGACGACATGCGCGGGCTGCGGGTCGGCGTCGCGCGCGGCGGCGATCGCCGCACGCAGCGGATCGACCAGCATCACCATGCCCGGCCCACCGCCGAAGGGGCGGTCATCGACGCGGCGGTAGTTGCCCTCGGCGTAATCGCGCGGGTTCCAGCCGTGCATCGACAGCAGCCCGCGCTCGCGTGCACGGCCGACCACGCCGAAACCCGCACAGGCATCGACGAACTCGGGAAACAGGCTGATCACATCGATGCGCATGGATGGCGGGCCCGGGGCCGGATTGCAGACCGCGCACGATACCAAGGCGGTCCGGGGCGCCGCAGGCGATGCGGCTCGAAGCAGCCGAGGGGCTGCAGCCTCCGATCAGAAGTCCGGATCCCAGTCGACCAGGATGGTGCCGGCGTCCATGTCGATCCCGATGACGTAATCCGGCCGCACGAACGGAACCATTCGCTCGCGGGCATCGTCGCGCACCACCAGCACGTCGTTGGCGCCGGTGGAGAACACGAATGCCACCGTGCCGAAATCGACGCCCTCGACATTGCGCACGCGCATGCCCTCGAGGTCGACCCAGTAGAACTCGTCCGCGCTGGGCGGCGGCAGCGCGCTGCGCGGCACCCAGATCTCGGTGCCGCGCATGGCGTCGGCACCCTCGCGATCCTCGACGCCGGGCAACGTGGCGACCACGCCCTTCGGGCCGGGACGGCCACGCGCACCTTCCACCACCCGCTCGCGGCCCTGCGCATCACGCAGGGTCCAGGGCTGGTAGCGGAAGAGCTCGGTCTCGGGATCGGTGAACGATTCCACGCGCAGCTCGCCACGCACGCCGAAGGCGCCGTGGATCCTGCCCAGCAGGATGCGACGGGTGGGATCGGTCATCGTTCGTACGAAAAAGGCCGCGCCCGGGGCGCGGCCGTCAGCTTCAGGCAGCGGCCGGCTGGGCCTTGCCCGCTTCCTTGTACAGCGCGCGGACCTTGTCGGTCATCTGCGCACCCTGCTTGACCCAATGGTCGACGCGGGCGGTGTCGAGCACGACACGCTGTTCGGCACCCTGTGCCACCGGGTTGTAGTAACCCACGCGTTCGATGTTGCGGCCGTCGCGGGCGCTGCGCGAGTCGGTGACGATGATGTGGTAGAACGGGCGCTTCTTGGCGCCGCCGCGGGTGAGACGGATCTTGACCATGGAGTTTCTCGGTGTTGCCCAGTCGCCAGGATGGCGCGGTAAGCCGGAAATTATAGCGAAGCCGTTCCGGCGACGGTAGGGGCCCCACCCTCCTTCGTGTCCAGAGGGTCCCAGAGGATCCGGACGTCCGCGGCGGCGGCCAGTGCCAGCAGCGCGGCCGGATCGCTCAGTTTGCGGCCATCGACCGACGCCAGTGGCTGCACGCCGCGAGAGTTGCAGCAGATGCCGGCCAGTCCCGGCAGCTCGTCCAGCGCCACCGCACGGACCTGCTGGGCGACCCCGGCCCGGCGGAATTCGCGCTGGAGCAGCTGCTCGCGGGTTCCGCGCAGGGCGGGGCCATCGGGCCAGATCACCATCCGGCCGTCCCACAGCGCGAGGTTCCAGAACGACCCCTCGCACACAAGGCCTCCCGCCGTCACGAACAGCGCATCGTCGCACCCGGCCACGCACGCGAGGCGGCGGTAGTGCAGCAGCGGGAACGTGCCGACGTGCTTCACCCCGGGTAGCTCGCGCACGTATACGAAGGACTTCAGCCGCAGGCCGTCGGCACCCGGGAGCGCCGGCGCGGCGAGGGATACCAGCACGACCGGGCCGGAGGCGTCGAGGTGGGAGCCGCCCGGGTGGATCGTCACCCGCAACGTGGCATCGGCGAGTCCACTGGCCGTGATTGCGGCAGCGCAGTCGGCGCGGACGCGCGCGGTATCCAGATCCCGCGAGAACAGTGTGCGGTGCGCGTCGGCGAGACGCTGCAGATGCAGCTCCAGCCCCTGCACCGCGCCACCACGGACCTGCATCGTGGTGAAGTGGCCATCGTTGACCAGTGCCGGATGCGCGAGATCGGCCGCGGTGGCCGGGTGGCCGTTGCGGAAGATCAGCATGGCATCCGCCCGGTCCGGAGCATGGAGCGGATGCCGCCGCGACTCAGCGGAACGGCATCCCGCCGCGCCCGCCCATCATGCCCTGCAGCCCGCGCATCATCCCCTTCATCCCGCCGCGGGCCATCTTCGACATCATCTTCTCCATCTGCTGGTACTGCTTGATCAGCTTGTTGACGTCGGAAGGATGGGTGCCGGAGCCGGCCGCGATGCGGGCGCGGCGCGAGCCGTTGAGCAGCGCCGGGTTGCGACGCTCCTTCCTGGTCATCGAGTTGATGATCGCGATCATCCGCGGCACTTCCTTGCCGGTGACCTGGTTCTTGACGGTGTCCGGGATCTGGCCCATGCCCGGCAACTTGTCCATCAGGCCGTGGATGCCGCCCATGCCCTGCATCTGCTCGAGCTGGTCGCGCATGTCGTTGAGGTCGAACTTCTTGCCCTTGGCGACCTTCTCGGCAAGCTTCTGCGCCTTGTCCTTGTCGACCTGGCTCTCGACCTGCTCGACCAGCGACAGCACATCGCCCATGTCGAGGATGCGGCTGGCGACGCGGTCCGGGTGGAAGACGTCGAGGCCGTCGGTCTTCTCGCCGGTGCCGATGAACTTGATCGGCCGCCCGGTGATGTAGCGCACCGAGAGCGCGGCACCGCCGCGGGCGTCGCCGTCGGTCTTGGTCAGCACCACGCCGGTCAGCGGCAGCGCTTCGGAGAACGCCTTGGCGGTGGTCGCGGCGTCCTGGCCGGTCATGGAGTCGACGACGAACAGCGTTTCGACCGGGTTGACCGCGGCATGCAGCGCCTTGATCTCGGCCATCATCGCCTCGTCGATGGCGAGGCGGCCGGCGGTATCGACCAGCAGCACGTCGACATAGGACCTGCGGGCGTCGTCGATCGCCGCACGCACGATGTCGACCGGTTGCTGCGAGGCATCGGACGGGAAGAACGTCACCCCCACCTGGTCGGCCAGGGTCTTCAGCTGCTCGATCGCGGCCGGGCGGTAGACGTCCGCGCTGACCACCATCACCTTCTTCCTGCGCTTTTCCTTCAGCAGCTTCGCAAGCTTGCCGACCGTGGTGGTCTTGCCCGCGCCCTGCAGGCCGGCCATCAGGATCACCGCCGGCGCCGGCACGTTGAGGTTGAGCTCGGTCGCCTGCGCGCCCATCACCGTGGTGAGTTCGTCGCGCACGACCTTGATCAGTGCCTGGCCGGGCGTCAGCGACTTCAGCACTTCCTGGCCGACCGCGCGCACCTTGATGCGCTCGATCAGGGCCTGCACCACCGGCAGGGCGACGTCGGCCTCCAGCAGCGCGATCCGTACCTCGCGGGTGGCTTCGCGGATGTTCTCCTCGGTCAGCCGCCCGCGGCCGCGCAGGCGCTCCATGGTGCCGGACAGGCGCTGGGTGAGGGACTCGAACATGCAGGTTCCGCGCTTGGAAGAGAGGGCCGCAGATTATACCCGCGACCTCCGCAACGCCCCGGAACAGGCCGGGAAACACCGTACGACGCGCCGGTGCGTATGCGACACTTCCGCGATGACAATCGTTCTCATCGCGGCCCTGCTCTACCTCGTCGCAACCGGCATGCTGGTGCGAACGCTGGCGCGCGAATCGGCGGCAACCGGCGCGGCCTGGGCAGCGCCCGCGGTGATCGCCACCATCCTGCACGGCATCGCACACCTGCTGGCCTGGCGCGACCTGGGCGGCGCCGACCTGCACTTCTTCTCGGCGCTGTCGCTGGTGGGTCTCGGCATGGCCGTGGCCACCCTGCTGTTCGGGCTCCGCGGCCGCACGGCGGCATTGGGGGTGGTGGTGTTTCCGCTGGCGACGGCGTCACTTCTGGTCTATGCCCTTACCGGGCACCACGATCCGGAAGGTCTGGACTGGCGCCTGCAGCTGCATGCGGGCTTCGCGCTGCTGGCCTATGCCACGCTCGCCATCGCCGCGTTGCTTGCGCTGATGCTGGGGGCGCAGGAACGCGCGTTGCGACGGCGCGAGTTCCACCGCTGGCTGCGGGCGCTGCCGCCGCTGACCGAGCTGGAAACCCTGCTGTTCCGCACCATCACGGTCGGCTTCGTGCTGCTGACCGCCACCCTGCTGACCGGGGTGCTGTTCGTGCATGACTTTTTCGCCCAGCACCTGATCCACAAATCGGTGCTGAGCGTGCTGTCGTGGCTGGTGTTCGGCGCGCTGCTGTTCGGGCGCTGGCGGTACGGCTGGCGCGGACCGCCGGCCGTGCGCTGGACGCTGGCCGCGATGGTGCTGCTGGTGCTGGCGTTCTTCGGCAGCAAGTTCGTGCTGGAACTGGTGCTGCAACGTCCGCGCTGAGCCTGCCGCAACCGCTACAGCGCGTCGATCGCGTCGGCCAGCCGTTCGACGGCGATCACCTCGAGTCCCTTCACCGATCCCGACTTCGGCGCATTTGCCTTCGGCACGATCGCGCGGCGGAAGCCGTGGGTGGCCGCCTCGCGCAGGCGTTCCTCGCCATTGGGCACCGGGCGGATCTCCCCCGACAGACCTACCTCGCCGAAGGCGATGGTCTTCTCCGGCAATGGCGTGTCGCGCAGGCTCGACAGCACCGCCAGCAGCACCGGCAGGTCGGCCGCGGTTTCCTGCACGCGGATGCCGCCCACCACGTTGACGAACACGTCCTGGTCGCCGACCAGCACCCCACCGTGCCGGTGCAGCACCGCCAGCAGCATCGCCAGCCGGTTGCCTTCCAGGCCGACCGCCACGCGCCGTGGATTGGACAGCGGCGAGCTGTCGACCAGCGCCTGCACCTCCACCAGCAGCGGCCGCGTGCCCTCGCGGGTCACCATCACGCAGCTACCGGGTTGGCGGGTGCTGCCGCCCGACAGGAAGATCGCCGACGGATTCGGCACTTCCTTCAGGCCCTTGTCGCCCATGGCGAACACGCCGAGCTCGTTGACCGCACCGAAGCGGTTCTTGAACGCGCGCAGCACGCGGAAGCGGCTGCCGCTCTCGCCCTCGAAATACAGCACTGCATCGACCATGTGCTCGAGCACGCGCGGGCCGGCGATGCCGCCTTCCTTGGTGACGTGGCCGACCAGGAACACCGCGGTGCCGGTCTCCTTGGCATAGCGCACCAGCCGTGCGGCGGACTCGCGCACCTGGCTCACCGAGCCCGGCGCCGCGGTCAGCGATTCGGTCCACAGCGTCTGCACCGAGTCGGCAACGATCAGCTTCGGCCGCATGGCCGCGGCGTGCTCGAGGATGGTTTCCACGCCGGTTTCCGCCAGCGCCTGCAGCCCGTCGAGGGGCAGGTCCAGGCGGGCTGCGCGCCCGGCCACCTGGCCCAGCGATTCCTCGCCGGTGACGTACAGCGCCGGCAGCGTCGCCGCCATCCGCGCCACCGCCTGCAACAACAGGGTGGACTTGCCGATACCCGGGTCCCCACCGACCAGCACCACCGCGCCCTCGACCATGCCGCCCCCGAGCACGCGGTCGAGTTCGCCGATACCGGTCGACACCCGCGCGTCCTCCATATGGCGCACATCCTTGAGCGCGGTGACCTTCGGCGCCTCGACCGCACCGGCCCAGCCGGCGCGTCGGGTCGTGCCACCGCTGGCCGCCGCCTTTGCTGCAGGCTCGATCACGAACTCCGACAGGGTGTTCCATGCGCCGCAGCCGGCGCACTGGCCCTGCCACTTGCCGTGGTCGGTGCCGCACTCGGCACAGACATAGGCGGTACGCGCGCGACCGGCCTTGGCCGTGGCTGGAGCTTTCGACATTGCCGGAGGATCCGCGAAAAGGATCGACAGGGTAGCGGGCGCCCGTCGCGCAGGGCGAGACCCGCGCAACGCAGGCACGCGGCGGCACCCGGCCCGCTATGCTCGCGGCGAGCTCCGGACGATGGAACCCGTATGGACACAAGGGCACTGCTGTTGTCCGCGCTGCTGTCGCTCTCCGGGGCCGCGGCCGGCCGTCCGCCGCCGCATGGGCATATCGAGTTCCTGTGGGAAGCACGCGACCCCGCCACGCAGGTGCGACCGGTGGCACTGGGCCTGATCCTGCAGCCGGACCGCCCGCACCAGCTGTGCTGGAAATCCTCGAGGTTCCCGGAAGCCGATGTGACCGTGCGGCTGCTGGCGGAGCGCGATGGGACTACGGTGACGCTGGTGGAGGAGACGGTGGCCGCGTCTGCGCTGATCGTGCGCTGCCATCCATTCGAACCCGCGCGCCATGGCCTGTCCGCCGGCGAACACGAAGTGGTGCTGACCTATGACGGTGTCGAGATCGCCCGCGACCCCGTCGAGATCGCGGCCGACCTCGCCAGTGCGGGTTTCCATCGCCGCGACGCGGTGTTCGTGCAGGGGCGCACCAATTACCCCGCCGGTGTCGCACCCAAGGACTATCGCGGCCACTTCCTGTGGACGCTGACCTTCGGCGCCGACGGCCGGGTGATCGACGTTGAGACCGTCGAGGCCGAAGGAATCGCGGCGTTGATGCGCGAGGCCGGCGACCAGGCGGCGCGGCTGTACCGGATCGGCGCTGCCGACGACGACGCGGCCGCGCCGGTGCGTTTCCGGCTGCGCTACGACCTGTCTCCCTGAGCCGATCCGACCGTCAGGCCGCCGCGGCCACGGCGCCGGCACCCGGCTGCATGCGCAGTGGCGTGGGCGGCGGCGCAAGTTCACCCGGCAGCAGCAATGCCACGAAATCCTCATCCGACAGCACGCTGTAGCCGCAGGCATCGATATCGCGGCACACGCCGCGCCAGCCCGGCAGCCGCGCCGCCTCGCCGACCTGCTGCATCCAGCCGTGCACCACCCCGCCCAGCGCAGTCATGGCGTCCTCCGGCAACGGGCTGCCCGCCGGGGCGACCACGTACCCGTCGACGTCGCGGGTGATGTAGATATCGATGCAGCTGTGGTCCATGGTGCGCCGGCCGGGTCTGGTGGGGAGCCGGAAGTCTGGTACGCGCACTGCGTAGAACCGGTGAAACGCCGATGGCTGTGCGATGACAGCGGCCGCAAAACGACGACGCCCCGCTTTCGCGGGGCGTCTGGACCCTGGTGCCGGAAATAGGAATCGAACCTACGACCTACGCATTACGAATGCGCCGCTCTACCAACTGAGCTATTCCGGCGGGGCCGCAGATTCTAGGGGCAGCGGGGGGCGCGGTCAAAGGCCCTCACTCCACCAGCTGCAGCCGCAACTCCTTGGGCAGCGCGAACACCATGTTCTCGGGCTCGCCATCGAGCTCGGCGACCGTGCCCGCGCCGAGGATGCGCAGGCGCGCGATCACGCCTTCCACCAGCACGTCGGGGGCGGAGGCACCGGCGGTCACGCCGATGCGCTGGCGGCCGGCAATCCAGGCCGGGTCGATCTCGTCGGCGCCGTCGATCAGGTAAGCCTCCACGCCATCGCGCTCGGCAAGCTCGCGCAGGCGGTTGGAGTTGGAACTGTTCGGCGAACCCACCACCAGCACCAGGTCGCAGCGGCGCGCAAGGTCACGCACCGCATCCTGGCGGTTCTGCGTGGCGTAGCAGATGTCGTCGTTCTTCGGGCCCTGCAGCGCCGGGAAGCGGGCGCGCAGCGCGGCGATGACGTTGCGGGTATCGTCCACCGACAGCGTGGTCTGCGTGGTGTAGGCAAGGTTTTCCGGCTGGGCGACCTCCAGCCTGGCCACATCGGCCTCGTCCTCGACCAGATAGATATGGCCGTTGCCGCCTTCGCGGCTCCACTGCCCCATCGTGCCTTCGACTTCCGGATGGCCGGCATGGCCGATCAGCACCACGTCGCGGCCCGCGCGGCAGTGGCGCGCGACTTCCAGATGCACCTTGGTCACCAGCGGGCAGGTCGCATCGAACACCTTGAGGCCACGGCGGTCGGCTTCCGCACGCACCGCCTGCGACACGCCGTGGGCGCTGAAGATCACCGTGTTGCCGTCGGGCACCTCGTCGAGTTCCTCGACGAAGATCGCCCCGCGCGCACGCAGGTCCTCGACCACGTAACGGTTGTGGACCACCTCGTGGCGCACGTAGATCGGCGCGCCCAGGGTCTCGATGGCGCGCTTGACGATCTCGATCGCACGGTCGACGCCCGCGCAGAAGCCACGGGGATTGGCGAGGATGATTTCCATAGAGACCGGATTCTAGCGGAGCCGCGCGCGGTCAGCCTGAAGCGCAGTCGCCACGCCCGCTCCCGCCCGGCACGATCGCCCCTCTCCCGTCTACCCCCGCCCCTACCGCTTCTTCCCGCTGTCCTGGAACAGCCCGAACAACGCGATCCCGATCGCGCCGCCCACCACCGCCATGTCGGCGATGTTGAACGCGGGCCAGTAGTAGTCCTTCCAGTGCCACTGGATGAAATCCACCACGTGGCCGTGGATCTGCCGGTCGATCACGTTGCCGATGGCACCGCCGATGACCAGTGCGAACGGCAGCGCGGTCTTCCAGTCACCACGCGGCGTGCGCGACAGCCAGAACGCCAGCAGGCCGCTGATGCCTATCGCGAGGGCGGTGAAGAACCACTTCTGCCAGCCGCCGGCGTCGGCGAGGAAGCTGAACGCCGCACCGGTGTTGTAGGTGCGGTACCAGTTCCAGAAGCCCTCGATCACCGGGACCGCGGTGTACTCCGGCAGGCTGGTCAGCACCCAGTACTTGGTGAGCTGGTCGAGCGCGATCACCACCAGCGACAGCAGCAGCCAGGCCAGGGCATCGGGTTTCGGGCGCGTGGTTGTCATCGGTGATCGTGCACTCGTGTGGTCCATCGGGCCGGCATCATGCCGCACCGGCGGGCTGCGGAACGATGCGGCGGGCGACCGGGCTTCAGAACCAGCGCCGGTCCTCGCCCTCGCCTTCGATATTGGTCACGCAGCGGCCGCAGATCTGCGGATGCGTGTCAACGGCGCCGACGTCGGCACGATGCTGCCAGCAGCGCACGCACTTCGGCCTGGTGGTCGGCGTGGCCACGATGCGCAGCGCATCCTCCGCCTCGTCGGCATCCACCACGGTGACGTCGCCGCTGATCAGGAAGAAGCGCAATTCGTCGACCAGCGGGCCGACACGGTTCTGGTCGGCGACGCTGGCGCGCAGTTCGATTTCGGCCTCGAGTGCGGCACCGATCTCGCCGCTGGCGCGCATCGGCTCCAGCACCTTGGCGACCTGCTCGCGCAGCGCCAGCAGGCGCTCGAAGTCGTCCTCCGACAGCGGCGCATCGGCGGGCAGTGGTGCCAGGCCGTCGTACCAGGTGGCGAACAGCACGTGCTCCGGGCGCGGGCCCTCCGCCGTGGCCGCCGGGAGATGGCGCCACAGCTCGTCGGCGGTGAAGGCGAGGATCGGCGCGATCCAGCGCACGAAGGCTTCCACGATGCGGTACATCGCGCTCTGCGCACTGCGGCGCCCGCGCGAGTCCTCCGGCATCGTGTACAGCCGGTCCTTGGTGACGTCGAGATACAGCGAACCGAGATCCACGCTGCAGAAGTTCGACAGCGCCTGCACGACCTCCGGGAAGTCGTAGCGCTCGTAGGCGTCGACGATGCGCTCCTGCAGGCGGTACGCGCGGTGCACGATCCAGCGGTCCAGCGCGACCATGTCCTCGAGCGGACGCAGGTGCTGCGCGGGTTCGAAGCCGTTGAGGTTGCCCAGCAGGAAGCGCGCGGTATTGCGGATGCGGCGGTAGGCATCGGCGCTGCGCTTGAGGATCTCGTCGGAAACCGACATCTCGTTGCGGTAGTCGGCCGCGGCGATCCACAGCCGCAGCACGTCGGCGCCCATCGCGTCGACCACCTGCTGCGGCGCGACCACGTTGCCCAGCGACTTGGACATCTTGCGGCCGTCGGCATCCACGGTGAAGCCGTGGGTCAGGACCTGGCGGTACGGGGCGACGCCATCCATCGCCACGCCCGACAGCAGCGACGACTGGAACCAGCCGCGATGCTGGTCGGACCCTTCGAGATACAGGTCCGCCGGCTTGCGCAGGCCGTCATCGGCACGTTGCGCGAGCACGCATTCGTGGCTGACGCCGGAGTCGAACCAGACGTCGAGGATGTCGGTGACCTTGTCGTAACGCGCGGCGTCATCGCCGAGCAGCTCGGAGGCATCCAGCGTGTACCACGCGTCCACGCCGTCGCGCTCCACGCGCGCGGCGACCTCGCGCATCAGTTCCGCGGAGCGCGGGTGCGGCTGCTGGGTCTCGCGGTCGACGAACAGGGCGATCGGCACGCCCCAGTAACGCTGCCGCGAGATCGTCCAGTCGGGCCGTCCCTCGACCATGCCGGTGATGCGTGCCTGGCCCCAGTCCGGCACCCAGCGCACGTCCTCGACGGCCTTGAGCGCATCCGCACGCAGCTGCGCCTGCTCCATCGAGATGAACCACTGCGGCGTCGCGCGGAACACGACCGGCGTCTTGTGCCGCCAGCAGTGCGGGTAGCTGTGGTTGATGTCCGCGTGCGCCAGCAGCGCGCCCCGTGCCCGCAGCGCATCGACGATCAGCGCGTTGGCCTTCCACAGGTGCACGCCGGCCAGCGCCGCGTCACCCATCGCCGGCGTGGTCGGCAGATACACGCCGCGGCCGTCGACCGGATTCAGCACATTGGCCGGCGTGCCCTCCACCAGCCCGTAGCGCTGGGACACGGCGAAGTCCTCCTGGCCGTGGCCGGGCGCGGTATGCACCGCACCGGTGCCGTCCTCGTCGGACACGTGCTCACCCAGCAGCAGCGGGATCTCGCGGTCGTCGTAGAACGGATGGCGCAGGCGCAGGCCATCGAGGGCCGCGCCGCGCTCGCGCCCGTGCACGGTCACCGTATCGACGCCATAGCGCGCCAGCACCTTCGCCGCCAGGGCCTCGGCCACCACCAGCCACTGGCGTGCGCCGTCGCGCAGCGGGCCTTCGACCAGGACGTAATCGATATCCGCGCCGATCGAGACCGCAAGCGATGCCGGCAGCGTCCACGGCGTGGTGGTCCAGATCGGCACCGCCACCGTCGCGCCCTCCTCCAGCGCGGCACCGAAGCGGCCTGCGAGCGTGGAGCCGTCGATTGCGACGTAGGCGACGTCGATCGCCGGCGACTGCTTGTCCTGGTATTCGATCTCGGCTTCGGCCAGTGCCGACTGGCAGTCGAAGCACCAGTGCACCGGCTTGAAGCCGCGCGTCACGTGGCCGCGCTCGACGATCTTCGCAAGCGCCCGCAGCATGTCCGCCTCGTAGCGGAAATCCATCGTCAGGTAGGGTCGGTCCCAGTCGCCGGTCACGCCGAGGCGCTTGAAGCCGGTGCGCTGCAGTTCGACCTGGCTGGCAGCGTATTCGCGGCATTTCGCGCGGAACGCGGCGGCATCGAGCTTCTCACCGACCTTGCCGTGGGTCTTCTCCACCGCATGTTCGATCGGCAGCCCATGGCAATCCCAGCCCGGCACGTACGGCGCATCGAAGCCGGCCAGCAGCTTCGACTTCACCACCATGTCCTTGAGCACCTTGTTCACCGCATGGCCGATGTGGATCACGCCATTGGCATACGGTGGACCATCGTGCAGTACCCATTGCGGGCGCCCGCGGGCGGCTTCCCGGATGCGCTGGTACAGCCCGTCCGCCTCCCAGCGCGCCAGCGTCTGCGGCTCACGTTTGGGCAGGTCCCCGCGCATCGGGAAGTCCGTCGCGGGCAGGTGGATGGTGGCTTTGTAGCGGTTGGCGTCGTCGCTCACGCGGTGACCCTATGGTGTGGCTGCAATTGGGGATGATCGTCGGCGGCTGCCAGCGCGGCGCGTGCCTGCGCAGCGTCGAGGTCCATCTGTGCGACCAGGCTGTCGAGATCGGGGAATTTCTCCTCGTCGCGCAGGCGCGCGACGAATTCGACCTCGATGCGGCGCCCGTAGAGGTCGCCCTCGAAATCGAAAAGATGGGCTTCGAGCAACGGCTCGACGCCATCGACCGTCGGCCGGGTGCCGAAGCTCGAGACCGATGGCCAGGGCCGGCTTTGACCGGCGTCGCCGCCGATGCCGTGCACGCGGGTGGCGTAGATGCCACGCAGTGCCGGCACCTTGCCGCCGAAGCGCAGGTTGGCGGTGGGATAACCGAGCGTGCGCCCGAGCTGGCGCCCGTGCACGACCCGCCCGGCAACCGCGTACGGGCGGCCGAGCAGACGCGCGGCTCGGGCGAAGTCGCCTTCCACCAGCGCCTGCCGGATCGCGGTGCTCGACACGCGCTCGCCTTCGTGCAGGTAGGGTGCGATTTCACCGGCCGCGAAGCCGAGCCCGGCGCCCATGCGTTGCAGCAGGGCGAGATCGCCGCCGCGGCGATGGCCGAAGCGGAAGCCCGGCCCGACCCACACCTCGCGCACCGCCAGCCGGCGCACCAGCACGTCGCGGACGAATTCCGCAGCCTCCATCGTTGCCATCGCGGCGTTGAAACGCAGCAGGCCGACGGTGGCCACACCCAGCGCGCGCAGGCCTTCGACCTTGGCACGCGGCAACATCAGGCGCGGCGGAGGGGCGTCGGCACCGAAGAATTCGCGGGGCAGCGGCTCGAAGCTCAGCGCCGCCGGCTGGACGTCCAGGTCCCGGGCACGCGCGACCGCATGCCGCACCAGCGCCTGATGACCCAGGTGCAGGCCGTCGAACGCGCCGATGCACACCACGCTGCCGCCCGGACATACCGGACCGCCGCCAACGTCGCGGAATAGATGTCGAGGGCTGGGCCTGCTCATAGAAGCCCGGCAGTATACGGCCTGCCTGCCCTCGACCCCGCCACCGCGCTCAAGCGCTCCACAGCGGGCAAGGACGTCAGTGCCGCAGGTGCCGCGGCCGCAGGCCCAGCATCACCAGCACCAGCGCGTAGCAGCCGGCACCGGCCCCGATCGTCAGCACCAGCCAGCCGACCCGTTCAACCGCTGCGTCGATCGCCGTCCACGCGCCGATGCCATGGCGCAGCAGCACCACCACTGCGGCCATTGCCACGCAGCCGGCGGCCAGCCTGAGCAGGAATCCACCCCAGCCCGCCTCCGGCCGGTACAGCCCGGAGCGCCGCAGCGAACGCCACAGCAACAGCGCGTTGAGTCCGCCGGCAAGCGCCGTGGCGAGGGCAATGCCGCCGTGGGCACCGGCCACGCCGCCCAGCCACATCGGCGTGGTGATCGCCGCGGTCAGCACGATATTGGCGACCACGGTCCAGATCGCCGCGCGCATCGGGGTCTTCGTGTCCTGGCGCGCGTAGAACGCGGGCGCCAGCACCTTGGTCAGCATGAAGGCCGGCACGCCGAGGCTCATCGCGCTCAGGCTCACCGCGGCCATCCGCGTGTCGAGCGCGCTGAACTGCCCGTAGTTGTAGACCGTCGCGACGATCGGCTCGGCCAGCAACAGCAGCCCGAGCCCGGCAGGCACGCCGGCAAGCAGCGACATCCGCAGGCCCCAGTCGAGCGCACCGTTGTACCCGGCGGCGTCCTCGGCCGCGTGCCGGCGCGACAGGTGCGGCAGGATCACCGTGCCCAGCGCCACGCCGAACAGACCCAGCGGGAACTCGATCAGGCGGTCGGAGTAGTACAGCCAGTCCACGCTGCCCGCGGCCAGCACCGAAGCGAACGCGGTGCCGACGATCAGGTTCACCTGTGCCACCGACGAGGAGAACAGCGTCGGCAGCATCAGCCGGCCGACCTTGCGGACCTCGGGATGGCGGAAACCCGGCCGCAGCCGCGGCCGCAGGCCCAGCCGGCCCAGCGACGGCCACAGCAGTGCCAGCTGCAGGAATCCCGCTGCCAGCACACCCCAGGCCAGGCCCACCGGCGGCACCTCGAAGCGCGGCGCCAGCCACAGCATTGCCGCGATCATCGTGAGGTTGTGCAGCACCGGGGTGAATGCCGGCAGCCCGAAGCGGCCGGTGCTGTTGAGGATCGATGCCGCCAGCGACATCATCGAGATGAAGAGCAGGTACGGGAAAGTGATCCGCAGCATCTGCGCGGTCTGCGCCAGCAGCTCCGGCTGGTCCGCCCAGCCCGGCGCGAACAGGCGCGCCACCAGCGGCGCGGCGAGCATGCCGGCGGCGCAGACGACCAGCACCACCGCGCACAGCGCACCGGCCATGTGATCGATGAAGGACTTCAGCGCCGCGCGATCGCCGCGCTCGCGGATCTCGTTGAGCACCGGCACGAAGGCCATCGCCATCGAGCCTTCCGCGAACACCCGACGCAGGAAATTGGGCACCCGGTAGGCGACGATGAACGCACTCATGGCACCACCGGTGCCGAACAGCGTCGCCTGCAGCATGTCGCGGGCGAACCCGGCGACGCGCGACAACAGGGTCATGCCGCTGAAGACCGCGGTCGAACGCAGCAGGCCGCCGCGGCGGCCCCTGTCTCCCGGCGATGGCGCAGGGGCGGAGGGATCGGGCGCGCTCATCGGCAGGCCTGGCAGAATGGCGTGGTCATTGCGGCTGAACAGGGTTCCAGCGGATCACCGCCCATGATGCCGCATTGTTGACCCGCGGCGCTGCTTCCCCCATAATTTCCGGCTCGTTTGTCAAGCCTCCCGGATACCCGGGCGCCGACACCCCAGTTTCCGTCTCCCGATTTCCAGGATTCCACCGTGGCCAACATCAAGTCCGCAAAGAAGCGCGCGAAGCAGACCATCGTGCGCAACCAGCGCAACAGCAGCCAGCGCTCCATGCTGCGTACCTATGTCAGGAAGGTCCTCAAGGCCCTCGAGGCCAATGACGCCGCCGGCGCTCAGGAAGCCTTCAATGCAGCGCAGCCGATCCTCGACCGGTTCAGCGCCCGCGGCCTGATCCACAAGAACAAGGCGGCCCGTCACAAGAGCCGCCTGACCGCCCGCATCAAGGCACTCAAGGCCGCTGCCTGAGTCCTTGCCGCAAGGCGTTCCGCAAGAACCCGGCCCCGGCCGGGTTTTTTGTTGTCCGGAAACCCGCCCCTACCGAAAGCCGCACTGGCGACGGCGTCGCCGCCCGACGAAACGACTCCCGCCGGCGCGACCAGCCGCAGCCGGGATCGGCAGCGGCCGGATCAAGGACAGGCGAGACCGGAACCAGGAAAGCGGGACCAGCGGAGCGGGGCCTGCGCCGCGGCCGCCGCGCTCAGTACCCTTCCGCGTCCGCCGCCTCGGCGGCCTGGCGGGCCTGCTCGTCGAGCTCGGCCTGCACGCGGCGCATCACGTCACGGGTGCCCTCGTGGGCAAGGCCCGAGACCAGGAACCACGGCGCCTTCCATTCCAGCGCGGCGATGATCCGCTCGGCTTCGGCACGCGCGTCCTCGGGCGCCATCAGGTCGGCCTTGTTGATCAGCAGCCAGCGCGGCTTGTCGAGCAGGCCGGCATCGAACTTCGCAAGCTCACGCTCGATCGCGCGCACCTGGTCGACCGGGTCGCCACCGTCGAGCGGCTGGATCTCGACGAGATGCAGCAGCAGGCGGGTGCGCTGGATATGGCGCAGGAACAATGCACCGAGGCCTGCACCATCGGCGGCACCCTCGATCAGCCCGGGAATGTCGGCCACCACGAAGCTGCGGTGCGGCTCGGTGCTGACCACGCCCAGGTTCGGGTAGAGCGTGGTGAACGGATAGTCCGCCACCTTTGGCGTTGCCGCCGACACCGCGCGGATCAGCGTGCTCTTGCCAGCATTGGGGAAGCCGAGCAGGCCGACGTCGGCCAGCAGCTTCAACTCCAGCCGCAGCAGGCGCTCCTCGCCCTCCTCGCCCGGCGTGGCCTTGCGCGGCGAGCGGTTGACCGAACTCTTGAAATGCATGTTGCCGAGGCCACCCTGGCCGCCGCGCGCCACCAGCAGGCGCTGGCCATGCGCGGTGAGGTCGCCGATGACCTCGTCGGTGGCGACGTTGGTGACCACGGTGCCGACCGGCACGCTGATGGCCAGGTCATCGCCGCCCTTGCCGTACATCTGCCGGCCCATGCCGTTCTCGCCGCGCTGCGCGCGGAAGCGCGTCTCGTGGCGGAAGTCGACCAGCGTGTTGAGGTTCTCGTCGGCCACCAGCCACACGCTGCCGCCGTTGCCGCCATCGCCGCCATCGGGCCCGCCCAGCGGAATGAACTTCTCGCGCCGGAAGCCGATGCAGCCATGGCCGCCATTGCCGGCACTGACAGTGATTTCTACTTCGTCGACGAGTTTCATGGGATGCGGTTTCGCGATTGATTGAAGCAATGGGCGCGGGCAAGTCTACCCGCGCAGGCCGGAGGACCCGGCAATGACGCATGCGCGGCGGCCGCGTGTTCACGGCAGGCCTTGCGCGGCCGCAATGAAAAGCCCCGCCGGAGCGGGGCCTTCGATACGGCAGGGTCGCGGGTGGTCAGGCCACTTCGACGACGCTGACGGTACGACGCTTCTTCGGACCCTTCACCGCGAATTCCACGGTGCCGTCGACCAGTGCGAACAGCGTGTGGTCGCGGCCGAGGCCCACGCCCGGACCCGGATGGAACTGGGTGCCGCGCTGGCGGACGATGATGTTGCCGGCCTCGATGGCCTGGCCGCCGAACATCTTCACGCCGAGGTACTTGGGATTGGAGTCGCGGCCGTTGCGCGAGGAGCCTACGCCCTTTTTATGTGCCATGACTGCTTCTCCTTACTTCTTGTCGCCGGCGTTGATACCGGTGATCTCGATTTCGGTGTAGTGCTGCCGATGCCCCATGCGCTTCATGTGGTGCTTGCGGCGGCGGAACTTGATGATGCGGATCTTGTCGGCGCGGCCGTGGGCCTTGACGGTGGCGGCGACGGTGGCACCCTTGAGTGCGTCACCGAGCGTCACACCTTCGCCGTCGCCGAGCATGAGGACGTTGTCGAACGTGACCTCGTTGCCGGCTTCGATGTCGAGCTTTTCGACGCGGAGCGTCTCACCCGCCATCACGCGGTATTGCTTACCGCCGGTGACGATAACTGCGTACATGACCAATGCTTCCTTTGGTAGTTATTGTGGTCGCTGCCGGCATCGAGGCCGGACAGAAGCGGAATTCTAGGGCTTTCAGCAAGTTACGGTCAAGCCGCACCAACCTGCCACGGGCGGGCCGGACGGCTGCCGGTCAGCTCGGCCGAATCGCCCTCCCTGCGCTGGGATTCCGTGGGTTTGCCCCCATCTCGGGGGCTCGGTAGGCTGCCCGATTGGCTCCCCGCCCGGCTGCATTCCCCCACCCCAGGCCCGGCCAGCCTGATCGATACCCCGGATCCCCGACCCGATGGCGATGGACTTCATCCGCATCCGCGGTGCCCGTACCCACAACCTCAAGAACATCGATCTCGACCTGCCGCGCGACAAGCTGATCGTGATCACCGGCCTGTCCGGCTCCGGCAAGTCGTCGCTGGCGTTCGACACCATCTACGCCGAAGGCCAGCGCCGTTACGTCGAATCGCTGTCGGCGTACGCGCGGCAGTTCCTGAGCGTGATGGAAAAGCCCGACATCGACACGATCGAAGGCCTGAGCCCGGCGATCTCGATCGAGCAGAAGTCGACCTCGCACAACCCGCGCTCGACCGTCGGCACCATCACCGAGGTCTACGACTACCTGCGCCTGCTGTATGCCCGCGTGGGCATCCCGCGCTGCCCGCTTCACGGCTATCCGCTGGAAGCGCAGACGGTCAGCCAGATGGTCGACCAGGTGCTGGCGCTCGGCGCGACCGACGAAGGCGGCGAGCAGCGCTGGATGCTGCTGGCGCCGGTGGTGCGCGAGCGCAAGGGCGAGCACGCGCAGGTGTTCGAGCAGCTGCGTGCGCAGGGCTACGTGCGCGTACGCGTCGATGGCGAGGTCTACGAGATCGACGCGGTGCCGCCGCTGGCGCTGCGCGTCAAGCACACCATCGAAGCGGTGATCGACCGCTTCAAGGTCCGCGAGGACATCAAGCAGCGCCTCGCCGAATCCTTCGAGACCGCGCTCAAGCTCGGCGACGGCATGGCCGCGGTGCGTTCGCTGGATACGCCCGATGCCGAGCCGATGCTGTTCTCGTCGCGCTACAGCTGCCCGGTATGCGACTACGCGCTGCCCGAACTGGAACCGCGCCTGTTCTCGTTCAACGCGCCGATGGGCGCCTGCCCGACCTGCGACGGCCTCGGCGTCAGCCAATTCTTCGACCCCGCCCGCGTGGTGGTGCACCCGGAACTGTCGCTGGCGGCCGGCGCGGTGCGCGGCTGGGACCGCCGCAACCACTACTACTTCCAGCTGATCGCATCACTGGCAAAGCACTACGGCTTCGACGTCGACACGCCGTGGCAGGAACTCGATGCGAAGACCCGCGAGGCGGTGCTGTTCGGCAGCGGCAACGAGACCATCGGCTTCACCTACTACACCGAAGGCGGCAAGCGCAGCCAGCGCCGGCACCGCTTCGAAGGCATCGTGCCCAACCTCGAGCGCCGCTACCGCGAGACCGAGTCCTCCGCAGTGCGCGAGGAACTGGCGAAGTACATCAGCGAACGCCCCTGCACCGAGTGCAGTGGCGCGCGCCTCAACGCCGCCGCGCGCAACGTGTTCGTAGCCGACCGCCCGCTGCCGGAACTGGTGGTGCTGCCGATCGGCGACGCGCTGAAGTTCTTCGGTGAGCTAGCCCTGCCCGGCTGGCGCGGCGAGATCGCGGCCAAGATCGTCAAGGAGATCCGCGAGCGGCTGAGCTTCCTGGTTGATGTCGGCCTCGATTACCTCACGCTCGAACGCAAGGCGGACTCGCTGTCCGGCGGCGAGGCGCAGCGCATCCGCCTGGCCTCGCAGATCGGCGCCGGCCTGGTCGGCGTGATGTACGTGCTCGACGAGCCGTCGATCGGCCTGCACCAGCGCGACAATGAACGCCTGCTCGACACCCTCACCCGCCTGCGCGACCTCGGCAACACGGTGATCGTGGTGGAACACGACGAGGACGCGATCCGCCTCGCCGACCACATCGTCGACATCGGCCCAGGCGCCGGCGTGCACGGTGGCGAGGTGGTGGCCGAGGGCAGCTACGAGCAGATCCTCGAAGCGCCGCGATCGCTGACCGGCCAGTACCTGTCCGGCCGCAAGAAGATCGAGATCCCGAAGAAGCGGCACCGCGCCAACCCGAAGATGGTGCTGAAGCTGGAGGGCGCGTCCGGCAACAACCTGCAGGGCGTGGACCTGAGGATTCCGTCGGGTCTGTTCACCGCAATCACCGGCGTGTCGGGCTCGGGCAAGTCGACGCTGATCAACGACACCCTGTACGCGCTGGCCGCCAACGAGATCAACGGCGCTTCGCATTCGCCGGCGCCGCATCGCGAGATCAAGGGCCTGGACCTGTTCGACAAGGTCGTCGACATCGACCAGTCGCCGATCGGCCGCACCCCGCGTTCCAACCCGGCCACCTACACCGGGCTGTTCACCCCGTTGCGCGAGCTGTTCGCGCAGGTGCCGGAGTCGCGTGCGCGCGGCTATTCGCCCGGGCGTTTCAGCTTCAACGTGCGCGGCGGCCGCTGCGAGGCCTGCCAGGGCGACGGCCTGATCAAGGTGGAGATGCACTTCCTGCCCGACGTCTACGTGCCCTGCGATGTCTGCGGTGCCAAGCGCTACAACCGCGAGACGCTGGAGATCCTCTACAAGGGCCACAGCATCCACGACGTGCTGGAACTCACCGTCGAGGACGCGCTGGAGCTGTTCCAGCCGGTGCCGTCGATCGCGCGCAAGCTGGAAACGCTGGTCGACGTGGGCCTGGGTTACATCAAGCTCGGCCAGCCCGCGACGACGCTGTCCGGTGGCGAGGCGCAGCGCGTCAAACTGTCGAAGGAGCTGTCGCGCCGCGACACCGGACGCACGTTGTACATCCTCGACGAGCCGACCACCGGCCTGCACTTCCACGACATCGAGCACCTGCTGGCGGTGCTGCACAAGCTGCGCGACGACGGCAACACCGTGGTGGTCATCGAGCACAACCTCGATGTCATCAAGACCGCGGACTGGGTGATCGACCTCGGCCCCGAGGGCGGCCATCGCGGCGGCCGTATCATCGCCGAGGGCACGCCGGAACAGGTCGCCACGGTGCCGGGCTCCTACACGGGGCAGTTCCTGGCGCGGATGCTGGATCCCGACACCGTCGCGGCGGCCGCACAGGGCACGCAGGGAAGCGATGCCGACGGCCCCGTTGCCAGCCTCCGCCCGGATGCCCGGCTTGCCGGCAGGCCGCCCGCGAAGAAGAAGGCGGCCAAAAAGGCGGCCAGGAAGACCCGCACCGCCGGCTGACCCTCCACGAAGGACAGAACAACCCGATGAGCGACGCCCCCACCCCGCTGTTCCGCATGCCGATCGCCCTGCGCTGGCGCGATCTCGACGCGTTCAACCACGTCAACAACTCGAACTTCATGACCTACCTCGAGGAGGCGCGGATCCGCTGGTTCGATTCGCTGGGCGAGGCGTGGGTGACCGACACCACCGCGCCGCTGCTGGCGGCGGTGCAGATGAACTACCGGGTGCCGATCCCCTATCCCGCCAACGTGGTGGTGGAACTCGGCTGCGAGCGGCTGGGCACCAGCAGCGTGACGCTGTCGCACCGCATCGTCGGCGAGGACGGCACCCCGTTGTACGCCGACGGCAACGTGGTGATGGTGTGGATCGACCGCGCCACCGGGCGGCCTACGCCGCTGCCGGATGCGGTGAGGCGCGCGGCGGGGGGCTGAAGAGCGCCCTCACCCGCCCCTGCGGGGCACCCTCTCCCGCAGGCGGGAGAGGGGTAAAGCGGGCTCTGATCTTTCTACCTCTCCCCACGCGGGAGACGGATAAAGCCAGCTGCGATCTTTCTACCTCCCTCGCCACGCAGGAGACGGATCAAGCCGGCTGCGATCCTTCTACCTCTATCCACGCGGGAGACGGATAAAGCGGGCGCGATCTTTTTACCCCTCTCCCGTTTACGGGAGAGGGTGCCCCGACAGGGGCGGGTGAGGGCAGCGCGGTGGAATCAACCGCCGGCAAGCCCCCCACCCACGCGGCCGGGCAGCGCGCCGTCGTCGCTGTCTTCGCCGGCTTCTCCCTCGTCGATATCACCGACCTCGCGGTCCAGGCCGCCCTTGTCGATCGGCATGCCGGTCTCGGTGGAGGGGCCGCGTTCGGGCGCTTTCGGGGTGACGTCGGGCTGGCGCTCGCGGTCTTGGAGATCGTGCTCTTTCATCGCGGTGTCCTCGCAAACAGGGGAAGCCACGCTAGCGCTGCGCCGGTGAAGCCGATGCAGCCGCGGGCAATCCGCCTTCTGCGGAGACGTGCCTCACGTGCCCCTGGACGCGTGGGCGCGGCCTGCTACAGGCGCTCGGCGCGCACCGCGCGCACCAGCACCTCGTCCTGCTGGAAGCGTTGTTCCAGTTGCGCGCGATACGCCGCCCACCAGCCGTGGTCGACGTGGTCGGCCATCACCTCGAACAGGACCACGTCGTCGCGCTGCACATCGCCGCTGTGGTCCTCCCAGGCGCCGACCGCGGGTGAGCGCACGAACGCGGTCACGCCGCCGAAGCGCTCGGTGAGTTCGCCACGCACGGTGTCGAACAGCGGCTTCGCGAACGCCTGCCCGTCATTGTCGTAGAGCGGAAGAAACAGCTGGATCAGGTGCATCGGAATTCCGCTCCTTCAGGACAACCGCAAGGCCGCAACGCCCCCTTGTGGGAGCGCGCTCGCGTGCGATACGCGGCATCCCACCCGACGCTGACCGCCCAACGCCTCGCACAATCCGCTGCCAGGGGCCTGCCCACGCACCGCTACAGCCCGTGCATCAGCGCCGGGATCTCGCCGCTGATCTCGCGGGCGAGGAAACCGACCTGGCCATGCCGGCGCGTCAGCCGCGCACCGGCGCGCGCATGCAGCGACACGCCCCACACCGCCGCCTGCTCCGCGCCCGCACCGCGCGCGGCCAGGCCCGCGATCACGCCGGCGAGCACGTCGCCGGAGCCGGAGGTGCCGAGCCCCACGCTGCCGGCGGTGTTGACCCACAGGCGGCCATCGGGCGCTGCGATCCACGTGGTCGGGCCTTTCAGCACCAGCACCACGTTCCAGGCCCGTGCGTATTCGCGGGCGATCGCTTCCGCGTTGGCCCTGACGGTGTCCTCATCGGTCTCGAGCAGGCTGGCCATCTCGCCGACATGCGGCGTCATCACCATGGCCACGCCGGTGCTGCGTCGGCGCCGGAACGCGGCCACCGTCGAGGCATCCAGCGCGCCGGCATCGAGCACGATGGTGGCGCGTGCATCGGCGATGACGGCCCTGGCGACGCGCTGCGTGGCCGTGCTGCGTTCCATGCCCGGCCCCACCACCACCGCGTCCGCGTTTTGCACCGAACGGGTGGCATCGGCATCGAGATCGCGGATCGCGCCCGTGCGCCCACCCGGCAGCCCGATCACGCGCGCCTCCGGCAGCGACATCACCAAGGACATCGCCGCATCGGCCACCGTGGCCACCTGCAGCTTGCCGGCGCCTGCGCGCAGCGCCGCGATGCCGGTCAGCAGCACCGCGCCGGGCAGCTGCCGGCTGCCGCCGACCACCAGCACGCGGCCGCGATCCTCCTTGCTGCTGCCGCCACCCGGGTCCGGCAGCGGCCAGGCCTTCAGCAGCGCGGGCGTGATCCTGCGCGCGGCCGAACCTTCCGCACGGCCCGCGCGTTGCGCGCTCATCGCGGCCCGACCGGCACGTCCGCGTCCGCCGTCACCGGTTCACCGGCCTCTTCCAGCGGCAACGCGAAGTTGGCCACCTGCAGTTCAAAGCGCGCATCCGGCCGGTCGCGCTCGATGGCGTACTCGGTCACCGAACAGTTGGGCACGTCGTTCTGCCGGTCGATGTCGAGGATCTGCTTCTCGTCCATGCATTCGAGCAGATAGCGGAAGCAGTTGACGATGACCTGGTGGCCGACGATCAGCACGCGATCGCCCACGTGGTCGCGGCGCAGCACCTCCACCACGCTGCGCAGGCGCAGGATCACGTCGCACCAGCTCTCGCCACCCGGTGGGCGGAAATAGAACTTGCCGACCAGCGAGCGCTGCTCCGCAAGGTCGGGGAACGTCGCGCGGATGCCGGCCACGGTATAGCGGTCGAGTACCCCGAACTCCTTCTCGCGCAGGCGCTCGTCCACGCCGATCTCGTCGTGGTCGATGCCCAGTGCATCGGCGACCGCGTGCACCGTCTGCTGCGCCCGCACGAACGGCGAGGTCAGCAGCACGTTGGGCCGCCGGTTGTGCGGCATGTCGGCGAACCACTCGCCCAGCGCACGCGCCTGGCGGTGACCGAGGTCCGACAGCGGCGTGTCCGCATCGCGCGTATCGATGTCGATCAGGTGGGAATCGCCGGCCTCCGCGAGATCGCGCGCGACGTTGCCGGCACTCTGGCCGTGGCGGACGATCCACAGGCGGTCCGGCCAGTCGCTATGGCGAAGACGCGCCATCAGCAGTCGCCCCCACGTGCAGCCAGGTCGGCCGCGCGCGTATCGGCTGTCGTCGTACTGGTCCGCGTGTGCATGCGCCGCCCCGATCGAGTGGTGCGGCCCAGACTCGCCAGACAGGCGTCAAAGCAACGCGAATCCGGCTACCAGATCAGATCGTCCGGCACCTGGAACTGGGCGTAGTACGCATCGTCCTCCGAGCTCGCCTCCGCCGTCGCGCCTGCGTCCTGCCCGTGGTCGAGCACGATCATCGCGGCGTCGCGCTCGCGCACCTTGTCGGCAGCGGCGCGCGGCAGCAGCTCATAGCCATCGCCGCCGTTGGCGATCACCAGCGCGCCGGATGCCAGCTTCTTGCGGAGGTCGTCGTTGACCAGCAGGGTGCGGATCGCGCCGTCGGCGGTGAAGCGGTATTCGCTTTCGCCAGCGCGCGGCACCTTCTTGTCGCGGATGATCTGCCGCGCCTGCGCGCGCAGTTCGGCAACCCGCGCCGCCGCCTTGCGCTCGGCCTCCAGCGCGCGGTCGCGGTCGGCCTTCTCCTCGCGTGCGCGCTGGGCATCGCGCGCGACATCGGCCGCGGTGGGCGCGGCCTTGCCGATGCGCGCCTTCGCCTGCTCGCGGGCCACCTCGGCCACTTTCGACTTCTTCACCAGGCCGGCCTTGAGCAGCTGTTCCTGGAGGGGATTGGCCTTGGCCATGGGCGCACCGTTTGCAGGCGAGGAGTGCCGCACATGATAGCGGCGCCACCGCCACGCGCCGTGGATTCAGGCGCCGCCGGTGTCCTCGTCGGAGGCCGGGCCCTTCAGCTGCGTCTCCAGCAGCCGC
This sequence comes from Luteimonas sp. YGD11-2, assembly GCF_004118975.1. NCBI lineage: Bacteria > Pseudomonadati > Pseudomonadota > Gammaproteobacteria > Lysobacterales > Lysobacteraceae > Luteimonas > Luteimonas sp. YGD11-2. The sequence goes on along the minus strand of NZ_CP035376.1, from coordinate 1,092,518 downwards.
CGTGCCCGGCTGTTGCGCGCGGTGCCGCGCGCCACCTCCGCCACCACCGCGCGCATGTCCTCGAGCACCTGTCGCCGCGCAGGCGAGCGGGTCACGCCATGCACCTGGTCGACCGCGCGCAGCATCCGCAGCAGCACCGTGGTGTTGCCTTCGGCGTTCTCCAGGATCTGTTCGAATGCCAGCGCCACCAGACGCTCAAACGACGGCCCCGCCGGCAGCACGCGCAGCGTGTCGCCGTCGTACAGCGGCCGCGGCTCGATCCGCCGCACCGCCAGCCGCCGCAGCAACAGGGAGATGTAGTCGAGGCTGGTGACCGCACTGGTGGAGTCGTTGATCGCCGGCGACAGCGCCTTCAGCGCCACGTCCACCAGCTGGCGGATGCCGAAGGCCACGTCCTGGTCGATGGTGCGGTAGGAATCCACCGCGAACAGGCAGGCCAGGTCGCGCATCGCCCGTGCATCGGGCTCGCGGGTGGCGCCGATGCTTGCGAGGCGGCGGTCGGGTGCGGCGAACTCGCCGACCTTGGCATCCATGCGCACCACCACGTCGTGCGCGCGCGCCGCGGTCGCGCATGAAGTTGCGCAGCACGCGCGAGGTGTACTGCGTGGCCGCCTGCGCCAGCGCGGCGATGGTGATGGAGAACACCACGCCGGCCACGGTGATCATCGAGCCGGCAATGGTCGCCAGCACTTCGCGCGCGCCATCGGCGTCCAGCGTGAACAGCCACGGCAGGCGTTCGGCGGGCGCCGTGCCCAGCGCACGGTCCAGCGCCACCAGCGCCAGCGCCAGCGCGATCGCCGCCGAGACCATCATTGCCGGCAGGAACCAGAAGCTCGAACGCAGGCTGATCGCCAGCCGGCTCACCGTGCCGCTTGAAATGCGCTTGCCCATCCCGCCTCCTGTCAGGCGGCCGAAGGTCGCGATGTCGTGGTCGAGGCCGTGCGAAGCCGCCCCCACGCGGGCTGCATGCTGCAGCCGACGGCGCGTGCACGGTGTCCGGCGCGTACATCAGCCGGACGCGCCCGTTCCTGCGGAAGCACCCGGGCCGCGCTACAGCCCGGTCGGCCAGGTCTCGGGTGGTCCGGCGGCGGGGTGCTGCGCGCCCAGCGGGGTCACCGCGGTGGTGCGGTCGAACCACACAATCGAACTGCTCCAGCAGCGACACGCCGGCGTAATGGCTGTACCGCTCGGTCGCCGGCCGGTAGACCACGCCGATAAAGCGCTCCAGCCGTTCCTCGCCCAGCACGCGACGCAGCGTGGAATCGCGGCGCGCCGCCTCGAGGTCCAGCAGCCCACGCGCGATGCCGGTGTCGTGGAACAGCTGCTCCACGCTGCCGGCAAGCGAGGGCCGCACGCGCATCACCTCCATGTCGTCGCCCCAGTCGTCGGCGGCCGCCACCTCGCCCTCGTGGGTGCCGAAGCCGACCAGCGCGCAGTCGTCGCCGAAACGCTCGCGGCACAGCTGGCCGATGTTGAGCTCGCCACGCGAACGGCCCATCTCCGTCGCGCGCGCGTTGCCGATATGCGAGTTGTGCGCCCAGACCACCGCGCGTGCGCCGGGCCGTGACTCCAGCAACTGGCAGAGGGTCTCGAACATGTGGGTGTCGCGCAGGTTCCAGCTTTCCGCGCCGCCGTAGTACATGGTGCGGTAGTAGCGTTCGGCCGAGGCCACCAGCCGCGCGTTCTGGGCGGCATCGAGGAGGTCCTCGCTGGCCGCGGCGCCGTCATCACCATCGGCAGCGTCGTGCCTGCGCGAGAGCAGCTCGCGGCACTGGCGCACCACGGCGTCCTCGCAGCCGCGATAGCCCCGCGCCGTCACCGCGTGGCCATAGCCCGCCGGGTCCTGCTGCCAGGGCGTCAGGCAGCCGTAGCGCTTGCGCGCCTCGGCCGCCGCTTCCGGGTCGATGTCATCCAGATACGCGAGCACCGCCTCGATCGAGGCGCCCAGGCTGTACATGTCGAGCCCGTAGAAGCCGGCACGCTCCGCCTCGGGAAGCCCTGCGTTGCGCGCGCGCAACCAGCCGACCAGCTCGGCGACTTCCGCATTGCGCCACATCCAGGTCGGGAAGCGCTGGAATACCGGCGGCTGGCCCTCACGCTGCGGCAGCCCGCGCACGTGGCGGTTGACCGCCGCCGCATCGGGCCAGTCCGCCTCCACGGCGACGATGCCGAAGCCGTGGCGCTCGACCAGCCGGCGGGTGATCGCCGCACGCGCGCGATAGAACTCCGAGGTGCCGTGGCTGGCCTCGCCCAGCAGCACCACGCGACGGTCGGCGTAGCGGTCGAAGGCGGCGCCGAAGGCGTCGTCGAAATCGTCCGGCAGCGGCTCCATCGCCGCGGCCAGCGCCGATGCGTCCTCCCCGACCGGGGCCCTGTGTCCGCGGGTCATGGCGTGCTCCTGCGTGACGGTGGATCGCCGACGCCAGGCCGGGCCGAATGGAAGCGGAGCGAAATTACCGCGGGACGTGCGGTGACCGGATCACCGCACGTCGGCCATGCGGCCATGCGCCGGCCAGCAGGCATGGGCCTCAGCCCATCCCCTCGCCTTCGGCACCACCGCCCTGCTGTCGCGTGCCGCTGTCGCCGCCGCTGCCGTCACGGTCCACATCGGCCACGTTGCGGTCGGCGTCGGAGCGGGCGCCGCCGCCCTGTCCGGCATCGCGGAGCTGCTCGTCCGCACTGGCGCCTTCGCCCTTGCGCTGGGCATGGCCGCCAGGGGTCACGGTTTCATCGTTGGCACTTGCGTGCCCGCCCTTGGGCGGCACGCCACCTTCGCGATCGTTGTTGGCCATCTCGTTCTCCTGCCTGCGTGGATGGGGCAACCACGCTACGCGCAGGGGCATGAAGGCGGGGCAGCGGCGCAGGTCACCGGCGCTGGCCGCTTTGTCACGGCGTGCACACCGCGCACTCCGGTCCGCTGGGTCATGATGGCCGTGCGCGCCCCTCCTTTTCTGACGCAGACGCCCCATGCCGTCCCGCCCGCCCACGCCGTCCTCCGGTGATCCGCTCCCAGCGCGCAGCCGCACATTGCGCACCGCCATCATCCTTCTCCTGGTGGTTGCAGCAGCCGCCGGGATTGCCGCGCTGCGCGGCGCGTTCGGCACCGGTGGTGAGCACCGGGCCAGCTCGATTGTCGACACCATGCAGGGTGGTGGCGAGGCAATGCACGCCGGCTTCCGTCGCGCGCACGCCCGCGGGCTGTGCGTGTCCGGCCGATTCATCGCCTCCGGCGACGCCACGGCGCTGTCGTCGGCGCCGTTGTTCGAGGGTGAGTCTCCGGTGCTTGGCCGGTTGTCGATCGGTGGCGGCAGCCCGGTTGCACCCGAGGCCAGTGCCGGCGTGCGCAGCATGGCGCTGGCGATCAACCAGGCCGACGGCCAGCAATGGCGGATGGCGATGAACACCCCGCCGGTGCTGGCGGTGGGCACGCCCGAGGCTTTCCACGACCAGCTGCGCGCGATGGCGCCCGACCCCGCCAACGGCAAGCCGGACCCCGCGCGCGTCGCGGCGTTCTACGAGGCGCATCCCGAGAGCGCCGCCTTCCGCGCCTGGCAGGCCAGCTACGAGGCCAGCGACAGCTGGGCGAACACGCGCTACCACGGCATCAACGCCTTCGTGCTGGTCGATGCGGATGGCCAGCGCCAGCCGGTGCGCTGGGCGATGGTGCCGGAGGCCGCGTTCGCACCGCTGGGCGACGGCCCGCATACCGATGACGCGCTGAGCCGCGAGTTCCAACAGCGCCTGGCCGACGGCCCGCTGCGTTGGACTCTGCGCCTGCAACTGGCCGAACCCGGCGACCCGGTCGATGACGGCTCGCGGCCGTGGCCGGACACCCGCCGCACCGTGGATGCAGGCACCGTCGAACTCACCCACGCGCGCGCGCAGCAGGGCGGCGACTGCAACGGCCTCAACTTCGACCCGCTGGTGCTGCCGGAAGGCATCGAGCCGTCAGCCGACCCCGTCCTGCATGCACGGCGCGCCGCCTATGCCGAAAGCCTGCGCCGGCGCGCGCGCGAGACCCTGTTGGAGGGCGCGCCATGACCCGCTACCCGCTTTCCGCACGCCTGATGCACTGGGCGATGGCGGCGCTGCTGCTGTCCCAACTGAGCCTGGGCGTGACCATGGTGGATCGCTGGCAGCCCTGGACCACGCCGGCCATCCAGCTGCACAAGGCGTTCGGCGTGCTGGCACTGGTGCTGGTGCTGGTGCGCCTGGCCAACCGCCTGCGCTTCCATGCCCCGCCCTTGCCACGAAGCATCCCCGTCCTGCAGCGCGCCCTGGCCCGCGCCAGCCACTGGGCGCTGTACGCGCTGATGCTGGCGCTGCCGCTCACCGGCTGGGCTATGCACGGGGCCGCCGGGCTGCCGGTGCGGGTGGGTGGATTCGTGCTGCCCACAGTGATGGACGCCGACCTGGCTCGCTACGGCCTGCTGCGCGAACTGCATGCCTGGCTGGCCTACGGCCTGCTGGCGTTGGTGCTGGTGCACGCGGGCGCCGCGCTGCACCACGCCTGGGTACGACGCGATGGCGTGTTCGACCACATGGCCTTTGGCCGACGCCGGCCGGCCGAAGCTGCGGCGCCCCCGATCACCGACGTGGCCACGAGCGAAGGCACCGTCGCCCCCTGACCGCCCGCCTCAGATATTGCTGTCCTCCGGCGGCAGCCGCGTGCTCACCGGTGCGGCGCCGGGGCCGTCGGGCGTGGGCGGCGGGCAGTCGGGGCCGGCGGTATAGCTGGTCATCGACAACGAGCCGTAGGCCGGGCCTTCCACCAGCACGCCGGCACCCACGCCGGTGGCGGCGGCAAAGCCGGCCAGGTACAGCACCGGCAGGAAGTGCTCCGGCGTGGGCGCGGAGATTTCGTAATCGCGATGGCCCACCAGCGCCGCCGCATCACCCGGGCGCTCGGCCAGCAGCTGGCGGGCGTCGGTGTCGAAGCGCGTGTTCCAGTCGAACGCGGCGTCCGGCTGCTTCCAGTCCATCGCGCGCAGGTTGTGCACCACGTTGCCGCTGCCGACCAGCAGCACCCCGCTCTCGCGCAACGCGGCGAGCCTGGCGCCCATCGCCACGTGCCATTCCGCCGGCTTCTGCGCATTGATGGAGAGCTGCACCACCGGGATATCGGCATCCGGGAACGCATGCACCAGCACCGACCAGGTGCCGTGGTCCAGGCCCCAGCCGTCGTGGTCGGCGCCGACGTAGTCCGGCTTCGCCACCTCGGCGACTTCGTCCGCCATCTCCGGCAGCCCCGGCGCCGGGTACTGCACGTCGAACAGCGGCTGCGGAAAGCCGTAGAAGTCATGGATGGTGCGCGGCCGCCGCATCGCCGTGACCGCCGTGGCGTTGATGTACCAGTGCGCCGACACCACAAGGATCGCCCGCGGCCGCGGCACCGACGCCCCGAACACGCGCCAGGCATCGGTGAAGCGATTGCGTTCGAGCGCGTTCATCGGGCTGCCGTGGCCTAGGAAGGCGGCTGGCATCTGCGGGTCACGGGCCATGGGGGCTCTCCGGGTGGCGGAGCCCGCAGTCTAGGCCGCAGGGGGTTTCCGCCGCGCGATCACCCCGCCGCGGCATGGCGCCGCAGGGCGGTCAGTTCCGCAGTTTCAGCACCGGGTGTTCGTCCAGGGTGCCGTCTTCGAGGATCACCACGTGGCGTGTGCCCTGCTGGTCGAACAGCACCGGGATCGGCGCCTGGAACAGCGGACGGCGGACGAAGGCCAGGCGCCAGCCGAAGATCTCCAGCGCTTCCAGGGTGACGCGCTGTGCCTGCGCCAGGCCGTCGCGCAGGCGCGCGGCATCGGCCGACGGGGCGGCGCGACGACGCTCCGGCGTGCGGGTGGCCGGTGCATGGGGCCGGCCCGTCCAGGGCCCGGCGATGACAGTGGACTGCGCGGTGTGCGACATGCGGTTACTCGGAGGGTGGATCGACGCCCTCCCCCCGCAAGCCGCGTGCCGGACTGCCGGGCCGACGGCAGCCCCCGTCACCCGGGATCACCATGCCCCCGCCCCGGGGCCGCCCCGCACCGCATCCGCTGGGTACCCGCCGCATGGCGACGGCACGTCCACGGGCCTGCATGCATGGTCGGGCCACGCACCGACGGGAGAAGCCCGATGCATCACGACCACGACACCGCGCAGTCCGGCCATCTCGACGACTGCATCCAGGCCTGCACCGAGTGCCACGCCATCTGCCTGGAGACCATCGCCCACTGCCTGCGCCAGGGCGGCCGGCACGTGGAACACGCGCACATGACGCTGATGATGGCCTGCGCCGATATCTGCAGGACCAGCGCCGACACCATGCTGCGCGGCGCCGACGTGCACGTGCACACCTGCGCTGCCTGCGCCGCGATCTGCCGCGCCTGCGCCGAAAGCTGCGCCGCGATGGCCAAGGACGACCCCGCCATGCAGCGCTGCGCCGATGCCTGCGCCGAGTGCGCACGCCACTGCGAGGAAATGGCGGCCTGAGCCGCCGGGCCGGCCGCTCCGCGCTGTTCGATCAAAGCCAACAGCGCCGGAGCCGGGAGCCAGCAGGAGCGGGCCGCCGCCTGCCGGGGCCACCGGCCGACCCGCGCCTGCCAGCGGATATCAGTGCACCGATGCGATGCCGATGCCGCCCGGCCCCGCGCGCCAGCCGCGGCCCGCGGTGCCATCTAGAGGGCCGACGCAGTACGCCGCGCGCGCCTCGGCGACGCCGGGCCGCGCGGGCGCGGCGAGCCCCTGGTCCTCCACCTGGTCGAGGATGGCGCGCAGCGCATCGGCGGCATCGCAGATTGCCTGCCCCAATTGCGGCAGCGTGCCGTCGGCCAGATCGTCCAGCGGCCCCACGGCCACCACGTCGCCATGCGCGGACACCGCCTGGATCAGGCGGGCCAGCGCATCCACCTGCGAGAGGGTGATGCCGAAGGTGTAACGAGGGCGGGCCTCGGCATCGGGCGCCCCGTCCATGGGTGCAGCCTGCGCTGCCATGGCCTGCTCGCGTTCGTCCTCGTTCTCGTCTTCTTCGTCGTCGTCTTCGTCCTCTTTCGCAGCCGCCTTAGGCGTTGCCTTCGCCGCCTGCAGCCGTGCCGGCCACGACACCTCGTCCAGCACGATGGACACCTGCTCGGCCAGCAGTTCCAGGCAGATCGCCACCTCGCCCACGCTCACCTCGGGCGCCGACTCGCGTTCCTCGTCCGCCGTGCGCGGTTCCGCCAGCTGCGAGAGGAATTCCATGTGCTGCCGCAGTTTCTTCAGCCGGAACTGGCTGCAGTTCCAGCTGGGCGCCGGCGAGCCGCCTCCCACCTCGCGGCGCCTCAGCGACAAGGAGGCCAGCCTGCTCGCCGCTTTCCGCAAGCTGCCGGTCGACAAGCGCAAATTGCTGGTGGATTTCCTGTCCTGAGTCGACAGCTGCGCCGCGCTGCCGAGGACGACTCCCGCCATGCAGCGCTGCGCCGACGCCAGCGCACACGACTGCGAGCAAAGGGCGGTAAATGGCGGCCTGAGCACGCCCGTCGGGCCGGTCGTCACTGCCACGCTGCACGTGGATCAGGCAGCGATATCCGCCTCATATAGCAGCGCATGTGGCGTGGCGCGGCCAGTTCGCACCACCTCACATCAGGGCTGGGCGGGATCGATGGGTCTGGCTGACGGCCGCCCCCGTTGTGCAGGTGGCGGGAACGACGGGGGCTCCCTCCCCTCCTCCTGCACCCAGCGCAGCGACAGCACGTCCAGAGCTCTCTGTTCGTGGCGGTAGTGACCGCGAACGGCCACCAGACGGCCCTCGACTGCATCGAGATACCAGCCTTCTGCATGCTCTGGATTGATCTGCGTGATCGGCACGGCACCGGAACCGTCTGGTGACGGAGCAACAGAAAGCACGCCCCCTGGCCCGCGTTTCAGGTATCCCCGAACCTCGACAGCCACGTCGTCGTGAATCCCGGCGAGTTCCCGAAGTTCGTATCTGCACAGCGGTACTTCGAAGCCGCCTGCCTGGGTGCAGTAGCGGGGCTCCTCGGTTACGGGGCCATGGGTCGAAGCTGGCGCGACAGCGTCCACACCCGCCACCGGACCACCGCAGGCAACCAGGGCGAGCAAGCCCGCGAGCACGACCAACTTCATGGTCCCAGGCTCCTGAAAGCGTCGCCCAGGCGCACGCCGCCAGCGTTTTGGCGCTGCAGTTCCACGTATCGCCTGTAATCGAACTGGTGCAGGCCGGCACTGTCGGCGATGTATGCGTTGAGCTGCTCACTGTAGGCGGACACGAGATCGCCAGCGACGTCCGGTCCCATGTTGGTCCCACCCAGGAGACCACTTCGGGTGATGTCCGGTTCCTCACCGAACGCGAACGACCGGTCAGCACCCACCCAACCGCCTGGGTAGGGATGCGTGTGGATGTAGGCGGTGGTTGTACCGGCGACCTGCTGGCCATTCTCGAGGAGGCCGTTGACGTTGTCGTAAGCGCCGTTCGAGAACGCAGGCCCCAGGTGGTACTGCCCCGAGGCATCTCGGGTGATCAGGGCACCGATCTCTACACCGTGTTTGTCCGCCACGGGCAGCACGTGCTGCCTCCAGGCGTGCGCTGCCTCGAGTTCCGTGTCATAGGACCGGTAGGCCCCAGCTTCGCGGAGCGCCGTATTGGCGTCGCGCACGGCGTCCCGGGCCTTGGACGGATCTACGACGCCGGCAGCAGTCCTTCGCCCATCGAACCCAACCGCAGCTGTGTGCTCCTCCTGCTCCTGCTTGGCTCGTGCAACTGCACCCATCACTGCAGCGGTGGCAGTGCCCACCGCAGATGCATCAGCCCGGCGGGCAAACGATGGCGCGGATTCCACTGAGGTCGACATCTGTCTTACTGCCAACAGTGAGCACCCGCAGGCGCACTTGTCACCGTGGCGCGCCACAGGTGCGCCGTCGATGATCGGAGTGCTGTCGCCCGATGCAATGGATGTCGGCCCGTGCAGGCCGCACACGACAGCGTCACCTATCCTGGCGACGGGCTTGCCGTGCACATCCGTGAAAGGGGAACCCGCGATCACGGCGCCCCCGTTCGTGGTCGTATCGCCAACGACGATCCAAAGTGTCGACATCCTTGTCTCCCGCATCCATTCAGGCCCTGAATCTACACAGCGCTGCGGCGGGTGTCATGACTGTCAACCTTCCCACATGCACCAACTCAGCCCGCGGCGTCGCAGCGCGCCGCGCCGTCAGCGTCGCGCGCATCGGCCACGCAGCGCTCGCGCGCCAGTCGCCCACGCACCTCGCCTTCCAGCCCGCGCAGGCCCCAGCGCCGCCCTTCCTCCACGGCGGCCTCCTCGTCGGCACCGTGCAGCCACGCCGCACGCAGCGCCGCCAGCGCGCCCACCCGGTTGCCGCTGGCGCAATGCACCAGCGTCGGCCCGTCGGCCGCCCGCAGCAGCCGGTCGAAGGCCACCACCGCCTCGCGGTCCAGATCACCCGCGCCGGCAATGGGCAGGGTGTCGTAGCGCATCCCCGCCGCCCGCACCGCCCCCGCCTCGTCGAAGCCGGGCGTCTCCGCCGTCGGCGCCAGGTTGATCACATGGCGGATGCCCGCCGCGCGCAGCGCCGGCAGATCGTCGGCACTGATCCGGCCACCACTGTGGATGCCGTCGACGGGGGTGGCGAAGCGTTCGAGTACCGGGGATTGCATGGTCGTGCTCTTTTGCGTGGTTGCCGCAGGTGCACTCCGCGCGGCCGCTCCAGCGGAAAACGCAGGAGCCAAGGCGATCAGTGCGGCGACCAACTTCAGTTGAGCAGGCAGTACGGACATAGATACTTCGAGAACCCTTGCACACGCTAGGCGCTGATGATGCATGCCCAGGCCCGTGACGTCGACGACGCGGCGTCAGATCCAGCGCACTGCGCTGGCAACGCAAAACACGCGCCCACCAGATCGTCGAAACTCGGAGTTCGCTTGCACGATCATCGACTGCGTTGTTACTGGCACGTCGATCTCCGAGCGCCTTCCCTACGCGGCCGCACGCAAGTTGATGGCCGACACGATCTGGAAAATCGCCTCTGCGTCGGCATCGCCAAACGCGCCATCCACGCCTTCGTAATGGATAGCCGTAAACGGCGGTTCGTACATTTGGGCGGGTTCGATCACGCCGCTATGGGTCAGCCGGTCGATGATCATCTCCACGAACCTGATTTGCTGCGCGCCATAGCGGTTCGCGTCGAGGAACTGCGCGAACGCTTCCTTGGCGGCATTGCGGTCCAATCCCACCAGCGAGCGGATGAACACCGCCAGCGGCCGCTCGTCGCCATAGTACTTTTCGAACGTCTCCCGCCCACCCACGACTTCCGCTCCGTACACGAACCGCTCCAGCTCCTCCAGATCGATGGGTGTCAGTGGCTTGTTGTGGCGGAGCTTGGCGATAGCGACATGGTTCTCGTTGGCACGGATGTAGGCTTCGACCTTGCGCTTGTACTGCGCCAGGTTGATGCCGGCGCTGAAACTGGTCAGCGTCACCTCGCTACCCTCGCCGATCTCGTCGTCCAACGCGGTGTACACCGGCGTGCTGGACGTCTTGTCCACGAACTGCACCAGCCCACGGATCCTGCGGCGCACGTTCTCGATCATCGGCAGCGTGATGTCCTGCCAGAAGGTCTCCGTCTGCAGTTCCTGGATCAGCGGCAGCTGAGCCTTGACTGCAGGAATGGCGTCCTTGCCTTCCAGATTGCTGGCGATCTCGATGACCTTGTCGCGCCAGGTGAGAAAGTCTGCGGTCGCGTTGACCAGGGCGATCTGCAGGTTGAGGCAGGCCAGGTCGAACAGGCGGGCAGTGATGTGCCCGTGCTCCAGCTCGCTAGGCAGGCCGGCCACATGCTCGCGCAGTTCCACCAGATCGGTCTCGGCAAGCGTCTCCCAGCGCTCGCGCTTAGCAAAACGGAATACGTGCTCAAGCTCGGTGCGGACAATGAAGTTGTCCTGGTTCATGGCCGCGACCTCGCCATGCAAGCCGTCGACCAGGTCCTGGCGCAGCTGTGTCAGCGCGGAATAGTCGGCGTGACCGTCTGCTGCCTTCGTTGTCGCCTCCTTCTCCTCAACAGGTAGCAGCGATAACAACTCCAGCCGCTTCTTGAACAGCCGCTTCCCCAACGGCTCGCTCAGCGGCGACGCGGCACCTGCCGGGTGCTCGTTGAAGTACTCGAAGTTCTGGCAGAAATCGAAGATCAGGAACTCGGTCTTGTCCTGCCCCGGACCGAACAGGTCCGGGCAAAGGCGGGTGCCTCGGCCGATCATCTGCAGGAACTTCACCTTCGAGCGCACCGCCTTGAAGAACATCAGGTTCACGACCTCCGGCACGTCGATACCGGTGTCCATCATGTCGACCGAGATCGCGATCTGCGGCAGCTTGCCTGTCTGGCTGAAAGCGTCGACCAGGCTCTGCGCGTACTTCACCGAATGGGTGATCACCCGCGCGAACTCGCCCTTGTACTGCGGGTAGTGGTGGTCGAAGCGCCTGGCGATGAACTCGGCGTGGCGCTGGTTCACCGCGAAGATGATGGTCTTGCCCAGCCGGTCGCCGCCGTCCACCTTCAGTCCATGCTCCATCAGGTGTTTGAGCATCAGGTCGATGGTGCTTTCGTTGAACAGCTGCTTGTTGACCTCGGAGGCGTGGATCTCGTCGGGTGCCTCGTCCCGGTCGCCCCAATCCAGCGACTCCCAGTGTTCCTTCTCGGCCTCGCTGAGCTCGTCGTAGCGGATGCCTTCGCGCACGAACCGGATCGGCACCGACTGCGCCCGCGGCGGCACCAGGTAGCCATCGGCCACCGCCTCTTCGAGCCCGTAGGCATCGGTGGGGACGCCGGTCTCCAACCCGAACAGGTGGTAGGTGTCGCGGTCCACCTCGTCGCGCGGGGTGGCGGTCAGGCCGACGAGATAGCTGTCGAAGTAGCGGAAGATCGCGCCGTACTTCTGGTACACGCTGCGGTGGGCCTCGTCGATGATCACCAGGTCGAAGTGACCGACGCCGTAGCGGCGGCGGTCGCCTTCCATTTGCTCGATCAGGCCCATCATCGTGGGGTAGGTGGACAGGTAGACGCGCCCCTGCCCGTCCTTCTCCGTTACCAGGTTCACCGGACTGGAACCAGGCAGGTGCGTCTTGAAGGCACTGACAGCCTGGTTCACCAGCGCCACCCGGTCGGCCAGGAACAGCACCCGCTTCACCCAGTTGGCACGCATCAGCAGCTCGACCAGGGCGATCGACATGCGGGTCTTGCCGGTGCCGGTGGCCATGGTCAGCAGACCGGCGCGACGCCCGGACGCTAAGGCCTCGGCCATCGAGCGGATGGCGCGGATCTGGTACTCGCGCCCGGCGATCTCGCGGTTCACCGGCAGGCCCTTCAGGTCCTGCTGCAGGCTGCGGCGCTGGATCGCCAGCTCCAGTTCGTCGCGGGTGTAGAAGCCCTGCACCTCGCGCGGTGGCGCGCGGCGGTCGTCCCACAGCCAGGTGCGGTGGCCATTGGTGTAGAAGATCAGCGGCCGCTGGCCCTTCTCCTTCTCCAGGCAATCAGCATAGAGCCTGGCCTGCTGACGGCCCACGTCGGGGTCGACGAGGCTGCGCTTGGCCTCCACCACGGCCAGCGGCTTGCCGTCGCGGCCCCACAGCACGTAGTCAACGAAGCCCTCGCCTTTCTGGTTGGGCATGCTGGTGACCGGCACCTCGGCGGAAGCATCGCGGCCGACTTCCCAGCCCGCCTCGCGCAGCAGCACGTCGATCAGGAAGCGGCGTGTGTCGGCCTCGCGGTAGTCGTGCGTGTCGGGCACCGCCAGGTTCGCGGCCTTGGCCTCGGCGAGCTGGGCGCGGGCCTGTGCCAGCTGGGCGTCCAGGTCGGCCAGCGCCGCTTCGCGCTCGGCCAGGCTGGCACTGGTTTCGGCGATGCGCGCCTCGCGTGCTTCGATCTCGGCGTGCTGCGCCTCGATCTGCGCGCGGAACTTCGCTTCCTGCTTTTCCAGCTCCTCCCGGGTGAAGGCCACCGCCTCGTCTGCGCGGACCAGGTGCGGCACCCGCTTCTCGTCAAAGGTCGCCTCCAGGCTCTTCGGGTCGCTGCCGCGGGTGTAGGTGCGCGCCAGCCAGAACAGCACATGGAACAGCTCCCGCACCAGCCGCATCGCATCACCGGGGCCGATCCGGCCGGTGCCGTGCACTGCCTGGTTGCCCAGCTTCTGGATCAGCCGGGTCTTCTGATGGATATGCGGGGGCAGCAGCCGCTCGAGCTCGGGCTGGGTCAGCAGCACGCCAAGGCCGTTGTCGTACGGCATCCGCAGGGTGAGGTCGTGCTGGTACAGCCAGTGCACCGCCTGCTCCAGCGCATGCCGGGTGCGCATGCAGCAGGCACGCGGGTCGGAGTAAACCAGTTGTTCGGCGCCGCGCGCCGGTTCGTAGAGCGGCTTGAACTCGGCTTGCAAGAAATCGAAGTTGGTCATTGCGTCCCCCACCGCTTTCGCGCCTTGTGTCCAGCGCGGGCGCTCAATCCCACTACGCGGTCCGCCAATCATCCCCCGGCATGATCCGCCGCATGAAGCTGTCGAACATCGGCACCGTAAACGCAGTATCGCCGTGACTGGGGCTCCAGACCATGCCCTTGGCAATCAGCTGGTTGCGCGTGGGACCCAGTGCCGTGACCTTTCGCCCCAGCACTGCAGCGATATCGCCCGAGCGATGTGGCCCCGGGCCCAACTCGGCCATTGCGCGCAAGTAGCGCTTCTCGGCCGGAGTGAGGCGATCAAAGCGCACCCGGAAGAAGCTCTCGTCCAACGCCGCAGTCGCTTCGCGCGACGCGATCTCGACATCCTGCGAGTCGATCGGCGGCGCTTCGGCGACATCCCAGGCGTGCTTTCCCCACTCCTGCAGGAAGTAGGGGTAGCCCTCCGTCGCCGCCAGCACGCGCGCCGTCGCCTCCGGTTCGTAGCGCACACCCAACTCGGCCGCCGGCACCTCCAGCGCGGCGCGCGCCGCGTCATCGTCCAGCGGGCCTACGAACGGGAAATCGAACAGGCGTTCCGCATACGACTTGGCCCGGCCCATCTGCCCCGGCAGCTGCGGCAGGCCGGCGCCGACCAGCATGACCGGCACCTGTTGCTGGGCACACCGGTGCAGCGCGGTGATCAGCGAAGCCAGCTGCTCCTCGGGCACGTACTGCAGTTCATCGACAAACAGGACCAGCGCGCTACCGGCGGCACCGGCGGCCGCTCCCGCGGCCTCGAGCAGTGCCTGCAGGTCGTGTTCAAGATCACCGTTATCGGCCAGCCCCGGCTCGGGCTCCAGATCGATGCCGACTTCGATGTCCGCGAACTTCACCTTGAGGGCCTTGGCGAAGCCGGCAAGTGCCCGCAACCCTCGCAGTGCCAGTTCCTTTGCCTGCTCCTTCCTCGACAGGCGCAGCAGGGCCTGTCGGAGTTGCGGTGCCAGCATTGCCGGCAGCGACCGGCCCTCCGGCGCCTCCACGCGCACCGTCTCCATGCCCGCAGCCTCTGCATTCCGACGCATCCGGTCGAGCAGCACGGTCTTGCCGACACCGCGCAAGCCGATCATCAGCACACTCTTGGCATGACGGCCGGCGCGCACGCGCTCGCTTGCGATGCGGACGGCTTCCAGCAGTTCATCCCGGCCAGCGAGTTCCGGTGGTTGGGTGCCTGCACCCGGGGTGTAGGGATTGGAGATCGGGTCCATGGGGAGAGTCTATAGGCACTTTATGCGGATTACAAATCCCCCCTAAGAATCGTAATATTACTCAAATCAGCCCGTCCACTGTCATGCCACGTCGCCGGCGAATGTCACCGCCGCCGGACCCTGGTTCCACCCGCGCTTCTACCTGCATTTCCACCCGTGTTTGTTGGCTACAGCCTCTCAGGCTGTCGCGGATGGCCTCGAGCGAGCCACCGCAGTCAGCGGACCCTTGATCACCTTCGGCGAGACCAGCACCGGCTTGCAGGCTGGCACCGCGGTGACCTGCTCCACGCTCAGCGTGTTCTGCTCGATCGCCAGCGAAGCCTGCAGCGAGCGGATGCGGTTGCCGCGGCGCAGCTCCGGCAGCAACGCGCCGCGGTTGGCCGCCTTCCAGGCGCCCAGCCGTTCGGCGATGTCCGCGACGAGCGCGGTCATGCGGTGGGTGAGCTGGAAGGGCGGCTGGTAGGCGGGCATGAGCTAAAGCGTGCCGGCAAAGGCGCGTTGTCGGACGCCGGCGAAGAGATCGTCGAATTGGGTCCCGTGGCGTTGCAGGGCGCGCCTGTGGGCTTCGATCTTCGCTTTGATGGCGGCGAACTTTTGCTGTTGGCTAGCTGGTGGCAACAAAAGTGGAAGTGACTGCAACTCCCGCCAATAAACAGCATAGACACTCGTGGTCCCGGACTTGCGCTTTTCGAGTTCCCGCTTGACGCGCCCGAACTGGAATTGCATAGCAATCACAGAAGATGCAACCCCTTCCTTGAACCTGATACGCATCAGGTTATTGTTGAACGTCCAGCCCGGCGGCCCGTTATAAACGCATGTCTTGCCAACAAGTTCCTTGGAGTTACGCGTGTTGAAAAGGAAGTCGCCAGGCTCCAACGCGTAATCACTCATCTCCGATTCGCTGGCGCTAGTCTTCTTGACCTTGTCTGGCAGGAATTTGCCATCGGCAGATACCGCATCCATCCGTACGTAGGGAATATCAAAATCTTCACCGAACTCATTGGCTGAGCGAACCAGACCAATCTTGGTGCTGCTTACAAGCTCGCCGAGCGATAATTCAGACAAGCCTTTCGGGTTCGTCACCGGGTCGCCGAACATGTCGATAAAAACGCACTGCAACAGCTGGTCGAGCTTGGCGATGGCTTCGCGGCGCTTGGCGCGCAGCGCGTTGGCGTTGTCCAGGATCGCCGCGATGCGGCGCTGTTCCGCAAGCGGCGGAAGCGGCACCTTCAAACTTTCCAAGAATGCCTTCGGCACGCGGCGTTGACCGCCACTGCCGGTCATCCGCTTCTCACCACGAACGCGGATCAGGGGCTGCCGCAAGAAATGGAATAGATATCGATCATCAAGCCGCTCCGTATCAGCACGAACGACATGGAACTCGGTGGAGCTAAACCCCGCGCGTTTACTGATTCTTGCGTGAGCAATCTTTCCATTCTCGAAACACGGCGTGATCTTCGCAACCAGAACATCCCGGTCGGAAAACGGTGTAAAGCCCTTAAGCAGCTCACCGACCGGGCGGTGTTCTTCTGTGGTGATCGCACCCGACACTTCGGATACTTTCGCCATCGGAACGAAGGTGACGACTTCCGCCAGATTGGAGAACTCAGCTCGATCAAAGCGCGGATTGATATCTGCGACTTCGTAGAGCGTAGCAGTCGCGACCGTCACTTCAGCATCCCCTCCAACTCCTCCATTCCCCGCATGATCTCTGTCTCCAGCTCCCTCAGCTCGGCAAGGATCTTCTGTGGCGGGTCGTACTCGACCTCTTCGTACACCACTTCCTTGTAGCGGTTGATCGACAGGTCGTAGTCGTTGCCGGCGATCTCGTCCTTCGGCACCAGAAAGCTCGGCTCGGTGCGCGCGCGGCCCGCCTCGCGATCACGGTTGCGCCAGCGCGCCAGGATGTCCGGCAGGTTGTTGCTCTCATGCTTCGCCGCATCCAGCGGGTTGCGCTTGTCGTCCAGCGAGTATCCGTCGGCCTGCATGTCGTAGAACCAGACGTTGTCGGTGCCGCCCGAGTCGGTCTTGGTGAACAGCAGGATTGCGGTCGACACGCCGGCATAGGGGCGGAACACGCCCGAGGGCATGGAGACGATGCCGTCGAGCTTCTGATCCTCCACCAGCATCCGCCGCAGTGTCTTGTGCGCCTTGGATGAGCCGAACAGCACGCCGTCAGGCACGATCACCGCGGCGCGGCCGCCGGGCTTGAGCAGGCGCAGGAACAGGGCCAGGAACAGCAGTTCGGTCTTCTTCGTCTTGACGATCTGCTGCAGGTCCTTGGCGGTGCTCTCGTAATCCAGCGAGCCGGCGAACGGCGGGTTGGCCAGGATCAGGCTGAACTGCCCGGCCACGCCGGCGTGGCCTTCGCTGAGGCTGTCCCGGTTCTCGATGGCGGGGTTCTCCACCCCGTGCAGCAGCATGTTCATCGAGCCGACCCGCAGCATGGTGCTGTCGAAGTCGAAGCCGTGGAAGGTGTCGTGGTTGAAGCGGCGCGCGGCCTCGGGCGTTGCGTAGATCTCCTGGCCGTGGTGCTCGCTGAGGTATTCGCTGGCGGCGACCAGGAAGCCGGCGGTGCCGCAGGCCGGGTCGCAAATGGTGTCAGACGGCCTGGGCGCCATCATCTCCACCATCAGCTTGATGATGTGCCGCGGGGTGCGGAACTGCCCGTTCTGCCCGGCCGAGGCGATCTTGCCGAGCATGTACTCGTACAGGTCGCCCTTGGTGTCGCGGTCGTCCATGGGGATGGCGTCGAGCATGTCCACCACCCGGGCCAGCAGCGCCGGCGTGGGGATGGTGAAGCGCGCATCCTTCATATGGGTGGCGTAGGTGGAGTCCTCCGCGCCGCCCAGGTTCTTGATGAAGGGGAAGACCTCCTCGGCCACCACCCGGTACAGCTCGGCCGGGTCGCCCAACTGGCGGAAGTTCGACCAGCGCAGGTGCTGCTGGCCGGGGTCGAAGACCGGCCGCTCGATCGGGCGCTTGAGGCGGTTGGCCTTCTTCTCCTGCACCGTGTGCAGCTCGTCCAGCCGCTTGATGAAGAGCAGGTAGGTCATCTGCTCGATGACCTCCATGGGGTTGGAGATGCCGCCGCTCCAGAAAGCGTCCCAGATGCGGTCGACCTGGGATTTGATGGTGCCTGTGATCATTGCGTGTGCTTCTTCGTGCTCCGTCAGGACTCCGAGGTCTTGACGATGCTGTGGCCGTGGGGGCTGTAAAGCCCGTTGAATTTAGGATCGTGCCCGCGCAGGCGGACCGAGTAACCGAGCGCGAAGACATAGCGGAATACTTCCTCCACGTCTTCCAGCTCGATCTGGTTTTCGTTGCGGTTGGCACCGGTCCCGGGGCGCGCCACCCGAAAAGCGACCTTTCCGGTCTTCTGATTGGTAAGCCGATAGGGATAGAGGCGCTTGCCATTGCGGTGCTCAAACCAGAACCGCAAGTCGAGCTCGTTGTTCGCAGCCATTACTTACTTGTCCCCGACCAGGAACCAGACCGGCTTCAGCGGCAGCCGCGCGCGGGCGCCATCATCCAGTTGGGCGTAATGCGTGGTCCACAGCTCTAGCAAGCGACGCGCATCGATCAGGCTGACCCGGCGATGGGACTGGCGCGCCTCGTAGTCAGCATCCTTGGTAAAGCCGGAAAGCGCGACGAACAGCCCGACGTCGCCATCGGCGAGCACAGCCATGAAACTGCGCAGTCCCATCACATCGATGCGCGGCGAGTTCGCGTTGCGCTTGACCTGGACCTTGATCCGGGGCGGGCGGGTACCCAGCGGATCGTTGTAGGCAATGATGTCCACGCCGCCATCCTTGCCGGGCGGCGCGATCCAACTCACGTGGTAACCCATCGCCTTGAGCAGAGCGGCGACTAGCTCTTGGAAGTCGTAGGGCGGTGTCGCAGCCAAGTAGGCCTCGATCTCCGCCCAAGCCATTTCCTCAGCTTCTTCTAGAGTGATCGTCGCGGAGCTTTCGGTGAGCTCATCGCTTTCCTCGTCGCCGGCAGGTTCGGGCTGTGCGCTCTTCCATTTTTTATAGAGCGCGCGCGCCGCGTGCGTGAACTGCTCGGGATCCGGGAAGGCCTGCAGGGCAGCCTCGCCCTCAGATGTGACCGTCCAGACCCCCTTGTCCTTGATCATCCAACCAGCCTTGACCGGGGCTACGGTGCCGAAGCGGACGATCTTCTCGAAGCGTCGACCACCGGTTTCGTACTCGCCGGCCTCGTGCTCTGTCATCGTGATGCAGCTCGCCAGCGCGGCCAGAGCGTCGACCGCTCGCATGCCCTCCGGCTGCGCGAGCAGGATCTTGAACAGCTCTCGCACCAGTTCTCCGGTGCGGCGCTTGCTGATGTTGGCCATGTCCCCCCCGCCGAGAATGCAGGTCTGCAATGGTAAGCGCTGCAACCTCATCTTCTGCGGCATTGCGTATTCGCGGCCCTCGGATCTAGCACACTCCCCTCGCTCCACCGCCAGCGTTGCTGGCCGAAGCTGACTCACGCCACAGGGACTGCGGCGGGGCGGCGGTGACGGGCTTACAGGCACGCGTCGCGTGCCGCCAGGCGCCCCACATAGAATGCAAAGGAGATTGCAGTGAGCAAGAGCCAGAACCTCGCCACCTGACCGCTGAGGATGCCCAGCTGGCCGCCGTCGACGAGGGCTTTAGCGTTTGAGTTGCGGCCTCCGCTCTAGCGGTAATCGCCCTCGCGCTGATGCCGCACGGCCAGCACCGTCACCGTCTGCGCCTCTTCGATCTCGAACAGCATCACGTAGCCGCTGGCCCCGATGCCGATTACCAGTTCGCGCAGGAATGGATCGCCGCCGGCCGCGCGGCGGCAGCTAAGCGGCGCGAGTTCGAGCACCCGGATGCCGTCATGGATGGACTGGAGTGCGCGCTCCGGATCGCGAAGCCGCCTTCGCTGCGGTCGAGGTCGTCCTGCGCTTCCTCCGTGAAGCGGACGCGGAAGGTCACATCTGTGCTGCCTTCTTCCTCGCATGGTCGAGCTGCCGCCCCAACCCCGTCAGGACGTCAGCGGCGTCCACATAACGACCGTGCGCGCGCGCCTGATCCCGCGAGGCCAGCTCACGGGCGATGAACGCCTCCTGCTGCTGCCGCAGCTTGACCTGCGCGCGCACGGATTGCTCGACGAAGCTGGACAGGCTTTCGCCCTCCTGCAATAACGACTCGGCGGCCTTGCGGAGTTCGGGATCGACACGTAGGGACGGGAGGAATGCCGTTTTCATCTCAGACCCGGTTGCGTTGCAATTGCAACGCATCATCCAACTTCGGCGTTCCCGCGGCGAGCGTCAGGCCATGGCGGGAGCTTCGCGATCCACGCGCGGCCGGTCCTCGCTCACCCCACACTCAACCTCACCGCCAGCGCCGCCAGCGTGACCAGCAGCACCGGCAGGGTCAGCACGATGCCCACCCTGAAGTAGTAGCCCCAGGTGATGCGGATGCCCTTGCGCGCCAGCACGTGCAGCCACAGCAGGGTGGCGAGGCTGCCGATGGGGGTGAACTTCGGCCCGAGGTCGCTGCCGATGACGTTGGCGTAGATCATCGCCTCGCGCACCACGCCCTCGGCCTGGCTGGCATCGATGGACAGGGCACCCACCAGCACGGTGGGCATGTTGTTCATCACCGAGGAGAGGAACGCAGTGAGGAGGCCCGTACCCATCGTGGCACTCCACAGGCCGTGGCCGGCGAAGGCGTCCAGCAGCACGGCGAGGTGGTCGGTGAGGCCCTGGTTGCGCAGGCCGTACACCACCAGGTACATGCCCAGCGAGAACACCACCACCTGCCACGGCGCCTCGCGCAGCACCTTGCGGGTGGGGATGACATGGCCCCGCGCCGCCACCGCCAGCAGCACCAGCGCGCCGGCGCCGGCGACGGCGCTGATCGGCACGCCCACGCGCTCCAGCCCGAAGAAGCCCACCAGCAGCATCGCCAGCACGCCCCAGCCGGCATTGAAGGTGGTGCGGTCGAGGATGGCGGTGCGCGGGTCCTTCAGCTGGCTGACGTCGTAGCGCTCCGGGATCTCGCGACGGAAGAACCACAACAGCATCAGCAACGTGGCGGCCACCGAGACCAGGTTCACCGGCACCATCACCGCGGCGTATTCGGCGAAGCCGATGCCGAAGTAGTCCGCCGAGACGATGTTGACCAGGTTGGACACCACCAGCGGCAGGCTGGCGGTATCGGCGATGAAGCCGGCCGCCATCACGAAGGCCAGCGTGGCCGCGGGGCTGAAGCGCAGCGCCAGCAGCATGGCGATGACGATCGGGGTGAGGATGAGGGCGGCGCCGTCGTTTGCGAACAGCGCCGAGACCGCCGCGCCGAGAAGCACCAGCAGCACGAACAGCGTGCGCCCGCGGCCCCCACCCCAGCGCGCGACATGCAGCGCGGCCCATTCGAAGAAGCCGGCCTCGTCCAGCAACAGGCTGATGAGGATCACCGCGACGAAGGTGAGCGTGGCGTTCCAGACGATGCCCCAGACCACCGGGATGTCCGCGAGGCCGACCACGCCGGTGGCCAGCGCCAGCAACGCGCCGAAACTCGCGCTCCAGCCCACGCTCAGGCCCCGTGGCTGCCAGATCACCAGCACGATGGTGACGACGAAGATCGCAAGCGCCAGCAGCATGGATCAGGCCTTGCGCGCCGGCGCGCGTTTGGTCGACGGGGGCGCGGCAGGCGCGCAACGGCCGGCATCGCCATCGCAGCAGTTGCGGGTGAGGAATTCGAGCAGGCCGTTCATGGCGTCGAAGTCGGCGCGGTAGGAGATGTTGCGGCCATGCGCCTCGCCCTCGATCAGCCCGGCAGCGGCGAGTTCCTTGAGGTGGAACGACAGCGTGGCCCCGGGCAGCGACAGCGCTTCGACGATCTGCCCGGGCGTGCGCCCCTCGGGGCCTGCCTCCACAAGCTGGCGGAAGATCGACAGGCGGGTGACATGGCCCAGCGCGGAGAGCGCGGTGCTTGCGTCGTTCAATTCCATGTTTCTAGAATAGTCGAATGAATTTCGAACGCGCAATCACCGCGGTCCCCGACGACCTGCCCAACATCGACCCCGCCGCACTCGAGGTGCCCGATGCCGCCCGCCTCGGTGTCGACGGCGGCCACCCGCCGCGGATCCTGATCCTCTACGGCTCGCTGCGTCCGGAGTCCTACAGCCGCAAGCTGGCGCTGGAAGCCGAGCGCCTGCTGCGCCACTTCGGCGCCGAGACGCGGGTGTTCGATCCGCGCGACCTGCCCGTGCAGGGCAGTTGCGAGGCCGACCACCCGAAGGTGCGCGAGCTGCGGGCGCTGTCGCTGTGGTCCGAGGGCCAGGTATGGGTGAGCCCGGAGCGCCACGGCACCCTCACCGCGGTGTTCAAGAACCAGATCGACTGGCTGCCGCTCGAGGATGGCGGCATGCGCCCCACCCAGGGCCGCACGCTTGCGGTGATGCAGGTCAGCGGCGGCTCGCAGTCGTTCAACGCCGTCAACGCCATGCGCGTGCTCGGGCGCTGGATGCGCATGGTCACCATCCCCAACCAGTCGTCGGTGCCCAAGGCCTGGCAGGAGTTCGACGAGGCCGGCCGCATGAAGCCTTCGGCGCTGTACGACCGCGTGGTCGACGTGATCGAGGAGCTGGTGAAGTTCACCCTGCTGGTGCGCGGCCACAGCGACTACCTGACCAGCCGCTACAGCGAACGCAAGGGCCACCTGGTCGCCGCCGCGCTGGCAGCGGCCGCCACCTCCACCGGAACCTGAAGGCCACCCATGGACGCTACCATCTGGCACAACCCTTCCTGCGGCACCTCGCGCAATACCCTGGCGCTGATCCGCCATTCCGGCATCGAGCCGACGGTGGTCGAGTACCTGCGCGATCCGCCGTCGCGCGAGCAGCTTGTGGCGATGATCGCCGCCGCCGGCATCGGCGTGCGCGATGCGCTGCGCCGCAAGGGCACGCCCTACGACGACCTGGGCCTCGACGATCCGACGCTGACCGACGACCAGTTGCTCGACGCGATGCTCGCGCACCCGGTGCTGATCAACCGCCCGTTCGTGGTCACCGACACCGGCACCCGGCTGTGCCGGCCTTCCGAAGTGGTGCTGGAGATCCTGCCGCCGCTGGCGCAGCCGTTCACCAAGGAAGACGGTGAGGTGGTCGGCCCGACGGACCGGGGGCCATCGGTGCGATGACCTGGGCCGCGGGGCCGGTTTCGTGGGTACGAGCGTGCCGCTCAAGGTCACTTTGTGCTCCTTCATCGCTATTGCACGACATGGAACGTCAGCTGAAGGCGGGTCACGGCGTCGCCGCAAACGCCGCTATATTCGAGGCCCCCGACAGAGGAGATGGTCATGTTCCTGAAGAAGAAGCATCTGGTGGTGGCACGTACGCTCGGTGTGGCACTGCTCGCCACCGTGGGCCTTTCCGCCTGCGCCACCTATGACGACGAGTTCGCAGGCATCAATTCGCGCCTCGACCAGGTCGATACGCGGGTGCAGAGCGCGGCCCAGAGCGCGGAATCCGCAAACCAGGCCGCCCAGCGCGCCAACCAGCGGCTGGACCAGATCGAAGGCCGCGTGCAGCAGCTGGAATCGGCCCCGCGCCG
Organism: Luteimonas sp. YGD11-2; assembly: GCF_004118975.1. NCBI lineage: Bacteria > Pseudomonadati > Pseudomonadota > Gammaproteobacteria > Lysobacterales > Lysobacteraceae > Luteimonas > Luteimonas sp. YGD11-2. Next base: position 1,069,247 of record NZ_CP035376.1, on the reverse strand, counting down.
CGTGCCGCGCGGCTGATCGCGCTGCCCGGGCCGTGACCCACGGCCCGATCCCGGGACCCGATGGCCTGCATGGGCGTCGGGTCCCGGCGTTTGTCTGATCCGTTTTTCGAGGAATCCCCATCCGTATGTGCACCCTTCCCACCAAGCGCGCCCTGCATGGCGCCCTGGTGCTGGCCCTGGCGTTCGCGGGCGTCGGCATGGCCAGCGCCGAAGATGCCGCCAGGCCCGCTGCCGCGGTCGACCAGCTGCCGCAGGGCCAGGACGTCTCCGACACGGTGATCGAACTCGCCGGCCGGGTGGTCGCGGCCAATGACCACCAGGGCTATCCGTTCGCGGTGATCGACAAGGCGGCGGCGCAGATCCTGGTGTTCGGCGGTGACGGCCGGCTTCGCGGCGCTGCACCCGGGCTGTTCGGCTCGGCGGTCGGCGACCACACCGCGCCCGGCATTGCCGGCCTCGCGCTGCGCGAGATCCCGGGCCGCGACCGCACCACCCCTGCCGGCCGCTTCGTGGGCGGTTACGGGCCGTCGATCGACGCGGGCCGCGTGCTGTGGGTGGACTACGAGTCCGCGGTGTCCATCCACCCCACCGCCACCGGGGCTCCAGACGAGAAGCGCGCCGAACGCCTCGCCTCGCCGACGCCCGACGACAACCGCGTCACCCACGGCTGCATCAACGTGTCGCCGGAGTTCTACGAGGACGTCGTGCGCTCGACCTTCGAACGCGGCGGGGTCTTCTACATCCTGCCCGACGAGGGCTCGCTCGCCGAGACCTTCCCCGACCTGGCCGGTTAGGTCCGGGCGGCGTCCGACGGCGGCGCCGCTGCTTCCAAGGCACCCGCGCCCGTCCGGAAAGAAGGCGACCCGGTTGCCCGGGTCGCCTCTTTTCATCGCCGCTGGCGGTGGCTCACTTCAGGCCGCGATTGCGCAGCAGTGCATCCGCGGTGGGCATGCGGCCACGGAACGCCTTGTAGCTCTCGGCCGGGTCGCGGGTGTTGCCCACCTCGTACACCTCGCGGCGCAGCTTCGCTGCAAGCTCCGGGTCGAACACGTTGCCGGCTTCCTTGAACGCATCGAAGCCGTCGGCGTCCATCGCTTCCGCCCAGGTGTAGGCGTAGTAGCTGGCCGAATAGCCGCCATCGAAGATGTGGCTGAAGTGCGGCAGGCGGTGGCGCATGCCGATCTCCTCCGGCACGCCCAGCTCGCGCAGCTGCGCGGCTTCCCACTCGCCGGCATCGAAATCGGCCGGCAGTTCGGTCAGCTGGTGCAGGCGCATGTCGAGGATCGCCGACGACAGCTGCTGCACGGTGGAGAAGCCCTGGTTGAAGGTCTGCGCCTTCAGCAGCGACTCGAGCATCTCCGTAGGCATCGCCTCGCCGTCGGCATTGCGGGCATGCGCCTGCAGCACGGTCGGCTCGGTGATCCAGTGCTCGTAGACCTGCGAGGGGAACTCGACGAAGTCACGCGAGACCGCGGTGCCCGACAGGCTCGGGTAATGCGCGGTCGACAGCAGGCCGTGCAGGCCATGGCCGAATTCGTGGAACAGGGTCTGCGCTTCGTCCAGCGAGATCAGCGCGCGCTCGCCGGCCGCGGGCCGGGTAATGTTCTGGTTGTTGACCACGATCGGGCTTTCGCCCAGCAGGCCGTTGGGCACGCGGATGCTGTTCATCCAGGCGCCCGGGCGCTTGGTGGGGCGGCCGAACCAGTCGGCGTAGAACAGGCCGACCTTCTGGCCATCCGCCTCGCGGATCTCGAACACGCGCACGCCGTCGGCGTAGACCGGGATGTCGTTGCGCTCGTGCACGGTGAGGCCGAACAGCTTCTGCGTGGTCTCGAACATCGCATCGACGATGCCGTCGAGCGGCATGTACTGCTTGACCTGCGCCTCGTCCAGCGCGAAACGCTCGCTGCGTACCTGCTCGGCGTAGTAGCGCCAGTCCCAGGGCTGGACGTCGGTGACGCCGTCCTTCGCGGCCAGGGCCTGGATGTCGCGCAGCTCCTCGTTCGCACGCTCCAGCGCCGGCGTGTAGACCGCCATCAGCAGCTCCATCGCCGCGTCGGGGGTTTTGGCCATGGCGTCGGAGAGCACGAAATCGGCATGGGTGTCGGCGCCCATCAGCTTCGCGCGCTCGATGCGCAGCTCAACCAGGCGCTTGATCTCGGCGCTGGTGTTGTTGGCGTTGTCGTTGTCGCCGCGGAAGGTGAAGGCGCGCCAGATCTTCTCGCGCGCATCGCGGTTGGGCGCGGCGGTGAGGAACGGCTCGGCGGCCGAGCGGGTGGCGGGGAACAGGTACTGGCCCGGCTTGCCGGCGGCTTCCGCCGCAGCCGCCGCGGCGCTGGTCTGGTCGGCCGGCAGGCCTTCCACTTCGGCAGCGCCCAGGAACACGTCATTGGCCTTCTGGTCGGCCAGCAGCTTCTGGCCGAAGGCCACGCCGAGGTTGGCGAGTTCTTCATTGATCGCCGCCACGCGCGTGCGCGCATCGGGCGAGAGCGCCGCACCGGCGCGCACGAAGCGCTTGTGCGTCTGCTCCAGCAGGCGGCTCTGTTCCGGCGTCAGGCCCAGGTCGGCGCGCTGCTGGTAGAGCGCATCCACGCGCTGGAACAGCGCCTGGTCGAGCATGGTCTCGTTGGACAGCCGGGCCAGCTTCGGCGCGATGGCCTTCTGGATCGCCTGGTTGGCCGGGGTGGCATCGGCGGAGGCCACGGTGAAGAAGGTGCTCGCCACGCGCGACAACTCGCGGCCGGACCGCTCCATCGCCTCGATGGTGTTCTCGAAGGTCGGCGCGGCCGGATCCTTCGCGATGGCCTGGCTGTCGTTGCGCGCCGCGGCGATGGCCCGGTCGAAGGCAGGCTCGTAGTGCTCCGGGCGAATGCGGTCGTAGGGCGGCACGCCGTCCGGAGTGCTCCAGGCGCCAACCAGCGGATTGGCGGACTGCTGGGCGGCCGGCGGGGTCGACTGGGCGGCGCTGGGAAGGCTGGTGCTCATCAGGGTGGCTGCGATGGCGGCGGAGAGGACGCACGAACGAAGGATCATGAATGGCTTCCGGTCGGTTGACCGCCCAATCTAGTGCATTGGCCCGCCGTTTGCGTCGTGCCGGAAGTCGTGGCTCCCAGGCACCAGACGACCGATCAACGGATTGTCGGCCAGGACATCCAGCGCGCAGACCATCTCCGATACCCGCGCACAAGCCGCCCCGGCCCCGTGCTGCGTGACCGGCCCGTCAGGCGCCGTCCCGCCCCGGGGCGTAGCGCCACACCGCCAGCGCGCCATACAGCAGTGTCAAGAACGCGAGGTTGCACAACTCGGGAAGCGCCTCGGCGAAGCTTGCGCCCATCTGGTTGAACTTCACCATCAGGTTGATGCCGGGCGTGGAGGGAACCAGCTTCGCCAGCCACGCCAGGGGCTGTGGCATCGCCACGGCCGGCCATGACAGCCCGGACAGGAAGAAGAGTGGCAGCGCGGTGACGAGCATCAGCTGGAAGGGCCGTTCGCGGGTGCGGAAGAAACTGCCCGCGAACAGCGCGAACGCCACCACCGCGGCCACGTACAGCGCTCCGCCCACCAGCGTACCGGGCGGATTGCCCCCACGCGGATAGTCCTGGAGCCACATCACCAGACCGTTGTAGTACAGCATGCTGCACACGCCGATCAGCGCGAACGCGGCGGCGATGCCGAGCAGGCCGCTGCGCGAGAACGCCAGCCGACCCAGGCGTTCGCGACGCGTGCCGGCCATGACCAGCATGCCGATCAGCAGTGTCTGCTGCACGATCAGCTGTGCCACGCCCGGCACCACGGCGCTGCCGTAACCCTCGCGGGTGTTGAACAGCGGCCGCGCCACCACCTGCAGCGGCGCTGCGCCGGGCGCACCTGCGAAACCTGCCTGCACCACGGCGGCCTCGCGCGCGAACGCGGCGGCGGCCTCGCCCAGGCCCTCCAGCACCACGCCGCCGCGACCGAGGAACGCACCACTGCCGTACAGCGCCAGTTGTCCCTGCCCGCCGCGCAGGATCCCGCGTTCGAACCCCGCGGGCACCACCAGCAGGCCCTGCGCTTCACCGCGGGCGATCCTTGGCCGGGCCTCCTCCACCGAGGTCGCATCGCCGACGATCCTCACCGCGCGCACCGCGCCCGCCTTGCGCACCAGGGCGCGGCTCATGGCGCTATGGTCGAGGTCGACCACCAGCACCGGATACTGCGAAGCCACCTGGTGCCGGTAGGCGACCGGGTAGAAGAACGAGTACAGCACCACGGCGCCGATCAGCGTCACCACCGCGTAGCGGTCCGAGAACACGGCGCGCAGAGTCTCCAGGAAGGCGGCCCTGACCTGGTTCATCGCTGCCCCCAGGAGGCCGGATCGCGCGCTCCGCGCGCATACAGGCGCAGCCCCGCGCCGCCGGCCACCAGCACGAACAGCAGCAAGGTCCCCAGCAACGACAGCGAGGCCGTCCATGCCGCACCCAGGTCGAGCTGCTGCGCCTGCAGCTTGAGGTAGGCGGTGAAGGGAAGCAGCTGGCTCCAGACCTGTGCGAACAGCGGCGCTCCCTGCACCGGGAACGTCGCGCCCGAGAACGCCAGCGACGTGCCCGCGTACAGTCCGGTCAGCGACAGCGACGTGCCCATGTTGCGGGTGGCCCCGACCAGCAGCAGCGCGATGCCGCCGTAGGCCAGGTACATCGCCGCCTGCGCGGTGACCAGCAGCACCGCGCTGCCGGCCACACCGCCGCGGATCGCGGCCAGCCAGACCAGCGACAGCGTGCCGTAGGCGGTGAACAGCAGCAGGTACGGCGCCAGCTTGCCGGCCACCGCCGGCAGCAGGCGATCGCCGCACCCGGCCAGCCATGTGCCCGCGCTGCCGTCACGCAGTTCGCGCCCGAGCGCGCCCACCATCGCCAGGCAGGCGGCGAGGTGCAGTAGTGCCGGGAACAGCAGGCCGAGCAGGAAGTGCTCGTAGCTGCGCGCGGCGTTGCCCAGCACGGTGGCCTGCACCCGCAGCGGCGGCGGGCGGACCGCCTGCGCCCCGCCGACCCGCGCCACCCCACGGCGTACGAGATGCGCACTGGTCGCCTGCGCCGCCTCTCCGATCCCCCGCAGTACCGCCTGCCCTGCCGTCTGGTGGCTGGCGTTGTAGTAGGCGAAAACAACGGCGCTGCCGCCACGCAGGACCTGGCGCTCGGCGCCCGCAGGCACGTGCACCACCGCGAACGCCCGGACCGCGCGCACCTCCGACCAGGCCTGCGTCAGGTCCGCCGGCCGCGCGGCCACCCGCAGGCCCGGCACGGCATCGAGCCTGCGCACGAGTTCGCGGCTGACCGCGCTGTTGTCATGATCGACCACCGCCACCGGCAGCTCGCGCGGCACGCCGGCCGAGAACATCCAGGCGAGCAGCGCCAGCGCCAGCAGCGGGACCCACGTGGCCAACGCCAGATCCCAGGGATCGGCGCGCAGCCGTGCGCACTCGCGCAACGCCGAACGGACGAACGCCTCGCGTGCCGTGGGCCGCGTCAGCGTTGCGGCCATGCGAACAGCACGCTCATGCCCGGCCGGAAGCCTGCGACTTCCGCGACCGGCCTCGCGCGCACTTCGAAACTCCTCACGTCGTAGCCGGCCGACTGCCGGGTCGCGCGCCAGGTCGCGAAATCGCCGGCCGGGCTGATGTGGTAGACCTCGAACTCGACGTCCTCGCGCTCCAGCGCCGGGATCGAACCGCGCAGGCGGCGGCCCACCTCCAGGCCCGCGAACTGGTCCTCGCGCAGGTGGAACGCCACCCACATGTGGTCGAGGTCGACCAGGGTGAAGACCGGATAGCCGGCCGCCACCAGCTCGCCGGTTTCGACCAGCCGCTTGGACACCTCGCCGGCCGTCGGCGCGCGGCCGCGCACTTCGCTTTCGGCCGCCTGCACTTCGGCCACGGCGCCTTCGGCCTGCCGCACCTGCGCCTGCGCGGCGCTCCTGTCCTGTTCGCGGGCGCCGGCCTGCGCCTGTTCGTACAGCGCCTGCGCTGCGCGCGCCTGCTGCTCGGCATCGATCGCCTTCGCACGGGCCTCGTCGCGCTGCTGCCGGGTGACCACGCCCTCGGCATGCAGCCGCTCCAGGCGCTGGAAGGTGGAACGCGCCAGTTCGTGTCCGGCCTGGGCGCGCCGCCAGTTGGCCTCCGCTGCGCGGATGTCCTCCACGCGCGCGCCCTCCTCGGCCTTGTCCGCCAGCGCCTGCGCGGCCGCGAGCGCGGCTTCGGCCTGTCGCTGCTTCGCGGCGATCTCGGGGCTGTCCAGCTCGAACAGTACCTGCCCGGCCTCGACCCGCTCGCCCTCGGCCACCAGCAGCGCCGACACCCGCGCGGTCACCTTGGCCGACACGTTGATGCTGTCGGCATCGGCCATGCCCTGCACCAGGTCCGCCGGGCTGCGGAACGCCAGCCACAGGCCGCCGACCAGGATCACGGCAATCACGCCCAGGGCAACGAGGCGCAGGCGACGGCGGCCGGACGGTGCATCCGCAGCCACGGGTGGCGGCGGCGGCGGCGGAGCGGGTTCATTCATGGGGAAATACCCTGTGGTCTGCCTTGCGGATGTACTCGCCAAAGCGCGCCGACTGGCCACCCAGCTCGAGCAGGTGCGCCAACGCCACGCAATAGTCGTAGGCGGCGTGCGCGTGTTCGACCCGCGCGGCGCCAAGGCCGAGCCTGGCGTCCATGACATCGAGCGAGGTCGACTGCCCCTCGCGGAACGCCAGTTCCTGCAGGCGCAGGTTCTCGCGCGCCTGCTCGATGCTGCTGTCGAGCAGCAGGAACTGCTGGCGTGCCGTTTCCAGCGCATTCCAGGCCTGTGCCACGCCGATCCTGATCTGGTTCTGCGCCTCGCGCAGTGCGGCCTGCGCCTGCTCCTGCTGCGCGCGCGCAGCACTGATCTGGCGCGGGCGATCCCGCCCGGACAGGAAGGTGTACTTGAGGCCAATGCCGAAGGCCCAATCGGTGTCGGTCAGCAGCGCGTCCTCGCGGTACAGGTCGTACTGGCCGAACAGGTACACCTGCGGTTTCAGTGACGCCTCCTGCACACGCACGCCTGCGCCCGTCTGGTCGTCAAGCGCCCGCAGCTGCGCCAGCTGGGGGTGTCGCTCAAGCGCGGCCCGGGTGAACGCCTCCAGCGTGCCCGGCGATGTACCGACCACGAACAGCGGCGTGATCGGCGTCACCGGTCCATCGCTGCGCAGCAGCAGCGCCAGGGTCTGGGCCGCGGCGTCGCGGTCGTTGAGCGCCTTCTGGTACTCGCGCTCGCTGGCATCGCGCGCGACGACCGCCTGCAACACCTGCGCGCGCGTGGCGAAGCCTTCGCGTTCAAGCGATTCGGCATGGGCCACGTGCTGCCGCATGCCGTCGCGTACCTCGCGGCGCACGCTCAGCGCCTGCTCGGCCAGGCCCTGGCCGAAGTAGGCCTGGACCAGTTGCGACGTCAGCTTCTGGGACTGCTGCGCCCGCTCCGCGTCCGCCCCACGCAGGGCGGCCGCGGCCGCCGCCTGCGCGGCCGGGATCTGCCCGCCCGTGTACAGGGGCAGCACCGTGGTCAACACCGGACGCAATCGCCGGTCGCGCTCCTGGAACCGCAACGGGCTTTCGATGCCGAACGCCTCGCCCACTGGCGCCAGCGAACCCAGCGGCAAGCTCAGCGTCTTCTGGAACTCCAGGTAGCGCGCTTCGAGCGAAATCTCCGGCAGCCGCAGGCGCGCGGTCGCATCGGACAGGTCCTGCCGGGCGCGCAGGTTGGCGTCCGCGGCAGCCAGCGCGTCGGAGACCCGTTCCAACCGCTCGCGCGCCTGATCGAAGCTGAGTGCGTCCGCATCCTGCGCGAGTGCCGAGGTGGCCGGTACAAGCAGGACCAGACCCAACGCCAGACCGAATGCCCGTCCGTGCGCGGCGCGGGATCGCCGACGGTATGCCCCACCCAGCCTGCCAGCCTTGCCTGTCGACACCTGCCACTCCATTGCACCGGCCGCCGCCATCGTGATGCCAGTCATGGTGGCGCCGCAACCTCACTGGCGTCTCCGGCCCTCCGCCGCAACCTCCCAAGCACCCGCTCCTCCACATCATCCACCAGCGTGTACGCCGCCGGCACCACCACCAGGCTCAACACCGTCGAGGTGATCAACCCACCGATCACCGCCACCGCCATCGGCATGCGGAAGCTTGAATCCGCCGTCAGACCCAGCGCGATCGGCATCATGCCCGCCCCCATCGCCAGCGTGGTCATGATCACTGGCCGCGCACGCTTGTGGCACGCGTCCATCAGCGCCTCGTGGCGGGTCATGCCCTTTTCCTCGGCCATCACGGCGTAGTCGACCAGCAGGATCGAGTTCTTGACCGCGATGCCGATCAGCAGGATCAGGCCGATCAGCACCGACAGCGAGATGTCCAGGCCGGTGATCAGCAGCGCGCCGAACGCGCCGCCCGCGGCCAGCGGCACCGCGACCAGGATCGTCACCGGCTGGCTGGCGTGGTTGAACAGCAGCAGCAGCACCCCGTAGACGCAGAAGATGCCGGCCACCATGGCCATGGCGAAGCCGCCGAACATCTCGGCGAAGATCTCGCTGTCGCCGGCGGCCTGGCGGTCCACGCCCGGCGGGAGGTTCTGCAGCGAGGGCAGCGCGTCGATCTGGCCTTCCACCTCGCCCATCGCCATGCCGTTGAGGTCGACGGTGATCGTCACGTTGCGACGCCTGTCGAAGCGGTCGATCTGCGACGGCCCGCTGGCGGTGGTGATCTCGGCCACCGACGACAGCGGCACGCTGCCACCGGTGGCGGTGGGCACGCGCAGCTGGCCCAGCAGCGAGGGATCCGACAGCGCGCGTTCGTCCAGCTGCACGCGGATCGGCACCTGGCGTTCGGGCAGGTTGAGCTTGGCGAGGAACTGCTCGTAGTCGCCGCGGGTGGCGACGCGGGTGGCGGCGGCGATGTCGGCCGTCGACACGCCCAGGTCCGCGGCGCGTGCGGGGTCCGGGCGCACGATCACCTCAGGGCGCACCAGCGAAGCCGATGAGCCCACCGTGCCGAGGCCCGGCAGCTGGCGGATCTCGCGCTCCACGTCGCGCGCGGCCGCGGCCAGCTTGACCGGATCATCGCCGGCCAGCACCAGCTGCAGCGCACGGCCCGGTTCGCCACCCTGGAAGCTCAGGCGCACGCCGGGAAGATCGGCCAGGCGCTCGCGCACCACCGTTTCCAGCTCGTACTGGGTCAGGTCGCGGTCGTCCTTCCAGCGGATCGTGAGCGTGGCCTTGCGCAGTTCGGCGCTGGTGAGGTCGCCCGCGGGGCCGTTGGCGCCCGAGTTGCTGCCGGCGGTGACGAACACGTGTTCGATCTCGGGGATGTCGGCGATGCGCCGGCGCGCGGTCTCGGCCACCTCTTCGGTGGTGGCGAGCGCGGTGCCCGGCGGCAGCTCGATCAGCACGTTGCTCTGGATGCCGTCGGTGGGCGGGATGAAGGTCACCTTCAGCAGCGGCAGCAGTGCCAGCGAGCCGATGAAGATCGCCAGCGCGACCACCAGCGTGCGGTTGCGGTGCTGGAGCGCGTTGTCGACGAAGCGCAGGTACCACTGCATCAGCTTCGAGTCGCCCTTGTGCTCGGGCAGCGGCTTCAGCATGTAGGCCGCCATCATCGGCGTGATCAGGCGCGCGACCAGCAGCGAGAACATCACCGCCGCGGCCGCGGTCCAGCCGAACTCGCGGAAGAACTTGCCCGGGATGCCGGGCATGAAGGCCACGGGGATGAACACCGCCGCCAGCGTGCACGAGGTCGCGATCACCGCCAGTCCGATCTCGTCGGCTGCCTCGAGCGCGGCCTGCTTTGGCGCCTTGCCCATGCGCAGGTGGCGGTCGATGTTCTCGACCTCGACGATGGCATCGTCGACCAGGATGCCCACCACCACGGCGAGTGCCAGCAGGGTGATCATGTTGAGGCTGAAGCCCAGCCAGTACATCACCGCGAAGGTCGGGATGATCGACAGCGGCAGCGCCACGGCGCTGATGAAGGTGGCGCGGAAGTCGCGCAGGAACAGGAATACCACCAGCACCGCCAGCGCCGCGCCCTCGTAGAGCATGTGCATCGAGGAGTCGAACGAGTCCTCGGCCACCTGGGTGGTCGAGGCCACCTCGACCACGCGCACGCGCGGCTGCTCCTGCTGCAGCTTCGCCACGCTCTCGCGCACGGCGTTGCCGACGTCGACCTCGCTGGTGTTGGTGGTGCGCTGCACGGCGAAGCCGATCACCGGCCGGCCATCGAGCGTGGTGCGCTGGCTGACGGTGGCGTGGCCGTCGCTCACGGTGGCCAGCGTCGACAGGCGCACGCTGCGGCCGTCCGGCATGGAGATGGGGAAGTCGGCGAGGTCGGCGGCGGAATCGACGGTGCCGAGGGTGCGCACCGCCTGCTCGCCTCCGCCCACGGTGGTGCGCCCGCCCGGCTGTTCCTGCTGGATGCGCGCGAGCTGCTGGCTGATCAGCGCCGGGCTGACGCCGAAGCCCTGCACGGCCTCGGGCCGCAGGGCGACGCGGATCTCGCGGTCGACGCCGCCGATACGCCGCACCGCGCCCACGCCGGGCACCGCGAACAGCCGCTTGGCCACGGTGTCGTCGATGAACCAGCTGAGCTCCTCGTCGCTCCAGCCATCGGCGGTGACGGCGTAATGCAGCATGTCGCCGCCGGTGACGTTGACCAGCGACACGATCGGCGGCTCGACGTCGGCCGGCAGGTCGATGCGCACGCGGTCGATGGCATCGCGCACCTCGTCCTTGGCGATGGTGCCGTCCTTCTCGATCTCGAAGGTGAGGATGGTGGTCGATACGCCTTCGTTGACGATGGACGCCATGTTGCGCAGCGCGGGGATGCTGGCGGTGGCGTCCTCGATCTTGCGGGTGACCTGGGTCTCGAGCGTGCTGGGGCTGGCGCCGGGCAGCATCACGGTGACATTGACCACCGGTACGGTGAGGTCCGGGAACTGCGACACCGCCAGCCGGTTGAAGGCGACCAGGCCGGCGGCGGTGAGCAGGATGAACACCAGGATCGCCGGCAACGGCCGGTGGATCGACCACGCGGAGAAGTTCATTCGGCGAGCGTCCCGGTGGCGGCGTCGTGGGTGGCCTCGCGGGTGGCGCCGGCGCCGGAAGGCGCTGCAGGTGCGCTCGCGGGCGCGGCCCCTGCATCGGTGCCCGCATCAGCGGCGGGCTGCGCGTTGGCGGCATCGGCGCCTGCCGGGCTGTCGACAACGCGCACCAGGTCGCCATCGCCGAGGAAGCCGGCGCCGCGTGCGACCACGCGGTCATCGGCGGTGAGGCCATCGCGCACTTCGATCATGTCGCCGTGGGTGCTGCCCACCGACACGCCGCGCTCGCGCACGCGGCCATCGGGTTCCACGGTGAAGGCATAGGCACGGCCGTCGCGGCGCACGATGGCCTCGTTGGGCACCAGCAGCGCCTGCGCGCGGCCGAGCGCCAGCCGCCCCTGCGCGAACATGCCCGCGCGCAGCGGGCCGGGATCGGGCAGGTCCACGTAGACGGTGCCGGTGCGGCGCTGCGGATCGAGCGCCGGCGACACCGTGCGCACGCTGCCTTCGACCGCGCCGATCGGCGTATCCACCTGCACCGGGGTGCCGGTGCCCACGCGCAGCAGGTCGGCCTCGGCGAGTTCGGCACGCCATTCCAGGCGGCCATCGCGGATCAACCGCAGCAGCTCGCCGCCGGCGCCGACCACCTGCCCGGGCTGCACGCTGCGCGCCGACACCACGCCGGATACCGGCGCGCGCACCACGGTGAAGTCGCGCTGCACGCGCGCGGCATCGCGGCTCGCGATCGCGGTATTGAGCCGCGCCTGCGCGTTGTCGCGCTCGGCCTCGGCCTGCTCGGCATCCTGCAGCGCGACCAGGCGCTCGCCGGCGAGTTCGCGCACGCGCGCGGCACGGCGGCGCGCGGTCTCGAGATTGGTCTTGGCCTCGCGCACCGAGGCTTCCGACTGCTGCAGCTGCGACGCCAGCGTGCGGTCGTCGACACGCAGCAGCACGTCGCCGGCGGCCACCGCGTTGCCCACCTCGACCTCGACGCTGGCCACCCGCAGCCCGGAGAGCTCCACGCCCACCGAGACCTCTTCCCACGCTTCCACCGCACCCGAAGCGACCACCTCGCGGGTGACCTCCTGCTGCTGCGGGGTGGCCAGCACGACCGCGAGGCTGGGAACGGCCTCGGGGGGCGCGTCCTCGCCGCAGGCGACCAGGGCCAGCAACACGATCGGAACGGCTACAAGACGCGGGAATCGGCGCATCGGCAGCGGAAGCCTATTCAGGGAGCGGGCACGCTAGCAGCCCCGCGATAACTCTGCGATGACGAAGCGCGAGGCGGGGCCGCACCGGTCATCGACCGGCACGAAGACGCCGCTATTCCGCCGGCTCGCGCGCACCGGCCGGACTCAACTCCAGCCCGGTCAGATACAGCCGCAGGTCGAACTCCAGCTGGTGGTAGTCCGGCGCCATATGCGTGCACAGCTGGTAGAAGGCCTTGTTGTGCTCGGCCTCCTTCATGTGCGCGAGCTCGTGTACCACGATCATCTTCAGGAAGTCCGCGGGTGCGTCGCGGAACACGCTGGCGATGCGGATCTCGCGGCTGGCCTTGAGCCGCGCGCCCTGCACGCGCGAGATGGTGGTGTGGGTGCCCAGCGCATGCTTCAGTACCTGCAGCTTGCCGTCGTAGAGCACCTTGCCCAGCGGCGGCGCCTTGCGCATGTGGCGCTCTTTCAGCGCCTGCACGTAGGCGTAGAGCTGGCTGTCGTTGCGCACGGCGTGGGCGTCGCGGTACCTCGCGGCCAGCAGCGCGCCCAGCCGGTCCTGCGCGATCAGCTCGCGCACCTGTGCCTGCACCTGCGGCGGATAGCCGCCGAGGTATTTCAGCGGCTGCATCGGCAAAAACCCCGCTTGCGCGGGGTTTCCTGCTGCGGGGCGAACGCTGCGGTCAAGCGAAGGGATCCTGCAGCACCATGGTGTGGGCGCGGTCGGGGCCGGTGCTGACGATGCTGATCGGGCAGCCTGCCAGTTCCTCGAGTGCGCGCAGGTAGGCACGCGCCGCGGCGGGCAGCCTGTCCCATTCGGTGATGCCGTGGGTGCTCTCCTCCCAGCCCGGGAACTCCAGGTACACGGGGGTGCACTCGTCCCAGCCCTGGGCGTCGAGCGGGGCGTATTCGGTGCGCTTGCCGTGGTACTCGTAGGCGATGCAGATCTTGAGCGTCTTCATGCCGTCGAGCACGTCGAGCTTGGTGATGCACAGGCCGGAGATGCCGTTGATGGCCACCGCGCGCTTGAGCGCGACGATGTCCATCCAGCCGCAGCGGCGGGGCCGACCGGTGGAGGCACCGTATTCCTGGCCGCGGTCGCGCAGGCCCTGGCCGATGTCGTCGTCGAGCTCGGTCGGGAACGGGCCGCCACCCACGCGCGTGGCATAGGCCTTGGCGATGCCGAGCACGTAGTCGATCGCATCCGCGCCGACGCCTGCACCGGCCAGCGCGCCACCGACGGTGGTGTTGGAGCTGGTGACGTACGGGTAGGTGCCGTGGTCGATGTCGAGCAGTGCGCCCTGCGCGCCCTCGAACAGCACGCGCTTGCCCTGCCTGCGGAGGTCATGAAGGATGCCGGCGACGTCGGACTTCATCGGCTCGACGTATTCGCCGAATGCCAGCGCCTCGTCATAGGTCTTCTGGAAGTCGACCGCGTCGACGCCGAGGTATTTGGTGAGCACGAAGTTGTGGTAGTCGAGCGCGGTGCGCAGCAGCTCTTCCAGCTGCTTCGGGTAGTGCAGGTCGGCCACGCGGATACCGCGACGCGCGACCTTGTCCTCGTAGGCCGGGCCGATGCCGCGGCCGGTGGTGCCGATGGCCTTGCCGCCGGCCGCCTTCTCGCGGGCCTGATCGAGTGCGATGTGGTACGGCATGATCAAGGGCGTCGCCGGGCTGATCTTCAGCCGCGAACGCACTTCGACGCCGGCGGCCTCGAGCTCGCCGATCTCCTTGATCAGCGCCGCGGGCGAGAGCACCACGCCGTTGCCGATCAGGCACAGCGCGTCATCGCGCAGGATGCCGGAGGGGATGAGGTGCAGCACGGTCTTCTTGCCGCCGATCACCAGCGTGTGGCCGGCGTTGTGGCCGCCCTGGAAGCGGACGACGCCGCCGATGTCCTGGGTGAGCAGGTCGACGATCTTGCCCTTGCCCTCGTCGCCCCACTGCGCGCCGATCACCACCACTGACTGACCCATCTCGAAACTCCTGCATTGCGTGCGGCCATCGGGGCCGCGGGAGGGACCGTGCCGGGCATCGCGGGGTCATCCGCGGCCTGCTCCATCGGGGAGTGGCCGCCACGCAAGCGCCAGACACGGAAAAAGCCGGGGGGCTGCGACGCCCCTGCCGGCTTTTGCGCATTATCCGGGTTTGTGGGGCGGGTGCCAGCCCGCCGGGGCCCGGGTTGGGCGGCGGCTCAGCCGCCGCGCACGAAGTACAGCGCCACCAACCCGATCGCGAGGGTGATGCCACCCAGCCCGCGCACCTGGTTGTCCGGCAACTGCAGGATCTGCACCATGGTGCGCTTCCAGCCGCCCGGCATCGCGAACAGGATCAGCCCTTCGAGCACTGCGACCAGGCACAGTGCGGCCCACAGATCGCTCATCGGTCGCTGCGCATGTACTGCAGGAACGGATCGTCGCGCTCGAGCACGATCACCGAGTTGCCGTCCTCGAACGAGCGGCGATACGCCTCGAGGCTGCGCTGGAAGGCGAAGAATGCCGGATCGCGGTTGGCCGCCTCGCCGTACAGTCGGGTGGCCTCGGCATCGCCCTCGCCTCGCAGCGTCTGCGCATCGCGCTCGGCCTCGGCCAGGATCACTGCCTGGTCGCGATCGGCCTGGGCGCGGATCAGGCGTGCCTGCTCCTCACCTTCGGCGCGCAGCCGGCTGGCCACCTGCTTGCGCTCGGCGCGCATGCGGTTGTAGACCTGCTGGATGACGTCGCTGTCGGTGGGCAGGTCGATCTGCTTCAGGCGGATGTCGATGATCCGCATGCCCAGCGTGCGGGCGCCGTTGTTGATCGTCTCAAGCTGCTTGGCGATGACCTCGCCGCGGTCGCCGGACACCAGCTGGGTCAGGGTGCGGGCGTTGATCTCGTTGCGCAGCGAATCCTTGATGATCGGCGCCATGCGCTCGGCCGCCAGGCGCTCGTCGCCGCCGGTGGCACGGTAGAAGTCGCCGACGTCGGCGATCGCCACGATGGCGACGAAGTCGACGGCCACGTCCTTGCGCTCGGAGGTCAGGTAACGCTCGGGCGAGAAGTCGACCGCGTTGAAGCGGCGGTCGAACACCCGCACCGACTGCACCAGCGGGATCTTGAAGTGCAGGCCCGGCGGGATGTCGGTGCGGCTGACGCGGCCAAGGTGCAGGACCAGGCCGACCTGGCCTTCGCGCACCACGTACACCGAGCCCATCAGGCCCAGCACCAGCACCACCGCCAGCAGCGGAATGAGTGCGCGGAACTTCATCGCGAACCTCCTTCACCACGGGCGGGCCGCGGGGTATTGCGGGGCGGGCGCGGGGGGTTGCCCTCGTTGCCCGTGGCCGGAGCCAGGATTTCCGGCGGCAGCACGGCCGGGCCGCTGTTGGCGGTATTGCCGGTGGACGACGTATTGCCGCTGCCGCCCGTGCCGGTGCCGCCCTGCCCCATCGGCACGTAGATCAGCTGGCGGCCATCGCCACCGACGACCGTGCGGTTGTCGGCCAGCACGCCGGACACGGTGTCCAGCCACAGGCGCTTGCGGGTGACTTCGGGGGCGTTGCGGTATTCGTCGAGCAGCAGGCTGAAGCGGGTGGCGTCACCGGTGGCGCGCGCGATCGAGGCGGTCTTGTAACCCTCGGCCACGGTGCGGGTGCGCGAGGCCTCGCCTCGTGCTTCCGGCACGATGCGCGCGGCGTAGGCGCGGGCCTCGTTGACCAGGCTTTCCTGGATCTGCTGGGCGCTGTTGACCTCGTCGAACGCGGGCTTGACCTCTTCCGGCGGACGCGCGTCCTGCAGGTTGAGTTCGGTCACGACCAGGCCGGTGCGGTAGATGTCGAGCGAATCCTGCAGCTGCTTCGACGCCAGCGCCGACAGCGGGCCACGCGCACCGAGCACGGTGTCGAGGTCGGAGCGGCCGACCTGCTCGCGCACGACGCCCTGGGCGACCTGCTCGAGCATGCGGTCGGCATCGCGGGTGCCAAACAGGTAGAGCTCCGGATCACCGACGCGGTACTGCACGTTGAGCGACACGATGACGATGTTCTCGTCGCGGGTCAGCACCGGCACGGTGTTGGTGAAGGTCTTGATCGCCGTGGCGTTGACCTTGTTCACCCGCTCGATCGGCCACGGCAGCTTGAAGTTCGGGCCGGGCTGCATCACGCGCACCGCGGTACCGAAGCGCAGCACCACGCCGCGCTGCTGTTCGCCGATCAGGGTGAAGCTGCTCATCAGCAGGAGCACCACGATCGCGATGCCGACCCAGCGCAGCGGGTTGCCGCCACCGCCGCCGCCGAACAGGTTGCGCAGCTGGTTGATCAGGCCATCGAGCCCGCCACCGCCGCCGCGACCACCGCCTGAAGGCTTCCACGGACCGCGGTTGTTACCGCCGGACCCGCCGCTGTTGTTCTTGCCGGGGATATTCCAGGCCATGCCTGCTCCAATCTGGGGTGCACCCCGCGCGGACGCAGGGGACGCACATTCTACAAGGTGTCCGGGAGGGGGTGCCGGCGGATGTGGCGGCAGGGCCGGCCGTGCCGCGGCCTCACCACTCGCTTTCGACGGGTTCCACCAGCCCGCGCAGCGGCTCGCCACCCTCGTCGGCGGCGAGACGTGCAAGGTCCGAGCGCGCGAGGTCGATGGTCAGCTGCCAGCCGTTCTCGTCGTGGGTCTCGGTCTTCACCGCGTCGAGCGCATGCAGGCGCGCGCGCAGGCGGCCGGCGGACGCGGGCAGTTCGATGTCGGCCACGATGCGGCGCAGGTCCAGGCGCACCGCCAGCGCATCGCGCAGCAGGTCCAGGCCGAGCCCGTCGCGCGCGGAGATCCACACCCGCTCGTGGTGCACCGCCTCGTCGGCCGCGGCGTTCTCCGGACGCTCGTGGCGCGGCTGCGCCCCCTCGATGCGGTCGATCTTGTTGAAGACGAGGACCTGCGGGATTTCGCCGGCCCCGATCTCCTCGAGCACCTCGTCGACCTGGGCGATGCGTTCGGCGCTGAGCGGATCGGCGGCGTCGATGACGTGCAGCAGCAGGTCGGCCTCGCGCGCCTCGCTCAGGGTGGAGCGGAACGCGGCCACCAGTTCATGCGGCAGGTCGCGCACGAAGCCGACGGTGTCGGCCAGTACCACGTTGCCGCCGGGCAGGCCGATGCGCCGCACGGTGGGGTCGAGGGTCGCGAACAGCTGGTCGGCGGCGTAGGCATCGGCACCGGTGAGTGCGTTGAACAGCGTCGACTTGCCGGCGTTGGTGTAGCCCACCAGGGCCACGCGCGGCAGCTCGCTGCGCACGCGGGCGCGGCGCATCTGCGTGCGCTGCACCTCGACCTTTTCCAGGCGCTTCTGCAGCTGCTCGACGCGCTTCTGCAGCAGCCGGCGGTCGGTCTCGAGCTGGGTCTCGCCCGGGCCGCGCAGGCCGATCGAACCACCGCGCTGGCGCTCCAGGTGGGTCCAGCCGCGCACCAGCCGGGTGGCCATGTGGCGCAGCTGGGCGAGCTCGACCTGCAGCTTGCCTTCGTGGCTGCGGGCGCGCTGGGCGAAGATGTCCAGGATCAGCCCGGTGCGATCGACCACGCGGCGCTCGAGGAACTTCTCGAGGTTGCGTTCCTGGCCGGGCGACAGCGGATGGTTGACCAGCACCAGGTCGGCGCCGGTGGCATCCGCGGCGGCCTTGATCTCGTCGAGCTTGCCGCTGCCGATCAGCGTGGCCGGATTCGGCTTGTCGATGCGGGCGGTCAGCACATGCACCACGGCCGCGCCGGCGGAGCGGGCGAGCTCGGCGAACTCCTCCAGCGCGCCGTCATCGGGCGGACCACCGGCATGCGGCTGCACCAGCAACGCGTGCTCGCCTTTCTTGCTGCGTTCAAACACGCGGTGCGTGCTCCGGGAAACGGGGACGAAGCAGCAAGATGCGGGCGGCAGGCCACCGGTTCAAGGCCGGCGAGGCAGGTGCCGCGACTCTCGGCAGGTCAGACGGCTTTTCCGGCTGGAGCTGCGGTCTCGGGACGAACCCGGCGAGGCCGCCCCCACACGAGCGCCCGCAGGACGCCGGGATGCGCCGCAGGGATCGCGCCTGCGCGCGATCCCTGCGGGCGGGAGGCTATTCGGCCTCGTCGGCGGCGCCTTCGGCACCGTCCGACTGCACGTGGCCACCACCCGGCCCCACGCGCACATTGCGCGCCGGCACCACGGTGGAAATGGCGTGCTTGTAGACCATCTGGCTGACGGTATTGCGCAGCAGGACGACGAACTGGTCGAACGATTCGATGGTGCCCTGCAACTTGATGCCGTTGACGAGGTAGATCGACACCGGCACACGCTCGCGCCGGAGTGCATTCAGGAAAGGGTCCTGCAAGGACTGCCCCTTGGACATGGTGTTTCCCCAACGTGTTTGTTGTTGTGGTTGCGTGGTGCCCTGCCCGACCCGTCTCCCCGGAAACGGCGGCAGGCGGCCGATGGTACACAAGTCTTCACCCGCGAAACGGGGCCTGCGGTGCGGAAACACCCATCTCAGCGTTGCAGGGCGCGCACCACCGCTTCGTGCAACGCAGCCGCGTCGGTGGCCGGGTCGAACCAGGCCAGGTCCGGGTCGCCACGCAGCCAGGTGTACTGGCGTTTGGCGAGCTGGCGGGTGGCGGCGATGGCGCGCTCGCGGAAGCCGGCGGCATCGCAGAGCCCGTCGAGGTGCTCCCAGGCCTGCCGGTAACCGACCGCGCGCAATGCCGGCAGGTCCAGCGGCGCGGGATGCGCGCGCAGTTGCGGCAGTGCACGCAGCCGCTGCACCTCGTCGAGGAAGCCGGCCGCGAGCATGGCGTCGAAGCGCAGGGCGATACGCGCGTGCAGCACGCTGCGATCGGCGGGCGCCACCACAAGCCGTTGCACGCGGCACGGCAGGCCCGGCCCCGTGGGGCGCTCGCGCTGCCATGCGCTGATCGGCCGTCCGCTGATGCGGTGGACTTCGAGGGCGCGCTGGATGCGCTGCGGGTCGGTGGCATGGATGCGCGCGGCGGCGTCGGGATCCACCGCGGCGAGCCGCGCATGCATGGCCGGCCAGCCGATCACGGCCGCCTCCGCCGCGAGCTGCGCGCGCACCGCCGGATCCGCCGGCGGCATGTCGGACAGGCCATCGAGCAGCGCGCGGAAATACAGCCCGGTGCCGCCGGCAAGGACCGGCAGGCGCCCTCGGGCGAGGATGCCGTCGATCGCCCTGCGCGCATCGGTGGCGAACTCGGCCGCGGAGTAGCCCTGCCACGGCTCGCGCAGGTCGAGCATGTGGTGCGGCACCCGCGCCTGCTCGGCGGCGTCGGGCTTTGCCGCGCCGATGTCGAGGCCGCGATAGACCAACGCGGAATCCACGCTGACGATCTCGCCGCCGTGGCGCTCGGCCAGTTCCAGCGCCAGCGCGGTCTTGCCCGACGCGGTCGGGCCCATGATCGCAAGCGCCGGTGGGCGGCGGTCGTCAGCGGACATGGCCCGGCGTCAGTGCCCGGTTTCGCGCAGCGACGCGCGCACCTGCATGTGTCGGGCCTGCACCTCGGCCCCCGGCGCCGGACCAAGCAGGCTGACCACGATCGCCGCAACCGTGCCGGCGATGAAGCCCGGGATCATCTCGTACAGGCCGGCGTCGAACCGGTTGACCATGATCTCCTTCCAGAAGATCACCATGACCGCACCCGCGACCATGCCCGCCACCGCGCCGTTGCGGGTCATCCGCTGCCAGAACAGCGACAGCAGCAGCACCGGGCCGAACGCCGAACCGAAGCCCGCCCAGGCATAGGACACCAGCCCGAGCACGCGGCTGTCGGGGTCGCGGGCGATCCAGATCGCCACCATCGACACCAGCAGCACCGCCGAGCGGCCGACCCACACCAGCTCGCGCTGCGAGGCCGCCTTGCGCAGGAAGCCGCGGTAGAAGTCCTCCGACAGCACGCTGGCGCAGACCAGCAGCTGGCTCGACAGCGTGCTCATCACCGCGGCGAGGATCGCGGCGAGGATCAGCCCGGCCACCCAGGGGTTGAACAGCAGTTCCACCAGGGTGATGAACACCCGCTCCGGGTTCGCGGCCACCGGGCCGGCCTGATCCGGATGCGCCTGGAAGTAGGCGATGCCAAGGAAGCCCACGATCACCGAGCCGGCCAGGCACAGCAGCATCCAGCCCATGGCGATGCGCCGCGCGGACGGGATCGTCTCGACGCTCTGCGCGGCCATGAAGCGCACCAGGATGTGCGGCTGGCCGAAATAGCCCAGCGCCCAGGCCAGCAGCGAGATGATGCCGACCAGGCCCAGCTGGCCGCCGCGGAACCAGTCGAGATGCAGCGGATCCTGCACGCGGATGAGATCGATGCTGGCCTCGAAGCCGCCGGTGTGCATGAACACCAGCACCGGCGCCAGCAGCAGCGCGAACAGCATCAGCATGCCCTGCACCACATCCGTCCAGCTGACGGCGAGAAAGCCACCGATCAGGGTGTAGAGCACGGTGACCGACGCCCCCCACCAGATCGCCTCGGCATAGCCGAGCCCGAACACACTCTCGAACAGCCGCGCACCGGCCACCACGCCGGAGGCGCAGTAGATCGCGAAGAACACCAGGATCACCACCGCGGTGAACACGCGCAGGATGCGGCTGTGGTCCTCGAAGCGGTTGGTGAAGAAGTCCGGCAGGGTCAGTGCGTTGCCGGTGCGCTCGGTGTACACGCGCAACGGCCCCGCCACGTAGCGCCAGTTGAGCCACGCCCCGAGGATCAGGCCGATGGCGATCCACGACTCCGACAGTCCGCTGAGAAAGATCGCGCCGGGCAGGCCCATCAGCAGCCAGCCGCTCATGTCCGAGGCACCCGCCGACAGCGCGGTCACGCCCGGCCCGAGGCTGCGGCCGCCGAGGATGTAGTCGTCGAAGTTCCTGGTCGAACGCCAGGCGGCGATCCCGATCACGACCATCGCCGCGAGGTACACGAGGAACATGACGATGGTGGGTGTGTTGGCTCTGAGCACGCGGTTTCCCCCGGATGAAGCAGGACATGCCGTGGGCCCACGGCAAGCGCGCCAGCCTAGCGCACCACGCCCGGCCGGGTCATATGTCGTTCGGGCTGGTGCCGGCGCGGTGCGCTTATGCACAGAGCCTGTGGACAAGCGTCCGGGACAGCCTGTGGACAACATCGAACGGCCCTGCAGCAGCGCGGCCGCGCGCCGTCGTGGTCAAGAATTGACCAGTGCACCTGCGAGATGCGGATCGCGGCAACACCGCGATCTGTCAAGCGTTTTCCGCGCTGCGTGCGCTGCGGATCAGAGCTCGTCCGGCCAGCGGATCGCCGGTGCTGCCGGCGACCCACCGCGCGGCATCGGCACCGCGGCCACCGCGTTCCAGACCTTCAGCGCATCGACGGTGGCCGCGACGTCATGCACGCGCAGCAGCAACGCACCACGCTGCGCGGCGATCAGGTGCGCGGCCACCGAACCGGCCACGCGCGCGTCGGGCACCTCGCGGCCGGTGAGTTCGCCGATGCTGCGCTTGCGCGACAGCCCCGCCAGCACCGGAACGCCCAGCTCGAGGAACTTCTCCAGCCGCGCCAGCAGCGTGAGGTTGTGCTCGAGGGTCTTGCCGAAGCCGAAGCCCGGATCGACGACGATGCGCCTGCGCTCGATGCCGGCCATCTCGGCGGCGAAGATGCGCTCGGCAAGGAAGCGGTGCACGTCGCCGACCACATCGTCGTAGTGCGGTGCGTCCTGCATCGATCGCGGCTCGCCGAGCATGTGCATCAGCACCACGACCGCGCCGGTTTCCGCCGCGGCGTCGAGCGCGCCCTCGCGGCGCAGGCCGTAGACATCGTTGATGATGCCGGCGCCGGCGGCGACCGCGGCGCGCATGACCTCCGGCTTCGAGGTGTCGATGCTGATCGGCACGCTGGTGCGCGCATGCAGCTGCTCGATCACCGGCAGCACGCGGCGGAGTTCCTCCTCCACCGGGACGCCAGCGGACCCGGGGCGGGTCGACTCGCCGCCGATGTCGAGGACGTCCGCACCCTCCTCCAACAGCTTAAGCCCGTGCGCGACGGCGGCCTCGACCTCGTCGTGGCGGCCACCATCGGAGAACGAATCCGGGGTGACGTTGACGATGCCCATCACCTGCGGGCGATCGAGCCGCAGCACGCGGCCGCGGCAGTCGAGCTGCGCGACGGTGTCGAACATCAGCGCCGCCGTGCGACGCCGGAGCGGGTCGGTTCGATGCGGCGCAGGCGGCGGCTGCGCGCCACCACCCCGGCCATGATCCCGCACGGAAGGCCGAACACCATGCCCAGCACGATATTGCCGGCGAACCAGCCCAGTGCCGCGCCCAGCAGCAGGCCCAGGACCAGCCACATGGGATCCATGACCGCTTCGTCGTTGCTCATGCGCATGCTCCAGATGGCAGAAAGGCCAGAGGTCGACTCTGGCCTTTTGCCCTGCGTGATGCAACCGTGAAAGTCACGGTTCGCGGCTGCGTGCAGCCTCCGCTCAGGTCTGCTCGGCAGCCCCGCCGATCGGCGGCACCGGGCGCGTCTCGCCACCACGGCCATCGCCATCATCACCACCGCGGCCGGACTTGCTCCAGCCCATCGGCGGCGGCGGCTCGCGACCTTCCATGATCGCGTCGATCTGCGGCACGTCGATGGTCTCGTACTCGAGCAGCAGCTTCGACATCGCATGCAGCTTGTCGATGTTGGCGGTGAGGATCTCGGTGGTGCGGGCGTAGGCCTTGTCGAGGATCGAACGCACCACCTCGTCGATGCGCCGCGCGGTGTCGTCCGACACGCTCTTGTGCTGGGTGACCGAGCGGCCCAGGAACACCTCGTCGTCCTCCTCGCCATAGGCGATCGGGCCGAGTTCGTCGGACAGGCCCCACTTGGTGACCATGTTGCGGGCCATCTTGGTGGCGCGCTCGATGTCGTTGGAGGCGCCGGTGGTGACCTTGTCCTCGCCGAAGATCAGTTCCTCGGCAACGCGGCCGCCATACAGCGAGCACAGCTGCGACTCGATCGCGACCTTGTTCATCGAGTACTTGTCGCCTTCGGGCAGGTACATGGTCACGCCCAGCGCGCGGCCGCGCGGAATGATGGTGACCTTGTAGACCGGGTCGTGCTCGGGCACCAGGCGGCCGACGATGGCGTGGCCGGCCTCGTGGTAGGCGGTGAGGGTCTTCTCTTCCTCGCTCATCGCCATCGAACGGCGCTCGGCACCCATCAGGATCTTGTCGCGGGCACGGTCGAAGTGGTCCATGCGGACTTCCTTCGCGTTCTCGCGCGCGGCGAACAGCGCCGCCTCGTTGACCAGGTTGGCGAGATCGGCTCCGGAGAAGCCAGGCGTGCCGCGCGCCACGATCAGCGCATCGACGTCCTCGTCGAGCGGCACCTTGCGCATGTGCACCTTGAGGATCTGCTCGCGGCCCTTGACGTCGGGCAGGCCCACCACGACCTGGCGATCGAAGCGGCCCGGGCGCAGCAGCGCCGGGTCGAGCACGTCGGGGCGGTTGGTCGCGGCGATCACGATCACGCCCTCGCCGCCCTCGAAACCGTCCATCTCCACCAGCAGCTGGTTGAGGGTCTGCTCGCGCTCGTCATGACCACCGCCCAGGCCGGCGCCGCGATGGCGGCCGACGGCGTCGATCTCGTCGATGAAGATGATGCACGGGGCCTGCTTCTTGGCCTGCTCGAACATGTCGCGCACGCGGGACGCGCCGACGCCGACGAACATCTCGACGAAGTCGGAACCGGAGATCGAGAAGAACGGCACCTTGGCCTCGCCCGCGATCGCCTTGGCGAGCAGGGTCTTGCCGGTGCCCGGCGGACCGACCATCAGCACGCCGCGCGGGATCTTGCCGCCGAGGCGCTGGAAGCGTGACGGATCACGCAGGAACTCGACCAGCTCCGACACTTCCTCCTTGGCCTCGTCGCAACCGGCGACGTCGGCAAAGGTGACCTTGGTCTGGTCCTCGGACAGCAGCTTCGCGCGCGACTTCCCGAAGGACATCGCGCCCTTGCCGCCGCCCTGCTGCATCTGCCGCATCATGAACAGGAAGAACCCGATGATCAGCAGCACCGGCAGGAAGTTGATCAGGATGTAGAGCAGCGACGGCCCGCTCGACGGCGGCGCCTGGCGGATCTCGACCCCGTGGTTGATCAGGTCGTTCATCAGGCCTTCGTCGCGACGCGGCGCGATCACCGTGCCGCGCGAGCCGTCGGCGCGCTCGAAACTGATCGTGCGCTCGTCCTCGGCGATGTCGACCTTGTTGACGCGGTCGCGCCGCACTTCCTCCATGAACTGCGAGTACACCACTTCCTGGGTACCCACCGTGCGCGGGCTGAAACTCTGGAACACCACCATCAGTACGACGGCGACGATCACCCAGAGCATCAGATTCTTGACGAGATCGTTCATGGAGTTGTCTGCATTCCGAAATTGAGCGGTGGAACCGCGTGTCGCCGGCCGATGTTACTACCGCCGGTCGCCTCGCCCCGGCGCAGGACGCAACGTGCCGTCCCGCCGTTCACTTCATCACCGCGCGCTTTCCCTGCGCGAGCGCGTAGACCTCGGGCGAGCGCTGCCGCGATGCCGCCGGCTTGCGGATGGCGAGCCTGTCGTAGCGGCGGCGCAGGTCGCGGACGTAATCGTCGAAACCCACGCCCTGGAACAGCTTGATGAGGAAGGTGCCACCGGGGCGCAGGTGGTCGTCGGCGAATGTCATCGCCAGCTCGGCCAGGTGCATCGCGCGGGGCTGGTCGACGGCGTCCATACCGCTCTTGTTGGGGGCCATGTCCGACAACACAAGGTCTACCGGGCGACCATCGAGCATGGCCTCGAGGGCCGATAACACCGCATCCTCCCTGAAATCCCCATGAAGAAACTCGACGCCGGCCAGCGGCGGCATCTCCAGGATGTCCAGCGCGATGACCCGGCCGCTGTCGCCGAGTGCCTGGCGGACCCACTGCGACCAGCCGCCGGGTGCGGCGCCGAGGTCGACCACGGTCATCCCCGGCTTGAGCAGGCGGTCGCGTTCGACCAGCTCCTCCAGCTTGTAGGCCGCGCGCGAGCGCATGCCCTCCGACTGCGCCCGCTTCACGAACGGATCGGAGAAGTGTTCCTTGAGCCAGCGTTGACTGCTTTTGCTGCGCGACGGCATGGGGACGGCGGCGCGGGGCGCCGGCGGGTCCGGAGGAGGCGGGCCGGCATGATACCCTGCGCTCCCTTAAGCCGCCCGCCCCCGCACTGCATGAGTATCGCGCTTACCGCCTCCCAGATCCGATTCCTGCGCGGCCAGGCGCACGAACTGCGCACCGTGCTCCAGGTGGGAGGCAAGGGCGTCACCGATCCATTGCTTGCGGAACTCGACGGCCTGCTGGAGCACCACGAACTGCTCAAGGTGAAGGTGGCCGCCGCCGACCGTGACGAGCGCGACGCGCTGGTGGATGCCCTGGTTGCCGGCAGCGGCGCGGCGCTGGTGCAGCGCATCGGCAACGTCGCCATCCTCTACCGCCCGGCCAAGGACAAGCGCCGCATCGTGCTGCCGCGCGCCTGACCGCGCCGGCCGGGCAGCGTTCCGGTTCCATCGCAGCGGGCTGATCCCATGCAGCTGACCCTCGAAAATCCCGACTTCGACTACTTCCTTCGCGGTGCCAACGGCAGCGCGGCGCTGGTCAACGACCGTCGCCTGGAACGCAGCTTCATCGTCGCGCCGGATGCGCTGGTGGAGGACTGGGGCGTGGCATCGGTGGATGCACTGACCGTGGCCGACCTCGAGGCCGTGCTGGCCCTCGATCCCGAAGTGGTGCTGCTGGGGTCGGGCGACCGCCAGGTGTTTCCGCCGGCCCAGGTGCTGGCCGCGTGCCTGGCGCGCGGAATCGGCATGGACACGATGACCAACGACGCGGTGGCGCGCACCTACCAGGTGCTGGCCGGCGAAGGCCGCCGGGTGGTGGCCGCGTTCGTGCTCTCCGCCGGGTGAACCGGCCGCCGCGGCTTCAGCGTCGCGGCAGGTACGACAGCGGATCCACCGGCCGCCCGTTGTGGCGGATCTCGAAGTGCAGCATGTCGCGCGCGGCGCCGCTGCGGCCCATCTCGGCGATCTGCTGCCCGACGCGCACGCGCTCGCCCTCATTGACCAGCCGCGAGCGGTTGTGGCCATAGGCGGAGAGCCAGTTGTCGTCGTGCTTGACGATGATCAGCTCGCCATAGCCGACCAGGCCGGAACCCGAATACACCACCACGCCGTCGCCGGCGGCGCGCACCGCCTGGCCACCGGTACCGGCGATGCCAATGCCCTGCCTGGTCGGATCGCCCTCGGTGAAGCGGCTGATCAGCTGGCCGTCGGCCGGCCAGCGCCAGGCGATATTGCTGCGCACCGGGGCCGGAGGTGGCGTGGCCACGGTGCCCGACGACGGACGCGTGGTGCCGCTGCCCTGCGTGGGCGACGGACGCGATGCGGTGGCGCCCCCCGGATACAGCCGCAGCCGTTGGCCGGGATAGATCGTGTACGGGGCGGCGATGCCGTTCCAGGTCGCGAGGTCGAGGGCGCTGACGCCGTTGCTGGTGGCGATGCGGTACAGGGTATCGCCGCGCTGCACGGTCACCGACTGCCCGGGACGCGGCACCGAGCTCCCCGGCCGCACCGGGCCGCTGCCGCCTTCGCGCACCACCCGGCTGCTGCCGCACGCGCTCAACAGGGCGAGCACCGCGATGGTGGCGATGATCCGGATGGCGTGGCGTGGCATCAGGGCAATGTCCTCACGGCGATGGCGGATGGAAGGCGGGCGCGCCGAAGAGTGCCGTGACGCGGATGAACGCGGCGGCGACATGCTCAGCCGAGCACGCCCGACAGCAGCGGAACGAAACTCACGGGTGCGAGGTCGGTGCGCTCGATGCTGTCGTCGGCGAGCCGGCGCAGGCGCACCAGCGTCTGCCCGCCACTGCCGCCCACCGGCGCGACCAGCACGCCGCCGGGTGCCAGCTGCGCGGTCAGCGCATCGACCAGCGCGGGCGCGGCGGCGGTCACGATGATGCCGTCGAACGGGCCGTTCTCCGCCCAGCCGATGCGCCCGTCGTCGTGTTTGCTGCGCACGTTGAGGCCCAGCGAGCGGAAGCGCTTGCGGGCGATGCGCAGCAGTTCGCCGATGCGCTCGACGGTGTGCACCTCGACGCCGAGCGCGGCGAGGATCGCCGCCTGGTAGCCGGAGCCCGTGCCGATCTCGAGCACCTTCTGCGGCATCGCGGTCTCCAGCAGCACCTCGGTCATGCGCGCGACCACCCACGGCTGCGAGATGGTCTGGCCATGGCCGATGGGCAGCGCGGTGTCCTCGTAGGCGCGGGTGGCCAGCGCCTCGTCGACGAACAGGTGGCGCGGCACGGTACGGATCGCGTTGAGCACGCGCTCGTCCGCGATGCCATCGTCGCGCAGGCGCTCGATCAGGCGGTCGCGTACCCGTTGCGAGGTCATGCCGACCCCGAGTGCTTCCGGCTGCAGGCGCAGGCGCGGGGTCATCATGACCTGCCGTTCCGCAGTTCGTCGGCCAGCCCGCCGACCCAGCTCGCCACCTGCTCGAGCGCCTGGTAGCGCGTGAGGTCGACGTGGATCGGGGTGATCGCGATGTTGCCGGTGCGCACGGCGTGGAAATCGGTGCCGGGGCCGGCATCGAGTTCGGCGCCCGCCGGGCCGATCCACCACCACATGCGCCCGCGCGGGTCTTCCAGCGGTACGCAGGGCTCGGCGCGGTGGCGGTTGCCCAGGCGGGTGACCTCGAAACCGGCGACCTCCGACCATGGCAGGTCGGGCACGTTGACGTTGAGGATGGTGTCGGCCGGCAGCGGATCCGCCTTCAGGCGCTCGACGATCTCCACCGCGGCGCGCGCGGCGGTCTCGTAGTGCTGGCCGACGTGGTCGCGGGTGACCAGCGACATCGCCACCGCGGGCAGGCCCAGGAAGCGCCCTTCCATCGCCGCGGCCACGGTGCCGGAATAGATGACGTCATCGCCGAGGTTGGCGGTGTTGTTGATGCCGGAGACCACGATGTCGGGCTCGATCTCGAGCATCCCGGTGATCGCCACGTGCACGCAATCGGTGGGCGTGCCGTGCACGCGCCAGGTGGTGTCGTCGACCTGGATCACCCGCAGCGGCATGTCGAGCGTCAGCGAATTGCTGGCGCCGGAGCGGTCGCGGTCGGGGGCGACGATCAGGACGTCGTGGCCGGCGCCACGCAGGCCCTCGGCAAGGATGCGGATGCCCGGCGCGTCCACGCCGTCATCGTTGCTCACCAGTACTCGCATGAACCCGCTCTGCCGTGCCTCGCATCGTATGGATGCGCGACATGATAGCGGATGTGGACACTGCCGCCCCGGACGCGGACGCCCGATGCCGTTGCCTGAAGCGGGTCACACGGCTTCTGTCTGGCGTGCAGTCGACCGCGGGGGTCACCGCACGCAGCGGGATAGACTGCGCGCGTGACCGCCGATCGACCGCCACCGCCTGACGACGACGATGCCGCGCTGTTCCGTGCGGCGATCGGGCCGGTGCGCGAGCACACGCCGGAGCCGGCGGCACCCGGACTGCAGCGCCCCCGCCCGCGTCCGCGCGCGCGCATGGCCGAGCGCGACGAGCTCGACGCGCGTGGCGAATTCCGCAGGCTGCTCGAGGATGCCCCGCTGGAAGCCGGGCTGCTGGCCGGCGACAGCCTGAGCTACCGCCGCGACGATGTCCCGCCGCGTGTGCTCAAGCGGCTGGCGCGCGGACAGTACGCCGCCCAGGACGAACTCGACCTGCATTTCGCCAACGTCACCCAGGCCGAGGCGATGCTGCGGCAATTCCTTGGCGAGGCACGCGACCACGGTTACGGCTGCGTGCGGGTGATCCACGGCAAGGGCCGGCACGCCGATGGCACCCCGGTGATCAAGAACCTGGTCGACCGGCTGCTGCGGCATCGGGGCGATGTGATCGCCTACCACTCGGCGCCGGCCGCCCAGGGCGGAACCGGCGCGGTGCTGGTGCTGTTGCGGCCGCGCTAGCCCACGGTGGAACCGGCGCTCATGGCTCGAACGGCGGCCGGGCCAGTCACGCCAGCACGCGGCCGCCCGGCCCGATCACTCGATGCTGCGCGGGGCGGTGTTCTTCGGCGGCGGGTTGATCCAGTGCACCAGCAGGCCGCGGCGTCGCGCTTCCGCATTGACGCGGCCGATGTACTCGGCGTCGTCGTGCATCAGGTTGTGCTGCGACGTGGGCGCGGACGACCGCGCCATCGGCTGGCTGCTGGCACAGGCGGCGAGCGCGAGGACCAGCAGCAACGGGACCAGGCGATACAGGGTGCGCATGACGGCTCCTCCTGCCCCGCCCCTGCGGGGCCACGCCTCCGCTTATACGCCGACGGCCATCGTGCTCCAGTGCCCTGCCCCCATATTCCGACAGACGGTGCACGCACGCGCCGGTCCGGCCGGAAACCCGCGATCCGCTCAGTCGAGCGTGCCCACTGTGGTCGCCAGTTCGCGCAAGACCGTGGTCGCATATGCACCGGGCGGCAGTGCGAACCGCACCTCCAGCACATCATCGGCGCGCCAGTCCCAGGCGAGCCCCTGCGGACGCAGCCGGGTGGCGCGGCGCTCCTGCCTGAGGCCTTCGCGTTCGAGCCCGGCGCGCAGTGCCAGTGCGTCATCGTCGCCCAGCGCGGCGACTTCGAGCTGCAGCGCCGCGCCGGTCGCGCGTGGTTCGCCGCGGCCCCACAGCGGTGCGGTCGGATGGATATCGCCTGCCTGCAGGCGCGCAGCCAATGCGTCGTCCATGGGTTCCGGGCCGAACACGCTGCGACTGCCGTCGAGCATCCACACCTCGCCGTCGAGCGCGGCGTCCCAGCAGTCCTGTTCGACACGCCGGGCGAGCACGCGGTTGAAGAGTTCCGAGCGCGCGGCCGACAGCAGCATCGAACGTTCCTCCCGTCGCATGCGCCGCCCCGACCGGGCGCCGGCGGCAGCGAACATCGCCAGCGCCTGCGCCACGTTGGACCCGCCGCGGCCGAAACGCTGCTCGCCGAAGTAGTTGGGCACGCCACGCGCCGCGATCGCCGCCAGCCGCGCCTGCGCGGCTTCGCGATCGCCCTGCACGTCGCGCAGTACCAGCACGAACGCGTTGCCGGCCAGCGCGCCGCGCGGCAGCTTGCGCGAGTGCCGGTGCATCGCGAGCACCCGCAATCCTTCCACCTGCAGCGTGTCGAGCGCCGGCGCCTCGCGACCGGGCAGATGCAGGGTGAAACGCTGGCGGGTGACCGCGTGGCGGTCCTTGAGGCCCGCGTAACCGATCGCGTCCACGTCGATGCCCGCCCATGCCGCAAGCGCGCGCGCGGCGAAGGCGGTGTTCATGCCGCGCTTCTCGATGGTCACCAGCAGATGCTCGCCGGCGCCGCTGGCCTCGAAGGCATCGACCTCGTCGACGCGGAAGTCCTCGTCCTGTGCGCGGATGCGCGCATCGATGACGGGGCCACCCAGCGCGTACGGCAGCGGCGCGGCCGTGCTCACGCCGCGACCAGCAGGCAGACCGCCTGTGCGGCGATGCCTTCGCCGCGACCGATGAACCCCATCTTCTCGCTGGTGGTGGCCTTGACGCTGACCGCGTCCACATCGATGCCGAGATCGGACGCCATCGCCTCGCGCATCGCCTGCGCATGCGGGCCGATCTTCGGCTGCTCGCAGATCACGGTGATGTCGGCGTTGCCGACGCGCCAGCCACGCTCACCGATCAACGCGTTGCAGTGGCGCAGGAACGCGCGGCTGTCGGCGCCCTTCCACTGCGGGTCGGACGGCGGGAAATGCACGCCGATATCGCCAAGCGCCAGCGCGCCCAGCATCGCGTCGCACAGCGCGTGGATGGCGACGTCGCCGTCGCTGTGCGCGACCAGGCCGCGCTCGTGGGCAATGCGCACGCCACCGACCACGACGTGGTCGCCCTCGCCGAAGGCGTGGACGTCGTAACCCTGGCCGATGCGGATCTTAGGTAATGCTGGCATGGCGTGCGTGGTGTCCTTTGTCGATTGCGGGCGGCAGCTTGCCATGCGCCGCCGTGGTTTGCTGCGGGCACCCATCCGCGTTGATCGGCGAAATCCGCCGCAGGAACGCGCGTTACCGTCGCCGTGACAGCACGAACTCGAAGCGTTCGAGATCGGCGCGCGTGGTGATCTTGAAGTTGTCCTCGGCGCCTTCCACCAGCAGCGGGCGTGCGCCCTGGCGCTCCATCGCCATTGCCTCGTCGGTGATCGCGAAGCCGGCGTCCTCGGCAGCGGCAAGCGCACGGGACAGTTGCAGGCGGCGGAACAGCTGCGGGGTCAGCGCGCGCCACAGGCGCTCGCGTGGCTCGGTGCCGTCGATGCCACCGTCGTCGCCGGCGCGCTTGAGGGTGTCGCGCACCGGCGCGGCGAGGATCGCGCCGACCGGATCCTCGCGACCGCGTTCGAGCAGCGCGGCGAGATCGGCCAGAGCGAGGTTGGGCCGCGCGGCATCGTGCACCAGCACGAAATCATCGGCGCGCACGTCGGCGGGCAATGCCTGCAGGCCGGCAAGCACCGAGGCGGCACGCGAATCGCCACCCGTGCAGGTCAGCAGCGGGCGGCCATCGATCTCGTGCCAGCCCTGCCACAGGGTATCGTCCGCGGCCAGTACCACCACCGCGCCCTGCACCGACGGATGCGCGAACAGCGCGCGCAGCGTGTGCATGAGCAACAGTTGGCCGGCGGCTTCGAGGTACTGCTTGGGGCGTTCGCCGCCGAAGCGCGTGCCCCTGCCCGCGGCCGGCACCACCGCCCAGATCCCGCGCGGATGTTCCAGGCTCATGGCAGCGGCGACTCCTGCAGCGGCGCTTCGCCCGGTTCGGGATCCTCCGGGTCGGCGGGGTCGCGCGGTGCCGCTGGCGGGATCGCCGGGGCGGGCGCGTCGACGACCCGGTAGAAGACCTCCCCGGGGCGCACCATGCCGAGTTCGCTGCGCGCGCGCTCCTCCACGGCGGCCTCGCCGGTGGGAGATTTCAGGTCGGCGACTTCCGCGGCCAGCGCGGCGTTGCGCTGGGCCAGCCCGGAGTTCTGCCGCGCCTGCTGGTCCACGCGCGCCTGCAGTTCGGCCACGTCACGGTTGCCGCCGGTGCCGAACCACAGCCGGTACTGCAGCCATCCCAGCAGGACGACCAGCAGTACCAGCAGGATGCGCAGGACGCGCATGCAAGGCTCCGGTCAGCGCCTGAGCGAGACGAACGCGTCGCGACCGGCGAAACGGGCCTGCGCCCCCAGCGCCTCCTCGATGCGCAGCAGCTGGTTGTACTTCGCCACGCGGTCACTGCGGCACAGCGAACCGGTCTTGATCTGCGTGGCCGTGGTGGCCACGGCGATATCGGCGATCGTGGTGTCCTCGGTCTCGCCGGAGCGGTGCGAGACCACCGCCGCGTAGTTGGCGGCATCGGCCATCGCGATGGCTTCCAGGGTCTCGGTCAGGGTGCCGATCTGGTTGACCTTGATCAGGATCGCATTGGCGGTCTTCGAGTCGATGCCTTCCTTGAAGATGCGCGGATTGGTCACGAACAGGTCGTCGCCCACCAGCTGCACGCGGTCGCCGACGCGCTCGGTCAGCTGCTTCCAGCCGGCCCAGTCGTCCTCGGCCATGCCGTCCTCGATGGTGATGATCGGGTACTGCGCGACCCAGTCGGCGAGGAAGTCGACGAACTGCTCGCCGGTCAGGCGCCTGTTCTCGCCGACCAGGTGGTACTTGCCGTTGTCGTGGAACTCGCTCGAGGCGACATCCAGGCCCAGCAGCACGTCGTCGCCGGCGCTGTAACCGGCCTTGCCGATCGCCTCGAGGATGGTGTCGAGCGCTTCGACGTTGCTGCGGAAGTCCGGCGCGAAGCCGCCTTCGTCGCCGACCGCGGTCGACAGGCCCTGGCCCTTCAGCACCGCCTTCAACGCATGGAAGATCTCGGTGCCGGCGCGCAGCGATTCGGCGAACGAGCCGAAGCCCACCGGCAGCACCATGAACTCCTGGAAATCGACGTTGTTGTCGGCATGCGCACCGCCGTTGATGATGTTCATCATCGGCACCGGCAGCACCGGGGTGCGGTCGCCGGCCAGCAGCTTCCACAGCGGGACCTTCTTCGCCGCCGCCACCGCATGCGCGTTCGCCATCGACACGCCGAGCAGCGCGTTCGCACCCAGCCGGGCCTTGTTCTCGGTGCCATCGAGGTCGATCAGGCGGCGGTCGAGGCCGGCCTGGTCGGCGGCGTCGAAGCCCTTGAGCGCATCGGCGATCGAGCCATTGACGTTGGCGACCGCGCGGCTGACGCCCTTGCCCAGGTAGCGGGTCCTGTCGCCATCGCGCAGCTCCACCGCCTCGCGGGCGCCGGTGGAGGCCCCCGAGGGCACGGCGGCGCGGCCGAAGCTGCCGTCCTCCAGGGTGACTTCGGCTTCGAGGGTGGGGTTGCCGCGGCTGTCGAGGATCTCGCGGGCATGGACGGATGCGATTTTCATTTCAGCTCAGTGCTTTGTGGTAGTTGGAGAGGAAATCGGCCGACGGCAGGCAGGCGCCTGCGGTGGCCTGTGCTTCGAAATGGTAGACGTAGGCCAGTGCGCGCGCCTGGTCGATCGGACGCGACGGCTCCCAGGCGGAGATCGCCTGGAAGGATCGCATGATCGCCTGCGCGTCGTCCTCGGCCGCAGCGAGTGCGGCGCGCGACGGTGCATCGGCGGGGAGCAGCAGCAGCGCCTGCGCGCGCATCTCGCCGGCAAGGCCAAGCGCCTGCAGCGTGGCCACCGCCTGCGCGGGCGTGCGGCGGTCGCGGCTGCGCTCCACGCATTCGCGCAGCGCGTCGATCGCCACGGCGAAGCGGTTCCACTCATTGGCGTCGAGCGGCGCGGTGTCGGCGGGGGTGGGCGCGGTGACCGCCGGCGACCCGGCGGGCTGGGCCTGCACGGCCAACACGGCAGCAGCCGCGATGAACGCGGCCAGCGCGCGTATCACGCGCCCGCGGTGCGGCTCAGCCCAGCGTCGACTCAAGGAAGCCACCCTGCTTGGCGACACGGTCGAGTGCCTGCATGGTTTCCAGCAGCGCGCGCATGCTCGCCAGCGGCCACGCGTTGGGGCCGTCGGACAGCGCGTTGGCCGGATCCGGATGGGTTTCCATGAACACCCCGGCCACGCCCACCGCCACCGCCGCGCGCGCCAGCACCGGGACGAACTCGCGCTGGCCGCCGCTGGAGCTGCCCTGTCCGCCCGGCAACTGCACCGAGTGGGTCGCGTCGAACACCACCGGGCAGCCGGTGTCGCGCATCACGCTCAGCGAGCGCATGTCGCTGACCAGGTTGTTGTAGCCGAAGCTCGCGCCGCGCTCGCAGACCATGATCTGCTGG
The DNA here is from genome assembly GCF_004118975.1 of Luteimonas sp. YGD11-2. NCBI lineage: Bacteria > Pseudomonadati > Pseudomonadota > Gammaproteobacteria > Lysobacterales > Lysobacteraceae > Luteimonas > Luteimonas sp. YGD11-2. Next base: position 1,034,600 of record NZ_CP035376.1, on the reverse strand, counting down.
TTGCCGGTGGACTTCGCCTTCTCGACGACCGGCTTCATGTCCCACGGCGACAGGAACTGGCCCTTCTTGATGTTGACCGGCTTGCCGGCGGCGCAGACCTTGCGGATGAAATCGGTCTGGCGCACCAGGAAGGCCGGCGTCTGCAGGACGTCGACGACCGAGGCGACCTCGTCCATCGGCGTGTACTCGTGCACGTCGGTCAGCACCGGCACGCCGATCTGGCGCTTCACCTCCGCCAGCACGCGCAGGCCCTCCTCCATGCCCGGGCCGCGGAACGCGGTGCCGGAGGTGCGGTTGGCCTTGTCGAAGCTCGACTTGAAGATGAAGTTGATCCCGAGCGCGTCGGTGATCTCCTTCAGCTGCCCGGCGACGTCGAGCTGCAGCTGCTCGCTTTCGATGACGCAGGGGCCGGCGATCAGGAAAAACGGCTGGTCGAGACCGACTTCGAATCCACAGAGGTTCATGAGGGAGCCCTTGTTTGCCGCGAACTGGCGCGGATGGACACGGATGGAGCAGATGCGGGTGCAGGCATGGAACGGCGCGCCACGGCAGGCCCCGTGAACGGAGTCCGTTCCTGGTCCGCATCGATCCGCGTGGATCGGTGGCAGAACCGGCTCATGCGGTGGCTTCTTCCAGCCGCGTGCCGCCGGCGGTCGCCTTGCAGTCGCGTGCGGCGCGGATGAAGCCGACGAACAGCGGATGCCCGGTGCGCGGGGTGGACAGGAACTCCGGATGCGCCTGGCAGGCCAGGAACCACGGGTGGTCGGGCAGCTCCACCATCTCAACCAGCAGGTCGTCCATCGACTTGGCCGAGATCACCAGGCCGGCGTCCTCAAGCTGGGTGCGGTAGCGGTTGTTGAATTCATAGCGGTGGCGATGGCGCTCGCCGACCACGTCGCGGCCGTACATGCGGTGCGCCAGCGTGCCCGGCTTCAGGCGCTGCTCCTGCAGGCCCAGGCGCATGGTGCCGCCGAGGTCGGAGTCCTCGCTGCGCAGCTCGACCTCGCCGGTGCGGGTGCGCCATTCGGTGATCAGGCCGATCACCGGATGCGGCGTCTGGCGGTCGTTCTCGGTGCTGTTGGCACCCTCGAGCCCGGCGAGGTTGCGGGCCACGTCGACCACCGCCGCCTGCATGCCGTAGCAGATGCCGAAATACGGAATGCAGGTCTCACGTGCGTGCTTCGACGCCAGCACCTTGCCTTCGAACCCACGGTCGCCGAAGCCGCCCGGCACCAGGATGCCGTCCACGCCCTCGAGCACCTTGCCCGCGCCATGGCGCTCGAGGTCCTGCGATTCCACCCACTTCAGGTTCACGCGGGTGCGCTGGCGGATACCGCCGTGCTTGAGCGCCTCGCCGACCGACTTGTAGGCGTCCTTGTGGTCGACGTACTTGCCGACCACGGCGATGGTGACCTCGTCGACCGGGTTCTCGGCGGCATCGACCACGTCGATCCATTCCGACAGGTCGGCAGGATCGGTGGCCTGGTTGCCCAGCTGCAGGCGTTCGACGATCAGCTGGTCGAGACCCTGCGCATGCAGCCACATCGGCAGCTTGTGGATGTTGTCGAGATCCACCGCCGAGACCACCGCACGCTCGGGCACGTTGGTGAACGAGGCGATCTTGCGGCGCTCGCCGTCGGGCAGCGGCTGTTCGCTGCGGCACACCAGGATGTCGGGCTGGATGCCGATCGACCGCAGTTCCTTGACGGAGTGCTGGGTCGGCTTGGTCTTGAGCTCACCGGCCGCGGCGATGTACGGCACCAGCGTGAGGTGCATGAACACCGCCTTCTCGCCACCGCGATCGGTGCGGATCTGGCGGATCGCTTCCAGGAACGGCAGCGATTCGATATCGCCCACGGTGCCGCCGATCTCCACCAGCGCCACGTCGTAGCCCTGGGTGGCCTCGTCGATGGCGCGCTTGATGGCATCGGTGATATGCGGGATCACCTGCACGGTGGCGCCGAGATAGTCGCCGCGGCGCTCCTTGCGGATCACCGACTCGTAGATCTTGCCGGTGGTGATCGAGTTCTTGCCCGACAGGCGCACGTTGACGTAGCGCTCGTAATGGCCGAGGTCGAGATCGGTCTCCGCACCGTCGTCGGTGACGTACACCTCGCCATGCTGGAACGGGCTCATCGTGCCCGGATCGACGTTGATGTAGGGATCGAGCTTCATCATCGTCACCCGCAACCCGCGCGCCTCGAGGATGGCGGCAAGCGAGGCGGCGGCGATGCCCTTCCCGAGGGAAGACACCACGCCGCCGGTGACGAAGACAAGCGGAGTGACGGAACGCAGAGGGGAGGTCATGGGCACAGCGGTCGCTGGAAAGCCCCATTCTACAGGTTGCCGGCGGAGCCCGCCCGACCGCCCGCTGTCCGGCCGGAAACAGCGCGGGCGCCATCGCTGGATGGCGCCCGCAGCTTCGACCGGTTGCAGCGCGAACGGCTGCGATGGCGCGTCAGGCCGGATCTTCTTCCTCGAGCTCCTCGCGCACCTGCTCGCTGTCTTCGGCCTGCTGCTCGGCGAGGTCGGCCTGCATCTGCGCCTGCTCCGCCTGCTGCGTGGCGTCCAGTGCCGACTGCTCGGCCTGCACTTCGGCAGCGGTCGCGGCCTCGGCGGACTGCGCCGCGGCACGCTCGGCGTCACGCAGGGCGCTCTCGTCGACCTCCTGGGCAAACGCCAGCGGCGAGGCAAGCGCGGCGCCCACCAGGGCGGTCAGGAGGATGTTGTGCTTTTTCATGAGGTGTCTCCGTTTGGCAGTCATGCAGCATTTGCGGCGGGAAGTGCCGTGCTGCGGCAGCGACAAAGGAGCACAGCCAATCTCGCCCCCGACTGAACAACGGTCCCTTAACGCGGCCGCGATCCGCCGCTTACAAAAAAAGGCGAAAACGGCCGGAAAACACGGGTCCACCCGGGTTGTACTGCAAGCGATTTCCGTGCTGGACCGCCGGACGTGTGCGCGAAACCGTGGCCGCCCAGTACCATGCGCGACTGCCTCACCGGTCGCCGCAACGCATGAACAACCGCTACAACGCCGCCGACATCGAAGTGCTGTCCGGGCTCGATCCGGTCAAACGCCGGCCCGGCATGTACACCGACACCACGCGTCCCAACCATCTGGCGCAGGAAGTCATCGACAACGCCGTCGACGAGGCACTCGCCGGGCATGCGCGCGGTATCGAGGTGATCCTCTACAGGGATGGCAGCTGCGAGGTCTCCGACGACGGCCGCGGCATGCCGGTCGACATCCATCCCGAGGAAGGCGTGCCGGGCGTGGAGCTGATCCTCACCCGGCTGCACGCGGGCGGAAAGTTCAACAACCGCAACTACACCTTCTCCGGCGGCCTGCACGGCGTGGGCGTGAGCGTGGTCAATGCGCTGTCGACCCTGGTGGAAGTGCATATCAAGCGCGATGGCCAGGAACACCGCATCACGTTCCGCAACGGCGATCGCGACACCGCGCTCGAGGTGGTGGGCACGGTCGGGAAGAAGAACACCGGTACCCGCGTGCGCTTCTGGCCGGACCCGAAGTACTTCGACACCGCGAAATTCAACCTGCGGGCGCTGCGCCACCTGCTGCGCGCCAAGGCGGTGCTGTGCCCCGGCCTGACGGTGAAGCTCACCGACGAGGCCACCGGCGAGCAGGACAGCTGGTACTACGAAGATGGCCTGCGCGACTATCTGCGCGGCGAACTTGCCGGACGCGACGTGCTGCCGGTGGAGCTGTTCGTCGGCCGGCTGGCGCGCGAGACCGAGGCCGCGGACTGGGCGGTGGGCTGGGTGCCCGAAGGCGAGCTGGTGCAGGAGAGCTACGTCAACCTGATCCCCACCGCGCAGCACGGCACCCACGTCAACGGACTGCGCACCGGGTTCACCGATGCGCTGCGCGAGTTCTGCGACTTCCGCAACCTGCTGCCGCGCGGCGTGAAGCTTGCTCCCGAGGATGTCTGGGACCGGGTGTCGTTCGTGCTGTCGATGAAGATGACCGACCCGCAGTTCTCCGGGCAGACCAAGGAGCGGCTGTCATCGCGCCAGGCCGCGGGCTTCGTCGAGGGCGCCGCGCACGATGCCTTCAGCCTGTGGCTCAACCAGCACGTCGAACTCGGCGAGAAGATCGCGCAGCTGGCGATCGAGCGCGCCAGTGCGCGCCTGAAGACCGAGAAGCAGATCGTCCGCAAGAAGGTGACCCAGGGTCCCGCCCTGCCCGGCAAGCTCGCCGACTGCATCAGCCAGGACCTGTCGCGCACCGAACTGTTCCTGGTCGAGGGCGATTCGGCCGGTGGCAGTGCCCGCCAGGCACGCGACAAGGATTTCCAGGCGATCCTTCCGCTGCGCGGCAAGATCCTCAACACCTGGGAAGTGGCGAGCACCTCGGTGCTCGCCTCCGACGAGGTGCACAACCTCGCCATCGCCATCGGCTGCGACCCCGGCAAGGACGACATCTCCGGGCTGCGCTACGGCAAGGTCGTCATCCTCGCCGACGCCGATTCCGACGGCCTGCATATCGCCACGCTGCTGGCGGCGCTGTTCCTGCGTCACTTCCCGGCGCTGGTCGCGGCCGGCCACATCTTCGTGGCGATGCCGCCGCTGTTCCGCGTCGACGTGGGCAAGCAGGTGTTCTATGCGCTTGATGAAGAAGAAAAGCGCCTGCTGCTGGAGAAGATCGAGCGCGAGAAGATCAAGGGCCATGTCAACGTGACCCGCTTCAAGGGCCTGGGCGAGATGAACCCCTCGCAGCTGCGCGAATCGGCGATCCATCCTGATACCCGCCGGCTGGTGCAGCTGACCAACGACGACGACCTCGCCACCCGCGGGCTGATGGACATGCTGCTGGCGAAGAAGCGCGCGGGTGATCGTAAAGCGTGGCTGGAGACCAAGGGCGACCTGGCGACGCTGGAGGTCTGAGTGCGGCTGCGTCATTGACGCCGGCCGCGGGCGACGGCCCGCACCGCACGGCGGCGGAACGTCATGGGACGACCTGGCGACGCCGGAGGCCTGGGCGCCGGCATCGGGGCTGCCAGGGGATCACCGGCCTGCTGGTGGTCCCACGATCTAGAGCATCCGTCGCAGCACGCCATCCCGGCGGACGAAGTGGTGCCACAGCGCCATCACCACATGGCCGGCGATCATCGCCAGCAGCAACCACGCGACCGGTGAGTGCAGCGTGCCGCCGAATGTAGCGAGCCATGGGATCTCGCCGCCGCCGGCCACCAGCTCCATGCCGAACACGGCCAGCCCGTAGCCGTTGCCGATCATGATGCTGATGCCGGTCACCGGCATCAGCACGAGCGCCGCGTACAGGGCGACATGACCGGCCTTGGCGAGGAAACCGAGCCAGGCCGGCTGCGGCCCCGGCGGGCGATTGCCCTGGTTGCGCAGCGCCCACGCGATGCGCGGCACCACGAGCAGCAGGACCAGCACGCCGATCGAAATATGCCAGGGCACCAGCGTCTGCCCCACCCAGTGCTCGCCGTCATCGATGCGGTCGAAGATCTTCAACGCCTGCCAGAACACCAGGACTGCGATCGCCCAGTGGAACAGCCGCGACAGCGTGCCGTAACGTTGCGGGGTATCGCTCTTCATGTGGACCCTCCCGGTGTGGAAGGCCCCATCATCCCGCAATCCCGCGATGACCGCCGTGGCTCCGCGGTCAGGCGATGCTCTCGACGATGCCGCCCTCCACGCGCAGGGCCGCACCCGTGGTCGCGCTGGCCTGCGGCGATGCGGCGTACACGCTCATCGCCGCGACTTCCTCCGGGCTGGCGAAGCGACGCAACAGTGTCGACGGACGGTTCTCGGCGAGGAACAGCGCTTCCATTGCTCCCTCGTCGACACCGCGTTCGGCAGCCAGCGTCGCCATCATCTCCGCGGCCCCGGCGGTGCGGGTCGGCCCGGGCAGGATGGTGTTGACGGTGACGCCAGTGCCGGCCAACACCTTGGCCAGTCCTCGCGACAGCCCCTGTACGGCGGCCTTGGTCACCCCGTAATGAATCATTTCGGCCGGGATATTGAGGGCAGACTCGCTGGAAATGAACTGGATCCGGCCCCAGCCGCGATCGCGCATGCCCCGCGCGTAATGCCGCGACAGGCGCACGCCACTCATCACGTTGACTTCGTGGAACCGGCTCCACAACGCATCGTCGATATCGAAGAATTCGTGCGCGCCATAGATGCCGAGGTTGTTGACGAGGATGTCGGCATCCGGCCGCGCGGCGATCAGCGCGTCGCAGCCGGAGGCTCTGCCGACGTCGGCCACCACGCCGCCGGCATCGGCGCCATCGGCGTCAGCGCGAAGCTTCGCCAGCGCCGCGTCCACGCGCTGCTGGTCGCGGCCCACGACGGTCACGCACGCCCCCGCCCCGGCAAGGCCGGTCGCGATGGCAAGGCCGATACCGCCGGTGGACCCGGTGACGATGGCGGATTTTCCTGACAGATCGATCTTCATGTGCAGCTCCTGTGGGCGGCCGGGGCGGATGCGGACGGACGGCCTCGTACCCGTGAGCCAGATATGGCGACGCCGAGCCCGACGCGGAAGCACGTGTCCTGGAACGCGCATTCCCACCCGGGCCGGACGGGTACGCCCCGCGGTTCGCGATCAACGCTGCTCGGTGGTTTCCACAACCCGGTCGGGGATGCGCCGGGTGTTGCCGATCTGCGCGAAGATCGCCGCGGACGCCGCGGTCACCGCGCCGATGCAGATGAAGGTCCAGCGGAATGCCGCCAGCACCGGCTCGCTGGCCTGCGCGCCGGCATCGGCCGAGAACGCCGCCAGCAGGCCGCCGGCGGTGGCCACACCGAGGCTCATCGCCAGCATCATCACCATCGACAGCAGACTGTTGCCGGCGCTGGCCTGCTCGCCGCCGAGATCACGCAGCGTCAGGGTGTTCATCGCGGTGAACTGCAGCGAATTGACCGCACCGAAGCAGGCGAACTGCACGATCAGCAGCCACAGCGGCTGCGCCGGGCCGATGAACCCGAAGCTCGCCATCGCCGCGCCGGTCAGCACAGTGTTGACCACCAGCACCCTGCGGTAGCCGAAGCGATGCACCAGCGGCACCACGATGCGCTTGGACGACATGCCTGCAAGCACTACCGGGATCATCATCATGCCGGCCTGCGCCGGCGGGTAGCCGAGCGCCACCTGCAACAGCAGCGGGATCAGGTACGGCATGCCGCCGCTGCCCAGCCGCGAGAACAGGTTGCCGATCACGCCCACCGCATAGGTGCGCACGCGGAACAGCGCCAGCGGAAACAGCGGCGCCTTCGCCCGCGCGGCATGCAGCCAGTAGGCGACCAGCGCGACCAGCCCTGATACCAGCAGCACCACGATCGCACCCCGCCGTGGCGTTTCGCCGGCCAGCGCATCGACGGACACCGACACCGCGATCATGCCGAACGCCAGCAGGCCGTAGCCGATGCCATCGAAGCGCGCGACCGGCGCGCGCAGGTCGGGCATCAACCGCATGGCCGCGAACGCGCCGGCGACGCCCAGCGGCAGGTTGATCAGGAAGATCCAGTGCCATGAGGCCACCTGCACCAGCCAGCCGCCCAGCGACGGCCCGATCAGCGGGCCCATCAGCCCCGGCACGGTGACGAAGGTCATCGCGGCGAGGAAATCCTGCCGCGGCACCGAACGCAGCACTGCCAGCCGCCCCACCGGCAACAGCATCGAACCGCCAACGCCCTGCAGCACGCGCGCGGCGACCAGCGTGTCCAGGCTCTGCGCCAGCGCGCAGGCCAGCGAGCCGAGGGTGAACACCACGATGGCGATCAGGAACAGGCGTCGGGTGCCGAAGCGATCGGCCAGCCAGCCCGACGCGGGAATCAGCGTCGCCACGGTCAGCGCATAGGCCACCACCACCGCCTGCATGCGCAGCGGGGACTGGCCGAGATCGGCCGCCATCGACGGCAGCGCGGTATTGACGATGGTGGTGTCCAGCATCTGCATGAACACCGCCGCGGCCACCAGCCACAGCATCGGCTTGTGGACGCGCAGGGTCTCGGAATCGGTCATCGCGCGAAGGATGGCGACGGCCGCGTGCGCCGCGTGTTAACGCGATCGCGGGCTACGGATGCAACGCGGCCGACAACAGCCCGCGCAGCAGCGGCTGCAGGCGCGCCGCACGCGCGGCGTCCCACTCGAACGTGGCCTCGTCCATGTAGCAGCGCTGGCTGATCTCCAGCTGCACCGCGTCGACCCCGGCCTGCGGTCGCCCGTAGTGGCGGGTGATATGGCCGCCCTTGAAGCGGCCGTTCACGGCGACGTCGTAGTCGTGCTGTGCGGCAAGCACCGCGTCGAGCCGCCCCTGCAACGTCGCCGAGCAGCTCGCGCCGTTGGCAGTGCCGAGGTTGAGGTCCGGCAGGCGGCCGTCGAACAGCCACGGCAGGGTGCCGCGGATCGAATGCGCTTCCCACAGCACCGCCCGGCCATGGGCGGCATGCAGCCGCTGGAGTTCACCGGCCAGCGCGTCGTGATAGGGCCGCCACCAGGTCTCGACCCGCGCGGCGATCTCGTCGGGCGTCGGCTCCTGCCCCGGCAGGTAGACCGGGCCGCCATCGAAGCGCCGCACCGGGCACAGGCCGGTGGTGTTCTGGCCGGGATACAGCGAGGTGTCGCCCTCGGAGCGGTTGAGGTCGATGACATAGCGCGAATGCACCGGCACCAGGATCGACGCCCCCAGCTCGCGGGCGAACGCGTACAGGCGTTCGACGTGCCAGTCGGTATCCGGCACCTGCCGGGCTTCGGGTGTGAGCCGTGCGGCGATCGCCTCCGGCACGCGCGTGCCGTTGTGCGGAATGCTGACCAGCAGAGGCGCATCACCGCGGTGCAGATGGAAGATGTCGTGGTCCATCGCCCGAGTGTAGGCGAGCACGGCCCGCTTCCGCAGCGCTCAGCGCAGCAGCACGAGTTCCTCGGCGCTGGTGGGATGCAGCGCCACCGTGTCATGCAGGTCGGCAAGCGTCGCGCCCATCTTCAGCGCCACCGCGAAGCCCTGCAGGATCTCGTCGGCCGCATCGCCCAGCAGGTGGATGCCGACCACGCGCTGCTGCGCGGGGGCCTCGCCGTCCGCCACGCAGACCAGTTTGAACAGGCTGCACAGCGGGCTGTCGGCCAGCGCCTGCAGCATCGGCCGGAATTTCGTGCGGTAGACCCGCACGGCATCGCCATGCGCCTCGCGCGCCTGCGCCTCGGTCAGCCCGACCGCACCCATCGGCGGATGCGAGAACACCACCGTCGGGATATTGCGGTAGTCGAGCCTGGCATCCTTCTGACCGCCGAACAGGCGGTCCATCAGCCGGCGCGCAGCGGCGATCGCCACCGGCGTCAGCGCGACCCTGCCGGTGACGTCGCCCACGGCGTGTACGCCTTCGGCACTGGTGTCCTGCGCGTCATCGACCTCGATGCTGCCACGGTCGTCGAGGCGCACGCCGGCAGCCTCCAGTCCAAGCCCGCCCGTGCACGCGCGGCGGCCGATGGCGAACAGCACCTTGTCGTACGGTCCGCTGCGCGTGCCGTCACCGCGACGCACGACGATGCCGTCGCCGTCGCGCTCGAGGGCGGCCGTTTCCGCATCCAGATGCAGCCCGATGCCGAGGTGCCGGTAGTGCTCCTGCAGCTGTTCGATGATTCCGGCGTCCGACGACGTCAGCAGCCGCGACGAGCGTGCGTGGATGTCCACACTGCTGCCCAGCGCCTGCAGCACCGCGGCCAGTTCCACCGAGATGTAGCCACCACCGACCAGGGCCACGCGGCGCGGTGCCTCGGTCCAGTGGAAGAAATCGTCGGAAACCACCCCGAGTTCCGCGCCGGGGACGTCCGGGCGCACCGGATACGAACCGGTGGCGACCAGCACGTGGCGCGCCTCGAGCCGCACGCCGTCGCCGGTCTCGACCGTGCGTGCGTCGAGCAACCGGCCGCGCTGCGGCATCCACACGATGCCCGCCTCGTCGAGCCGCCGCCGGTAACTGGCATGGATGCCGGCGATATAGCGCTGGCGGTCGGTCATGAACTCGCGCCAGGCGAACGCCGGCCGCGGTGGCACGTCGAAGCCGAGATCGGCGGCCTGGTCGATACGGTTGGCGAGCTCGGCGGCCAGCCACATCGCCTTCTTGGGTACGCAACCGGCGTTGACGCAGGTGCCGCCGAGCTCCGAAGGCTCCAGCAGCGCCACGCGCGCACCCAGCGCGGCCGCGCGGAACGCCCCGGCCAGCCCGCCGGAGCCACCCCCGATGACGACGAGGTCGAAGCCCAGCGGGTCGCGCGCGCTCATCCGAACCGCGCCGGGTCGAACGGCTTCGGATCCAGGTGTGGTTCGCCACCGGTGACCAGTTCGGCGATCAGCCGCCCGGTCGCCGCGCTCATGCTGACGCCGAGCATGCCGTGGCCGGTGGCCAGCCAGATCTGCCGATGCGCGGGGGAACGCCCGATCAGTGGCATGTCGTCGATCGACAGTGGGCGCCAGCCGTACCACTCCTCCAGTTTCTGCGGGCCGACCGGCTCGTGCAGATATTCGGCCGCGCCGCGCTCGAGCGCATCCAGTCGGCGACGGTTGAGGCTGGTGTCGTAGCCGGAGAACTCCATGGTGCTGCCGAGGCGATAGCCGCTGTCCCACACGGTCACGCAGACGCTGCGTTCCTTGAGCACGATCGGCCGCTTCGGCGCCAGCGCAGGTCGGGTGTAGGTGATCGAATAACCCTTGCCGGGCTGCACCGGGATCCGCAGCCCGAGCGAGCGGCCGACCGCAGGCGACCACGAGCCGGCGGCGAGCACGAGGTCCTGCCCGTGGAAGCCGCCGCGCGCGGTGCTGACGGCCACCCCATTGGCATCCGGGTTGATCGCCTGCACCGCGCAGTTCTCCTCGATGACGCCACCGGCGGCGCGCACCACGCGCGCCAGTTCGGCGACATAACGGTCCGGGCGCAGGCGCGCATCGCCCGGGAAGCGCACCACCCCGGCCACGCCCTCGCGCAAGGCCGGCTCGCCGCGCAGGTAGGTCGGCCCGTCAATGATGTCGACGTCGATGCCGAGCGCACGCAGGTCGCCGGCCTCGTGCTCGAAGGCCAGCAGGTCGCGCTCGCTGCGGTAGACATAATCGACACCCGAGGCCTCGAACTCGCAGTCCAGGCCGAACCGCGCCATCCACTCCTCAAGCGCCTGCCGCGATGCCTGCAGCATGCCGGCGCGTGCGGCCATGGCGCGGCGCCAGTCGTTGGGATTGCAGCGCCAGGCGAAGCCCAGCATCCAGCGCCACAGCACCGGGTCGAGCCGCGGCTTCACGTAGAACGGCGCGTCCGGCGTGAACATCCACCCCAGCGCCTTGCCCACCGCGCCCGGGGCCGCCAGCGGCGCGGCGTGGCTGGGGGTGATGGTGCCGCAGTTGCCGTGCGAGCTGCCGCAGCCGACGCTGCCGGCCTCCAGGATGCGCACGCCGCGGCCGGCTTCCAGCAGTGACAGCGCGCAGGCAAGGCCCACCACGCCACCGCCCACGATCAGTACGTCGTCGCTTCGTTCCATCGCACAAGTCTACGCGTCGACCGGCATGCGCCGCAGCGGCGGACGATGGCCATAGGTCCACCAGCGCCATAGCCACTCGACCGGCCCGAAACGGAATCGCGCAAGCCACCAGTGGCTCGCCAGCACCTGCAGCGCGAACACCACGACCGCCAGCGCCAGCAGCATCGCCGGGCCCCACTGGCCGAACTGCCCGAGGCCGTAGCCATAGAACAGCGTGGAGGCGACCAGCGACTGCATGAGGTAGTGCGTGAGCGCCATCCGCCCGGCCGGCGCCAGCCGATCGAGCGCGCCGCGCCAGCGCGGCCTGCGCCAGGCCAGCACCACCAGCGACAGCATGCCCAGCGCCGTCGGCAGCGCGGCAACCTGCAGCAGCGCAAGCGCCAGCATCCAGCGGTCGAACCCGCCGGCCTGGGTCACGTTGAGGCCGACCGTCGAAACGATCGCCACCGACGCCAGCAGCCCGGCGGGCAGCGCGGCCCCTGCCATCAACCGGTGCCAGCGAAGATGGGCGTCGGCATCACGGATGCGCCCGCTGCGCAGCAGCCACCCGCCGATCAGGAACATGCCCAGCGCCGCCGGCACCGACATCAGGTCGGAGCCCAGCATCGTCGACAGGTCGCGCAGGCGCTGCGCCGTCACCGCCACCCAACCGCCCTCGGCATACACCCGGCCCGCGATGGCCGCAGCGTCGTCGGCGGGCAGCTCGATGTCGCCGGCCAATGCCATCAGCGCGGCGAACATCGCCCAGATGCCGAGATACAGCATCAGCCCGAGGTCGCGCTGGCGGGGCGGCGGCAGCCCACGCAACGCAAGCAGCAGGAACGCCGCCAGCGCGTAGGTGCGCAGGATGTCGCCCGGCCACAGCAGCACGCCATGCAGCAGGCCGATCACCAGCAGGATCCAGGTCCGGCGCTTCCACACCGCGTCGGAGACCCCACGCTGCTGCACGAGCGCGAAGCCGATGCCGAACAGCAGCGAAAACAGCAGCCAGGCCTTGCCCGTCACCAGGACCTGGATGCACCACGCCACGGCCACGTCCGCACCCGCCAGCCCCTCGCGCATGCCATCGGCCAGCGTGTCCCACGGCCGGTTGAACGTCTCCAGGTTGACCACGAAGATGCCCAGCAGGGCCAGCGCGCGCAGCGCATCGAGCACGCCGATCCGCGCGCGCTCGTCGATTGGCGCCCATTGCGTCATGTGATCTCCCCGGCCGAGCGGCGACCTTGCCGGAGCACCGCGGTGCCGGCAAGCCCACCCGCACATACGAAGGGCCCGCACTGGCGGGCCCTTCTTGAAAACGCTGCGTGGCGGCGACGCCTCAGTGGTGGTGGCCACCGTCGCCGTGCACGTGGCCGTGCTCGACCTCTTCGGCCGAAGCCTCGCGCACTTCGACGATCTCGATGTCGAACTGCAGGTCCTTGCCGGCCATCGGGTGGTTGAGGTCGACATCGACCACGCTCATGCCGATCTTCTGCACGGTGACCGCGCGCGGGCCGAAGTTGGTGTTGAGCACCACCTGCATGCCGGCGGTCAGGCGCTGGTTGCCGAAGTGCTTCTTGGGCACGCGCTGGGTCAGCCCTTCGCGCCGCTCGCCGTAGGCATCTTCCGCCTTGACGTCGGCCTTGAAGCTGTCGCCGGTCTCGCGCCCGTCCATGGCCTTCTCCAGGCCCGGAATGATGTTGCCGTGGCCGAACAGGATCGCCAGCGGCTCGCCGCGGTCGCGCGAGCTCTCCACCGGTTCCTGGCCGGCCTCGGCGACGGTGTAATGGAAGCGGACGACACGGTCTTTCTCGATCTTCATGGGCGATCCTGCTGGCGCGGCCTGTGCCGCGTGGGATGGAAGGGCGGGGATACACGGCGCCGCGGCTTCAAATCGCCACGCCGATCGGCCAAGATGCGGCCTCGATGAGCGACGATTATCCCGGCTTCCGCCGCGCCACGCCAACCCGCGCCGCCCGTTCGCTGCTGGCCTGGGCTACCGCGGCCTCGATCCTGTCGCTGCTGGCGGGCTGTGGCGGCCGCGATGTCCGCCCCGCCTCCGCCCCCGCGCCCTCGCCCTCGCGCCATTACGCGCTGGTCGCCCCGTCCGATCCCGCAGCCGCCAACTCGGTGGTGATCCGCGCGATCAGCCTGGTGGGCACGCCCTACCGGTTCGGCGGCAACACACCGGAGGGCGGCTTCGACTGCAGCGGCCTGGTGAACTACGTCTACCGCGACATGCTGGACCTGCGCCTGCCACGCTCGTCGCGTGAACTGGCGGGGGTGCAGGGGCCGCGCATCGAACCGGGCCGCCTGGCGTCCGGCGACCTGGTGTTCTTCGGCAGCCGCGGAAACGTGACCCATGTCGGCATCTACGTCGGCGAGGGGCGCTTCGTGCATGCGCCGAGCAGCGGCGGCACCGTCCGGCTCGATCACCTCGACGGCCATTACTGGCGCGACAACTATTCGGGCGCACGTCGCATTCTTTGACGCCAGTCGTATTCATTCAGGAAATCTCTCGCATTCATTGACGGGCTCTTAACAAACAGCCCGGCCCCGTCGTGCACCATCACGCCACCGCTACATTCCTGACTTGACGCGTGACGACAGCCAAAACCCAGCTTCAAGGCCAAACCGCCGCCACCGCGCCCCGTCGAGCCCGACGGATTTCCTCTTTCATCCTCATCGGCCTGCTGTCCGGCTTCGCTCTGCCTGCCCTCGCGGCGCCCGGCCTGGCAGGCGACTCCGCGGACCAGTCGCCGATGGTGGCCACCGTCAGCCAGCAGCTGGCCGACCCGCTGCCCGCCGGTGGCCCGGAGGTGCTGTTCGCCTCCGACGTCAACCAGCTGATCGCCGCTGCCGACCTGGTGCGCCAGGAATCGAAGGCGCAGCCGCGCGGCGGCGTGCAGGTGCTGCTGCAGCGCGCGATGACCCTGCTCGGGACCCCGTACCGTTGGGGCGGCACCTCGCCCGAGCGCGGCTTCGACTGCAGCGGGCTGGTGAGCTACGTCTTCAGCACCGCACTGGGTATCGAGCTTCCGCGCGTCTCGCGCGACATGGCCAACTCCGGCCAGCGGGTCAACCGCGACCAGCTCGACGCCGGTGACCTGGTGTTCTTTAGCCGCCGCGGCGGCCGCATCGACCACGTCGGCATCTACGTCGGCGAGGGCCGCTTCCTGCACGCACCGCGCAGCGGCCGTGACGTCACCGTGTCCGAACTCGATACCGGCTACTGGGCCGGCAAGTTCATGCAGGCCCGGCGCGTCGCCGGCGTCTGACCAGCGCATCTCCTCGTACAGGCCGCCTCCGGGCGGCCTTTTTTTTTGGATCGCGTCGCTACGCTGCACTGCGGCTTGCCCGGGCCCGGCGCGCGAAGCGATGCTCGCCGACTGCCCGGGGAGAACTCGCCATGATCCGCACGGTCCTCGCCATCCTGGCCGGCCTGGTCGTCGCCATCGCATTGATGCTGGCCATGGAAGCGCTGGGTGCGTGGCTGTTTCCATTGCCACTCGACGCCCGCATCGCCGGCGAGGAGGACCTCGCGCGGCTGGTCGCACAGGCGCCGCCGGCCAAGCTCGCACTGGTGCTGCTGGGCTGGTGCCTGGCGGCGCTGGCGGGCGGCTGGGTCGCGGCGCGCCTGTCGCTGGCACGGACCAGCATGGCGGCGCTGGCGGTGGGTGCACTCATCGTTGGCGGCGTGATCCTCAACGTGATGGCGCTGCCGCATCCGGCCTGGATGATCGCCGGCGGCCTGTTGCTGCCATTGCCGCTGGCCTGGGTGGGCGGCCTGCTGGCACGCCGCACCCGGCCTGTTCACCCGCGGCGCTGATCGCCACAGCACTTCACCGTTCCCGGGAGGGGAACCACATGCAATCCACGCTGATCACCACGCTGCTGCTGCCACTCGCGCTGGGCGTGATCATGCTCGGCCTCGGCCTCGGGCTCACCATCGACGACTTCCGCCGCGTGGCGCGCTACCCGCGGGCGGTGGTCACCGGACTGCTGCTGCAGACCGGCGTGCTGCCCTGGGTCGCGCTCGGCCTGGCCCTGCTGTTCCGCCTGCCGCCGGAACTCGCGGTGGGCCTGATGCTGCTGGCGGCCTCACCCGGCGGCGCCACCGCGAACATCTACAGCCATCTCGCCCGTGGTGATGTCGCGCTCAACATCACCCTGACCGCCATCAACAGCGTGCTGTGCCTGGTCACGCTGCCGGTGATCCTGGACCTCTCGTTGCGGTTCTTCCTCGGTGAAGGCCAGTACGTGCCGCCGCCGGTGCAGAAGATCATCGAGGTGGCGGCGATCATCATCCTGCCGGTGGCGATCGGCATGACCGTGCGCGCGCTCGCGCCGGCGTTCGCCGCGCGCATGGAGAAGCCGATCCGCGTGCTCTCGGTGCTGGTGCTGGTGCTGCTGATCGTCGCCGCCGTGGCGCAGGCCTGGGAGACCCTGCTCACCTGGTTCGCCGCGGTCGGCCTGGCCTGCCTGCTGTTCAACCTCGCCAGCATGGGCATCGGTTATGCCGCGCCGGTCGGCCTGAAACTGCCACGGCGGCAGGCCATCGCCATCGCGATGGAAATCGGCATCCACAACGGCACGCTCGCGATCTTCATCGCGCTCAACGTGCTCGGCAACGCGACGATGTCGGTGCCCGCAGCGGTCTACAGTCTGCTGATGTTCTTCACCGCGGCGGCCTTCGCCGGGTGGGCGGCGCGACGCCCGGCGGAGATGGCGGCGCAGCCGGGCTGAATCCCGCGATGCCGGCGACGGTGTCCCGCCGCCGGCATGGCACCGCCGTCAATCGGCGCTGAAGTCGCCGTACGGAGTGAGCTGGTCGGCGACACCGGCATCACCCACGACGACGATGCTCTGACGCGCCGGGTCGAAGAACTCGCGCGCGACCGCCTGCACCTGCGCGGCGGTCACCCGGCTGGTGCGGTCGACGTAGCTGCTCAGGTAGTCGACAGGGCGGCCGAGCACCCAGTTCGACGCCAGCGCCGAAGCCACTGCGCCCTGCAGCTGGTTCTGGAACAGATAGGTGCCGGCGGTGTAGCGCTTGGCACGCTGCAGCTCGTCGGCCTGCACCGCCGACGTACGCATCGCCTCGAACTCCTTGAGGAATTCGCCGATCGCGGCACCGGTCACTTCATTGCGCACGTCGGCCTGGGCCTGGAACGCGCCACCCTGCGCGCGCAGGCCGAAACTGCTGCCGGCGCCGTAGGTGTAGCCCTTGTCCTCGCGCAGGTTGCGCATCAGCCGGCTGTCGAAGCCGCCACCGAGGATGGTGTTGGCCAGCGCTGCAGGGATCGCACGGTCGTCGTCGGCATCGAAGGCGGGGCGGCCGATGCGCACCGCCGACTGCACGCTGCCCGCGCGCGGGACCAGCACGAATTGCGCCTGTTGCGGATAGTCAGGCGCGGGCACGGCGGCGATCGCCTCGCCCTCGCCGCTCCAGTCGCCGAACGCGCTGCGCGCCAGCGCCAGCGCCTGGTCGCCGTCCACCGGACCGGCGATCACCAGCAGCGCCTGGTCCGGACGGAATCGTGCCGTGTGCGCCGCCTGCAGGCCTGTGACGTCGGTGCCGGTGATGCCGGCTTCGGTCGGCAGCGTATTGCCGTAGGGATGGTCGCCGAACAGCACCCGGCCCATGGCGCGGTTGGCCTGGTAGCCGGGCTGGGCTTCCATCGCCTTCAGCGACTGCAGTGCATTGGTCTTCGCCAGCTGCACCTCGTTGGCCGGGAACGCCGGATTGCGCACCACGTCGGCGAACAGGTCCGCCAGCGGCTGCGCCGACGAGGACAGGCCCGACGCCATGACCAGCAGGCCGTCGCTGCTGGCGCTGGCGCCCATCGAGGCGCCCAGCCGCTGCAGCTCCTCGGCGATCTGCACCGAGCTGCGGGTGGCGGTGCCTTCCTGCAGCAGCCCTGCCAGCAGGTTGGACATGCCGGGCAACCCTTCCGGGTCGCTGGCGAGGCCGCCGCGCACGGCGAGCACGTAGTTGACCTTGGGCAGTCCGCCCTGGCGCGGCAGCACCCAGACGGTCAGGCCGTTGTCGAGGCGATGCTCGATCAGGCCGAGCTCGGGCAGCGCGCGGTCGGCGTCGTAGTCGGGCAGCCCGGCGGGCAGTTCGGTCGGCGGCGCGGCCACCGGAGCCGTGCCAGGCTGCTGTGCGTGGGCCACGCCGGCGAACAGGCAGGCGCCGAGGGCAAGGGCGAGCGGGCGCAGGATGGCGCCACGGGCGGAACGGTTGTGGATAGCCATGGCGGTGTCCTCAGTCCTGCGTCGGGGCGGCGGCGGGCGCGGAGGCCGGCGCGGCGATGCCGCGTGCGGGCGCCATCGCGGCCGGCACGCGGTCGATGACGGTGCGGTTGCCTTCGGTGAGATAGGTGCGTGCCACGCGCTGCACCTCAGCCACGGTCACCGCCTGCACCCATTCCGGCACCCGGTTGAGGGTCTGCGCATCGCCCCACAGCAGCTGCGCCTTGGCCAGCTCGTCGGCGCGCGAGATGAAGGGCTCCAGCGCGTTGACGTAGTCGGCCAGCATCTTGGTCTTGGCGGCGGCCAGCGTGTCTTCCGGCACGCCCTCGGCGACGATGCGCGCGATCTCCTCGTCGATCGCCGCCAGCACCGCGTCCGGATCCACGTTCGGCTTGTACAGCGCGAACAGCGTCATCAGGGTGGGACCGTCGTAGTCCCAGGCATGGCCCAGCGGCCAGCCCATGCCGCCGTCGAGGTTGATCAGCTGCTCGCGGCCCTTCACCAGACCCTGGTAGAGCCGCGAGGCGTCGCCGCCCGCCAGCAGCTGCGACAGCACCGCCATCGGTGCATGGTCGGCACTGCCGCGCTCGGGCATCTTCCAGCCGACCGCAAGCGCCGGCACCTGCGCCAGCGCATCGGCCTGCGCCTCGCGCCGGCTTTCGGTATTGAGCGGCTCGGAGACGTCCGGGCGGTCGGGCGTGGGCCGCGCCGGGATGCCACCGAAATACTCCTCCACCAGCGCGAACGCCTCGTCGGCGGACACATCGCCGACGATGCCGATGACCGCGTTGTTGGGCCCGTAGTAGTCGCGATGGAAGCCCTCGACATCGGCCAGCGTGGCGCCCTCGAGATCCTTGAAGCTGCCGTAGCCGTCGTGGGCATTGGCCCAGTTCGAGAACGCCAGGCGGTTCATGTCGAACACGAAGAACAGGCCGTAGGGCTGGTTCTGCACGTTGACGCGGATCTCCTCCTTGACCACGTCCTGCTGGTTCTTCAGGTTCGCCGGGGAGAAGTCCAGCGTCTTCATGCGGTCCGCTTCCAGCCACAGGATCGGCTTCAACGCCGACACCGGTGCGGTCTCGATGTAGTTGGTGTAATCGGGCCGGGTGGAGCCGTTGAGCATGCCGCCGCCGCCCTGGATCACGCGGTCGAAGGTTCCTTTGGGAGCAACCGGCGTGCCCTGGAACATCAGGTGCTCGAACAGGTGGGCGAAGCCGGTGCGGTTTTCCGGCTCCAGCCGCATGCCGACGTGGTAGACCACGCTCACGCCGACGGTCGGCGAGCTGCGGTCCTCGGACACGACCACGGTCAGCCCGTTGTCGAGGGTGTGGGTGCGGATCGGCATCGTCCAGCGGTCAGGCTGCTGTGCGGCAGCCGGGATCGCCAGCCATGCCAGCAGCGCGAGCGCGCCGCCCAGGACTGTTCTGCAACGCATACGTCGTCTCCCTGGCCCTCCCCAGGGCCCGAGCGCCGACTATAGCGCGGGGCCTGCGGTGGCCGGAATCCGGCAGCCGTCAGCCCTTGCGCTCGACGGGGACGGCCGGCGCGTCGGCGTCCTCGCCGCCGATACCGAGGTTGCTGCCGGCACGCTCGTAGACCTCGCGATCGAGCAGGCCGGTCTCGCGCGCGACCAGCACCGGCACCAGCATCTGCCCGGTGACGTTGGTCATCGTGCGCATCATGTCGAGGATGCGGTCGATCGCGAGCAGGATGCCGAGCACCTCCAGCGGCAAACCGGCCGCACTGAGCACCACGGTCGCCATCACCACCGCGGTGCCGGGCACGCCAGCGGTGCCGAAGCTCCCCAGCACCGAGGCCAGCAGGATCGCCACGTACTGGGCGAAGCTGAGCTCGATGCCGTAGTACTGCGCGGCGAAGATCGCCGCCAGCGTCGGGTAGATCGCGCCGCAGCCATCCATCTTGATGCTGGCGCCCAGCGGCACCGCGAACGCGGCGTAGTCGCGGTTCACGCCGAGGCCGTGGGTGACCGAACGGATCGCCGCGGGCATCGCCGCGAAGCTCGACGAACTGACGAACGCCACCTGCATCGCCGGCCCGGCGCCACGGAAGAACTTCAGCGGGTTGAGCCCGTGGGTCAGCAGCAGTCCGCCATACACCACCACGATGTGGAAGGCGCAGGCCACGTACAGCGCGATGACGAAGTTGCCCAGCGGCAGCAGGCGCTCGAAGCCGTAGGTGCCGACCAGACCCGCGATCAGGCCGAAGGTGCCGATCGGGGTGATCTCGAGCACGAAGCGGGTGACCTGGATCATCACGTCACTGGCCTGCCCGATCAGGCGGCGCAGGCCTTCGGTGCGGTCGCCCAGCTTCACCAGCGCGAAGCCGACCAGGCCGGCGAAGAAGATCACCTGCAGGATGCGCCCTTCGGCCAGCGCCGCGAACGGGTTGGTCGGCACGATGTCGAGCAGCACCTGCACCGGCGTGGGGACATCACGCGGCTGGTAGTCGACCGGCGCGGTCAGCGTCACCCCGACGCCGGGGTTGAACAGGAACGCCGCCCCCAGCGCCACGCCCACCGCGATGGTGGCGGTCACCGCGAACCAGCCGAAGGTGCGCCCCCCCAGGGTCGCCATCGACTGCTGCCCGTGCAGCGCGGACACGGCATTCATCACCGCGAAGAACACCAACGGCACCGCGATCATGCGGATCAGGTTGACGTACAGCGTGCCCAGCGGCTGCAGCCAGGTCTCGGCCGCCGGGCCGAGCAGCCAGCCGGCCAGGGCGCCGAGCACGAAACCGCCCGCCACCCGCTTCCAGAACGCGATACGGAACCACCAGTCCAACATTCGGGGCACCCCGGGCACGGTGCCCGACAGCAGACAAGGGGGCGACGATACCGGAGCAGTTGCCATGGTGCAGTCGTCTGGCTGCAACACTGAAGCGCATAATGGGCGGCTTCCCCGCGTTGTCGTTCCATTCCATGCACAAGATTCCACTGTTCTGCGTGGCGGCCCTGCTGGCCGCCTGCGCCGCTCCGCAGCGTGCGCCCCACCCGGAGACGCCGATTGCACCGGTGACGGTCCCGGCGATCGACCGCCCGGACGGCGAAACCGCCGCCTGGTGGTTCCGCAGTGGCGCCGCCGCGGCCGCGCAACGCGGCGCGATGGAGGGCCGCGCGCGCAATGTGATCCTGTTCGTGGGCGACGGCATGAGCCTGACCACGGTCGCGGCGGCGCGCATCCTTGCCGGACAGCGCGACGGCGCGCCGGGCGAGGAGCGGTTGCTGAGCTGGGAGGCATTCCCGCACACCGCGTTCGCACGCACCTACAACACCGACATGCAGACGCCGGATTCCGCCGGCACCATGACCGCGATGGCCACCGGCGCCAAGACCCGCGCCGGCGTCATCGGCGTCGGCCAGGCGCGTGCACGCGCGGACTGCACCGACCTTGCAGGCAATGCGCTGCTGTCGATCCGCGACCTCGCCGAGAGTGCCGGCATGGCCACCGGCATCGTCACCACCACCCGCATCACCCACGCCACCCCCGCCGCCACCTACGGCCATTCGCCGGACCGCAACTGGGAAGGCGACGTGCACCTGCCGCAGGATGCGATCGATGCCGGCTGTACGGACCTCGCCCGCCAGCTCGTGGAAATGCCGGGGCGCGGGCCCGACGTGGTGTTCGGCGGCGGCCGCCGCTATTTCATGCCCGCCGGCGAGCGCGACCCGGAATGGGATGACAAGGTCGGCCTGCGCCTGGACGGCCGCGACCTGATTGCCGACTGGCAGGCGCGCCACCCCGGCGGCGCCTATGTCTGGAACCGGGAGCAGCTCGAGGCCGCGCGCGGGCGCACCCCGGTGCTGGGCCTGTTCGAATACGACCACCTGCACTTCGAACACGACCGCGCGGGTGACACCGGCGAGCCCAGCCTGGCCGAACTGACCTCGGAAGCCATCGACCGCCTGCGCGACGCCGGCGACGGCTACTTCCTGCTGGTGGAAGGTGGCCGCATCGACCATGCCCACCACTACGGCAATGCGCACCGCGCGCTTACCGACACCATCGCGCTGGCGGCTGCGGTGCAGGCAGCCGTGGATGCCACCGACGCCGCGGATACGCTGATCCTGGTCACCGCCGACCACGCCCATACCCTCACCTTTGCCGGCTACCCGGCACGCGGCAATCCGATCCTGGGCAAGGTGGTCGGCAGCAGCGGCGAGGACGCAACCACCGGCTACGCCCGCGACGCACTGGGCCTGCCCTACACCACGCTGGGTTATGCCAACGGCCCCGGCTATACCGGCGCCAGCGGTGCGCAGGCCGAAGGCCCGAAGACCTTCTTCCATGTCGGCAGCGGCTTCGAGGCCGCGCATGGCCGCCCGGACCTGAGCGACGTGGACACCACGCATCCGGATTACATGCAGGAAGCCACGCTGCCGCTGTCGAGCGAGACCCACGGCGGCGAGGACGTCGGCATCTGGGCGCGCGGCCCGGGTGCGCAGGCGGTGCGTGGCAACGTCGAACAGCACGTCCTGTTCCACTTCATGGTGCAGGCCACCCCGCGCCTGCGCGAGCGGCTGTGCGCGCAGGGCCTGTGCACGGACGACGGCGTGCCGGTGGTACTGCCGGATCCGGCGGACTTCGGGTTCGGGCCGCGCGCGCGGCTGGATTGAGCGGGTGACGCATCGGCCGTGAACCGGCATTCCCCTTGGCGGAAATCCATTGACGATGGTGCCGGGCTGCCGATCCCCGGACTCCCGCCTTCGCGGGAGTGACGGCCGGGTCCGCCGCTTCGCGAGGCCGGCTGCGGCCCCAGGTCCTGCCCTTTGGTACGACAGGCTGCCGGACGCCGCTTCGCTATCCTCGCCACATACCTGTGAGGAGCGAATGCGATGAACCGACTCGACGGCAAGGTCTGCGTGGTCACCGGCGCCGCCAGCGGCATAGGCCTACGCATTGCCGAGGTGTATGCGCAGGCGGGCGGCAGGGTCGCCATCGCCGATCTGCGCTACGACAGTGCCGAAGCGGCCGCTGCGCGCATCCGCGCGGACGGCGGCCACGCGATGGCGGTGGCGATGGACGTCACCGATGAACAGCAGGTCGTCGACGGCATCGCCTGCGTGGTCGATGCCTGGGGCAGGGTCGACGTGCTGGTCGCCAATGCCGGCATCCAGATCGTCAACCGGATCACCGACTTCAGCTACGCCGACTGGAAGAAGCTGCTGGCGATCCATCTCGACGGATCCTTCCTCACCACCCGCGAATGCCTGCGCGACATGGAGAAGCGCCGCGACGGCGGCGCGATCATCTACATGGGCTCGGTGCACTCGCACCTGGCATCGAAGCTCAAGGCGCCCTACGTCACCGCCAAGCACGGGCTGCTCGGGCTGGCACGCACGGTAGCGAAGGAAGGCGCCGAATACGGCGTGCGCGCCAATGTCATCTGCCCCGGCTTCGTGCGTACGCCGCTGGTGGAGAAACAGATCCCCGAGCAGGCGCGCGAGCTCGGCATCAGCGAGGACGAAGTGGTGAAGAACATCATGCTCAAGGACACCGTGGATGGCGAGTTCACCACCGTGGACGATGTCGCCAATGTGGCGCTGATGCTGGCCGCGTTCGAGACCAACGCACTGACCGGCCAGAGCATCACCGTGAGCCACGGCTGGTTCATGCAGTAGCGGGCGCGCTTCGCGGCAGTGCAACAACACGCGTGGCGCGAGCCGGTTAGGATCGGGCGGGTGGACCCGTCACGGACAGACCGGCGCTCCCGCCGCTCGCTGACGGCCCGAGACGAGGGAGGAGTTGGGTATGGGAGGTTTCGACCCCTGGAATGGGCTCGTTCTGCTGTTGCTGGTCGCGATCCCCGCGGCAGTCATCCTGGCGATGGTGTGGCTGCTGCGCCGCAACCGCATGAGAGAGACGCCCGACCAGCGCTCCAAGGGTTCGGTGTCATAACGGAACATCAAAAGGCGCTGTCGGTTTCGACAACGCCTCCGTTGCTCAGCAGCCCAGCTTGCTATCGAATCAGGCTGAAGAAGTACTGATTAATTGCCTCTTCCAGCATCCGAATTGCCTCTCCGCACGTGGGCGCGGTCGCGGACAACTCCACACCGGTACCCCCCGGGATAGAGATAGTAGCGGTCGCGGTACAGCTCGACTGTTGGCGTCCCACATCCGCTGCACTAACATTCCGACTGATTTTTATGTCGCTAATCTGAATGCCGCGCGCGTTAGCATTATTCTCTAACTGCTGAATCATCCGCCCCAGATCTTGTGAACCAGGAGCTGCATTCACCGCAGGTGCTAAAAACGTGCAGGCGACCGCCAATGTGGCAGACACAACCAAGGTGTGAACCTTACTCATCGTCATCCTCCGTGAAAACGCTGCGCCCCTTCGGCCGCAATCGGATAATGCGAGAGCGACATGTTAATGCCTCGTGAATACACGCCTAGAACGGCTTGGCCAGCACCAGCCAGACCACCACGATCAACCCCAGCACCGGCAGTTCGTTGAACCAGCGCAGCGCGCGCGACGACGGCACGGCACGCCCCGCCCCGGCGCCCTTGAGCCAGCGCCCGGCAATGACGAAGTGCACCATCAGCAGCACCACCAGCAGCAACTTGGCGTGCAGCCAGCCGGTGCCCGGCCCGACCATCGTCGGGAAACCGTCGAACATGCGGTAGCCCAGCCACAGCACCAGCCCCAGCACGAACGCGAAGCCGAACATGGAATGGCCGAAGCGGTACAGCCGCCGGCCCATCAGCACCAGGCGATCGCGCACTGCGGATTCGGCGCCCGCCTCGGCAATGTTGACGAGTATGCGCGGCAGGTAGAACGCCGCCGCCATGAAGGCAACCACGAACACGATGTGGAAGGTCTTGACCCAGAAATAGGCTTGCATGCGCGGTGTCCTTTACGACGACGTTCGGGCCCGTGCCCGGTGCCGGTATCGTACCGGCATGGACAAGACATACGACCGTGCCTACTTCGACCGCTGGTACCGCAATGGCGGCATCGGCGGCACGCAACGCCTGATGCGCAAGGTGGCGCTCGCCGTGGCCACTGCCGAATACCACCTGGAACGCCCGCTGCGCAGCGTGCTCGACATCGGCTGCGGCGAAGGCGCATGGCGCGCACCATTGCTGAAGCTGCGGCCGAAAGCGCGCTACATCGGCTTCGACAGCAGCAGCTATGCGGTCGAACGCTACGGCGCCCGGCGCAACCTCCACCTGGCGCACTTCGCCGACTTCGAATACCTGCGCCCCTGCCCGCCCGCTGACCTGGTGGTGTGCAGCGACGTGTTGCATTACCTGCCGGCGCGCGAGATCGATCGCGGGCTGGGTGGCGTGGCGGACCTCTGTGGCGGGATCGCCTTCCTGGAGACGTTCACGCGGGAGGACGACGCCGAAGGTGACGACGACGGCTACCTGCGCCGGCCGGCCGGCTTCTACCGCCGGCGTTTCGCGGCCGCCGGGTTCCGCCCGCTGGGCTCGCATTGCTGGCTGTCACCGGCACTTGCCGACAGCGCCACGGCGCTCGAAGTCATCGACTGAGCCCTGGACAGGCGCAATGCAGGTACATCCGATATGCTGCGACGCAGCATCCTGACGCCTGCGAGGCGCGATCCGCCCATGTTCCTTTACCAGCTGCACGAGTTCGGCCGCGCCTTCCTGGCACCGCATGCCTACTGGGCGGAAGCCAATGCGCGGGCCTTTTCCGCACCCGGCAGCCTGCTGGCGATGCTGCCCGGCGCCGAGCAGGTGTCGGCGGCCAGCGAGCTGTTCCATCGCGTCGCCAAGGATTACGAGAAGCCGGAGTTCGGCATCCACTCGGTGGAAGTCGACGGCAGCGTGTACCCGGTGGTCGAGCGCGAGGTCGCGCGCAGGCCGTTCTGCCGTCTGTTGCGCTTCAAGCGTTTCAGCGACGACGCCGGCGCCATCGGCGAGATGAAGGGCCAACCGCCGGTGCTGGTGGTGGCACCGCTGTCCGGTCACCATGCCACCCTGCTGCGCGACACCGTGCGCACCCTGCTGCGCGACCACAAGGTCTATATCACCGACTGGGTCGACGCGCGCATGGTGCCGGGCGAGGAAGGTGCGTTCACGCTGGATGACTACGTCGCCTACATCGAGGACTTCATCCGCCTGATCGGCGCCGACGACCTGCACGTGATCAGCGTCTGCCAGCCGACGGTGCCGGTGCTGGCCGCGGTGTCGCTGATGGCCGCGCGCGGCGAAACCACGCCGCGCTCGCTGGTGCTGATGGGCGGGCCGATCGATGCGCGCGAATCCCCGACCTCGGTCAACAACCTCGCCACCCAGCGCCCGCTGTGGTGGTTCGAGAACAACCTCATCCACCAGGTGCCGGCCAACTATCCCGGCCGCGGCCGGCGTGTCTACCCGGGCTTCCTGCAGCATTCCGGCTTCATGGCGATGAACCCGGAACGGCATTTCATGTCGCACTGGGATTTCTACCGCAACCTCGTCAAGGGCGACCTCGACGACGCGCAGTCACACCGCCGCTTCTACGACGAATACAACGCGGTGCTCGACATGCCGGCCGAGTACTACCTGGACACCGTGCGCATCGTGTTCCAGCAGCACCTGCTGCCGCGCGGGGAGTGGGACGTGGGCGGCGAACGGGTGACGCCGGCGGCGATCGGCGATACCGCCATCCTGACCATCGAGGGCGAGCTCGACGACATCTCCGGCCTCGGCCAGACGCGCGCCGCGCACACGCTGTGCACCGGCGTGCCGCAAGCGCATCGGGCACACATCACCGTCGACGGCGCCGGCCATTACGGGATCTTCAGCGGCCGCCGCTGGCGCACCCGGGTGTATCCGCAGGTGCGCGACTTCATTGCGCGCTACGCGGGCAAACGGGTTGCGTCGACGACACCGGCGGCGCATTCATCCCGCTCCGGCGCGACCTGACGGCGCTGCAGTCACCGGCCTGCATGAGTCCCTCTCCGGTTCACGGGGAGAGGGTCGCGGTGCGGGCAGAAGGCGCGTGCAGCGGCTCGAAGACGCCCTCATCCGGCGCTACGCGCCACCTTCTCCCGCGAGCGGGAGAAGGGCGGAGACGACGCTTGCTCATGCGTACTGCGCCGTCTTGACCAGCAGGTGCTTGGCCAGCAGGCCGTGCATGCGGCCGATCGCGCGGGCCAGGTGCAGGGTGACGAACAGCAGCAGTGCGCCGACGAGCGCTACCAGCGGCAGCAGCCAGGCGGCGTCCTCGACGAGATCGACACCCCAGAACCAGACCGCATAGTCGACGCCCGGCAGCAGGGCCAGTGGCGACAGCAGCATCGTCAGCGACAGGCTGCCCAGCGTCACCGCGATGGTGAAGTAGATGACGCCCAGCGGCAGCATCAGCAGCATGTACAGCAGCGTGCTCCAGCTGCGCGGGTCGGTGAACATGTCGCCGATGCGCTGCAGGATGCTGCGCCCGCGTGCGTTGTACAGCGGCCGCCGCGGCATGCGCTCGCCGAGCATCACCTCGACGATGCGGCCTTCCACCAGCGACAGGATCCGCACCGAACCGAAGAACAGGATGACGAACGGGATGCCGATGATCAGGATCGCCAGGCCTGCGGAAAGCGACAGCCCGGTCACCACCCAGGTGAAGTAGAAGATGCCCGTCGCCAGCGCCAGCACCATGTAGAACAGCGATGCATAGGCGCGCGGATCGGCGGCCACGCCGAAGAACCGGCCGAGGAGCGAATCGCGGGACTTCGGCGGCGGTGCGCGCAGCGCGGTCTGCACAGTGACCTCGGTGTCGCGATAGATGTCGGCGACCTCCTCCGGCGCCCCGTAGCTCGAGGCCACGGCGGCGATCACCTCGGCCTCGCTGCGGCCGGGGTTCTCGGCAAGCTCGGAGCGCAGGTATTCCTCGGCGTCGTACAGCGCGTCCTGGATCAGCGCGGGATCGGCCCCGGCCAGCGAGCGCCGGAGATGCTCGAGGTATTCGGGGATCGTCGTCGGCAACCGGTTGGCGTTCATTCGGGCACTCCCTTGAGGACGGAATCGACGGAATCGCGGGTGGCGGTCCAGGCCGTGATCCAGCGGCCCAGCACCCCGCGCCCGGCGGTGGTGATGCGGTAGTAGCGACGCGGCGGGCCCGACACCGAAGGCTCGACATGGCTGGCCAGCAACCCCGCCGCCTCGAGGTTGCGCAGCACCGGGTACAGCGCGCTCTGCTTGCCGGCCAGCGCCCCGCCATCCACGCCTTCGAGCTGCTTGGCGATCTGGTAGCCGTACATCGGCGCCGGCGCCGTGGCCAGTACCGCCAGCAGCACCAGCGACACCGTGCCGGCGCTCAGTTCCTTCTGGAACTTGCGCAGCTGCAGGTCGATGGCGGATTCGTAGCTGGTCATGGCACGGGGCTTCGCTATGTCGAGATCGATGCTATTGGCAACTTCGCACTAGTGGATGTGCCGGAAGTCCGGGGCGCGCGCTCGGGCGCGGTTGCGGCGAGAATCGACGGTCACCGTTCCAGGGGATTCCGAAGATGCCGCGACCTGTCCTGCGCCTGTCCACGCTGTGCGCCGCCCTGCTGCTCGCACCCGCCTTCGCGGCGGACCCGCCGCCGCCGCCGACCACCCAGGCGCTGCTGGATGCCTCGCAGGCCGCGGACTGGCGCACGCCGGACCCGGACAACCTGCTCTATATCGACCTCGAGGCCGGCCGCGTGGTGGTCGAGCTGGCGCCACGTTTCGCGCCCGAGCACGTCGACAACATCCGCACGCTGGCCCGCCAGCGGTTCTGGGACGGGCAGACCATCTACCGCTCGCACGACAACTTCGTGGTGCAGTTCGGCGCCAATGTCGAGGACGAGGCCGCGGGTCCGCCGCTGGGCGATGCGCGCGCGCAGCTGCCGGCGGAATTCGAACGTCCTGCCGAAGGGCTCGCCTTCCACCGCCTGCCCGATCCGGACGGCTGGGCGCCGGAGGCCGGCTTCGTCGACGGCATGCCGGCGGCACGCGATCCGGCCGCGGGGCTGGCGTGGATGGCGCACTGCTACGGCGTGCTGGGCGCAGGCCGCGGCGCGGCCGCGGATTCAAGCAATGGCACCGAGCTGTACGTGGTGATCGGCCAGGCCCCGCGCCAGCTCGACCGCAACATCACCCAGGTGGGCCGGGTGCTGCAGGGCATGGAACTGCTGAGTGCGCTGCCGCGCGGCAGCGGACCGCTGGGCTTCTACGAGGAGCCGTCGCAGGCGACGCCGATCCGTTCGATCCGCCTCGCGTCGGAGGTGCCGGAGTCCGAACGCACCGCGCTCGAGGTGCTGCGCACGGATACACCGTTGTTCGATGCGGTGGTGGAATCGCGCCGCAACCGCCGCGACACGTGGTACCTGCATCCGGCCGGGCACATCGATCTGTGCAACGTGCCGGTGCCGGTGCGCACGCCGCCGGAGGGTTGAGCCGCAGGCCTGCAATGCCCTCACGCGGCCTTCCCGGATGCGTGCCTAGCCTGCCGATCCATCCCGAACGAGAGAGTTGTCGTCCATGCCCATGCTCCGCATCCGCATCACCGGCGAGGACGATACCGTCCGCGGCATCATGAACCTGCTGCAGAGCCTGGACGGTATCGAACACGTCGAGGAGATCGCAGACCTCATGCCGCACATGGATGACGACGACTCCAGTTCCGCCGGCCTTGCCGAGGAACGCGGGCCGAACATGCACGAGATCGAGATCGACGCGCCCAACGATTCCACCGCCCGCAAGGTGCGCGAGGCGGTGACCGAGCTGGCCTACCAGATGGGCGCGATCGTCGAGTTCGAGGACGACGAGGAAGACACCCGCTGATGCGCCGCGGCGCGGGGGTCAGAACTCCGCGCCGTTGACCTGCACGACGGTGAGCGCGCCGGGGTCGACCCCGTCCAGGCAGCGCACGTTGACCGCAACCGTGGGATTGCCCTGCGGGTCGGTGCCCTCGCTGAAGGGCGCGATCCCGCAGGTGGCGCAGAAGTGATGCTGCAGCTGCCGCCTGTTGAAACGGTAGGTGCCGAGGTCGCCGGGGTCGGTCGTCAGCTCCAGCGCCTCGCGCGGAAAGAACGCCAGCAGGCCGCCGCGCCGGCGGCACATCGAACAGTTGCAGTCATAGACCTCGCCGAGGCCTTCGCCGGCGTCGAGCGAAGGCGATGCGTCCGCAATGGCAGCTGCCTGTGTAATGCATGGGGGCGTACCGGGGATGGGATGCCGGGAGTCTACGGCGCGCCCCGGGCTGGTGGGCCGCCGTCGTCGTCATGCCGGCGTCCATGACGGCTGCGTTCGAACCACCACAGCGCTGCGGAGACCGCCAGCCAGGCGAGCCACCACGGCCATGCCGGGCCCGGCACGGGCTGCGCCGGTTGCGCCACGGGCGTGTCCGCGCAGCCGCCTTCGCAGTGGCTGACCAGATCCTGGGTGGCAGTGGCCCGTCGCGCCGCACGCAGTGCCGGCCAGGCATCCACGGGATGGACATGGAACGCCGTGCGCACGGTGTCGCCCTCCAGTACGCGATGCCAGCCCGGCTGGCGCGGCCAGTAGCCGGCGCAGCTGTCGCCGCCCACGGCCCGGGGCCACAGCGGCGATGCGCCGCCATCCGGCGCGAGCACCCGCGCCCGCGCACCGGCACCACAGATACGCACCCGCTGGTCGGCGAATGCCGGTGCATCGATGCGCACTGCCGGCACCGCCTGCGCGCGTGCGACCGTCGCCACCGCCTCGCTCCACAGCGCACCGTGCAGGTCCGCACGGCCCGCGAGCACCAGCCGGTAGCTGTCCTGCAGCGTCCACACCAGCACCCGGCCCTGCCCGTGCGGGCGCCACCATGCCCATGGCCCGCCCTCGCCGCCACCGCCGAGCGCAACCGCCTGTGCACCGTCGACCTGCAACTGCCGCGCCAGCGGCGCAGGCACCGCTGCCTGCGCCTGCTCGAGGTCGAACGGCGCATCGGCGGTGCCGGGCCCGAGACGCGCACGCAGGGCCTCGGCGTCGCCGGCACCAGCCAGCGGCAACCGCAGCGGCACGGTGCCCTGCCCGCCCGACAGGCGGAAGCCGGCACCCGCCAGGCCGGCAGGCGTACCGGGCGCGTCGGCGCGCAGCACCAGCCCCATGCCGGACTCCACCGCAGTCAGCACCGAAGCGCGACCGCCGGCGCCGAGACCCGCCCAGCTGCGGGCATCCACCACCAGCACATCGGTCTGCGCGAGGCTCGCCGCATCGATGCCGCCGCCTGCGCCCAGCGCCATGCCTGCACCCAGCGTGATCCGCATCTGCAGCGGCAGCCCGGCATCCACCGCCCAGCGCCGCAGGAAACGTGTTTCGGCATTCGCAGCGCCGGCCAGCATCCGCAGCCGTGGCGCGGCCGCTGCGTCGATCCAGAGATGCAGCGGCGCCTCCTCGACGAGGACACCGGCGGGGTCGCGCAGGCGCAGCTGGAAGCGTGCGGGACCGGCCGCGAACGTCGGCGCCTGCACGACGAAACGGCCACTGTCGTCCAGGACCGTGCTGTCCACGCGCACGCCCGCGGGATCGACGAGCTCGACCGCGCCGTCGACCACGCCATGTACGCGGCCGCTCACCCGCAGGGCGTCGCCGGCCACCGTCGAGCCCGGCCGGGTGATGTCGGCGAAGCCCCGCACCGGCGGTGGCGGATCGAACTCCACCGCGACCACGGGCGGCACGTCGAGGTCGCGCGCGACCAGGCCATCGCCGAACACCCGCAGCACCCGGGTGTCCGGATGCAGACGCAACGCGGTGGCGAGATCGGGCACCCTGCGCACCCCAGCGGCCGCCTCGGCTTCCGGCAGAGCGACGACAGCGCTGCCGGGCCGGACCGCCGGCGCGTCGGCGCGGCCGCCGGTCAGCACCGTCAGCGTGGCGTCCGGCTGCAGGCCTGCCGGCGGATGGATGGCCAGGACCAGCAGCACCGCCCACGCGGGTTGCGCCAGCAACAGCAGCGCCAGCCGCCAGCCGCGCGAACGCGTGCCGGGCGGCGCACGCCGCTGCCAGAGCACGATGCGCACGCCCGCCAGCAGCGCAAGCGCCGCGGTGATGGTGGCGGTGACCGCCAGCGAAGGCGTCGACAGCATCATTGCGCGGGCTCCGCGGTGTCCTGCAATGCGCGCAGGTAACGGGCGCCGCTGTCGTCGGCGGCGCGCGGGGCGATGCCGGCGGCCGGCCGACGCATCGCGTGCCACAGCAGCCCGCGCAAGGTGTCGCGGCAGTCGTCGCATCCGGGATCGTTGCGCACGGCATCGATCGCGGCGACCAGCGCCAGCGGATCGTCGAGCGGCGCGCTGCCCGCCCAGGCCTGCAACGCATCCAGCAGCGGCAGCGGATCGGCCGCGTTATCGGCGAGCGCCCACCACGCTTCGTGCAGCCGTGCGTCATCGGCGGGGCCTGCCAGTGCCGGCAGCGCGCGCGAGGCCAGACCCTCGCGATCACCACCGAGACGCCGGCTCTCGTCGATCGGCGGCAACTGCGCACCGACCCGCGCCAGATAGATGCGGTCGGCCTCCTGCACCTGCTTGATCAGCTCCAGCGCGCGGTTGGCATACGGCAGCGCCGCCGACGGCTCGGCCTGCCGCAGGTGCAGTTCCGACTGCCACATCTCGTTGAGCGCACGACGCAGGGTTTCGCGGGTTCTGGGATCGAGCAGGGTCGCCGCCTCGGGGATGTCATGGGTGTGGCCGAATGCGGCGACCACGTCGCCGGCGCGGCCGAACACGCCGTCCTCGGGGGCGGCCTCGGCGTGGTCGTGGTCGTCGTGGGCTGCCGGGGTGTCGGGCGACGCGGCGTCGGCGTCGGCGTCGGTATCGGCATGCCCGTGCCCGTGCGCATCGGCAGTCGCGCCGGCCTCGGGCAGCGCATCGGAGCCGTCGGCGAAGATCCCGCCCGGCGACACCGCCGGGCGCGGCGGCGGCGCGGGTGCCTCACCGGCCACCGGTGGCGGTTGCGGCGCACGCTCGGATTCCTCGCCGAGGAACTGGCCATAGCGCAGCCGCAGCAGCCGCTGGTCGACACCCAGCGAATCCGAACGCTCGGCGAAGCGCGGTGCATCCAGTTGCGCACGTTCGGCGATCAGCGCCTCGGCATCGATGATGATCTGCCGCTGGCTGCGGAAGTACGCCGGCAGCACCTGTCGGGCGAGGCCTTCCAGCCCGGCGACATCCGGTGGCGCCGGCGGCGGCCAGCGCAGGATGACGCTGGCGCTGCGACCGGTCTGCGCTTGCGGCTGGCGCTGGTCGCGCACCTCGAGACGGGCGACGAGGTCCTCGCCCGGCTGCAGGCCGAACTCCGCGATATCGAGCGTGACCGTAAAGCGTCGCAACCGTGGCTCCCCCTGCCCGCGGAGCGTGCGCAGGTGCTCGTGGAAGGTCTGGTTCTCGCCGCTGCCCTCGGTACGCACGATCCGCAGCTGCGCCTGCGCGGCGACACCGTAGTCGTCACTGGCTTCGAAGAGCAGCCGCCACTGTCGCTGGCCGTCGGCGCGCAACTGCAGCGTCGTTTCGGGTTCCAGCACGCGCACCTGCGGCGCGCGGTCGGCCACCGCATCCAGCCTGTGCAACGGCGGCATCGGTTGCGCGGCGGCGCCGGCAATGCGCAGCCGGTACAGGCGCGAGCGTTCCAGCCGCTGCGACACCGTCCAGTGCTCACCGTCGCGCTGCAGCGCGACGCGCTCGCCATCGAGGAATTCCAGCGCGACCGCTGCCGGTTGCGGGGCGATGCGCAGCCGCCAGCCCAGCTGCGAGCCGGCCGGTGCCTTCGCATCCAGCACGGCCACGGTGTGCGGTTCGATGCCGGTGTACGCCGGTGGCTCGATCCGCAGCGTGGATGTCTCGAGGCGTGGCACCGCCGCAGCAGCGCGCGGATCGCGCTGCGCCGGCGCCGTCGTGGTGCGCAGCGTGTCGGTGGATGGCCACCACGCCAGCAACGCCAGCCCGAGGACAGCGACGCCCCAGGACAGTGCCAGTGCGCGCCACGGCCATGGCGCACGCAGATCCGGCGGCGGCTGGCTGCGCAGCCGCTCGTCGAGCCGCGCACGTTGCAGGCGCTGCAGCGGCCGCAATGCCTCCGCATCGACGAACAGCAGCGCAGCACTGTCGTCCATATCCGCGCGTCGCGTATCGAGCATCGACGCCAGCCAGCCACGGTCGAAGCGCCGCAGCCGGTGCGCGATCGTGGCGACCAGCGCGCCTACGGCAATCGACCCGACCACGAGCGCGGCGATGGCCCCGCCCATCCGCCAGGCAAGCACCGCCAGCACCGCCAGCCAGGGCAACGCGATGAGCGATGCCACCAGCGCAGCGCGCATGCGCGCCTGCCGCAACCTTGCCAGCGCCGCTGCACTCATGGTGCGGAAGCCCGGCGTGGCGAGGTGGCGAGCCAGCGCTCGGCCAGCAACAGCAGCAGGATCAGCCACAGCAGCGGCGCGCGCAGATCACGCAGCGCCGCCGGCCAGTGCAGGTCGGCCCGCACCGGCGTGTAGTCGGCTGCGGGGGCACGCATTGGCGCCGGCATGGGCTGCAGCTGTCGGCGCAGCTCCGCGGGGAACGCCGCATCGGCCAGCTGCGGCCAGTCGGCCAGGCGCAGTGCGCGTTCGAGATGCAGGATGCGCCCGCGGCCATGGCGCGCGCCGTGCGCGAGCACCGCACCGTCGCCATCGCGCCAGGCCGGCACCATCACCGGTGCGTCGGCCCATGTCGCATCCGCGGCGAGCAGCACGGTGCCGCCGGCCGCGGCGAAGTCACCCACGGCCAGCGGCACCTCGCCGGCGACCAGCCACGCCAGCGCGTCCGCGGTGGCCGGCACCGCGCGTCCGGGGCCACCGGTATCGAGCTCGTTGCCGGCGTCCGGCGTGCGCCATGCGAGCACCGCCGCGCGCAGGTAGCGCACCGCGTGCGCATGCTCCGGGTCATGGCGGATCGCCAGCCGTGGCGGTCCGGTGGCGGCGGGCGTGTCGACGGCGGCGTGCGGCACCGGACGCCATTCGATCGCGCGCGACAGCTGTGGGCGTTGCGCATCGGCACCATCCAGCGGGTCGGGCACATGGACCGTGAGCGCCACGTTCGCCGGCAGCTCCATGTCGAGCTGGCGCAGCAGGCTGCCAGCCGGCGCAGCCGCAGCCGCAGCCGCAGCCGCGCGATCATCCCTACCCTCGACCAGCGGCCAGCCCGGCGCCAACCAGCGACGTTCCTCCCCGGCCTCGGCCGGCGGCAGCGAGGCGGGATCGACGCCAGGCACCAGCACGCTCCAGCGCTGCACCGCCGGTGCATCGGGTACCGCCGGATGGGCGAGCCAGAGCGCGAACAGCACCAGCAGCAGCAGGCGTAGCAGCAGCAGCGGCCATTCGTCCAGCCGCACCTGCCGCCGCGGACGCGCCTTCGCGCGCAGCCAGCGCAACGCGGCGAACGGCGTCGGCAGCAGCGTCTGCCGGCGTGCCAGGTGCACCAGCAGTGGCAGCAGCAGCGCCGCCAGTGCGAACAGGCCGGCCGGCAACAGCAGCGTCGGCATCAGGCGCGGCCCTGCGGTGCGAACAGCGCGCGCAACGGTGCATCGAGCGGCTCGTCGAGCACATGCCGCACATGGCGGATGCCGGCCGCGTCCAGCCGTGCGGCAAGCGCCGCCTGTGCGGCGCCGAAACGTTCGAGAAAGCCCGTGCGCAGGGCGGCGCCGTCGCCGGGCAGCACCTCGCCGGTTTCCGGATCCTCGAAGCGGCGGCCGCCGCGGTAGTCGAAGTCGCGCTCGCCCACCGTCAGCAGCTGGATGGCCAGCACCTCGCGGCGTGCTGCCGCCAGCCGCGTGGCCAGATCGACCGATGCGGGATCGAACAGGTCGCCGAGCAGCACCACGATGTCTTCGGCCCCGATGCGTTCCCACACCGGAGCCAGCCGCTCGCTGCCGGGCCAGGCGCCGGTGGCGCGAACGCCATCGAGCACCAGCAACTGGCGATCGCGCTGGCGTGGGCCGCTGCCAGCGTCCACGCCATCGACGCGGTCGTTGCCGACCACCAGCAGGCCGATGCGATCCCCCTGCGCGATCGCCAGCTCGGCGATGGCAAGCGCGAGCTGGCAGGCGGCGTCGAGCCGGGCGAAGCCCGGACGCGACTCGTCGGCCTGCCCCATCGACGCGCTGGCATCCAGCAGCAGCCACACGGTGAGCGGGCTCTCGCGCTCGGCCTCGCGCACGAACAGGCGGGCGCTGCGCGCATAGAGCTTCCAGTCGATCGCCTTCGGTTCGTCACCTGGCTCGTAGGCGCGGTACTGCGCGAACTCCATGCCGCTGCCGCGCTCACGGCCGCGGTGCTGGCCGATGCCGCCACGCGCACGTACGCGGCGCGGGGCGATGCGCAGGCCGCGAAGGCGTGCGCGCAGTTCGGGCGACAGCGTCAGCACGTCGGCGGTCAGCGCGTGCCCGGGAACGGCACGCTGTCGAGCAGGGCGGTGACGATGTCGTCGGTGCTGCGCTGCTCGGCCTCGGCGGCGAATGACAGCAGCAGGCGATGGCGCATCACCGGCGCCGCCAGCGCGACCACATCCTCGCGGGTGGCCGCCAGCCGTCCACGCAGCAACGCACGGGCCTTGGCCGCGAGCACCAGCGACTGCCCGGCACGCGGGCCGGCGCCCCAGCGCACGTAGTCGCGCACCGCCTGCGGCGCGTCCGCACCCGGACGGCTTGCGCGCACCAGCCGGGCGATCCACGCCAGCAGTTCATCGCCGACATGCACCTCGCGCACCAGCGCCTGTAGCGCCAGCACGTCGTCGCCGCTCATCACCTGGGGCACCGCCGCCTTCGCGCTGCCGGTGGTGCGCAGCAGGATGTCGCGTTCCTCGGCCTCGTCGGGATAGCCGAGCACGATCTGCAGCAGGAAGCGGTCGAGCTGCGCCTCCGGCAGCGGATAGGTGCCGGCCTG
This sequence comes from Luteimonas sp. YGD11-2, assembly GCF_004118975.1. NCBI lineage: Bacteria > Pseudomonadati > Pseudomonadota > Gammaproteobacteria > Lysobacterales > Lysobacteraceae > Luteimonas > Luteimonas sp. YGD11-2. Next base: position 997,982 of record NZ_CP035376.1, on the reverse strand, counting down.
CTCGATCGGGTTCTGGGTGGCCAGCACGAAGAACGGCGCCGGCAGCCGGTGGGTGGTGCCGGCATAGCTGACGGTGTGCTCGGCCATCGCCTCCAGCAGCGCCGCCTGGGTCTTGGGCGGCGTGCGGTTGAGCTCGTCGGCCAGCAGCAGGTTGGTGAACACCGGCCCGGGCTGGAAGCGGAACGCGCGGTGGCCGGTGCCGTGGTCCTCTTCCAGCAGCTCGGTGCCGAGCAGGTCGCTGGGCATCAGGTCGGGGGTGAACTGCACGCGGCGGAAGTCCAGCGCCAGCGCGTCGCCCAGCGTGCGCACCAGCAGGGTCTTGCCGAGGCCGGGCACGCCTTCCAGCAGCGCGTGGCCACCGGCCAGCAGCGCGACCAGCAGTTGTTCCACGACGTCATGCTGGCCGACCACGGCCTGGCCGATGGCGGCGCGCAGGTTGTCGAGGCGGCCACGCCAGGCGTCGAGGTCGGATTCGGTGATCGGTGTGCTCATGTGGGGAATCCTCTATGGAGAGCGCCGGTGGCGGAGCGGCGTATGCGGGCACCGTGCAGGAGCACCGCCGGGACGGGCCTCATGCGGTCAGTGCGTAGACGACGATGTTGACCGCGAACTTCGTGTTGTCCTCGGCCAGGAAGCGCTTGTTGCGCCAGTCGTAGTCCCATTCGCAGCCGTAGTCCTTGTTGCTGTAGAGCACGCCCAGGCGCCCATCGATGCTGATGCCCTTGAGGTAGTCGTGCACCAGGTCGTCGCCCCAGCCGTTGAGCTCGAAGCTCGTGGCGGGCGGGCCTTCGGGGAACTGGAAGAAACTGCGGTAGATGCCATGGTTGCCGGGCAGTTTGCGCAATGCGTCATTGCCGAAGATCGACGCCATCTGCGCCTCGAAGGACTTCGCGAACAGGCCGTCGATGTCGTGGTTGCAGTCGTCGACGAAGACGAAGCCACCGTTGCGCACATAGCGCTCGAAGTTGCGCCGTTCCGCCGGGCTGAACTCCACCAGCTTGTGCCCGGCGAGGTAGCAGAACGGCGCCGACAGCATCTTCGGGTCGGCCAGCTCGACCACGTGTTCTTCCGGGTCGACGCGCAGGCTGGTGTAGTCGATCAGCGAGGTGATGACGTTGGACGGCATCCGCGCGTCGACGTCCCAGTCGCCGGAGTCGTACTTCAGGCGGGTGAACCAGAAATCGTAGCTGGTCGACTGCGCGCGCAGGCCGGGCGGCAGCGCCAGCAACGCGGCGCCGCCGAGCATGGCCTTGAGGAACTGCGAACGGTTCATGGGGGCTGGGGAGCGAGCGGGTCAAACGGCGAAAAACGCCCTCATCCGGCGCTTCGCGCCACCTTCTCCCGCTTGCGGAACAAGGGAGGTGTCCCGCTTGCGGAAAAAGGGAGGTGTCCCGCGCTTCTCCCTTCCCCCGCAGGCGGGAGAAGGTGCCCCACAGGGACGGAGGAGGGCCGGCCTTCCATCATCACACCGCGTCGGAGAGCGAGCTGAAGGTGAAGTCACGCAGGCGCATCGGCGGCAGCAGCATCGCGAAGCTGGACTCGTCACCGGAGACCAGCACCGGGCGGCCGAGCTCGTCGATGTTGTTGAGCATGATCACCGGCGATTCGTTGAAGCGGAAGTTCTTCACCGGATGCACGATGCGGCCGTTCTCGATGTAGAAGGTGCCGTCGCGGGTCAGGCCGGTCAGCAGCACGGTCTGCGGATCGACCATGCGGATGTACCAGGTGCGGGTGACCAGGATGCCGCGGTCGGTGCCCGCCACGAGATCTGCGGTGGTGCCTTCGCCACCGGCCATGATCAGGTTGCCGGGGCTGCCCACCGCACGCTGGCCCTGCTGCTGCGCCCAGTAACGCGAGTAGTTGAGGTTGACGACCTTGCCGTCCTGGATGATCGGCATCGCCTCGCGCGGCAGGCCCTCCCCGTCCCAGGGCATCACCGGTGCATCCGGATGCCACGGGTCGGCGGAAATGTTCACCCGTGGGTCGTAGATCTGCTCGCCGAGCTTGTTGCCGCCACCGGCCTTCGACAGGAAGCTGCGGCCCTCGTCGGCGGTGCGCGCATCGAAGAAACGCATCATGAAGGAGATCAGGCCGGCGGCCGCGTGCGGCTCCAGGATCACCGTGTACTTGCCCGGCTCCAGTGCCCTGGCATCGGCGGATTCGGACGCCTTGCGCATCGCCACGCGGATGTCGCGGCTGGCGTCGAAGTCGCTGGCGTTCTTGAGGCTGCGGCCGACCCAGCCCGAGCCGGTGCCGTCGGCGGTACGCACGGTGCAGGTGTAGTTGAAGTTGGTGCCCTGCTGGTAGCCGAAGTTGCCGTTGGAATTGGCGAACGCGGTGAAGTTGCGGCTGTCGAGCAGGAAGCCGGCTGCCACCAGGTCCGCCTCGCGGCACGGCAGGATAGAATCGGCGGCCACCTGCGCGCGGAATTCCGGCGTGATCGCCGCGGTGGATTCGCTGAAGGTCGGGCTCGGGCGGTAGTTCTGCTTGCCGATCGCTGGCATGAACTCCGGGTTCTCCGGCGCCAGGCGGGCGAGGTCCTCGGCGCGGCGCACCACGCGCTCGAGCGCGGCATCGTCGAACTCGTTGACGGTGGCGGTGCCCACGCGCCGGCCGAACGCGACCTGCACGGCGAGCTCCACATTGCTGACGATGCCGCTGGTGGACACGTTGTTGAGGGCGAAGCGGATATTGCCGTCGATGCCGCCATTGAGGGTGGCGGTGCACTCGTCGGCGGTGGACAGTGCGACGACCTTCTCGAGGATGGTGCGCGCCTGCTCTTCGGTATAGATGGTCATGTTGCGGAGTCTCCTGGTCAGCCGAGCGAGCGGGCGGTGTTGATGATGTTGATGCCGTTGAAGCGGGTCGTTGCCGAACCGTGCGAGACCGCCGAGACCTGGCTCGGCTGGCCCTTGCCGTCGAAGAACGAGCCGCCGAGGCGGTAGTCACGCTCGTCGCAGATGGCCGCGCACGCGCCCCAGAATTCCGGCGTGCGGATCTGGTAGGCGACGTCCTCGACCATGCCGGTGATCTCGCCGTTCTTGATCTCGTAGTACAGCTGGCCGCCGAACTGCGCGTTGTAGCGCTGCTGGTCGATCGAGAACGAACCGTCGCCGACGATGTAAATGCCGTCCTCGACGTCGGCGATCATCTCGGCCACCGTCAGCGGCGTCCTGCCTGCCGCCAGCGACACATTGGCCATGCGCTGGAACTGCACGCTCGACCAGGAATCGGCATAGCAGCAGCCGTCGGACTCGGTCTTGCCGACGATATGCGCCTGGTCGCGGATGGTCTGGTAGTCGACCAGGGTGCCGTCGCGCACCAGATCCCAGCGCTTGGTCGGCACGCCCTCGTCGTCGTAGGCCACCGCGCCGAGGCTGCCCGGCTGGGTCTTGTCGGCGAACAGGGTGACGATGTCGCTGCCGTACTGCAGGTTCCCGCGCTTGTCGAGCGTGGCGAAGCTGGTACCGGCGTAGTTGGCCTCGTAGCCGAGCACGCGGTCGAGTTCCAGCGGGTGGCCGACGTTCTCGTGGATGGTCAGCCACAGGTTGGACGGATCGAGCACCAGGTCGTAGCGGCCCGGCTTCACCGACGGCGCGCGCAGTTTTTCCTGTGCCTGCTTCGCGGCGGCGATGGCGTCCTCGCGCATGTCGTAGGAGGTGCCGTAGTTCACCACCCCGTTGGGCGAAACGTACTTCTGCGACGCGTCGCCATCGAGGTACTCGTAGCCCATGCCCATCGGTGACGACAGACCGGCACGGGTGCGGAACTTGCCGCTGGTCTTGTCGATCGCGGTGACGGTCATCGGCACCCAGATGCGGTGGACGTCCTGGTCGATGTACGAGCCGTCGGTGGAGGCGAAATATTTCTGCTCGTTGACCAGGAACATCATCGAGTTGACGAAGCTGGCACCGGCGCCGAGCGCCGCGGCGTTGACGCCGAGCAGCAGGTCGACCTTGTCCTTGACCGGCACGTCCATGCTGTTCTTGCGGATCGGCGTACGCCACGAGACCTCGCCCAGCGACGGCGCCGGCGCAAGCCGCACCGGCTCGGTCTGGATCTTCGCGTTGGCACGTGCGATGGCGGTGGCCTGGCGAGCGGCCTCGGCCACGCCGTCATCGGTGAGCGTGTTGGTGGCGGCGAAGCCCCAGGCGCCGTTGGCGATGACGCGCACGCCGACACCGGTCGACTCGGTGTTGACCACGTTCTGCACCTTGTCCTCGCGGGTCATCACGAACTGGCGCAGGTAGCGGCCGATGCGCACGTCGCAGTAGCTGGCGCCGGAGCCGGTGGCCGCCTGCAGCGCGGCGTCGGCGAGCCGTTTCTTCGTGGCCACGTCGATGGTGGTGACGAGTTCGTCGGCGGCGATCGCGCGCCCGAACACCGATGGCAGGACGAGCCCGCCGATGCCAAGGCCGCCAAGGGCCAGGAAGTCGCGTCGTTGCAAGGCAGTTCTCCCCAAATATGCGCGCGACGGCTGCCGCGGCGGTGGTACAGCGGTGGTCGCGATGGCCTCACGTGGCTGCTCGCGACGCTCGATGGTTCCGGCATGGTGCACGGATCGGGCTGGTTGCGCCTGCGGCGACGGCCGCCGGCAAGGTGGATCGCCTACAGGCTCCTTGCCGTGTTGATGATGTTGATGCCGTCGAAACGCGTGGTGGCCGAGCCGTGCGACACCGCCGACACCTGTCCCGGCTGCCCCTTGCCGTCGAAGAACGAGCCGCCGAGGCGGAAATCGCGTTCGTCGCAGATCGCCGAACACGCGTTCCAGAACTCCGGCGTGCGGATCTGGTAGGCGGCGTCCTCGACCATGCCGGCGATCTCGCCGTTCCGGATCTCGTAGAACAGCTGGCCGCCGAACTGCGAGTTGTAGCGCTGCTGGTCGATCGAGTACGAACCGCGGCCGTGCACGTACAGGCCGCGCTCGACGCCGGCGATCATCTCCGCCACCGTCAGCGGCGCCTTGCCCGGTGCGAGCGAGACATTGGGCATGCGCTGGAACTGCACGCTCGACCACGAATCGGCATAGGAGCAGCCATCGGATTCGGTCTTGCCGAGGATATGGGCCTGGTCGCGGGTGGCCTGGTAGTCGACGAGGATGCCGTCGCGCACCAGGTCCCACTGCTTGGTGGGCACGCCCTCGTCGTCGTAGCCGACGGCGCCGAGGCTGCCCGGCCGGGTCCTGTCGGCAAACAGGGTGACGATGTCGCTGCCCCACTGGTAGCTGCCGCGCTTGTCGAGCGTGGCGAAACTGGTGCCGGCGTAGTTGGCCTCGTAGCCGAGCACGCGGTCGAGCTCGAGCGGGTGGCCGACGTTCTCGTGGATGGTGAGGAACAGGTTGGACGGATCCACCACCAGGTCGTACTTGCCCGGCTGCACGGAGGGCGCGCGCAGCTTTTCCTGCGCCTGGCGCGCGGCCGCGATCGCGTCCTCGCGCATGTCGTAGCTGCGGCCGTAGGCAACCACGCCGCCCGGCAGCTCGAAGCGCTGCGAGCGGTCGCCGTCGAGATATTCGTATCCCATGCCCATCGGTGCCGACAGCCCGTCGCGGGTGCGGAACTTCCCGCTGGCCTTGTCGATCGCGGTCACAGTGAACGGCACCCAGATGCGGTGCACGTCCTGGTCGATGTAGGAGCCATCGGTGGAGGCGAAGTACTTCTGCTCGTTGATGACGAACATGCGCGAGCTGACGAAGCTGGCACCCGCCCCCATCGCCGCGGCATTGACGCCCAGCAGCAGGTCGACCTTCTCCTCGACCGGCACTTCCATGCCATTGCGCACGACCGGCGTGCGCCAGGCCACTTCGCCGAGCGCCGGTGCCGGTGCCAGCCGCACCGGTTCGACCTGCAACCGCGCATTGGCGCGCGCGATCGCCGCCGCCTGGCGTGCGGCATCGGCCACCGCCTGCGTGGTCAGGGTGTTGGTGGCGGCGAAGCCCCAGGCACCGTCGACGATGACGCGGATGCCGGCGCCGATCGACTCGCCGTTGACCACGTTCTCGACCCGGTCCTCGCGGGTCATCACGTACTGGCGCAGGTAGCGGCCGATGCGCACGTCACAGTAGCTGGCGCCGGCATCGCGTGCGGCCTGCAGGCCCGCATCGGCCAGCGGCTTCTTCATCGCCGCGTCGAGTGGCGTGGCCAGCACCTCGGCGGCGACGGCGCGGCCGAACCAGCCCGGCACCAGGACACCGGCGGCACCCAGGCCACCGAGGGCGATGAAGTCGCGTCGTTTCAAGGCAGTGCTCCAGCGTGCATCACGGCGATGCGGGTATGTCACCGACGCATGCCGGCCCTGCCCCGATTCTCGACACTGCGGCGCGTGAAAGGCATAGGCCGATGGTCATGCATCGCGATGCAGGGTGCGCACATCGGACGCGGCGACTACGCTTGCCGCCCTGCCGTCCCACGTTCGCGGAGTGCTTCGATGCGCCACAGCCTGCTTGCCCTGTCCCTGATCGCTGTCCTCGCCGGCTGCCAGCCGTCGACCACCCCCGCCACCACGGACAGCCCTGCTGCCACGACCACCGTGGCCGCACAGGGTGAGGCCGACCAGGCCTTTGCCGCACTCGCCGACCGCGCGCTGGCCACCTGGTTCGAGCAGTCGCCGATCAGTGCCACCCGCACCGGCGAGCATCGCCACGATGCGCGCATCGACGACCTCAGCGCCGAAGGACGCCAGCGCGCGGTGGATGCCAACCGCGCCCTGCTGGCCGAACTCGATGGCATCGACGCCAGCCAGCTGTCGCGCGAGAACCAGGTCGACGCACTGCTGCTGCGCAACCGGCTTGAAGCCACCATCTGGAACGTGGAAACGCTGCAGTCCTGGGCCTGGGACCCGCTGCTCTACAACGGCCTGGCCGGTGGCGCGATCTACAACCTGATGGCACGCGAGTTCGCGCCGCTGCCGGAACGCCTGGCCTCGGCGACCGCGCGCATGGAAGCGCTGCCGACGCTGTTCGCGCAGATGCGCGACAACCTCGATCCGGCGCGGGTGCCGAAGGTGCATGCGGACACCGTGGCACGGCAGAACCGCGGCCTGCTGTCGCTGATGGACCAGTTCATCACCCCTCACGCCGGCAGCCTCGATGGCGAGGCACGCACGCGCCTGGATGCCGCGGTAGCCGGTCTGCGCGCCGCGGTCGAGGAGCACCAGGCCTGGATCGACGGCACCCTGGTGCCGAATGCCGCAGGCGACTTCCGCATCGGTGCGGAGCTGTTCGACCAGAAGCTGCGCTACTCGCTCAACGCCTCGCTGTCGCGCGAGGAGATCCGCCAGCGCGCCGAGGCCGATATCGCGCGCGTGCGAAGCGAGATGTACGCCATCGCGCAGAACGTCCTGAAGGACCGCGACGGCGCCCCGGCGTTGCCGGCGACACCCGACGATGCGCAGCAGCAGGCGGCGATCGAGGCAGCGCTCGAACTCGCCTATGCCGAACGCCCCGCCCGCGACCAGGTGTTCGACTTCGCGCGGCAGACGCTCGACGTCGCCACCGCATTCACCCGCGAGCACGACCTGGTCACCGTGCCGGATGCACCGGTGCGCATCATCGAGATGCCGGAGTTCCAGCGCGGGGTGGCCGTGGCCTATTGCGACTCGCCCGGCCCGCTGGACAAGGGGCTGGAGACCTACTACGCGATCTCGCCGATCCCGGACGAGTGGAGCGACGCGCAGGCGACCTCGTTCCTGCGCGAGTACAACGACCGCATGATCCACCTGCTGTCGATCCACGAGGGCGTGCCGGGGCACTACCTGGAGGGCGCGCACTCGGTGGGTCATCCGTCCACGCTGCGTGCTGTACTGCGCTCCGGCCCGTTCGCCGAAGGCTGGGCGGTGTACACCGAGGAGGTGATGGCGCAGGCCGGCTACCTCGACCACGACCCGCTGTTCCGGCTGGTGCAACTGAAGTTCTACCTGCGCTCGGTGGCCAACGCGATCCTCGACATCGGCGTGCACGTCGATGGCTGGGAGCGCGAGCAGGCGATGGAACTGATGGTGCGCACCACCTTCCAGCAGGAGAGCGAGGCCGCCGGCAAGTGGATCCGCGCCCAGGTGAGTTCCGCGCAGCTGCCGACCTACTTCGTTGGCGCGCAGGAACATTTCGACATGCGCCGTGCGGTCGAGGAGAAGCGCGGCGATGCGTTCGACCTCAAGGCCTACCACGACGAGGTGCTGTCGAAGGGCGCGCCGCCGGTGCGCTTCGTGCGCCAGCTGATCCTCGACGAACCGATCGGCTGACCCGCAGCCGGTACCGGCGCGCCGTCGCCGGATGCCGCGCTCAGACCCCGGCGGCGGACACGATGTCGGTCGCCGGGCGCGGGCGGCCGATCACGTAGCCCTGCGCGCGATCGCAACCGAGGTCGCGCAGCAGTGCCAGCGTGGCCTCGTCCTCCACCCCCTCGGCGACCACCTCGAGGCCCAGGTTGTGCCCGAGATCGACCATCGAGCCGACGAGATGGCGGGCGCGGTCGCTGGTGGCGATGTCGATCACGAAGCTGCGGTCGATCTTCAGCTCGTCGGTGGGCAGCCGCTGCAGGTAGGCCATCGACGAATAGCCGGTGCCGAAATCATCGATGGAGATGCGGATGCCCTCGTCGTGCAGCTCCGCCAGCACGCCCTGCGCGCGCACGACGTCGCGCATCAGCGCACTCTCCGTCACTTCCAGCGCCAGCGCCGCTGGCGGCACCTGCCAGACCCGCAGCAGATCCATGACCTGCAACGCGAAGCCGGGCATCTGCAGCGCCACCACCGACAGGTTCACGTTCATGCGCACCATATGGCCCTCGCGCCGCAGCTGCGCGAGATGGCGCAGCGCCACGGTGAGGCTCCAGCGCGTGAGTTCACCGATCAGGCCCGTGCGTTCGGCCTCGCCGACGAATGCCGGTGGCGGCACCATGCCGATGCGCGGGTGGTTCCAGCGGGCCAGCGCTTCGTAGCCGGAGATGCGGCTGTCGTGCAGGTCGAGGACCGGCTGCAGGTACAGCTCCAGCTGGTTGCGGGCCAGGGCATCGCGCAGTTCGTCATGGGTGAAGCTGTCGGCATGCACCGGCCGGTGCCAGAAGGCGAACCCGTCCGCCTCGTTGCGTGCCTCGTGGCAGGCCTGGTCGGCGTGCAGGCACAGCGCGTCGGCGTCGGTGCCATCGGACGGGTACAACGCCAACCCCACGGTCACCGACGGATGCAGCTGCCAGCCTTCCAGCATCAACGGCTGCCCCAGCGCGCGCACCAGCTTGGCCGCCGCAAGCGCGGCGTGCTGGCGCCCGCGCACACCGGGCAGCAGCACCACGAACGCATGTTCGCCGATCCGCAGCACCGTGTCCTGGGCACGCAGGCTGGCGACCAGCTTCGCTTCCATCGCGGCGGCGAGCGCATCGGCCACCGCGTAGCCCAGCGACAGCTCGGTTTCGCGCGTGCGCCGGCCACGCACCACCAGCACGGCAAGCTCGTCGTCGCCGCCGCCGGCAGCGATCGCCTGCGCCACCGCCTGCATGGTCGCGCCGCGGTTCAGCACCGGTCGCGCGCCAGCCGCGCGGTTGCCGGGTTCACAGGAACAGCTCGACCGGATCGAGGCCGCATTCGTCCGGCGACAGCGCCCCGACGATGCGGATGGCGGCATCGCGATCGCCCTGCATCATCAGATCCAGCGTGCCGAAGTGGTCCAGCACCTCGCGGTCGGGGGTGGTCAGCACCATCACCCGCGGCATCAGCCGGCGCGCGGCGTTCTGCGCCATGACGATGGCCACCTCGCCGGTATTGAGCTCGACCAGCGAACCCACCGGGTACACGCTCATGCACTGCATGAACTGCTCGACGACCTCGCCGGCATACGCGGTACCACGTCCACGGTAGAGCTGCTGCAGCGCGACGTGCTGCGCCATCGCCGGCCGGTGCGGACGGGGGCTGGTCATCGCGTGGTAGGAATCGATCACCGCGGCGATGCGCCCCAGCAGCGGGATGCGGTCGCCTTCGAGCGCGGCCGGGTAGCCATTGCCGTCGATGCGCTCGTGGTGGGTCGCGATCATCTCGCAGACGTGCGCCGGCACCGCCGCGCCATGATCAAGCAGGTCCAGCGCATGCTGGACATGGGCCTGCACCTCGCGCATTTCCTGCGCGTCCAGCGTTCCGGGACGCGCCAGCAGCTCGGGCGGCACGCGCAGCTTGCCGATGTCGAGCAGCAGCGCCCCCGCGGCCAGATCCACCAGCAACGGCTCCGGCAGCCCCAGGTGGCGGCCGAGCGCGGCGGCCAGCGCGCTGCAACCCAGCGCGTGGTCGTAGGCGTAGTCGCCACGCTCGCGCAGCCGGTCCACCCACAGGAAGGCGTCGGCATTGCGCACCATGCTGCGCACCATCGGCTCCACCGCCTCGCGCACCTCGCCGGCGGCAATCGGCCGGCCGGCGCGGACCTCGTCGAGGATGCGCGTGGCCAGGCGCACCACCTCGGCCTGCGCCTCGCGCGCCTGCGGCAGCTCGGTGTCGAACGCCGCGAGCTGCGGATACGCCTGGCTGTGCTGCAGCGCCTCGATCTCGCTGTTGTCGAACACCGGGCCCACGTCGCGTGCCGGTGCGGCGACCACCACCGGTTCCAGCGGTGCCACGCCCAGCAGGGTGTCGACATAGACCCACTCGCACAGCGACGCCAGCAGGTCGATGTCGGCCTGGTCGGCGATCATCACCCCCTGCAGCGGGAACGGCGTGCCTTCCCAGTCGCGATCGAGCCGGCAGACATACATGCCCTCGACGAGGTCCGCGACGGCGACCTTGCGTTCCTCAACCCTCAGGGCCATTCCCTCGTTCTCCGGATCCGTTGCTGACAGTGACCCACATGAGCCGCACGGACACGCCTGGCGCCCTGCCCGCTATCCCGGTGAGATCGGCCGCTCCCGCGGTTTCTTGAGGGCCACCGGTCCCGCGCGCGGGCCGCCACGACGCACCCCCTACAGCCTGGACACCAGGCCGGAGTATGCGCGAACCGCGGCGCGGGCCGTGAGGCCCGGGTGGCGGTCACCGGACCCTCCCGCGGCTGCACCGCCGGGCCGCCCCCCGGTCCGGCTCAGGCCCGCAGGGTGGCGCCACCGTCCACATAGAGGTCGCTGATGGCGATATGCCCGGCCTGCTCGGAGAGCAGGAACATCACCGCGTTGGCGATATCACCGGGTTCGGCGAGCTTGCCCAGCGGGATCCCGCTCTTGAAGTTCTCCAGGGTGCCGGCGATGACCCGGGCCTCGCCCCCGTCGTCGGCCCACATGCCGGTCTGCATGGGGGTCCGGGTCGAGCCGGGAGCAACGACGTTGCAGCGCACGCCGTGTGGTGCCAGTTCGAGGCCGAGGCAGCGCACGAACATCGTGGCCGCGGCCTTCGACGCGGCATAGGCGGCCATGGCCTGGCGGGGAATCCCGGCGGCATTGGAGCCGACCACCACCAGGGCGCCACGCCGGCGCGGCGCCATCACGCGGGCCAGGGCGCGGCCGACGTGGAAGACCCCGTCGGTATTGACGGCGAACGTGCGGCGCCATTCGGCGTCGGAGGTCCCGGTGACGGCAGTGGTGGACAGCACCCCGGCGACATGGGCGGCGAGGTCGATCGGGCCGATGTCGGCTTCGACCCGCGCGACCAGTGCATCGACCGCGGCGGAATCGGTGACGTCGAGGGCGAAGGCATGGACGTTGTCGGCCTTGATTGCCGGTACGGCGACGTCGGTGGCGATCACCGTCGCACCGCTATCGCGCAGCAGCGCGACGACCGCGGCGCCGATGCCGCCCGCGGCGCCGGTGACCAGCGCGATCCTGCCTTCAAAGCCGGTGAGATGCATGGCGGGTCCTGGGGTGATCGATGGAGAGGTTGCCCTCACCCCTGCCCCTCTCCCGTCGACGGGAGAGGGGTTGCGGAGTGCGGGCGTTGCGCGGGCAAGCGATCGTGCGTGCGGTCCGATTCGAACCACCGCAACCGGGCATCGAGCAGCGGGGCGATGCGCGTGGTGGCATCGCGACCGGTGAGTTCGGCGTGCAGGAACGGCAGCTCCACCGCTTCGACGTGCGCGGCGTGCGGCGCCCACAGCGAGGGCTGCAGCTGCGGACGGTTGGCATGGTCGTTGCCGGCGCGCACATGCAGCAGGGTGCCGTCGTAGCGCGCGTGGTGGTGCTGGCGCACCAGCCGGTTGGTATCGGTGACCGTGCGCACCACCCCGTCGAGCACCCCGCCCGGCAGGTTGCCGAGCGCGCTTTCGCCGCGGCGCAGGAAGTCGACGATGGCCTCGCGGGTGGTGAGTTCCGGATGCCCCTCGGGGTCGTAGCCGGCGATGGCCAGCAGGGCGCGCAGGGCGGCGACGGGATCGGGTTCCGGCTCGGCGCGCCAGCACTCCGCCGGATAGGCATCGAGCAGTGCCAGCACGCCGACCTCGCGCCCGAGCGCGCGCAGGCGCACCGCCATCGCATGGGCGAGGATGCCGCCGACCGACCAGCCGAGCAGGTGAACCGGCCCTTCGGGTTGCAGCATGGCCACGCGTTCGACGTAGCCCGCCGCCAGTGCATCGATGCTGGCCGGCAACGGCTGCGCCAGGTCCAGCGCCGGCGACTGCAGGCCATGCACGTCGCGCGCGGACGACAGCGCACGCGCGAGTTCGCGGTAACACCAGCTGATGCCGCCGGCGGGATGCACCACGAACAGCGGTGCCTGCCCCGGATCGCCACGGCGCAGGCGCACCAGCGGTGCGAGACCGTGGTCCGGCGCTTCCTCTTCGGCGTCGATGCGCGCGGCGAGCGCCGCGACCGTGGGCGTCGCGAACAGCGCGCCAAGACCGGGGTCGCGGCCGAAGCGGCGCTGGATCGCCATCAGCAGGTGCACCGCCGACAGCGAATCGCCGCCCAGGGCGAAGAAGTCGGCGTCGGCGGGAACCGCCCCGGCATCCACGCCCAAGGCCTGCGCGAACAGCGCGGCCAGCGCCTGTCCGGTGGGCGAACGCGGTGCCTCGCCTGCGGCTGCCCCGTGCACCGGTGCCGGCAACGCGCCGCGGTCGAGCTTGCCGTTGGCGGTCACCGGCCAGTCGTCCAGCACCACGAATGCGGCCGGCACCATGTAGTCGGGCACGCGTGCGGCCACCGCGGTGCGCAGCGCGGCGAGGTCCACCGCGCCTTCCGGCTGCAGGTAGGCGACCAGGCGGCGGTCACCCGGCCGGTCCTCGCGCACGATCACGCCGGCCCGGCGCACCGCAGCGCTGGCGAGGATCGCGGACTCGATCTCGCCGAGTTCGATGCGCAGGCCGCGCAACTTGACCTGGTGGTCGCTGCGGCCGAGGAACTCCACCGCGCCATCGCGCCTCCAGCGTGCGACGTCGCCGGTGCGGTAGAGGCGCGCGCCGGGCACGTGGGGATCGTCGATGAAGCGCTCGGCGGTGAGGTCGTCGCGGCCGAGGTAGCCGCGTGCGAGCTGCACGCCGCCAAGGTAGAGATCACCGACCACGCCCGCCGGCAACGGCCGCATCCGCGCATCGAGCACGTACAGCCGCGTGTTCCACACCGGAAAACCGATCGGCACAGGGCGCGAGATGTCGTCCGCCGACGCCGGCCAGTAACTGACGTCCACCGCCGCCTCGGTAGGACCGTAGAGGTTGTGCAGTTCCGCCTGCACGGTGGTGTGGAAGCGGTCACGCAGGTCGGCGCCGAGTTCCTCGCCACTGCAGAACACGCGCCGGACTGCCAGCCCCTGCGCCTGCGGCGCGGCGAGGAAGGCTTCCAGCATCGACGGCACGAAGTGCAGCGTGGTCACGCCGCGGTCGCGGATCAGCCGGGCCAGCGCCAGCGGGTCGCGGTGCGCGTCGGGCGCCGCCACTACCAGCCGCGCGCCGGCCAGCAGCGGCAGGAAGAACTCCCACACCGACACGTCGAAGGTGGCCGGGGTCTTCTGCAGGATGCGGTCGGAGGCGTCGATGCCGTAGTGGGTGCGCATCCATTCCAGGCGATTGACGATCGCGCGGTGCTCCACCACCACGCCCTTCGGCTCGCCGGTGGAGCCGGAGGTGTAGATCACGTAGGCGGCGTCGCCCGGTTGCGGCATGCCTGCGAGCGCGGCATCGGTGTCGGTGCCCCAGGCGTCCGGCACCAGCACCGGCGCGGTATTGCCGAAACGCGGTGCATCGCCCTGGCCCGCCAGCACGCAGACCGGCTTCGCCGACTGCAGGATGCGCTGCAGCCGCGCGTCCGGATGGGCGCGGTCCAGCGGCAGGTAGGCGGCACCGGCACGCAGCGTGGCGACCAGTGCGACGATCAGTTCGAGCGAACGCGGCAGCGCCACCGCGACCACCGCATCGGCGGCCGCACCCAGCGCCTGCAACTGCCGCGCGAGCGCGCGCGTGCGGCGTTCGAGCTCGCCGTAGGTCAGCGACGCACCTTCGAACTCCACCGCGAGCGCGTCGGGCGTCGCCTGCATGGTGTGTTCGATCAGCGCGGACAGGGTGGTGTCCGGCACCAGGTGCGCAGTGGCGTTGACTTCGAACAGGTAGCGCCAGGCCTCGTCCGGAGTGGCCAGCGGCACGTCGTCCATGTGCTCCGCACTGCAGGCGGCGGCAAGGAAGGCCAGCAGGCGCGTGGCATGCGCGGCCACGTCGTCGGCGTCGTAGAGCGCGGGGTTGGCCTCGATCTCCAGGTCGAGCGCATGGGTCGCGTCGCCACGGAAACCGATGGTGACATCGTCGATCGGGCCGGTGCCGAGGATCTCCAGCGAGACCTGCAGAGCCCCCAGTCGCGGCGCGCGGTAGAACGGCTGCACGTTGACCAGCGGGCCGTGCAGGCGGCGCTGGCCACCGAGCAGGCCGAGGTCGCGCCGCAGCTGTTCGCCGCGGTAGCGGCCATGCCGGCGGCCACGCACCAGCGCGCGCGCGATCGCCTGCACGAAAGCGGCGGCGTCCGTCTCCGGCGTCGCCGGTACGCGCAGCGGCAGCACGTTCATCACCATCGCCGGCACCCGCGCCGACGCGCTGCCCAGGCGGCCCATGAACGGCACACCGACCACGGCTTCCTGCTGCCCGGACATGCGCCGGCAGTATTCGGCAGTGAACGCCGTCAGCACGTCCGGCCACGGCTGGCCGATGCGCTGCGCGCTGGCCAGCAGTGCCGCGCGCAGGTCCCCGTCGACGGCGACGACATGGCGGTGGCAGTGATGCGCGGCCGCGGCGAAACCGCCGCCGAGGCCGGTCGCCG
Organism: Luteimonas sp. YGD11-2; assembly: GCF_004118975.1. Lineage (NCBI taxonomy): Bacteria > Pseudomonadati > Pseudomonadota > Gammaproteobacteria > Lysobacterales > Lysobacteraceae > Luteimonas > Luteimonas sp. YGD11-2. The sequence goes on along the minus strand of NZ_CP035376.1, from coordinate 982,791 downwards.
CGGGCATGCCGGCCATGGCCTCACGCCAGAAGGCGGCGTCCTTCCCGCGACGCTCCGAGACACGGTAGGCGGCGTCCTCCTCGAACACCGGCAGCAATGCCGCAAGCGGCGCGCCGGCGTCTGCATCGCCGCTTGCGCCATACAACGCGCAGACCCGACCGGCGAACAGCGCCATGCCGTAACCGTCGGTGGCGAGGTGATGCACGCGGAAGTACCAGACGAAGCGATCCGCACCCAGCCGGTACAGGTGCTGCACCGCGAGGCGGTCGCGCGCCGGATCGACGGGGGTGCCGCGGTCGCGCCCCATGGCGTCGCGCGCGGCGGCCGCGGGATCGACGGCCGTCGACAGGTCGATCACTTCCAGCCGCGGCAGGTGCGCGTCGTCGACGACCTGCCGGGGACCGTCGTCGCCATCACGCATGCGCAGCCGCAGCGCAGTGGCTTCGTGCGCGGCGCGGTCGGCAGCGCTGGCGAACGCCGCGACATCGAGCGCGCCATCGATCCACAGCGCATGCGCGGTATTGAACGCCGGGTTGTCCGGCGCCAGCCGCTGCGCATACCACAGGCCGGCCTGCGCCTCGGTCAGCGGCCAGCCGGTGTCGGCAGCGACCTGCGGCATGGCCTCACCGGCATCGGGAACGACGCTCATGGCAAGCCGGATCCGACGCCGTTACCGCGGGTCACGCACATGGCGGCAGACGCTCCTGACGGACATCCGCGATCGCGCGCGAGCGCGCTTCCGCGGTGAACCGGGTCCACTGCACGGGGCGGCAGGCGCGTACCACTACCGCCATCAGCCCTGCCCCGCCTGCTTCTGCAGCTGCTGCACGGTCGCCCACCATCCCGCCAGGGTGACGTGCTCGGCCAGGTGCGGGAATTCCAGCGCGATGCCGGTCTCGCCCCAGCGCATCACCAGGCCGAGCACGCGCATCGAATCCAGGCCGAGATCCATCAGGTTGTCCTCGTCGCCGATGTCGGCGGGCGATTCGCCGAGCAGGTCGGCGACGTCGGCGCGCATGCGCTCGAGCGTGAGAGCGTTCGGTGCGTTCACTGCAGGATCTCCAGAAGGCGGTCGGTGGCCAGCGGCACGCCGCAGGTGCGGGCGATCCACGCCAGCGCCATATCGTGATCGGCGCGCGAGAAATCGGCCACCGCATCGGCGGCGACAAAGGTCTCGATGTCGCGCTGGAAGGCTTCCGTCGCGGTCGACAGCAGGCCGATGTGGGCGTAGACGCCGGTGACCAGCAACTGGTCGCGGCCGCGCACGCGCATCAGCTGCTCGAGGTTGCTGCGCTGGAAGGCGCTGTAGCGGTGCTTGACCAGCACATGGTCGCCCGGCGCGGGCGCCAGTGCGTCGATGATGGTCTCGTGCGCCTTGATCGCCTGCATGCCCGGTCCCCACAGGTCGGCCTGCAGGCCGCGGTCGCGGCGATCCTGGTTGCCGCGCTGAGCGGTGTAGAACACCGGGATGCCGAGCGCGCGGCAGCGTTCGAGCAGCCGCGCCAAATTGGCGACGGCGGGCGCCAGCGGCGCGGCATCGGCGTCGAAGCGCGACAGGAAATAGCGCTGCATGTCGTGCACCAGCAGCGCGATGCGCTGCGTTTGCGGCTGCCAGGCGCCACGCGGCGTCGGCAGCTCGTCGGCGCGCGGGAGTTGATACGTGGGGATGGTGGGGAGTGCCATGCTTTTCTTCAAATCGGGAGTGGCGCCCGGCGGTTGCGCCGGCCGCCCGGCGTCGCGGCAGGCGCGCCGGCACGCAGGTCCTGCGGGGAATACAAACGGTGCGCTCGCGCGGTCATGGGGTCGGCACCTCCTGCGCCGCCAGAAAGCGCGCGCGCAGCTGCGCGCGCAGTTCGCGGCGGCTGATCTTGCCGACCGCGGTGGTGTCGAACGCATCCACGAACACGATCTGGTCGGGCACCTTGAACGCGGCCAGGCCGCGCCCGCGCACCCAGGCCTTCAGTGCGGCCGGCTTCGGTTGTTCGCCACGCGCGATCACGAAGGCGCAGCTGCGCTCGCCGAGGAAGTCATCCGGGATCGACACCACCGCGGCATCGAACACCTGCGGATGCGCCAGCAGATGGTCCTCGATCTCCTCGGCGGACATCTTCTCGCCGGCGCGGTTGATGTGGTCGGTGGCGCGGCCCTGCACGACGAGATAGCCACCGGGCAGCTGCTGCACCATGTCGCCGGTGCGGTAGTAGCCGTCGTCGGTGAACGATCGCGCGTTGGCGGCGTCGTCGTTGTGGTAGCGGCGGATGGTGTACGGCCCGCGCGTGAGCAGGTGGCCGACCTCGCCATCCGGCACCGGGTTGCCGTGGTCGTCGACCACCAGCACCTCGTCATCGGGGCTGATCGGGCGGCCCTGGGTCCCGAGCACGATGTCGTCGGGGTCGTCCAGGCGGGTGTAGTTCACCAGCCCCTCGGCCATCCCGAACACCTGCTGCAGGTTGCAGCCCAGTCCCGCGACCACGCGCCGCGCGGCTTCGGGCACCAGCTTGGCGCCACCCACCTGCACCACCTGCAGGCTGGAAAGGTCATGCATGGTCTTCGCCGCGGCGTCCGCCCACAGCAGCGCCAGCGGCGGCACCAGGCCGACACAGGTCACCCGTTCGCGCGCGATCAGCGGAAACGCCGCGTCCGGTCCGGGTCCCGGGCTCAGCACCACGCGCGCGCCGGCGTACAGCGCACCGAAGAAGCCGGGCGAACTCATCGGGAAGTTGTGCGCGGCCGGCAACGCGACCATGTACACGCTGTCGCGGCCGATGCCGCACAGCGCGTTGCTGGCACGGAAGCTGTAGATGTAGTCGTCGTGGGTGCGCGGGATCAGCTTCGACAGCCCGGTGCTGCCGCCGGAGATCTGCAGGAACGCCACCGACTGCGGATCGGGATCACCCGGCAGCATGGCGCGGTCGCCATCGAGCGCGGACACCGCGGTGAACTCCTGCGCATCGCCGACCACGAACACGTGCTGGACCGACGGCACCTCGGCCTGCAGTTCACGCGCCAGCGTGCGGTAGTCGAAACCCTCGTAGCGCTCAGCCACCACGTAGCCGCTGGCCTCGGCCTTGCGCGCGAAGTGCGCGACCTCGGTGATGCGGTGTGCCGGCAGCGCATACACCGGCACCAGCTGCGCGCGGAACAGCGCGCAGGCCACGGCGATGAATTCCGGGATATTGCCGAGCTGCACGATCACGCGGTCGCCGGGCACCAGGCCCTGTGCGAGGAAGCCTGCGGCGATGCGCTCGACCTCCTGCCACAGCTGCGCATAGGTCCAGCGGATGTCGCCACCCACCACCGCGACTTCGCCGGCATGGCGCTGCGCGCGTTCGCGCAGGAAACCGGGGAAGGTCTCGCCGCGCCAGTAGCCGGCATCGCGGTATCGGGCCACGAACGCATCGGGCCAGACCTGGCGCAATGGAAGTCGGGTTGAAGCGTGCGGTTCGCTCATCGTGCGTCGTCGTCGGTCATGCCGCGCGCACGTCGTCGATGCCCAGCGCATCGAGCATGGCGCGGAACTTGGCGGCGGTCTCGTCGACCTCCAGTGCGGGCTCGGAGCCGGCGACGATGCCGGCACCGGCGAACAGCCGCAGCACCCGCCCCTGCACGCGTGCGCAGCGGATCGACACATGCCATTCGCCATCGCCCGCGGCATCCGTCCACCCGACCGCGCCGGCGTAGAAGCCGCGGTCGACCGGCTCCAGCGCGCGGATCGCCTCGAGCGCCGGCAGCCGCGGGGTTCCGCAGACGGCAGGGGTGGGATGCAGCAGGCCGGCCAGCATCGCCGACGACACCGCCGGATCCTTCAGCGTGCCCTCGATGCGGGTGCCGAGGTGCCACATGGTGCGGGTGGCATGCAGCGACGGCGCCACCGGTGCGTGCAGGCGGCTGCACAGCGGCGCCAGCGTGTCGAGGATCGCCTCGACCACATGGCGGTGTTCGTCGTGGTCCTTGGCGGACGCCAGCAGCGCCTTCGCCGCGGCCCCATCGCGCGCCGGGTCGTGCCAGCGCCGGGCTGATCCGGCCAGCGGATGCGAGACCACCGCGGTGCCACGCCGCGATACCAGCAGTTCCGGGGTCGCGCCGACCAGCCACGCGGGCGCCTCGGCGGCGGTGACCGGAAGCGGCACCACGTAGGTGGTCACGCTGGCGTCCTCGCCCAGCCGCGCCGCCAGCCGTTGCGGATCCACCGGGGTGGCGGTTTCCACCCGCAGGCTGCGCGCCAGCACCACCTTGTGCAGGGCCTGCGGATCGTCCGCCTGCCCCAGTCGGGCCATGCAACGTGACACCGCCGCGGCATAGTCGGCTTCGGACGGCTCGGCCACCGCCGCGTTCGGCCGCAGCCAGGCACGGTCGTCGCGGCTGCCCGGGGTGGCGACGACCTGCCGCTCCGGCTGGTAGAGCGCGTCGTCGGCGTGCGGGTCGAACGGCAGCGCGCCCACCAGCAATGCCGGCCCGGCCGGGCGCGCCGCGAAGAATGCATCGACCCGCGCACCCAGGGTCCCGGCGGGGCCCGACGGCAGCCGCGCCAGGCAGCCCTCGGCGTCGAGCCGTTCGGCAGGGGTGTGCAGGCGGAATGCGCCGGAGGGGGCCGGCCCGCACCAGGGGGCCGGCGCGACCGGGTCGGGCGCAGCCGACATCGGACCTTCGCTCATCACGCCAACCCCGGGCGGTGCCGCACCGCCGCCAGCGCCAGCACCGCAAGCACCGCACCGACCATCAGATAGGGCGCCCCGGGCGACACCCTGTAGAGCAGCGTGCCCAGCAGCGGCCCGATGACCATGCCGAACCCCTGCACCGAGGCCACCGTGCCCTGGGCCGCACCCTGCTCATGGGCCTCGACGGAATCCGCCGCCAGCGCCTGGAACGACGGGAACACGAAGCCCATCCCGAACGACGACACCGCATAGGCCAGCAGCAGCTGCCACTGCACGTCGATCAGCGCCAGCGAGGCGAAGCCGATCGCGCTGATCGCGGCGCCGAGCGCGATCCAGCGCGCCGGCGGCACCGACTTCAGCCGCATCACCAGCATCTGCGACACCATCAGCCCGACACCGACCGCGGTCAGCGACAGGCCTGCCACCCGCGCGCCATCGGCCGGCGACAGGCCGAGCCGGTCGATCGCGAAGAAGCCCACCACCACCTGGGCGATGGTCACCGACACCATCGCCGCGAACACCGCGCCGATCGGCAGCCGCAGCCGCGGGTCGCGCCAGGTCAGCGCCTGCCGGGGCGGCCGCGGCGCGTCGCCCACCAGCGGTCCGTCCAGCGGCAGCCGCCACCACACCACCAGCAGCGACAGCAGTGGCAGCGCCGCCGCCACGTACAGTGCCAGCGACAGGTCGTGGAAGGCGATCCAGCCCGCCGCGGCCGGCCCGACCGCCATGCCCAGGGCATTGGCGGCACCCAGCCGTGCCATCACCGCGGCACGGTGGCCCGGGCGCGCGCCATCGGCGACCAGCGCGGCCGCAGTGGGCGGCACCGCCGCATAGAACAGGCCCACCAGCGCACGGGTGCCGACCAGCGCCAGCACCGAGACCAGCACCACCGGTGGATTGCGCAGGGCGACATCGACGAACACCGCCATCGCCAGGTACACCGCGGCATATGCGGCCAGCGCGATCAGCAGCACGCGCCGACGCCCGATGCGGTCGCTCAGCAGGCCCCAGCGCCGGGCGGCGAGCATCCACAGCAGGCCGGCCGCGGTGACCGCAAGACCGGCATGCCACTCCGCCAGCCCCAGCAAGCGGACCACGGGCCCGACGACAGCCACGAAGGCCATCATTGCCATGGTGCCGGCGAGCGCGGTGAACACCAGCGCGGGCAGCCCGGGAATGGTGTGGGTTGGAGGACTGACGGCGGACATGCGGCTCCGGATCGGTACCCCGGTCACGTCATCGACGCTCGGGCTCGGGTGCAGGCAGCGCCAAGCTGCTGCGCAGCCGTGAATGATAACAGGTCTCATTCACTGCCATGCACGGCGTCGATGGCGAACGCGAACACAGTTGATAACGATTCTCAGTCACCCTAGGATGGACGGCTGCCGGCGGCGGGATCAGCCGCCGCAGCGACGCCCGACCACCCGTGCCGGAACCCGAGATGCCCTGCCCACGCCGCGTGTCCCTGTCCGCTTCGACCATCGCGCTGATGATCCTGTGTGCGCCGCTGGCCGCGCAGGACGTCTCTCCGGCGACAGGAGAACCTGCGGACTCCACCGGCGTACGCACGTTCGACACCCTCCACGTCACCGCCGAGGCCATCGCGCGCCAGGCGCTGGGTGCATCCACCATCCTCGCCGACGATATCGAGCGCCTGCCCCCGCGCAACGACATCGCCGAGTTCCTGCGCACGCTGCCCGGCGTGAATCTGACCGGCAACTCGACCAGTGGCCAGCGTGGCAACCAGCGGCAGATCGATATCCGCGGCATGGGCCCGGAAAACACCCTGATCCTGGTCGACGGGATTCCGGTCTCGAGCCGCAATGCGGTGCGCTACGGCTGGCGCGGCGAGCGCGATTCGCGCGGCGACACCGGCTGGGTGGCGCCCGAGCAGATCGAACGCGTCGAGGTGCTGCGCGGGCCGGCCGCCGCACGCTATGGCAACGGCGCCGCTGGCGGCGTGGTCAACATCATCACCCGGGCGCCATCCGATGCGTTCACCGGCTCGCTGAACCTCTATGGATCGGTGCCGACCCACGGCGTCGACGGTGGCAGCCAGCGCGCCGGCCTGCAGATGAGCGGCCCGTTGTCCGACCGCCTCTCGTTCCGCGTGTCCGGCACGGTCGGCAAGGCCGATGCGGACGATTTCGGGATCAACCGTGACCACGCGTCGGTGCGCACCGGCAGCAACGCCGGCACCTTCCCGGCCGGCCGCGAAGGCGTGCGCAACCGCAACGTCTCCACCCGCCTGCTGTGGGAACTGCTGCCCGGCCAACGCATCGACATCGGCGCCGGCTTCAGCCGCCAGGGCAACATCTATACCGGCGACAGCCAGAACACCAACCGCAATGCCGAAGTGCTGAAGTGGATCGGCGCGGAGACCAACCGCAGCTACCGCCGCACCTTCGACATCAGCCACCGTGGCGAGTACGGCGATTCCACGCGCTCGCTGGTGTACGCCGCGCTGGAGGACACCCGCAACACGCGGCTGCTCGAAGGCCTGGCCGGCGGCACCGAAGGCATCTTCATCGTCGATGGCGGCTTCGGCGACATCGACCTGCGCACGCTGACGCTGCATGGCGAGGTCAACCACACCGTCATCGGCGACAGCGTCGACCATGTGGTCACCGTCGGTGCGGAATGGGTCGACAGCCGGCTGCATGACGCCGCCTCCGGCCTCAAGGACCGCAACCCACAGCCCAACGTGCCGGTGCCGCCGGGCACATGGGACGGCCGTGCCGATGCGCGCATCGCCTCGGTGTTCGTCGAGGACAACATCTACATCGGCGAGCGCCTGACGGTGACGCCGACGCTGCGCTACGACCACCACGACCGCCACGGCGGCAACCTGGGCCCCGCGCTCAACGCCGCGTTCGGGTTCCTGCCCGACTGGACCCTGCGCGCCGGCATCGCCCGCGCCTACAAGGCACCCAATCTCTACCAGAGCAATGCCGGGTATTCGCTCTACAGCAACGGCATCGGCTGCTGGGGCGGGGGTGGCCCCTGCTTCCTGGTCGGCAACGACGCGCTCGAGGCCGAGACCAGCATCAACAAGGAACTGGGCGTGCAGTTCGCGGACGGCCGCATGCAGGCCGGACTGACCTGGTTCCACAACGACTACCGCGACAAGGTGGAAGCGGGGCGCGTCGCCGTCGACCGCGTGCGCAACGTCGACGTGTTCCGCTGGGACAACGTGCCCAGGGCGGTGATCGAGGGCCTGGAAGGCAGCCTGGAACTGCCGTTGGGCGATTCGCTGCGCTGGAATACCAACGTCACCTGGATGCTGGAGTCGGAGAACCGCACGACCGGCGATGCGCTGTCGACGATCCCCGAATACACCGTCAACACCGCCTTCGACTGGCAGGCAAGCGAACGCCTGGCACTGCTGGCGCGCGCCACGTTCTATGGCGAGCAGGTGCCGCAGCGCCTCGACTACCAGGGCCGCCCGGTCACCGGCAGCGCCGCGGACCGCATGCCGCCCTATGCGCTGGTCGGCCTGAGTGGCCGCTACCGGATCACCGACCGTGTGAACGTGGTCCTGGGCGTGGACAACCTGCTCGACAAGCGCATCTTCCGCCGCGGCAACGCATCCGGCGTCAACCTCGGCACGCCGAACGCCATCGAGGGCGCCGGCGCCTACACCTACAACGAACCGGGACGCGCCTGGTTCGTCAGCACCCACATCGGCTTCTGACGTGTTCGACGGTCCCCGCATGACAGCCCGCTTCCACTCCTTGAGTTCCCGACCGGCCAGCTGCCGGACAACCCTGCGCTGCCGTGCCGCGGCCACCGCCGCGGCCGGCCTGCTGCTCCTCGCCTCGCTCGCCATGACAACGCCCGTCTCCGCCCAGCAGCGCAACCCGCTGCAGACCATCGGCCAGACCGTGGCCGATCGCGCGTCGCAGGCTTACGCCTTCGAGCGCTTCACCGTGACCAGCGACGACGGCAGCCGCAGCTGGCGCGTCCATGTGGCGGTGCCGAAGAGCCCCGTGCCCGCGGCGGGTTGGCCGACGTTCTGGATGCTCGACGGCAACGCCGCGCTGATCGAGTTCGACGATGCACTGCTCGACGAACTGGCGGCGCAGCCGGAGCCGCACGCACTGGTGTTCATCGGCTACGACAACGACCTGCGCATCGATTCCCCGCAACGCAACCGCGACTACACCCCGGCAGTACTGCCACCCGAGGATGCGGAGACCGCGCCACTGGGCAGTGGCGGCGCCGACGCGCTGGCCGAACTCATCGAGCGCCGCATCCGCCCGCAGCTGGCACAGCACCTGCCGGTCGATCCGCAGCGGCAGACGCTGTGGGGCCATTCGCTGGGCGGTCTGTTCGTGCTGCATACGCTGTACACCCGCACCGGCGCGTTCCAGACCTATGTCGCCGGCAGCCCGTCGATGTGGTGGGGCAACGCGCATGCGGTGCGCGAGAGCGAGCGCTTCATCGCCCACAACACGGGGCATCCGGCGCGGGTGATGATCCACCTCGGCGGCGCCGAGCGCGTTGGCGACCGCGGCAAGCGCGACCTCAGCAACCCGCGCGTGGTCGCCCATCTCAGGCGCATCCAGGCAGCGACGCCGGATGCCGCGATGCGGCTCGCCGAAACGCTGGCGACGGTGCCCGGGGTCGATGCCTCGTACCGCGAGTTTCCCGGCCTCGGCCATGGCCCGATGTTCCGCGCCTCGCTGATGGGCGCGCTGCACGCGGTGACCGGCGTCGCCGACCGCAGCGACACGCCACGACCGCCCGCCGGCGAATGAGCACCCTGGCCGGCCTGTCGAACACGTCCTCCCATCGCGGCCGTGCCCATCGCGGGCCGACCCCACTAAATCCCCGGCGTAGGCCATCGACCGTCCGCGCCGCCAGTGGCCGGCCCGACGCCGGATGTTCCGCTCTCGCCAATGCAGCAGCCCCCGCCGCACCGCCACCCACACCCCATCACTCCCGGCCCGGGCCGGCATCCATCGCAAGGAGTCCGCAATGAGCAGCACGCGTTCCCGTAATTCCCGTCTGCGCCTGGCGGCGCTGGGCCTGGCCCTGACGATGGCCGCCGGCATCGCCGGCGCGCAGGTGTTCGGCACCCCCGACAACGACTTCCGCGGCAGCGTGCGGGCGACTACCCCGCTGGTGCTGCCCGGCAGCGAGGCGGAGATCGCCGGCAGTGGCTTCAAGCCCGGACAGTCGGTCACGCTGCTGCGCGGCGAGACGGTGCTCAACCCGCAGCCCTACATCGCCGATGGCGAGGGCGGCTTCAAGGCCACGCTGGCGATCCCCGCCGATGCCGCCGCCGGCCAGCATCCGGTCGTGGTGCGCGTCGCCAACCCGGATGCGGCGGCGGTGTTCGATCTCAAGGTGTCGAAGGAGGTCGCGCTGTCGGGCCAGGACCGCTTCGATGTCAGCGCGAAGCCGCTGGTGCGCGGGCTCTACCAGGTCGCGCACGGCACGGCCAGCGATGCGCTGTTCGTGACCGCCGCGGTGGGCCGGCCGCCGGTGACGCAGTCGGAACTGCTCAAGCTCGACCCGCAGACGCTGGAGGTCACCGCACGCATCACCCCGGCCGCGGTACCCGGCCACGACGACGGCCGCGTGTTCGCGGTGTACGGCGTCGGCGTCGACGACACCCACGGCAATGTCTGGGTCACCAACACCCGCGACGACACCGTGGCCGTCTACCGCCAGTCCGACCTGTCGCTGGTCAAGCAGTTCGACCCCGGGGTGATCGCGCAGCCGCGCGACGTGGTGGTGGATGCCGCCACCGGCCGCGCCTGGGCGAGCAGCTTCGGCGGCGGCGTACTGGTCGCGTTCGACACCAGAACGCTCGAGGTGGTGCAGGAAGTGACGATCCCGTCCGGCGAGCGCGGCGAGACCTTCAGCCCGATGGCGCTGGCGCTGGATCCGGTCGCACACAAGCTGTACTCCGTGAGCCTGTCCACCGGCGAGGTCGCCGTGCTCGACGTCGCCACCGGCACCATCGACAGGGTGTTCCGCGTGCCGGGCGTCAAGGGCGCGATCGGTGTGGCGGTCGACCCGCAGAAGCGTCGCGTCTACGTCGCCGCGCAGGGCAGCGATAACCTGGTCATCGCCGATGCCGACAGCGGCGAGGTGCTGCATGACGTCTACGTGGGCGCCGGCGCGGTGTATGTCGCGGTCGACCCGCAGTCGGGCCTGGCCTACGTGCCGACCCGGGTGGCGGGCACCATCGCGGTGGTGGACAGCGACGGCAACATCGTCGCCAACCTCGACGGCGGCACCTTCCCGAACCACGTGTTCCCTGACGGCCGCGGCCACATCTTCGCCACCAACAAGTCGCGCGGCGAGAACGACCCCGCCGGCGACCATATCCGCCGCATCACCCCGAAGACGCGCTGAGGGCCCTGCCGGGACCGGTAAAATGCGCGCTTCCGCCTGCAGGACGCCCCGTCCTGCAGGCAATGATGGATTCCTCCATGCCTGACCGCCGTATGCCCCGACTGTCCATCCCTGCCCTCGCCGCCTGCCTGGCGCTGGCGCTGGCCGCGTGCTCGCCTGCACCGACGTCTACAGGCGCGGAGGGTGCCGCGTCGGCCGATACCGCCGACACCACGGCATTGCCACAGGGCTGGCAGCACGTGGTCGGGGTCGACGTGCCGGACGCCGGCCCGGTGGTCCAGCAGCTGCCGGCGACGGTGCGTTCCGACGACGGCGTCGAGGTCACCGTGACCGACAGCCGCCGCACGATTGCCGGGGGCGACGACGTGATCTCGGTGATGGAGGCGCTCGACCTCGACGCGCACGTGTTCGCCGCGCCGATCAACACCGCCACCGCGGCCGGGCGCGCCGCGCCGAAGCAGTTCCTGTTCAACCGCACCACCGGTGCCGAGGGCGTGCTGAGCCTGGACGCCACGCTGTTCGTCGGCAACAGCCTGCGCCGCCACGGCAACAGCGGCCTGGCCGCCAAGCTGCGCGATGCCGGCCTGCCGGCGGTGATCGTCGACGACCTGCAGCCCGCACCCGACAAGGTGCGCAAGACCGCGGCGCTGTTCGGTGCCGCCGAAGCCGGCGAACGGCTGGCCGCGCAGGTGCAGGCGCAGCTGGACGAGGCGGCACGGATCGCCAGCGGGCACGCACGGCGCCCGAAGGTGATCCACGTGTCGGCCACCGGTGCCGGCGGCCAGCCGACGGTCGGCGGCGCCGACACCGCGGCCGCGGCGCTGATCCGCCTCGCCGGCGGCGACAACATCGGCGATGCCGCCGGGGTGCGAGACTACTCGGTGCTCAGCCAGGAAGGCATCGTCGCCGCGGCACCGGACGTCATCCTGGTCAGCGAACACGACCTCGAACTGTTCGGCGGCGCCGACGCGCTGTGGTCGCAGTACCCCACCCTGCGGCAGACGCCTGCCGGTGCCGCAGGCCGCGTCTGGGTGATGCCCGACGTGCAACTGAAGTACACCAGCGTCGCGTCGGGCGCCGGCGCGATCGCGCTGGCACGGGCGCTGTCGGCACTGGCGGACCAGGCGCCTTGAGCACGCCGTACGCGGCGTCCGCTCCGGGCCCGCGCCGCGCACGCCCGGCGATGGTGCGGCAGCTGGCGGTGCCGGTGGCCCTGTTCGCGCTGCTGGCCGGCATCCTGCTGTCGTTCGGCGTCGGCCCGCTGAAGGTGGCCCCCGTGGACGTGCTGCAGGCCATCGGCGTGCAGCTGGGGCTGGTGGCACCCGGCGACCTCAGCACCCGCGATATCTCGGTAGTGTGGAACCTGCGCATCCCGCGTGCCCTGCTCGGCGCGATGGTGGGCGCCAGCCTCGCGCTTGCCGGTGCCAGCCTGCAGGGGCTGTTCGGCAACCCGCTGGCCGACCCCGGCATCGTCGGCGTGACCCAGGGCGCCTCGCTGGGCGCGGTGTCGGCGATCGTGCTCGGCGCCTCGGCACTGGGCTACTGGACGATCCCGGTCGCGGCCTTCCTCGGCGGTGCGCTGGCGACCACCCTGATCTACCTGCTGGCACGCCCCGGTCGCGGCGAGGGCACCGCCACCCTGCTGCTGGTCGGCATCGCCATCGGCGCGGCATGTTCGGCGGCGATCGGCCTGCTGACCTATGTCGCCGATTCCGCCGAGCTGCAGTCGCTGGTGTTCTGGCAGATGGGCTCGCTGGCGCGCGTGGGCTGGACCGACGTGGCCGCCGCCGCGCCGGTGTTCGCGGTCGGCGTGGGCGCGCTGCTGACGATGGCCACGCCGCTGGACATGCTGGCGCTGGGCGAACGCCAGGCACGCCATATCGGCCTGGACGTGCGCAGCGCGCGGCTGCGGCTGATCACCTTCAGCGCCCTGCTGGTCGGCTCCGCGGTGGCGTTCGCCGGCTCGATCGGCTTCGTCGGGCTGGTGGTGCCGCACGTGGTGCGATTGATTGTCGGCCCCGGCCACCGCCTGCTGCTGCCGCTGTCGGCACTGCTCGGTGCACTGCTGGTCGTGCTGGCCGATACCGCGGCGCGCACGCTGGATCCGCCGTCGGAAATCCCGCTGGGCCTGTTCACCGCCGCGATCGGTGCGCCGTTCTTCCTGTGGCTGGTGCTGCGCCGCAAGCCGCGGGGCGCGCCATGAGCGCCGCCGACAACCGCACGCCGGCGCTCGCGCTGGAACACGCAGCGCTGGTGATCGACGGGCGGGTGATCGTCGACCATGTCGACCTGCGCTTCGCACCGGGCACACTGACCGCACTGGTCGGGCCCAATGGCGCGGGCAAGTCATCGTTGCTGTCGCTTGCCGCCGGTGACCGCAGGCCCAGCGAAGGCCTGGTGTCGGTGGGTGGCCGCGCGCTGCCGGAGTGGCGCGTGCGCGAACTTGCGCGCGAGCGCGCGGTGATGCCGCAGGACCACAGCGTGCGTTTCGGCTTCGGCGTGCGTGAGGTGGTGGCGATGGGCCGGCTGCCGCACGACAGCGACCCCGCACGCGACGACGACATCGTCGAAGCCTCGCTCGCCACTGCCGACCTGCTCGCGCTGACAGAACGCAACGTGCAGACGCTTTCCGGTGGCGAAGCCGCGCGCACCGCCTTCGCGCGCGTGCTGGCGCAGGACACGCCGGTGGTGCTGCTCGACGAGCCCACCGCCGCGCTCGACCTGCACCACCAGGAGCGCCTGCTGCAGCACGCGCGCCGGCTGGCCGATGACGGCGCCTGCGTGCTGGCGGTGCTGCACGACCTCAACCTCGCCTCGGCGTACTCCGACCGCATCGTGATGCTGTGCGAAGGCCGGGTGGTCGCCGACGGCACCCCGCGCGAGGTGCTGCAGCGCGAGACCATCGAGCGCGTATACCGGCAGCCGGTGCTGGTGATCGAGCACCCCACCCGCGGGGTGCCGCTGGTGCTGACCGACATGCCGCGCGACATCGCCGTCGACAGCCCGACGCCTGTGCGCTGACCACAGACTGCTGCACTGCGGCGCGGGCGACGCGACCGCGCGGTTAGTATCGGCCCACATCACACCGGAGGCCGCCATGCGCACACGCCGCGATTTCCTGACCACGGTTTCCCTGGCCGCCGGCGGCCTCGCCCTTGCGCCGCTGGCGGCATGCAGCGGCAACGGTGCCGCGCAACCAGCGGCGCCGATGCCGGCGACCCCGGCGCCGCCCGCCGCCGGAGCCCTGGTCATGCGCACCATCCCCGCCACCGGCGAGCAGGTGCCGGCGATCGGGGCGGGCACGTCCGGCAGCTACGAGGTGCCGCTGGGGTCCGCCGACTACAACACCCTGCAGGAGACCATCCAGGTGTTCTTCGAGGGCGGCGGCCGGGTGTTCGACACCTCGCCCAACTACACCAACGCCGACGAGGTGCTGGGCGCGCTGCTCGACGAAGGTGGTTGGCGCGAGCGCTGCTTCCTGGCCACCAAGATCGCCGCTGACAGCCGCGCGGAGATGGAAGCGCAGTGGGCCGAGAGCAGGCGCCGCCTGCGGACCGACCGGGTCGAGCTGCTGCAGGTCCACAACCTGCGCGCCTGGGAGATCGCACTCCCCTACGCGCGCGAGCTCAAGGCGCAGGGCGCGACGAAGTACATCGGCCTCACCCACTTCGTCGAACGCAGCCATGCCGATCTCGAGCGGGTGATGCGCGCGGAAAAGCCCGACTTCATCCAGGTCAACTACTCCGTCAACGCACCGGAAGCCGCGCGCTCGCTGCTGCCGGCCGCGCAGGAACTGGGCGTGGCAGTGCTGGTCAACCGCGCCTTCGACGACGGCAAGCTGTTCGCCGAGGTGCAGGGCCGTGCGCTGCCGGGCTGGGCGGCGGAGCTCGGCATCACCTCGTGGGCGCAGATGTTCCTGAAGTTCGCGATCAGCCACCCGGCGGTGACCGCGGTGATCCCCGCCACCGGCAAGCCGGACCGCCAGGCCGACAACCTGCAGGCCGGTCGCGGCGAGCTGTTGAGCCGCGCGCAGCAGGAGGAACTGGTGGCGATGTTCGCCTGACCACAGTTGCCGCAGGCCGCGTCGCCTGCGGCGCCCTCAGCGTGCGCCGCCGCGCTGGCTGGCGGCGACGCTGCCGAGGATGATCGCGCCGGCCAGCGCCATCGACCAGGTCAGCGGTTCGTCCAGCAGCAGCCAGGCCCAGGCGACGCCGAACAACGGCACCAGGTAGGTCACGGTCGATGCGCGGCTGGCGCCGATGCGCGCGATCAGCCGGTAGTACATGACGAACGCAATGCCGGTGCACACCACGCCCAGCGCGGCGGCTGACAGCCATGCGGCCATCGGGACGGGCACCGTGGGCCAGTGCGCCACGGCCAGCGGTGCCAGCAGCAGCGACGCCATCCCCAGCGTGGCCGACGCGACCGCGGCAGGCGGCAGCCCGGTGAGGTGCCGTCGCACCAGGTTGATGCCCAGCCCGTAGAACAGCGATGCGCTGGCACCCGCCAGCACCGCGCCGCCGACGCTCATCCCCGCGACCTTGCCGCTGGCCAGCACCACCACGCCGGCAAACCCTGCCAGCAGTGCGGTACCACGGCGCGAGCCGATCCGCTCGCCGAAGAACATCGCGCCCACCAGTGCGGTGAACAGCACGGTCATCGCGTTGGCGATCGCGCCGATGCCGGCCGGCGCGCGCTGGGCCGCCCATGCGAACAGCACGAACGGAATCGCCGAATTGATCGCGCCGATCAGCGCGAGCTTCGGCCACAGCTGCAACGGAAACGCGCCACGGTGATGCCAGAGGAACGGCAGTAGCACCAGCGAGCCCAGCGCCAGCCGCACCTCGACCAGTGGCACTGCGCCGAAGTCGTTCGCGGCCACCCGCATGAACAGGAATGACGCGCCCCAGATCGCAGCCAGCAGAGCCAGCTCGGCGAGCGTGCGGCCATCGATGCCCGCGTCGCGGCGTACGGCCTGTTCCACCCCTGCGTTCATCGGCGGCACTCCGGTACGTGGTGCCGCGGATTCTCCGCTTGCCGGCAGCGCGCACAAGCGCATAGTTTGGGCGCCAGCCACAAACAGGATTCGCGTCTCGATGGCAACGCGCAGCGACTGGCTGTCCGCACTGGCGGCGTTCGAAACCGCCGCGCGTTACCAGAACTTCGCCCACGCGGCCGAGGAACTGCACCTCACCGCCAGCGCGGTCAGCCACCAGGTGCGCAAGCTCGAGGCGCGCCTGGGCGTCACCCTGTTCCAGCGTCATGCACGCGGTGTCTCGCTGACCGCCGAAGGTCGCCGACTCGCCGATTCCGCGAGCCACGCCATCGGCGATCTCGACAGCGTGATGCGCGAGCTGCGCGCCGGCCCCGATGCCCGCGACACCGTGGCGATCACCACGCTGCATTCGTTCGTCCACGGCTGGCTGATCCCGCGGCTGCCGCGCTTCACCACGGCGCATCCCGGGATCCGCCTGCGCATCGACACCGGGTTCGCACTCACCCGTTTCGACGACGGCGGCCCGGATTTCGGCATCCGCTTCGGGCCCGGCAGCTGGCCCGGCCTGTCGTCGCAACTGCTGCTGGAGGAACGCCTGTTCGCCGCCGCGGCGCCGACGTACGCGGGCCTGGCGCGCATCCGCTCGGTGGCCGACATCCCCGCGCACCCATTGCTCGCCGACCTGTCGCACTTCGGCTGGCACGACTGGCTGCGTGCCAATGGCGTGCATGGCGCCGACGCCGATGCGCGCATCGTCTTCAGCGACAGCACCGCGATGCTGGAAGCCGCTGCCCACGGCCTGGGCATCGCGTTGGCGCGCGAGCACGTGGCGGCGCCGTGGCTCGGGAACGGGCGCCTGCGCGCGTTGCCCGGGCAATGGGTGTCCGGGCGCCGGGCCTATCACCTGGTGCACCCGGGGCACCGCCGGCTGCGGCCGCCGGCGCGCCTGTTCCGCGACTGGTTGCTTGCGGAAGCGGCGGCCACCCCGGCGGCAGCTGACGCGATGGATAATGCGCGCCCCTGACGTGCCGGATATCCACCGATGACCCCCGCCACCAAGGCGCACTGGCAGATCCATTTCTGCGTCCTGCTGTGGGGATTCACCGCGATCCTCGGCAAGCTGATCACCCTGCCGGCGCTGCCGCTGGTGTGGTGGCGGATGCTGCTGGTGGCCGGCACGCTGCTGCTGGTGCCGCGCGTCTGGCGTGGCCTGCGCGCACTGCCGCGGCGGCTGGCCTGGAGCTACGCCGGCGTCGGTGCCCTGGTGGGCCTGCACTGGCTCACGTTCTACGGGGCGGTGAAGCTCGCCAACGCCTCGGTGGCGGCGACCTGCATGGCGCTGGCCACGGTGTTCGTGGCGGTGATCGAGCCACGTCTGGCCGGGCGCCGGCTGTCGATGCGCGACCTCGCGCTCGGAATCGCGGTGCTGCCGGGTGTGGCGCTGGTGGTCGGCGGCGTGCCGGGCGAGATGCGGGCCGGTGTGGCGGTGGGTGCGCTGTCGGCACTGTTCGTCGCGCTGTTCGGCTCGTTCAACAAGCGCCTCGTCGACCGCGCGGATCCGCTCACCGTCACCACCATCGAACTCGGCGCCGGCACGCTGACGCTGACCCTGCTGTGGCCGGTGCTGGCAGTGGCCGCGCCGGTGTTCGCCGGCGGCTTCGTGGTGCCGGGGGCGCGCGATGCCGGCCTGCTGCTGTTGCTGGCCTTCGCCTGCACCCTGCTGCCGTTCGCGCTTTCGCTGGTGGCGCTGCGGCACATGAGCGCGTTCTCGGCGCAGCTGGCGGTGAACCTGGAACCGGTCTACGCGATCGTGCTGGCCATCCTGCTGCTGGGCGAGCAGCGTGAGCTGACGCCTGCGTTCTACGCCGGCGTGGCGATCATCATGGCGGCGGTGCTGGTGCATCCGCTGCTGTCGCGGCGTCGCACCACGGCACCGCCGGAACTGCATGCCGAGAACCTGGTCACCGGCGAAGCGCGCGACCTGCTCGACACCCGGCGCGACTGAGCGCGCGCCTCAGCCGGCCTCGACCCGGTTGCGGCCACCGCGCTTGGCCGCGTACAGCGCGACATCGGCACGCGCGAGCACGTCCTCCACCATTTCGCCCGGGCGGCCCTCGGCCACGCCGAAACTGAGCGTCACCGGCAGGCCGATGGACAGGTCGGCGACCGCCTGCCGCAGCGTCTCGCATTCGCGCATGGCGGCATCCGCCCGCTGGCCGGGAAACAGCACCACGAACTCCTCGCCACCCACCCGCGCCACCCGTCCGCGGGCGGCGTGGTGTTCACGCAGCGCATCGGCCACCGCCACCAGCACCCGGTCGCCCTCGGAGTGGCCGTGCTCGTCGTTGACCTGCTTGAAGTGGTCGATGTCGCAGATCGCCACCGAATATGCGGCACCGGTGTCCGCCACCGCCTGCAGCTCCTCGGCGAACGCACGGCGGTTCGGCAGCCCCGTCAGCGGGTCGGTGCGGGTCAGTTCCACCAGGCTGGCGTTTTCCTGTTCCAGTGCCAGCTGGTACTGCTGCAGCTGCTCCTCGTACCACTCGCGCTCGCGCAGCTGCAGCTCCAGCTCCCCGCTGACGCGGCGCAGTTCGATCAGCCGCGATGCCTGCCGTGACAGTGCCACCAGCGCCAGCTTCTGCTCCTCGTCGAGCGCCCGCGGCTCGCGATCCATCACGCAGAAGCTGCCCAGCGGCAGCCCGTCCGGATCGAGCAGCGGTGCACCGGCGTAGAACCGCACGCGCAGCTCGCCGGTGACGAAGGGGTTGTCGCGGAATCGCGGGTCCAGCCGCGCGTCCGGGACGATCATCAGCTGCTCGGGCTGCAACAGCGAATGTGCGCAGAAGGAGTCGTCGCGGGCCGTCTGCTCGAAATCGATCCCCCGCCGCGCCTTGAACCACTGGCGGTCCTCGTCGACCAGGCTCACCAGCGCAATCGGCATGCGGCAGATCGCGGCGGCGATGCGGATCAGATCGTCGAAGCCGTCCTCGGGCGCGGTGTCGAGGATCCGCGCCCGGCGCAGGGCGTCGAGGCGGCGCGCCTCGTTGGCGGGACGCTCGGGTTTTACCATCGGGTCGCGTCTCCGTCTGGAACGCAGCGATGATGCGCGGGTCGGATTGAACGCGCTGTGACATCGGCCGCCGTGCACCGAATCACCCATGTATATCCGCTACCCGTGCACGCCGATGGAGATTGCCGGTTCCGTGACCACCCGCGACACCGACGGATTCGAAGTGCTGCTCGCCCGCCACCGCGGCATCGTGGTGAAGGTGGCGGCCAGCTACGCGCTGCACCGCGAGGACCGCGCCGAGCTCGCCCAGGAGATCCAGCTGCAGCTGTGGCGCGCCTGGCCCGGCTATGACCCGGCGCGCAGCTTCCCTACGTGGATGTATCGCATCGCCCTCAACGTGGCGATCGACCATGTGCGCCGCCAGGGCGGACAGCGCGGACGCGCGGAAGCGTTCGACGAATGCCTGCATGACGTCGCCGCACCCGGTCCCGACTCCGCGCTCCACGACCAGCTGCGGTTGCTGCAGGACTTCATCCGCAGCCGCGCGCCGTTCGAACGCGCCTTGCTGCTGCTCTACCTCGAAGAACGCAGCACCCGCGAGATCGCCGAAGTCCTCGGCATCGGCGAAAGCAACGTCACCACCCGGATCTCGCGACTGAAGCAGCGCCTGCGCGAACACGTGCGCAGCAACCACCCGGAGGCACACGATGGAACTCGATGAACTCAGGCACGCCTGGCAGGTGCTCGGCCGCCAGCTGGAACAGCAGGGCGCGGTGCAGCGCGAGCTGCTGCGCGAACGCAGGCTGGAGCGGATGCGCCGCGGCCTGCGGCCGCTGTTCTGGGCGCAGCTGGCGCAGGGTACGCTGGGCGTGGGGCTGATCCTGCTCGGCGTGTCCTGCTGGACGGCGCATCTGCAGGTGCCCGCGATGCTGGCCACCGGCCTGCTGGTGCATGCCTTCGGCGTGGTCACCCTGCTGATGGCATTGCTGACTGCGGCGCTGGTGCTGCGCATCGACTACGCGGCGCCGGTGGCGCGCATCCAGCAACAGCTGGCGCAGCTGCGCTGCGTCTACCGGATCAACTCCAACGTCTGCGGGCTGCCCTGGTGGATCTTCTGGGTGTTCGTGGTGCTGGCATTCGCCGATGTGGAGCCCGGCCCGGCGACGCCGACCTGGGTGCTGATCAATCTGGCGATCGGCGGCATCGGCCTGCTGGCCACCGCGATCTTCATCGTCTGGCGGCGCCGGAGCGGGCGCGGGCCGGGCGCGCTGTCGGACGAAAGCGCGGGGATCCGCCGCGGCGAACGCGTGCTCGAGGAACTGGCCGACGGCGGGCAGGAATGAAGAACCCCGGCGCAGGCGCCGGGGTCCGGTGACACCACGCCGCCGGCGCACGAAGCGCCGGGGCGGTTTACTGGTCGTTGGCGCGCACGCTGTAGCCCGAGACGCGCCAGGTGCGGTCCTCGTCAAGCCGGAACGACACGAGCTCGCGCACCGGCTCGGGGGTGTTCGCGAACCGGGTCGGGAACACCACGTTGAGGTACAGGCCCTCGGGGACCTCGCCGCCGGCCTGGAACTGCGAACGCGTCACCACGGCCTGGCCGCGCTGGGCGGCGGCGCCCACGCGAGCGCGGTCGTTGGCGACTTCCTGCACGAACGTCTCGCGCGGAATCATGCTCTTCACCCGCACGGTGGCCATGTCCCACACCTCGCCGGTGCGGTTGCCATCGATCATCTGCACGACCTGCTGCGCGGCCTGGGTGATCTCGGCGTCCTGGCGGGCGAGCTGCGCCTGCTGCTCGGGCGTGAGCTGCGCCTGTGGCGCCGCCTGCGCCGGCTGCTGCGGGCGGGGCTGTGCCTGCGGCTGCTGCGCGAACGCACTGCCGGCGACGAGGAGGGCGACCGCTGCCGCCAGGGTGACGCGGGTGGACTTCGTCTGCTGCCTCATGCTGCCTGCTTCCGTCGGGAGAGGCGCTATCTATCGCACTCCCCGCCCTGCGCCGCAAGCGGCACCTCCGGTGGCCGTGCCGATCGCTGACAGCAGACGGGCGGACCCGTGGGCCCGCCCGTGCAGGAAACAGCTTCGTGCGGCGCGCCGGCCTCCGCCGATCAGAACGGAATGTCGTCGTCTGAGAAGTCGTCCATCGCCGGCTGCGGCTGCTGGGCCGGGGCCTGGCGACGCGGCGCGCCGGATTCCTGCCGCTGCGGGCGCTGCCCACCGCCACCACCGCCGCCGCTGCTGCGCTCGTAGTTGCCACCGCCGCCGCCACCGCCCTCGCCGCGGCCGCCGAGCATCTGCATCTCGTCGGCGACGATATCGGTGAAGTACTTCTCCACGCCGTCGCTGCCGGTGAACTTGTCGTAGCGGATCGAGCCTTCGACATAGACCTGCGAGCCCTTGCGCAGGTACTCGCCGGCGATCTCGCCGAGCTTGCCGAAGAACTTCACCCGGTGCCACTCGGTGCGTTCCTGCTGGTTGCCGTCCTTGTCCTTGCGCACGCTCGACGTGGCCAGGCTGATCGTGGTCACGGCCATGCCGCCCTGGGTGTACTTCACGTCGGGATCGTTGCCGAGGTTGCCGACCAGGATCACCTTGTTGATTCCGCGTGCCATGTGTGGGGACCTTCTTCGATCGCCACCGGCGGCGCCGGCGGCTTGCGTGTGTGTGGGGCGGAAGTATAAGCGAGCCTCCGGGCTCCGGCCCCCGGCGACGCCGCCCGGGGCCGTCGGGAAACACCGCGCCATCGTGTCGGCGTCCGGCGCAGGCCCTTTATACTCGGGCGTTTCCAGCACGTCCCTGCGCATGTCCGCCACTGCCCCGACCCCCGCCGCCGTCACCACCGACCTGCCGACCATCCAGGCGCTCGCCGCGCCCGACATGCAGGCCGTGGACGCGCTGATCCGGCGCCGGCTGGCGTCGGACGTGCTGCTGATCAACCAGGTGGCCGAGCACATCGTCTCCGCCGGCGGCAAGCGGCTGCGGCCGATGCTGGTGGTGCTGGCCGGGCGTGCCTGCGGCGCCGGCGGGCCGGACCACCACCAGCTCGCCGCGATCATCGAGTTCATCCATACGTCCACCCTGTTGCACGACGACGTGGTCGATGAATCCGACCTGCGGCGTGGCCGCAGCACCGCCAACGCGATCTGGGGCAACGCCGCCAGCGTGCTGGTCGGCGATTTCCTCTACTCGCGCAGCTTCCAGCTGATGGTGGAGCTGGACTCGATGGAGGTGATGCGGATCCTCGCCGACACCACCAACCGCATCGCCGAGGGCGAGGTGCTGCAGCTTCTGCACGTGCACAACCCGGATACCGACGAGGCCGCGTATCTCGGCGTGATCGAGCGCAAGACCGCGGTGCTGTTCGCCGCCGGCACGCGCCTGGGTGCGTTGGCCGCCGGTGCCGATGCCGCCACCTGCCAGAAGCTGCACGACTTCGGCATGCAGCTGGGCTACGCCTTCCAGATCGCCGACGACGTGCTCGACTACGCCGCCGATGCGGCCGACCTGGGCAAGAACCTCGGCGACGACCTCGCCGAGGGCAAGGCCACGCTGCCGCTGATCCACGCGATCCGCGAGTCCGATGCCGCCACCCGCGAGCGCCTGCGCGGCATCGTGCAGCGCGGCGATGCCGATGCGATGCCGGAGGTGCTGGCGGCGATTCATGCCACCGGCGGCCTCGAATACAGCCGCGACCGTGCCCGCGTGCATGCCGAGGCCGCGCAACGCGCGCTCGACGGGCTACCGGAGAACGACGCCGTGGCGGCGCTGCGCGGGCTGGCGAAGTACGCAGTGGATCGCGCGTACTGAGGGCCGGCGTCCGGCCTTTGACCGTATGCGCTTACGGACTGCGCTGCCCGAAACGCTCCTCGAAGAAGTCGTCCATCATCCGCCAGGCGCGCTTGGCCGAGCGCTCGTGGTAGACGCAGTTCGGTGGGCTGTCGGCATCCGATTCCGCGAAGCAGTGCACTGCCCCGGCGAAGTTGACGAACTGCCAGTCGGCGTCGACGGCATCCATCTCCTGCTGGAAACCCGCGATCTCCTCCGCGCTGACGCCGCGGTCGTCGGCACCGTTGAGCACCAGGATCGCCGGCGCGACCGCTGACGCCGCCGGCGCCGATGTCGACAGGCCGCCATGCAGGCTGACCACCCCGGCGAGGGACGCGCCGTCGCGGGCGAGCTCGAGCACGGTGGTACCGCCGAAGCAGAAACCGACAGCGCCGACCTGCTCCGCATCCACCTGCGGCTGCACCTGCAGCACCTCCAGCGCCTTGCGGGCACGCGCCCGCAGGGTGGCGCGGCCGTCCTCGCCACGCAGGGCGCCGGCGACCTTGCCGGCCTCACCATCGTTGGCGGGACGCACGTCGCGGCCGTACACATCGGCCACCAGCACCACGTAGTCGTCGCCGGCAAGTTGCCGGGCCTTCTCGACCGCCGAGGCATTCACGCCGCGCCAGTTCGGCACCATCAGCAGGCCGGGCTTGCGCCGGTCGCCGTCATCGTCGTGGACCAGCACGCCCTCGAAGGGGGTGCCGTCGAGGGTCCATTGCACGGGTTCGGCCTTCGGAGCCGCCTGGGCGGCGGCGGCGAAGGCGGCACAGCAGGCGGCAAACAGGATGCGGCGCATGGGTCGTGCTCGGGGTCTGGGGCCCCGAGCGTAGCGCGGCGCTGCCGCCGCGCGCGTGCACGCTCAGGCGATGCCGAGGCCCGCGATCGCGGTGATCGCATCGGGGTCGAATCCGCCCAGCCGGGCGAAATGGCGGCCGCGTTCGGTGTAGTCGCGGTAGGCGCCGAAGCTGGGTGCACCGGGCGACAACAGCAGCACCCCGCCGTCGATGCCGGGTACGCCCTTCGCGGCGGCGACCGCCGATTCGAGGTCCGTGGCCTCGCCCAGCACGAAGCCGGCCTCGCTCGCGGCCGCACGCAGCGCCGCATGGATGCGCGGCCCGTTCTGGCCCATCGTCACCACCGCGCGCGGTGGCTGCGTGCGCACATGGGCGACGAACGCGGTCCAGTCGAGACCGCGGTCGTGGCCGCCGACCAGGATCGCCACCGGGCGATCGCGGTACAGCTCGAGCGCGGCGATGCTGGCGTGGGGCGTGGTGCTGATGGAGTCGTTGACCCAGTCGAGCCCACCGCACCTGCCCAGCCCCTGCAGCCGGTGCGGCAGCGGCTGGAAGCCACGCGCATGCACGGCCAGTGCGGCGGCGTCGTGGCCGCACGCTTCCAGCGCCGCCAGCACCGCGCACAGGTTGCCGCGGTTGTGGCGGCCGGGCAGCGGCAGGTCGCGGGTGTCGAGCACGGCCATGTCGCCGCGGAACACGGTGTCCTCGCGCAGGTGCCAGCCTTCGGCACGCCCGTACCAGCGCACATCGCTGTCAGGCAGTTGCAGCGCAGCCAGCCGCGGATCAGCGGCATTGAGCACGGCGACATGCGGCCTGGCCCCGGTCAGCAGCGCCAGCTTGTCCTCGACATAGCGCGCTTCACCGCCATGCCAGTCGAGGTGCTCGGGAAAGATGTTGGTGACGATCGCAAGCTGCGGGCGCACGCCGGAAGCCGCGACGTCGCAGGTCTGGTAGCTCGACAGTTCGATCGCCCAGGCGTCGGCCTGCGCATCCAGCAGCTCCAGCAACGGCAGGCCGATATTGCCGGCCAGTGCGGTGCGCACGCCGCCGGCACGCAGCAGGTGCGCGAGCAGCGCGGTGGTGGTGCTCTTGCCTTTGGTGCCGGTCACGCACAGCGTGCGCGCATCGCCACGTTCGGCAAACCACAGCGTGGTCCCACCGATGAAGCGGGTGCCACGTGCGGCCGCAGCCTGCGCGGCCTCGCCATAGGGGCTGATCCCTGGCGACTTGACCACGATGTCGCAGGCGGCAAGCGTGTCGGCATCCACCGCCGTGCGCACCTGCAACAGCGGATCGCCGAGCCCCGCTGCATCCCCGGCCTCGGGTGGCTGGCAGAACAGCGTCAGTGGCAGCATCGGCAGGCGGCTGCGGATGGCCCGCCACGCCGCACGGCCCTCGCGCCCCCAGCCCCACAGGCCGACGCGCCGGCCATCCAGCGATGCGATGTCAGGCGGCGAAGCGTGCACGCAACCGCTCCCACAGCGCGGCGGGGATGCGGTGCTCCCCCTCGAGTTCCAGCAGCCGCGCGACATCGGCACCGGCGCCGTCGAGCTGTGGCGCGATCTCACGGGCGAAGCGCTCGACGATCGCGTCCTCGCGCCATTCCGGTCGTGCCGCCAGTGCGGCCAGCGCCGCGCGCGACTCGCGCGCTTCGCCGACGCATTCGAACGGCTTGTGGTCGCGGTATTCGATCAGCGCGTCGTAACCCGGCACCTGCGAGGCATCGTCGAGCAGGTTGCGGCCGAAGATCGCCACCAGCCGCGGCTTGGGCATGAACGGCGCCAGCGCCAGGAACACGAAATGGCACTTCGGGCACACCCCGCACCAGCGGTTGACCGGGCGCTCGCCCAGCAGGTGGAAGTTGCGGTTGCAGCTGGAGAAGTGCGCGTCGTAACGGTCGATGCGCGCGAACTGCCGCGCCACCGCCAGCTCCGACAGCGGCCGCAGCAGCGAGTAGTACGTGAGGTCGGCGGCGACGAACCGCTGCAGGTATCCGCCAAAGGCCTGTTCGAACGCCCAGCCCTTCGACCACTGGTGGTTCACCTCGCCCGAGCCCTCGATCAGGCTGCCGTAACTGGCGGAGCGCTCGTTGGAGAACACCACCTGGTCTGCGTCGAGCACCAGCGCGGCGAGTGCGAGGATCGCGGAATTGATCGCGGTGACCGGGATATGGCCGTTGTACGCACCGTGCCGGTTGTAGTCGAACAGCTCCGGCGCAAGCTCGCGCTGGATGTTGAGCGTCGGCAGGCCGGTGCGCTCGGCGCAGGCGCGGATCAGCTGCGAACCGCCGATCCAGCTGACGGTCTGCGCGACGCCTGCATCGCGCAGCGCCTCGATGGACACCAGCGAATCCTTGCCACCACCGATCGCCACCAGCGCGTGTTCGCGCAGGCCCAGCGCGGATGCCTGCCCGTCGCCACCGGGGTCATCAACCGGAAAGCGGATCCGGCCGCGCAGGTCGAGCCCGTTGCGGTAGGCGAATTCGCCGAGGCCATGCAGGTAGACGTCGTCCAGCAGTGCCGCGGTCGCGGCATCGATGGCATAGCCGTCGATGTGGATGGTGCCGGGCACCGCCGCCTTGTAGTAGCTGACGCCGGCGATCAGGTGCAGCAGCCGCGTGGCGCGCTGCACTGCCGCCGCACGCGCCGCATCCAGTGCGAACGGAGCGCCGGGCACGGTGACCGTCTCCACCAGCTCCGGGCCGTCGTCGAAGGCGTAGACCAGCCGGGCGACGCCGCTGCCGGCATCGAAGCCGCAGTCGACGAAACGGAAGCTCTGGATCGCGTCGCGGTCGAAGGCCTGGCTCACGGGGTTCCTCCCTGCACGGGTAGCACGGCCTGGCCGGGCAGTTCGCGCATGTTGTAGGTGTTGGCCATCGCATGGCCGTAGGCGCCGGCATCGGCCACCAGCAGCACGTCGCCGGGCTGGGTGGCCGCGGGCAGCAGGCGGCGGCGGCCGAGCACGTCGCTGGACTCGCAGATCGGGCCGACCACGTCGAACTCCGCGGTGTCCGTATCGTCGAGCCGCGACAGGTTGTGCACGTCGTGCCAGGCGTCGTAGAGCGCGGGCCGCATCAATGCGTTCATGCCGGCGTCGGCGCCGACGCGGCGGATGCCACTCTTCTCCACCACCTGGGTGACGGTCAGCAGCAGCGCACCCGCTTCGGCGACCAGGTAGCGGCCTGGCTCGATTGCCAGCAGATAACCCGGATAGGCGGCCTTGACCTCGGCCAGCCCTGCGCTCCAGGCCTCGAGGTCGAACGGCTCGTCCTCGTCGCGGTACGGGATCGGCAGGCCACCACCGATGTCGATCGTGAGGATGCTGCCGATGCGCTCGGCGATCCCTCCAAGCTCGTCGCAGACCGAACGCCAGTGCTCGGGCGTATCGACGCCGCTGCCGAGGTGCGCGTGCAGGCCGCTGATGCGCACGCCGAGCGGGCGCGCGGCGGCGAGGAACGCGCCGATGCGGTCGACCGGCAGGCCGAACTTCGACGCCAGCCCTCCGGTCATCACCTTCTCGTGGTGGCCTTCGCCACGGCCGAGGTCCACTCGCAGCCACAACGTGCGGCCGCGGAATACGTCCGGCCAGCGCATCAGCGCCTCGACATTGTCGAGCGTCACCGTGACGCCGCGCGCGAACGCGGCGGCGTATTCCTCGATCGGCGCGAAGCTCGGCGTGAACAGCACCCGCTCCGGCGCGAGGTCCGGGATGGTCGCGAACACATGCGCCATCTCGCCCTGTGACACGCACTCGAGGCCGAAGCCTTCATCCACCAGCAGCCGCAGGATCGCGGGATGCGGATTGGCCTTGATCGCGTAGTAGCGGCGATCGACCGGGGTGACCGCGGCCAGCGCACGCGCACGCGCACGCACTGTGGCGAGGTCGTAGACATAGCGCGGCGTTGCCCCGGCGGCCAGCGCCAGCAGCCCGTCGCGACGCGCCTGCCACCACGGCTGCGGACGACGACGCAGCTGGCCGTCGATCTCGCGCCAGCGCGGGCCGAACACGCGGGTCTCGCGCACCGGCATCGCCTCGCTGTCGATCAGCTCGGCATGCAGTTCGGGCAGCAGGCCATCGGCATCGGCCTCGTCGATGACGAAGGTGAGGTTGAGGTCGTTGGAGGACTGCGAGATCAGGTGCACGCGCTCGCGGCCCATCGTCGCCCACACGTCGGAGAGCTTGTGCAGCAGCGAGCGCATGCCGCGCCCGACCAGGGTGATCGCCGCGCACGGTGCGATCACCTTGACCCGGCAGAACTGCGCGAGATCGTCCGACAGCCGCGCCAGCACGTCGGTGCTCACCAGATTGTCGCTGGGATCGAGCGAGACGGTGACGTTGGTTTCCGACGAACCGATGAGGTCCACCGACAGGCCATGCGCGCGGAAGCGCTCGAACACGTCGGCGAGAAAGCCGACCTGCTGCCACATGCCCACCGTTTCCATCGACACCAGCACGATGCCGTTGCGGCGGCTGATCGCCTTGACCCCGGGCACCGGGTCGACGCTGGCCTCGATCAGCGTGCCCGGCAGCTCCGGGCGGCCGGTGTCGAGGATCGCCAGCGGCACGCCCGCCGTGCGGCAGGGCCCTAGTGCGCGCGGATGCAGCACCTTGGCCCCGGTGGTGGCGATTTCCTGCGCCTCGGCGTAATCGAGCCGGGTCAGCAGGCGCGCATCCGGCACCTCGCGCGGGTTGGCGCTGAACATGCCGGGCACGTCGGTCCAGATCTCCACGCGCTGCGCGCGCAGCAGTGCGCCGAACAGTGCCGCGGAGGTATCCGAGCCGCCGCGGCCGAGGATCGCGGTGCCGCCATCGCCATGCCGCGCGATGAAGCCCTGTGTCAGCAGCATCGGCGCATCGCTGTGGGCGTCGAAGCGGGCGCGCCAGGCGTCGTCGGCCTCGCGCTGGCAGCTCACCGCCAGCCGGCGCGCCCAGTCGCTCTGGTGCGGCAGTTCCAGCGCATCGATCCAGTTGCGTGCGTCGGTCCAGCCGAAGTCGAGGCCCTGGCTGCCCAGGTAGGCGGCGCCCAGGGTCGAGGACAGCAGCTCGCCCTGCGCCAGCACCTCGGCCTGCCAGTCGTACGGCCGCGCCTGCGCACGTGCATCGGTGGCCAGCGCACGCAGCGCCGCCAGCCGCTCGCCAAGCACTTCATCGGCATCCAGCCCGAGAGTCCCGGCGAACACGCGATGACGTTCGACCAGCGCCTGCATGCGGCCGCCCGGGTCGTCCGCGCCTTCGGCGATCGCCTGCAGCGCGTTGGTCACACCGGACAAGGCCGAGACCACCACCAGCACGCGCGCCCCGCCGCGTTCATGGCGCTCGCGCGCGAGCCGGCCGACGGTGTCCCAGCGCGTGCGCTCGGAGACGCTGGTGCCGCCGAACTTGAGCACGATCCAGCGCGGGGAGGAGGAAGTGGAAGCCATCGGGGTCCTGGACGGGGCGGGCGCGCAAGCGGCGCGCGAAGCGCGACATTCTATGGAATCGCACGCAGCAGCGGCGGTCGACACCTGCAACACAGGCAGGTCGAAGCTGACCCGATGCCATCGGCGACGTCTGCTGCCGGGGCCGTGGTGGGCGCCGGTTGGTAAGCTGCGCGGCCCTCACGCCGCCCCCTGCCATGACCGCCCGCCGCTTCGTCCAGCTCGATGTCTTCGCCGACCGCCCCGGCGCAGGCAACCCCCTCGCCGTGGTGTTCGATGCCGGGGGTCTCGATGACGCGACCATGCAGGCGATCGCGCGCTGGACGCGGCTGCCGGAAACCACCTTCGTGTTCGCGCCGGACGCCGGCAGCGACTACCGCATCCGCATGTTCAGCCCGCGCCGCGAAGTGCCGTTCGCCGGCCACCCCAGCGTCGGCACCGCGCAGGCGCTGCTCGCCGCGGGACGCATCGCGCCGGACGCCGACGGACTCGTCTGGCAGGACGGCATCGCCGGCCGGCTGCCATTGCGGGTGACCGGCACCGGCAATGAACGCACCGTCGCCGTACGCACGCCGAAGGCGCGCGTGGTCGAAACCGCGGAGCGCGATGATCCGCGCCTGCGCAGTGCACTCGACGGCCTGCCGCCCGGTGCGCTGCCGCCGGCGCTGGTGGATGGCGGCCGTCGCTGGTGGCTGGCCGAGCTTGCCGACGAACGCAGCCTGCGCGAGGCGCAGCCGGACTGGAACGCGATCGGCACGCTGGCCGAATCCACCGCGGCCATGGGGCTGTGCGCCTATGCGCGCGCCGATGCCGGCAACCCCTGGGATCTGGTGGTGCGCGCCTGGGTCGGCGCGCCGGCGCAGTTCGAGGACGCGGCCTCGGGCGCCGCCAATGCGACGCTCGCCGCGTGGCTGGCATCGCGCGATGCGCTGCCGGGCGGCAAGCGCCACTACGTCGTCAGTCAGGGCCGCGAGGTCGGGTATGACGCGCGGCTGCAGCTGCAGATCGACGACGAAGGCGAGGTCTGGTCGGGTGGCCGGGTCGCCTTCGTCATCGAGGGCACGCTGGACTGGGCGGGCTGAGACGCCCGCCCACCCGGGCGTGCGGTGGCAACGCGCAGGTCAGTCGCGCGGCGCCTGGCCCGCCTCGTACACCGGCGTGCCGTCGACCCAGGTCGAACGCAGCCGCAGCGCGTGCAGGCGCCCGACCGGCATCGCCAGCGGATCGTCCTCGACGATCAGGAAATCCGCGCGCATGCCGGTGCGCAGCTGGCCCACGTGGGCCTCGTCGAAACTGGCATAGGCCGCGTCAGCGGTGAAACCGCGCAGTGCTTCGACGGCGGTGAGCTTCTGGTCGGCAAGCCAACCGCCCGGCGGCTGTCCGTCCAGGTCCTGGCGGGTGGCGGCGGCATACAGGCCCAGCCGCGGATCCACCTGTTCGACCGGGAAGTCGGAACCCAGCGCGAGGCGCGCGCCGCTGTCGAGCAGCTTCCGCCATGCATACGCACCGGCCAGGCGTTCATCGCCCAGGCGTGCGCCGGCCCAGGGCATGTCCGACGTGGCATGGGTGGGCTGCATCGATGCGATCACGTCCATCCGCGAGAACCTCGGGATGTCCTCGACGGCCACGATCTGCGCGTGCTCCACGCGCCAGCGCGGGCCATCGGCGGCCTGCGGCAGCGCCGCCTCGTAGGTATCGAGCACCAGCCGGTTGCCACGATCGCCGATCGCATGCGAGGCCACCTGCACGCCGCAACCCGCGGCCTTGGCCACGGTGGCGCGGAAGGCGTCGGGGTCGGTCACCAGCAGGCCGGTGTTGCCATGGTCGTCGCTGTAGTCCGCAAGCAGGGCCGCGCCACGGCTGCCCAGCGCGCCATCGATGTAGAGCTTGACCCCGCGCATCTGCAGGCGGCCGCCATCGTGGGCGTACAGACCGTTGCTGCAGAGGTCATCGAGTGCCGCACCCTCGCCGTCGGCGTAGGCCGACACGCGCAGCGGCAGGCGACCGGCATCGGCGAACTGCCGGTACAGCGCCAGGCCTTCGCGCGAAACGCCCATGTCGTGCACGCCGGTCAGGCCGTTGCGGACCGCGGCGTCCAGCGCCAGCTCCAGCGCGCGCGCGTTGTCATCCGCCGACAGCGCGGGGATCGCGGCCTCGATCAGGCCCATCGCCTCGTCGATGAACACTCCGGTGGGTGCACCCGATTCGCGCACGATGCGCCCACCCTGCGGGTCGGCGGCATCGGCAAGGCGGGCGCCTGCGGCATCGGCGGCACGCATCGCCGCGCTGTTGGCCCAGCCGGCATGGCCATCGATCCGCCGCAGCCACACCGGGCGGTCCGGGAACGCGGCGTCGAGGTCGGCGGCGGTGGGGAACGCGGTGTCGGGCCACAGGTTCTGGTCCCAGCCGTTGCCCAGCAGCCATGCGCCGTCGGGCAGCTCGCGGGCGAATGCGGTCAGCCGCGCGACCACCTCATCCCTGCTGCTCGCGCCGACCAGGTCGGCACGCAGCAGGGCGAGCCCCAGGCCCATCAGGTGCGCATGCGCATCGATGAGGCCCGGCACCACCACCGCGCCATCCGCGTCGATGACCTCGGCCTGCGGATGGCGGCTTCGCAGCGTCGCGGCGCTGCCGATATCGACCAGCACGCCGTCGGCGTTCCACACCATTGCCTCGGCCTGCGGCTGCTGCGGATCCATCGTGTGGATGCGCGCACCGACCAGCATGGTGTGCTCCGCGGCAAACGCCGACGGTGTCGCCAACAGGCAGGCGAGCACGCCGGCCCGCATGCCCGTCGCCGGGCCCTTCATGGTTCCACGCATTCCCCAACCCCTCGATCGTCGCGAGCGCAGACTATGGACGCGCGCGGCGTCCCGCGGCAATCACGACGATCGGCACGTCGCACGACGCGGCAGGACCCGGATCAGTCCGCTCCTGCGCCGCGTCGTGCGCCGTGCAGCGTGCGATCCACGCTGCGCGCGCCTGTGGTCAGTCGAGCAGCTCGGCCTCGAGGGTGATCGACACCGCGGAAAGCGCCTTGGAAACCGGGCAGTTCTGCTTGGCATCATCGGCCAGTGCGCGGAACTTCACCGGATCGATGCCCGGCACCCGCGCGCGGGTGGTGAGGGTGATCGCGCTCATGGTCGGGCCGCCTTCCATCGACAGGTCGACCCTGGCTTCGGTGTCGATGGAGTCCGGTGCATGCCCGGCGTCGCTCAACTTGGCGGCCAGTGCCATCGTGAAGCAGCCCGCATGCGCGGCGGCGATCAGCTCCTCGGGGTTGGTGCCCTTCTCCTCGCCGAACCGGCTGTTGAAGCCGTAACGGGTGCCGGTCATCAGGCCGCTCTGCGGCGTGTCCAGCGTGCCGCCGCCGGATTTCAGGTCGCCTTCCCAGCGGGCGCGGGCCTTGCGCGAAATACCCATCGTGGTCGTCCTCGGTGTGGATGTGCCGCCCAGCCTAGGCGCCGGGTTGTTAGCGAGGTGCGCACGTGCTGCGTCGCAACGGGTTTTCGGCGGGGTCGCGGGCTATCGTCGACGGGCCATGACCGCCCGCCTGCAGGCCGTCTGCAGCGGCCCGCACCGCCGGCCGATCCGCGCCGCGGTGACACACGCGGACAGCCATGACGCCTCCTGCGCGGCCCGGGCCGCGTCCTGGCCCCCGGGCCGACAGCCACGGAGTCGCGTCCATGTCCCACAGCACCGAAGCCATCCGCAACCTCGCCCTCGCAGGCCACCCCGGCACCGGCAAGACCATGCTGTTCGAAGCCCTGCTGCACGCCGGTGGCGCGATTGCAACGGCAGGCACCATCGAACGCGGCAACACCGTGTCCGACCATGATCCGATCGAGCGCGAACGTGGCCATTCGATCGATGCCGCGCTGGCCTCGTTCGACCATGCCGGCGTCCACGTCAACCTCATCGACACCCCCGGATATCCCGACTTTCGCGGCCCTGCGCTGGCGGCGCTGGCGGCCGTCGACACCACGGCGATCGTCGTCGACGCGGTGCGTGGCGTGGAACACGGCACCCGCCGGCTGATGGCGCGCGCCGCCGGGCGCGGCCTGTGCCGGATGCTGGTCGTCAACCGCATCGATGCCGAAGGCGCCGACCCTGCGCGCGTGCTCGACGCCCTGCGCGAGGCCTTCGGCCCCGAGGTGCTGCCGCTCAACCTGCCGGCCGACGGCGGCCAGCGCGTGGTCGACTGTTTCCGCCTGCGCGAAGGCAACAGCGACCTCGGACCGGTCGGTGACTGGCACCAGCGGGTGCTCGACCAGGTCGTCGAGATCGAAGAGACCGTGATGGACCGCTACCTCGAGCGCGGCGAGGACGGCCTGTCGACGACGGCACTGCACGACGCCTTCGAGCGGTGCATGCGCGAAGGCCACCTGGTGCCGGTGTGCTTCGTGTCGGCACGTACCGGCGTTGGCGTGGACGCGTTGCTGGCTACCATCCGCGAGCTGCTGCCGCACCCCGGCGAAGCCAATCCGCCGCCGTTCGTGGCCGGCACCCGCGCGGACGCCCGACCGCTGCAGCTCACGCCCGATCCGGCGGCGCATGTCGTTGCCGACGTGTTCCGCATCGTCCACGACCCGTTCGTCGGCAAGCTCGGCATCTTCCGGGTGTACCAGGGCACCGTGCGTCGCGACAGCCAGCTGCTGGTCGATGATGGCCGCAAGCCGTTCCGCGTCGCCCATCTGTTCCGCATCCATGGCAGGGACCACATCGAGATCGACGCCGCCGTGCCCGGCGACATCGCCGCGGTGGCCAGGGTCGAGGAGCTGCACTTCGATGCCGTGCTGCACGACAGCCACGACGAGGACCACATCCACCTCGCGCCGCCCGGCTTTCCACAGCCGATGTTCGGGCTTGCGGTCACGCCCGCACGCAAGGGCCAGGAGCAGAAGCTCGCGATCGCGCTGCAGCGGCTGGCGGAGGAGGACCCGTGCTTCCGGGTCGAGCAGGACGAGGAGACGCACGAAACGGTGATCCGCGGGCTGTCCGACCTGCACCTGCGGGTGCAGCTGCAGCGCCTGGGCGAACGCCACGGCCTGGAGGTGGAGACGCGCGCGCCGCGCATCGCCTACCGCGAAACGATTTCCGCGCCGGCGGAAGGGCACCATCGCCACAAGAAGCAGACCGGCGGTGCCGGCCAGTTCGGCGAAGTGTTCCTGCGCGTGGAGCCATTGCCGCGTGGGGCCGGCTTCGAATTCGTCGACGAGGTCAAGGGCGGCGTGATCCCCGGGCAGTTCCTGCCCGCGGTCGAGAAAGGCGTGCGCCAGGTGCTGAAGGAAGGCGCGCTCGCCGGCTACCCGCTGCAGGACGTGCGGGTGGTGGTCCACGACGGCAAGCACCATGCCGTCGACAGCAAGGAGGTGGCGTTCGTCGCCGCGGGCCGCAAGGCCTTCCTGGATGCCGTCTCGCGTGCGCATCCGCAACTGCTGGAGCCGATCGTGGAGATGGAGGTGCACGCACCCGACGCCCACACCGGCGACATCAGCGGCGGGCTGGCCTCACGCCGCGCGCGCATCCACGGCACCGACGGCGGCGATGCCGGGGAGATCGTGGTCCGCGCGCAGGTGCCGCTCTCCGAGCTGGACGGCTATGCCGCCGAGCTGAAGTCGGTCACCGCCGGGCGCGGCCGCTATGCGGTGGATTTCAGCCATTACGAACCGGCACCGCCGCAGGTGCAGAAGCGGCTGGCCGAAGCGTGGAATCCGCGTCGCGATGAGGACTGACCTCCACCGCCGCGGTCACAGGCGCCGGCGGCACGCTGCAATCGTCGGCGCCGACGGCCTCGAGGCGCCGCGCCGCGGCCCCGGCCATCAGCCACCACCAGTGGCGCTGCGACATCAGCTGCAGGTCGCCTACGCGCAGCACTTCGCGGCCCGTGGCCGGCGTGCCGCCGTGGACCGGCATGGTGGACACCGCGGCAAGCAGCGGCACGATCAGCAGACTCGGAAGACGGGGCATGGCGGCGGTCACTCGGCGGGTCACTCCTTCATGGATGCACCGGCGGGGCCGATGGTTGCAGCGTTCCGTCGCACCGGTGCCAGAACGTGCAGCTGATCTCCCCGGCGCTGGCGGCGCATCTCGCCGATGCCGTGCTGGCCCTGCATGCCGGCATCGCGCTGTTCGCGGTGGCGGTACTGGGTGCCCTGCTTATCGGCGGCCCGCTCGGGTGGCGCTGGGTGCGCCACGCGTGGCTGCGCCGCCTGCACCTCGCGCTGCTCGCCGTCGTCGCGCTGCAGGCGTGGCTCGGGCGGCTGTGTCCGCTGACGGTCTGGGAACAGGCGTTGCGCACGCATGCCGGGCAGTCGCCGCATGCGGGGTCGTTCGTCGAATACTGGCTGTCGCGCCTGCTGTTCTTCGAGGCGCCGTGGTGGACATTCATCGCCGCCTACAGCCTGGCCGTCGGGCTGACGGTGCTCGCCTGGTGGCGCTGGCCACCGCTTCGACGGTCTTGAATGCGCGAAAACCCCGGGTTTCTTTGCGGTTTCCTATTGGCGGCGGCCTTGACATGGCCTACATTCCGACTGGCCGGCGGGTATGGCCGACATCCAACCATCCATCACGGAACAGGACACATGGCGAAGAAAGCAACCAAGGTGGCGAAGAAGGCCGCTGCTCCGAAGAAGGCCGCTGCAGCGAAGTCGGCCGCACCGAAGGCGATCAAGGAACCGCTGAGCAAGTCGGGCCTGGTGGCACACCTCGCCGAGACCACCGGCGTGGTCGCGAAGGACGTCCGTTCGATCCTCGCCGCGCTCGAAGGCGCGATCCACGGATCCATCGGCAAGAAGGGCCACGGCTCGTTCACCCTGCCGGGCGTGCTGAAGATCACCTCGGTCAAGGTGCCGGCAAAGCCGAAGCGCAAGGGCATCAACCCCTTCACCAAGGAAGAGCAGGTGTTCGCGGCGAAGCCGGCGACCGTCAAGGTCAAGGTGCGTCCGCTGAAGAAGCTCAAGGACGCTGCCGTCTAAGGCATTCGTCCGCACTGCCCGCATTACGGGGCTGAAGGCCGGTCTGCTCATCGAGCGACCGGCCTTTTTTTCTTGGCGGATCAGCGGGGAGAGTCCAGGCAGCCCACCACGGCCACAGGGGGATGCCCAGCCGGATATCTCCGCGTCCTGCTCCCACATCCGGCCGCCGGCCATCCATGGCCGGCTCTGGGCATCCCCCTGCGTCCGCGGCGGGCCCCGACCTGTTGTCGCGTTGGCACGAAGAGCAACGGCGAAGCACGGCCAAGCCGTCATTGGCAGTCGACGAATCCGGCTGCAACGCTGTCGCTCTTCTGGCCGAAGCCGGCGAACGCCTGAGCCCATCGCGTGCACAGGGGGGGTGTGCGGACAGCCGGCCATGGATGGCCGGCGGCCGGCCGTGGTAGCTGGACGCGGGCTTCGGCCGGGGGAGCACACCCCCCTGTGTGCGCGACGGGCAGCGCGCATCACAACGGAGCAACCCCGGGCGCGCAGACACTCTTGCTGCCTGGCACGGAGGCCCGTGCAGCACTGCCGTGTGCCCATGCGGATGGCACCCAAGCTGCGCCCGGGACCGCAGTGCGACCGAACAGTAAGCGGCGTCCGCGGCGAAGCCACCCGCGTTGATTCCCGATTAAGCCGCGAACGCGTTATCTCGCCTGCCTTACCCTCCCAGGACCGACCGATGAAACTGCAAGGCTTCCTCGACCAGCTGCTCCGCTCCGCCACCGACCCCGCCGCACCCGCGACGCGTGAGCCTTCCGCCGCCGGCGGTCCGCTCGGCAACCTCGGCGGAATGCTCAACCAGGACTTCGGGCGTGGTGCGCTGACGGGTGGTGCACTGGGCCTGCTGCTTGGCCGCAACCGCACCACACGCAAGCTCGCCACCTATGGCGGGCTGGCCGCCATCGGGGTGATGGCCTATCGCGCCTATGGCGACTACCAGCGCCAGCAGACCGGCCAGACGATCGAGCCGCAGACGATCGACCGTTTGCCGCCGCCGCAGGCCGAACTGCACAGCGAAGCGATCCTGCGCGCACTGGTGGCGGCGGCGAAGGCCGATGGCCATGTCGACGCCCGCGAGCGCGAACTGATCGAAGGCGAGTTCCGGCGCGTCGAGGCCGACCGCGAACTGCAGCAGTGGCTGCACGCGGAACTGGAGAAGCCGCTCGACCCCGCCGAGGTTGCAGGCGCCGCGGCTGCGCCGGAGATCGCCGCCGAGATGTACCTGGCCAGCCTGCTGGTGGTGGACGAGCAGAACTTCATGGAGCGCGCCTACCTCGACGAGCTCGCACGCAGGCTCGGCATCGACGACGCGCTCAAGACCCGGCTGGAAGCGCAGGTGCGCGTGCCGGCCTGAGCACATGCGGGCGCGGGGACATCGGCTTCACCCGCGCCGGCTAGGCTGTAGCCGTGTCGACGCCACCGCCTTCCCCTCCCCGCCGCGACTACCGCCGGCCCGCGATCCGCGCCACGGGCTGGATCGTGTTCCTGCTGCTGGCCTGGTTCGCGGCGTCGTGGGCGTGGCGGCAACCGTTCATGGCCCCGGTGCGCATGGGCTACGAACTGGCGCGCATGCCCGCGCCCGATGCCCTGCCGATGCCGGTGCGTGGCGTCGCCGCCTCCCGGGTGGCCGATACCTATGGCGCGCCGCGCGGCAGTGACCGCCAGCACGAAGGCGTGGACATCTTCGCGTCGCGCGGCACCGACGTGCTCAGCACCACGCCGGGCATCGTCACCTCGGTCCGCGAAGGCGGCCTCGGCGGCCGGCAGGTCTGGGTGCTGGGCCCGGCACGCGAGCGCCACTACTACGCACACCTCGATGATTGGGCGCCGGATCTCGCCGAGGGCCAGGTCGTGGTGCCCGGCGATGTGCTCGGCAGCGTCGGCGACACCGGCAATGCCCGCGGCACGCCGCCGCACCTGCACTACGGCATCTACGGCTCCGACGGCGCCTATGACCCGCTGCCGCTGCTGCGTGCGGGCGCACGTCGCGACACCGGATCATCCCCGCAGAGCCAACAGAGCCCATGACCACGCCGACTGCATCGACCGATCACCGCGGCACGGTTAGCATCCAGCCTCCCGCCCGCCGTGGACACGACACCCGGATGGACAAGCGTTTCCTCGTTTGTGGCCTGATGATGAGCCTGGCGGCGATGCTGCTGGGCGTGCTCGTCCACGGCGGCCTGTTGCGCGCCGACTACCTTGCCCATGCCGCGCTCTACCGCGACCCGGCGGAGGCGAACGCGCGGCTGGTCTGGATCGTGGTCGCCTATGCCTTGATCGGCTTCAGCATGACCTGGCTGTTCCGCCGCATGTATCCCGAGCGCCGGGTACGGGCACGCGATGGCCTGCAGTTCGGGCTCGCGATCGCGCTGGTGTCGTTCCTGCCGTGGCATCTGCTGGCCTATGTGGGCCAGCCGTTGCCGTCCGGCCTGCTGGCCCGCCAGGTGCTGTTCGACCTGCTGTCGATGCTGCTGCTCGGCCGCCTGCTGGTCTGGCTGCGGCCCAATCGCGCACCGCTGAGCCTTCCGGAATGAGCGGCCCGCAGCACCCGCGGTGTGCCCGGCTGCGGCCCGCCCGCATGGTGTCCGGCCTGCTGCTGGCCGCGCTGCTCGCGGGCTGCGGTGGCAACGACGATGCCCAGCAACAGCGACGCGGCGCGCCGGCTTCGGCCAGCGATGTCGCCACCCTGCCCGCCCCGGCACCGGGCGGCGGCAGCGTGACCGGCGCACCACCGCCGCCCGCACCGGGCGAGGTTTCGCTGGGCGACGAACCGGTACAGGACGCCTGGATCGAGACCGCTGGTGTGGACGGACTGCCGCCGCTCGAGGACAACCCGGAGGCCGGGCTGGCCGAACTGGTTCCGATCGTGCCCGCACCCGCCGGGGCCGCGGACAATGCCCCTGCCGTGTCCGCTACCGCGGGGATGCCATCGACGACGGCTCCGGCCGACGCGAGCCCGCAGGCCGCGGCGGTGGTCCAGGCCTATTACGCCGCCATCGGCTCGCGCGATTACCGCCGCGCGTATGCGCTGTGGTCGGATGGCGGGCGCGCCAGCGGGCAGTCGCCCGAACAGTTCGCGGCCGGTTTTGCCGACACCCGCTCGGTCGACGTGCAGGTCGGCACTTCCGGTGCACCGGACGGCGCGGCGGGCTCGCAGTACGTACGGGTGCCGGTGTCGGTGGTTGCCACGCAGGCCGACGGCAGCACCCGCCGCTTCGCCGGGCAATACACCCTGCGGCGCGCAATGGCCGATGGCGCGGGGTCCCAGGCATGGCGGATCGCGTCCGCCGAACTGCGCGAAGAGCGGCTCTGAGCGCTCAGAGCCCGAAGCGGTAACTGAGCTTGACCAGCAACTGCTCGTCGTCGCGCAGGCTGAAGCTGTCCTGCAGCTGGCGGGCGACCCCGTCGGGATCGAACAGCTGCTCGTAGCCGCCGCGTGCGTACACCACGTACAGGTGCGATAGCGGCGCGAGCTCGTAGCGGTAGCGCACCTGGAAGCCGAGATTGCGTACGCCGAAATCGTCCACCGGATCGGCGGTGGCGATGGCGTGGCCACCGGGATCGAAGCGCCAGGCCTGGCGCAGTCGCGCGTCGATGCCGATCGCCTGCAGCTTGATGCGCAGTTCCTGGCGCGGGTCAATGCTCCAGTCGAGCCCCGCGAGCAGATGGGCCTCGCGGCCGAGGAAGCCGCCGACGAGATTGCCGCCCTGCCAGATCAGCCAGTCCGGCCGATGGATGTACGTAGCGCCGGCATTGATGCTGATCGCGTCGCTCAGGAACCAGGTCGCGCCGTACCAGAACGCCGCGCCGGGCCGGTCGTTGCCTGCGAGGCCGCCGCTGGATACCTCGAGCTCCACGTCATGCGCCCAGCGTCCCTTGCGCGGGCGTTCGTATTCGTACATCGCCGAAAAGCTCGCCGGCAGCCGCACCAGGCCGTTGCCGCGCAGCAGCTGGTCGCTCACACCGGCGCTGTTGAGGTTGAACTGCGCATACTCGTAACTGCCGTCGCGCAACCTGCCCTCGCGGCTCACGCGGAACTGGTCACTGAGCTTGTCACCGCGGTCGTTGTGGCTGGTCGTCGCACGCCAGCGCCAGTCCTTGGACGCGTAGCGCGAATCCTCCGGCTGGTCGGCAAAACGCCTGCGCAGTTCCCAGTGCAGGTAGTTGACGCTGTTGCGCGGGAGATAGCCGAAATCGTTGATCTGCAGTTCGTCGCCGAAATGCATGGCGATCCACTGCTGGCGCCAGCCGCCGTCCATCTCGTAATCGGCCCACACCGTGGCGCCGGAATCCTCGCTGCGCGCGCCGGCCTGGTCGATGCGACTGCCGAGCAGGCGCGTGCGCACGTTCCAGCGCTGCGTCGGCCGCCAGTTGTGGTCGAC
Organism: Luteimonas sp. YGD11-2; assembly: GCF_004118975.1. Lineage (NCBI taxonomy): Bacteria > Pseudomonadati > Pseudomonadota > Gammaproteobacteria > Lysobacterales > Lysobacteraceae > Luteimonas > Luteimonas sp. YGD11-2. Next base: position 942,354 of record NZ_CP035376.1, on the reverse strand, counting down.
ACCGAGCACGCTGGCTTCGCGGTCCAGCCACGGGCGGTCGACCCGGGTCAGCAGTGCGCCGAGGTTCTGGTTGGCGAAATCGCGCACCAGGCGCAGCGCGTGGAACGAACGGCCGGCCTCGCCGCGCTCGTCGGCCGAGAACAGGCCGTATTTCATTCCGCCGAAGTTGCCGTTGAGCTTGACCGCCGCGGTGATGTCGCTGGCGCCGCTGCCATCATCGGCCGGGCCACCGACCCGCCGGGTGTACAGCTGCTGGCTGAAGTCGGATGGCGTGGTCAGTTCGAACAGGCCCTGGTTCTCGGTGAAGAAGGGGCGCTTGTCGCTGACGAAGGTCTCGGTGGCGCTGAAATTCACCACCAGGTCGTCGCTTTCCACCTGTCCGAAGTCCGGGTTCACCGTCGCCGACAGCTGGAAGCGCCCGCTCGGCTTCCAGAACACGTCGGCACCCCCGTCGAGCCCGCTGTCGCCGCCGGTGGCGTCGTACAACCCGGAAACGTAGGGCGTGATCGCCAGCAGCGACTGGCTGTACGCCGGCACCTCCAGCGGATGGAAGTCGGAGACGAAGCGCGCCCGTTCGTAGCTTGCGAATGGCATCGCCGCACGTTCGCCGGTGGCACCGATCACCCGGTCGAGATAGATGCGCAGACGGCGCATGCCGTCGCGGCCATCGGCCATCGGCGCGGTATGCCAGGGAATCAGCATCTCCACCGACCAGCCACTGTCGTCCTCCGACACGGCATGCATCCACAGGCCATCCCAGTCGTCGTTGAACTGGTTCTCGTTGCTGATCACCGCGTCATAGATGCCGCCGGTGGAGGCGACGGTGAAGTTGTATGCGGTGCGGCCATCGCCATCGAAGTCGACCATCAGGTTGACGCGATCGACCTGGGCATCGAAATCGCGTTGCACCCACTGCCGCGTGCGCGGCACGTCCGCCGGTTGCTCGTTGCGGAACGCAACCGCCAGTCCTTCCGGCGTGGCCATCACCCAGGCGCGGGTCGCAAGCGATGCCGGCGCGCCGCTGAGCGGCTGCGTCTGCCGGAAGTCGGTGAACTCGTGTGCATCCGCCCATTCGGCCGCGTCGATACGGCCATCGATCCCGACCGCCATCAGCACGGGCGACGCCAGCAGCAGCGCAAGCGCGGCGGCGGGTGCAAGGACGCGTATCGCGGGACGCATCGGTCGGTGCATCGTCATGGTTCCATCCGGGCCGGGCGGCCCGCTGGCGCGCACGGTACGCGCGCAGCCGCCGTGCGACGCCTGTCGTTGGTCATTGCGACCGTTGCCGGCCGTCGCGCATCCCCGGCGCGACGCAGGTCTTCAGCGCTTGGGCTGGAGCAGGGTTCCGGTGCAGCCTGGCTGGCCGCAGCGGCAACCCCACAGCTTCTTCAGCCGCGGCGTGTGGCGCTCGGCCAGCCGGATGCCGTAGTTGTAGGTGAGTTCCTCGCCGCGGCTGATGTCGCGCAGCGCCTCGATGTAGATGCGGTCCTTTTCGGGCCGCCCCTTCGCGTCCTCTTCCACCAGCGCCTCGCAGTTGGGCGCGCAGCTGTGGTTGATCCAGCGCCCGATGTTGCCGCGCTTGTTGCCGTCGACCACGTAGTGGTCGTTGAGGGTGAACAGGAAGGTGTGGCCGTTCTCCTCGAGATCCGCGTAATCCGCGTCGACTTCCTCGTGCGTGCGCAGCGCACCGGTGTAACGGATGATCCTTTCGCCCTTTTTGATCTTGCGCGTGGCGAACACGCCATTGCCGTGGATCGGGGACTTGCGGGCTTCGATCTTCAGGGGCTTGGTGGACATCGGGTCGCGCGTTCGTGGAGAGGCGGCATTGTGCCACGCGTCGCGCTGCGCTCCGGAAGCCGGCGGGCCAACTCCCGCTTGCACGGCTGCTGAACCCCGCGTACCCGCGGGTTTGGCCGACGCGGATCGAAAGAGTACAATTTCGGTCCTCTTTCATGGATCCGCCATGCTCCGCGTCACCCGCCTCACCGATTACGCAACCGTCGTGCTGACCGCGCTTGCCGCGCGCTCGGAAGCGGTACTGAGCGCGTCGGAGCTGGCCGAACTGGCTGGCCTGGAGACGCCGACGGTGAGCAAGGTGCTCAAGCCGCTGGCACAGGCGGGGCTCGTCGAGGGCTTCCGCGGCGTCAACGGCGGCTACCGGCTGGCGCGCCCGGCCACGGCGATCACCCTGATCGAGATCGTCGAGGCGATGGAAGGCCCGCTGGCCATCACCGAGTGCAGCCTCGACGACAACCAGTGCGGCATCTCCCACCAGTGCGGGCTGCGCGCCAACTGGCGCCGCATCAACGACGTGGTCGCCGATGCGCTGCGCGGCTTCACCCTCGCCAGCCTGCATGGCGACGTTTCCGCCCCTTCTCCTTCCCCCGTGCCGTCCACGCGCCGCATCCAGGCGCGTCTGGCGGACACCTGACAGTAGGCAGCCCATGGCCACCGACATCATCGAACCCGTCGTCGAAGAACCCATCGCCAATCGTGAGATCCACGAGCAGCTGGGGCGCAAGTACGAAGCGGGTTTCATCACCGACATCGAATCCGACTCGCTGCCCCCGGGCCTCGACGAGGACACCATCCGCGCGCTGTCCGCGAAGAAGGACGAGCCGGAGTGGATGACCGAGTGGCGCCTGGCCGCCTACCGCCACTGGCTGACGATGCCGGTGCCGCAGTGGGCGAAGCTTGCGATCGCGCCGATCGACTTCCAGGCGCTGTCGTACTACTCCGCGCCAAAGGGCCCGAAGTACAAGTCGCTCGACGAAGTGCCGCAGGAGCTCCTCGACACCTACGACAAGCTCGGCGTGCCGCTGCACGAGCGCGCGCGCCTGGCCGGCGTTGCGGTGGACGCGGTGTTCGATTCGGTTTCGGTCGGTACCACCTTCCGCAAGGAGCTCGCCGAGAAGGGCGTGATCTTCTGCTCGATGTCGGAAGCCATCCAGGACCATCCGGAACTGGTGAGGAAGTACCTCGGCACCGTGGTGCCGGTGGGCGACAACTACTTCGCCGCGCTGAACTCGGCGGTGTTCTCCGACGGCAGCTTCGTGTTCATCCCGAAGGGGGTGCGCTGCCCGATGGAGCTGTCCACCTACTTCCGCATCAATGCCGGCCATACCGGGCAGTTCGAGCGCACGCTGATCATCTGCGAGGACCAGGGCTACGTGTCCTACCTCGAGGGCTGCACCGCGCCGATGCGCGACGAGAACCAGCTGCACGCGGCCGTCGTCGAGCTGGTGGCGCTCGACGATGCCGAGATCAAGTACTCGACTGTGCAGAACTGGTACCCCGGCGACGAGAACGGCGTGGGCGGCATCTACAACTTCGTGACCAAGCGCGCCGAATGTCGCGGCGCACGCAGCAAGGTGGTCTGGGCGCAGGTGGAGACCGGCTCGGCGATCACCTGGAAGTACCCAAGCTGCGTGCTGCTGGGCGATGACTCCTCGGGCGAGTTCCACTCCGTGGCACTCACCCACCATCGCCAGCAGGCCGACACCGGCACCAAGATGATCCACATCGGCAAGCGCACCAAGTCGAAGATCGTCAGCAAGGGCATCAGCGCCGGCCGCGGGCAGAACACCTACCGCGGCCTGGTGAAGGTGGACCGCAATGCCGATGGCGCACGCAACCACACCCAGTGCGACTCCTTGCTGATCGGCAAGAAGTGCGGGGCGCACACCTTCCCCTACATCGAGGTGGGGAATCCCGGCGCCACCGTCGAGCACGAGGCCACCACATCCAAGATCAGCGACGACCAGATGTTCTATTGCCGCAGCCGCGGCATCAGCGAGGAAGACGCGGTCAGCCTGATCGTCGACGGCTTCTGCAAGCAGGTGTTCCGCGAACTGCCGATGGAATTCGCGGTGGAAGCCAAGAAGCTGCTGGAAGTGTCGCTGGAAGGCAGCGTCGGCTGAGAGATGCCGCAACTCCCCGCCGTGCGGGGACGCAGAAGACAACAACGGAACCCATCATGCTCAAGATCCAAGACCTCCACGCCTCCATCAACGGGCGCGACATCCTCAAGGGCCTTTCGCTGCACGTGAAGCCGGGCGAGGTGCACGCCATCATGGGGCCGAACGGCGCCGGCAAGTCCACGCTGGGCAACATCCTCGCCGGCCGCGACGGCTACGACATCAGCCAGGGCACCATCGAGTTCGAAGGCCGGCCGCTGCTGGAACTCGAGCCGGAAGAACGCGCCGCCGCGGGCGTCTTCCTTGCGTTCCAGTACCCGGTCGAGATCCCCGGCGTGAACAACACCTACTTCCTGCGCAGCGCACTCAACGCGCAGCGGAAGTCGCGTGGCGAGCCGGAGCTGGATTCGATGCAGTTCCTCAAGCTGGTGCGCGAGAAGCTGTCGGTGCTGCACCTCGACGACAAGCTGCTGCATCGCGGCGTCAACGAGGGCTTCTCCGGCGGCGAGAAGAAGCGCAACGAGATCTTCCAGCTCGCGGTGCTGGAGCCGAAGCTTGCGATCCTCGACGAGACCGATTCCGGCCTCGACATCGATGCGCTCAGGACCGTGGCCGAAGGCGTCAACACGCTGCGCGCACCCGACCGCGCGTTCGTGGTGATCACCCACTACCAGCGCCTGCTGGAGTACATCCGCCCGGACGTGGTGCATGTGCTGGCCGATGGCCGCATCGTCGAAAGCGGTGGGCCGGAACTGGCGCTCGAGCTCGAAGAGCACGGCTACGGCTGGATCCGTGAGCGCGTGGTGCCGGAGGCGGTCTGATGAGCGTGCTGCTCGATTCGCTGGCCGCGGGTTTCCAGGGCGACCCCGCGCGCCGCTCGATCCTCGACGAGGCCCTGCGCGACGGGCTGCCGGGGCCGCGCAGCGAAGCCTGGAAGTACACCCCGCTGCGCGCGCTCGAGCGCCGCAGCTTCGGCGTTGCCCCGGCACAGCCGCCACCGGTCGACCCCGCGCTGCTGGACGCGATCCCCGCGCCGCGGCTGGTGTTCGTCAATGGCCGGCATGTGCCGGCGCTGTCCTTGCTGGACGGGCTGCCCGCGGGCGTCTCGCTGCGCCCGCTGTCCGATGCGCTGGCCGATGGCGACGAGGTGCTGCGCTTCCTGCATCGCCGCTTCGACCGCACCGATGAAGTGTTCGCCCGGCTCAATGCCGCGCTTGCCGGGGAAGGCGTGCTGCTGCGCGTCGAGGCCGACACCGCGGTCGACGTGCCGCTGCAGCTGGTGTTCGTCGGCGCGCCGTCGGACGCGGATGGCAGCGCCAGCCAGGACCTCGCCTGGCACCTGCGCCACCTGATCGAACTGCGCCGGGGCGCCTCGCTTGCGGTGGTCGAGCACCACCTGCATGTCGGCGAAGGCCGCCATCTCACCAATGCCCTCGCGCATGTGCACGTGGCCGATGGCGCGCGCCTGGAGCACGCCCGCGTGCAGGATGACGCCACCGGGGCGACGCTGTTCCTGCGCACGGACGTGGTGCTGGCGGAAGCCGCCGAGTACCGCCGCGTCGACGTCGAACTGGGCGGCGCGCTGTCGCGGCACGAGCTCAACGTGCGCCTGGAAGGCGAACGCGCGCGGTTGACCGCCAATGGGGTGCTGCTCGGCACCGGGCGCCGCCACGTGGACACCCGCCTCGGCATCGACCATGTCGCACGTGACACCGCGGCCGAGCTGGTGTGGCGTGGTGCCGCGACCGCGCGTGGCCGCGTCGTATTCCACGGCGGCATCCTGATCCGCGAAGGCGCCGACGGCACCGATGCACAGCTGTCGAACAAGAACCTGCTGCTGTCGGCCGATGCGGAGATCGACACCCAGCCGGTGCTGGTGATCCACGCCGACGAGGTGCAGGCCGCGCACGGTGCGACCGTCGGGCAGCTCGACGACAACGCGCTGTTCTACCTGCGCGCGCGCGGCATCCCGGAGCGCCAGGCACGCGCGTTGCTGACCGCGGCCTTCGTGCGCGAACCGCTCGCGGCCATGGACGGGCCGCTGCGCCAGACCCTCGAGAACGCGCTGTCGCGCATGCTCGACGGCATCGTCTCCGGATGAGCGCGACTGCCCCCGAGACGGCGGCATCGCCGATCGACTGGGCGCGCGTGCGCGCGGATTTCCCGCTGCTCGAACGCCAGGTGCACGGCAAGCCGCTGGTCTACTTCGACAATGCCAACACCGGGCAGAAGCCGGCTGTGGTGATCGAAGCGGTCGATGGCTACTACCGTCGCTTCAATGCCAATGTCAGCCGTGCCGTGCACCAGCTCGGCAGCGAGGCGACCGAGGCCTACGAGGGTGCACGCAAGCGGCTGGCACGCTTCCTCAACGTGCGCGCGGACGAGCTGGTGCTGTGCAGCGGCACCACCTTCGCGATCAACCTGGTCGCCTACTCCTGGGCGCTGCCGCGTCTGAAGGCGGGCGACGCCATCCTGGTGTCGCGCATGGAACACCACGCCAACATCGTGCCCTGGCAGCTGGTGGCCGAACGCACCGGGGCGACCGTGCGCGTGGCGGAGATCCTCGAGGACGGCACCCTCGACCGCGAGGCGCTGGTGCGTGCGATGACGCCGGACGTCAGGTTGTTCGCGATCGCCCATGTCTCCAACCTGCTGGGCACGGTGAACCCGGTGCGCGAGCTGTGCCGCGAGGCACGCCGGCGCGGCATCGTCACCGTCGTCGACGGTTCGCAGGCGGTGCCGCACCGACCGGTCGACGTGCAGGCGATCGGCTGCGACTTCTATACCTTCACCGGTCACAAGATGTGCGGACCGACCGGCACCGGCGCGCTTTGGGCGCGCCGCGAGCATCTCGAGGCGATGCCGCCGTTCCTGGGCGGCGGCGAGATGATCCGCGAGGTCAGCTTCGACGGCACCGTGTTCAACGATCCGCCGCACCGCTTCGAAGCCGGCACCCCGAACATCGCCGGTTTCGTCGGCCTGGCCGCGGCCGTCGACTACCTCGACGCCATCGGCATGGCCAACATCGAGGCCCGCGAGGCCGACCTGCTGGCGTACCTGACCGCGGCACTGGACGCCGAACCCGGCGTGCGCATCCTCGGCCGCGCGCCGGACAAGGCCGCGGTGGTGTCGTTCCTGGTGGAAGGCGCGCATGCGCACGACCTCGCCACCCTGCTCGACCTCGAAGGCGTGGCGGTGCGGTCGGGCCAGCACTGCGCGCATCCGCTGTTGCAGTTCTACGGGGTCGCCGCCACCTGTCGTGCGTCGCCGGCGTTCTACAACACCCACGCCGAGATCGACGCCTTCATCGCCGCCCTGCGCAAGGTGCGCCTGCTGCTGGGCTGAGAACCACCCGGCCACGGCCGGGTATCGACATGCGTCGACAGCCGTACCGCTATCCGGACTGAGCCCCAGTTCCCGCTGGCAGCTACGCTACTGCCGTAACGCGTTCCCGCGCTGGTGGCGAATCCTGCTGCGAGCCGCGTTCCCATCTCCCGCCGGCGCCCGTCCGGTTGCAACAACCGGCCGTCTCGGGCAGAAAGCCCGCTCTCCTTTCCGAAGCCGACGCCGATGCCTGTCCTGCAGCCCCTGAGGTTCCGTGTCGCCAGCCAAGCCGATGTGCCTGCGCTGGTGGCGCTGGTGACTTCGGCCTACCGTGGCGATGCCAGCCGCGCCGGCTGGACCACGGAAGCCGACCTGCTCGATGGCGAGCGCATCGACGCCGCTGTGCTGCGTGACGACATCGCACGCCCGCGCAGCCGGGTGCTCATTGCCGATGACGCCGCGGGGCCGGTCGCCTGCGCGCACGTGGCCGATGTCGACGGCAGCGGTTACTTCGGCATGTTCGCGGTGGATCCACGGCGACAGGGCGGCGGTATCGGGCGCGCGGTGCTGCACGAATGCGAGCGCATCGCCCGCGAGGACTGGGGCCTTGCGCGGATGCGGATGACGGTGATCGATGTCCGCGCCGAGCTGATCGCCTGGTACGAGCGCCTCGGGTACCGCCGCACCGGCGAACACCTGCCGTTCCCCTATGGCGACACCCGCTTCGGCATCCCCCGGCGCGATGACCTGCGCTTCGAGGTGCTCGAGAAGCCGCTGCCGCCCGTGTCCGAGGACGCGGGGGTGTCCTGACGCCATCGCGGTGCCGGCGGGCCGCGGCATCCGCGAAGCCCGCAGGCGGATGCGGCCCTCTGGCTGACCCCGCGGGCCAGCCTCCCTACAATGCCCGCATGAGCGACTGGACCTTCGTGTGCACCACCGCCGAACTGCTGCCCGGGGAAACCCGCGTGGCCTGGGATGGCGATACGCCGATCCTGGTGTTCAACCTCGACGGCACTTATTACGCGCTGGAAGACCGCTGCAGCCATGAGGACTTCGAGCTCTCCGCGGGCCACTTCGATACCGCCGAGGGCAGCATCGAGTGCGCGCTGCACGGCGCCCGCTTCGATATCCGCGATGGACGCCCGCTGTGCGCGCCAGCCTATGGGCCGGTGGTGCGCTTCCCGGTCGAGGTGCGCGACGGCGGGGTCTGGACCCGCGACGACCGCTGAAACCCGCACCGCGGCTGCAAAAAAGATCCCGCAGGATCTTTTATCAAGAATCGTTCTCATTATAATTCGCATCCAAGGGCGTCATGCCCGCCTCCTGCGATGCCGTCCAGCCACCGCCAGACCCGGCTTCAGGATTCCCTACGCACCGACCCCACGGAGCCCCTGGATGCACGCAGTCACCCCGTACCGGCGTACCGCGCCTCGACGCCATCTGCTGGCCGTCGCCCTCACCTTCGGCCTGGCCGGCCATGCCTTTGCCGACCCGGGCCCGCAGACCCGCGATTTCGACACTATCGTGGTGACCGCCACCGGCTTCGAACAGAAGATCACCGATGCCCCCGCGAGCATCACCGTGGTCACCCGCGAGGAACTGGCCCGTCGCCCCTACGCCAATCTCGTCGATGCGCTGCGCGACATCGAGGGGCTCGACGTCGGCATGGAGAGCACCGACAAGAACGGCGAGGCCACCATCAGCATGCGCGGGCTCGGGTCCGACTACACGCTGGTGCTGATCGACGGCCGCCGGCAGAGCAATGTCGGCGACCTCTATCCCAACAACTTCGGCGGCGGGCAGTTCAGCTTCGTGCCGCCGATGGAGGCGATCGAACGCATCGAGGTCGTGCGCGGGCCGATGTCGACGCTGTACGGCTCCGATGCGATGGGCGGCGTGGTCAACATCATCACCCGCAAGGTCGGCACCGTCTGGCATGGCGCGGTGACCCAGGCGCACACCTTCCAGCAGGAAAACGAATTCGGCGATGCCCGCAGGACCGATCTCTACGTCGGTGGGCCGCTGGTGGCCGACCGGCTCGGCCTGGCGGTGCGCGGCAGCTGGTATGACCGTGACGAGTCGACACCCGACTGGGATCCGCTGCCGCTGCCCGACGGCACGGTGTGGGACCGCACCCTCGGCTTCGGTGGTGGCGGCAAGCAGGTGGCGGCGACCAACTGGAATGCCGGCGTGCGCCTCGCGTTCACCCCGAACGACGACCACGACATCATGCTCGACTACGACCGCTCGCGGCTGAAGTACGACAACTCCAGCGGCCAGACCGGCACGCTCGACGGCCTCGAAAGCCTGTGGCGGACCGGCAACGCGGTGATCCCCGCGCCCGGTGGCACCGGCACCGTGACCCGGCGCGTGGTGCAGCCTCGCGTCGGCTATACCGCCTACCAGCGCTATGAGCGTGACCAGCTCGCGCTGAGCCATGTCGGCCGCTGGTCGTTCGGTACCAGCACGACCAGCATCACCCGGCACGAGAGCAGCAACCTCGGCCGATCGCTGCCACTGACGGTCGCCGAACGCGGCGAGCTGCAGGATCTGTGGAACGACGTCTGCGCGCGCCGCGGGCAGGCCGCCTACTGCAACAACGGCACCGGCCTTGCCGGCATCGAATCCAGCGGGCTCACCGCGGAGGAACTCGCACGCCTGCAGGCGTTCCTGCCGCGGCAGCTGCGCACGCTGGAACTCGAGGGCCTGGTGTTCGACACCATGCTGGAACTGCCGCTGGGCGACCATGTGGTCACGGTCGGCGGCCAGTACGACGACACCGACATGGAAGACGGCGTGTTCGGCATGGACGGTGCGGGTTTCCGCGACGGCACAAGTCAGAAGCACCGCCAATGGGCGCTGTTCGCCGAGGACAACTGGGCGTTCACCGAGGACCTCACCGCGACCTTCGGCCTGCGCTACGACCACCACAACATCTTCGGCAGCCACGTCAGTCCGCGCGCCTACCTGGTCTGGGATGCCACGCAGGCGTGGACGGTCAAGGGCGGCATCAGCACCGGCTACAAGGCGCCCAAGCCGAACTACCTGTTTGCCGGGATCACCGGCTTCGGCGGCCAGGGCGTCATCCCGATGGTCGGCACGCCGACGCTGCAGCCGGAAACCAGCACCAACATCGAACTCGCAACGTATTACGACGGCGGCCGCTGGGGCTTCAATGCCACCGCGTTCTACAACCGCTTCAAGGACAAGATCGCCACCGGCGACAACTTCGCCAACTGCGAGGTCGCGCCGGCCGGTGGCGGCTACTGCGTGGACATCGGCCCGGGCTGGGCGGCGCTCGGCTATACGACCTTCAGCCAGCGGGTGAATATCGACCGCGCCGAAACGCGCGGCGTCGAACTCGCCGCCCACACCGGGCTCACCGACACCCTGGCGCTGCGCGGCAACTACACCTGGACCCGCTCGGAACAGAAGAGCGGCGACGACGCGGGGCGCCCGGTGACCGGCAACCCCGCCGAGCACATCGCCAACGCGACGCTGGAATGGACGCCGACCGACGTACTGACGCTGTCGCTGATCGGCGAGGGCCGCTACGACCGCTACCGCGACTACGACGCCGTCGCCGGGCAGGAGCGCTGGTACAGCGACTACACCGTGTTCCACCTCGGCGCGTCCTGGCGCATCACCGATGCGTTCCGGCTCAACGCGCGCATCAACAACCTGTTCGACAAGGACTTCATCGAGCAGACCTGCACGCTGGCCGATACCCGCGACAGCTATGTCTGCGTCGACGACTACCTGGTCAAGGACCAGCGGCGCAACCTCTGGCTATCGGCCAGCTACCGCTTCTGAACCAGTGCTGCGGCCCGACGGATACGCACGCGGCGCATCCGTCGGCCGACGTCAGTCGGTTGGCCCGTCGGCAACGGCGCCGCGTGGGCGGATGCGGATGGCCAGCAGTTCCCCGCCGCCATCGAGCAGGAAACGCCGGCGCACCGGTTCATCGAGCACCGCGGTATCGCCCTGCGCCAGCGGCGGCAACAGTGCGCCTTCGAAGCGCGCCTGCCCGGCCAGCAGATGCAGTGCCCAGCGCGTGCCGGGATCGGCGAAGAACAGCATCGGCCCGACCAGTGGCCGGTGCCAGAGATCGACGTCCACCGCCTGTGGGCGCCAGATCAGGTTGAACACCTCGACCCGGCCGTCCGGCGCGGCCCGGGGCGGCGGGTCGCCGTCGAAGCGGAGGCGCCCGTAGGGCGGCTGCAGGTCCCCGCGTCGGCCATCGGCAAATTCCAGCTGCAGCCCCTCGCCCCGCAGCAGCACCTGTTCGCGCATGGCGCCGGGGAATGCCGAATACGGGCCGGCCTGTTCGATGTCGGCGATCGACAGCCGCCAGTCCCATCCGCCGTCGTGCGCGTCGGATGCGCAGATCTCGCGGGTCCATCCGCGCCCGTTGCGCCAGCGGCTGCGGAGGTAATCGTTGGCCGGGATCACCCGGCTTCCGGCGGAAGCGTCCATCGGCGCAGTGTAGCGGGCGGCCCGGCGCCGACACGCCTCTCACCAGCGGACGCCGCCCCCCGTGCGTCCTGCACGGGGGGACGGCGAACATCCCTGTCATTCCGGCCTCCGTGCCGGACTCCCGGAGCGGTCCTGCTCCCGACTGGCGGCCGCGCGTCCGTGTGCGGCCCCCAGGTGCCTCTTCAGCGCTGCGGACGCGCGGTTGCGGTCGCGGTGGTGGCGGCGGCCGCGGGACGCTCGGCCGGACGGCGCGCAGGCGCCGCGCCGAGCTCGATGCGATCGCGGTTGAGCTCCACGGTACGCAGGCCGATGCCCTTGACGAGGGCGAGCTGCTCGACGCTGCGGAAGGCGCCGTTGGCCTTGCGGTGCTCGACGATGGCCTCGGCCTTGGCCGGGCCCACGTTGACCAGCACGCGGTCGAGCGTGGCGGCGTCGGCGGTGTTGATATTGACCTTCTCGCTGGCCCAGGCGGCGCCGGCCAGCAACAGCGAAAGCAGTGACGTGCACAGGGTCCTGGTGAACATGTTCATGGCGATTCCTTCCGTATGTGGGTGGCTTCCTGCCGGCGCGCCCGCGCCGGTATGCAGAGTGTCCGCAACCGCCGCGGCCGCGCCTATCGCCCGCCGCGCCGTGCGCCCACAGGGCAAAGCCGGCAGCCGGCGTCGGAAAATTCCGACCGCGACGCGCCGGCTAGAATGGGGCCTTCCCCCGCTTTCCAGGAGTCGCCATGGACGCCAGCAAGGTCGATCGTTTCGTCGCCCAGAAATGGGACGACGACATCGTGCCCCAGCTCGTCGAATACATCCGCATCCCGAATAAGTCGCCGATGTTCGATGCCGAGTGGAAGGCGCACGGGTACATGGACCAGGCCGTGGAACTGATGGCCGGCTGGGCGCGCCGGCAGGACATCCCCGGCATGCAGGTGGACGTGATCGAGCTGGAAGGCCGCACGCCGCTGATCTTCATCGAGATCCCCGCCGCGCATGGTGGCCGCGACGACGATTGCGTGCTGCTGTACGGCCACCTCGACAAGCAGCCGGAGATGACCGGCTGGGACGATGATCTCGGGCCGTGGAAGCCGGTGTTGCGCGGCGACAGGCTGTACGGCCGCGGTGGCGCCGACGACGGTTATGCGATCTACGGTTCGCTGGCCGCGATCATGGCCCTGCACGAGCAGCAGCTGCCGCACGCGCGCTGCGTGGTGCTGATCGAGGCCTGCGAGGAATCCGGCAGCTACGACCTCCCCGCCTATGTCGACCATCTTGCCGACCGCATCGGCAGGCCGTCGCTGGTGGTCTGCCTGGATTCGGGCTGCGGCAACTACGAGCAGCTGTGGTGCACCACGTCGCTGCGCGGCCTGGCCGGCGGCAACCTCACGGTCAAGGTGCTCGACGAGGGCGTGCACTCCGGCGATGCCTCGGGCGTGGTGCCGTCGAGCTTCCGCCTGCTGCGCCAGCTGCTGTCGCGCATCGAGGACGAGACCACCGGCCGCATCCTCCTCGAGGGCCTGCACGCCGAGATTCCCGCCGAACGGCAGGAACAGGCGCAGCGTGCGTCCGGCGTGCTCGGCGACGAGGTCTATTCGAAGTTCCCGTTGCTCCAGGGCATGCGGCCGATGAACGACGACCTCGCGGAACTGGTGCTCAACCGCACCTGGCGCCCGGCGCTGTCGGTGACCGGCGTGGGTGGCATCCCGTCGCTGGATTCGGCCGGCAACGTGTTGCGCCCGCATACCGCGGTGAAGCTGTCGCTGCGGCTGCCGCCGACCGTCGACGGCAAGCGCGCCGGCGAACTGCTGCAGCAGGCGCTGACGCAGGATCCGCCGAACGGCGCGCAGGTCACGCTGGAACTGGAAAAGGCCGCGACCGGCTGGAACGCACCGGCGCTGTCGCCGTGGCTGGAAACCGCGATCAACGACGCCAGCGAGGCGTTCTTCGGGCGCCCGGCGATGTACATGGGCGAAGGCGGCTCGATTCCGTTCATGGGCATGCTGGGCGAGAAGTTCCCGGACGCACAGTTCATGATCACCGGCGTGCTCGGCCCGCATTCCAATGCGCACGGCCCCAACGAGTTCCTGCACATCCCGATGGGCAAGCGGGTGACCGCGTGCGTGGCGCGGGTGCTCGCCGAGCACCACCAGGCCAGCCTGCGCGGCGAGACCACCGGCTCCGCCGTTGCCGCCGACAGCGGCAGCCGCCACGGCGACCACGGCTGCTGCTGAGGCCGCGGACCGTTCCCTCTCCGCGCGTGCCGCGGAGAGGGAGAGGGCGACGACCGCGGCTGCGGCTATGCTTGCGCCCGGATCTTCACAGGGGGCGACATGGCACCGTTCGGCAGCAGCAACTGGCTCTACATCATCCTGATCGGCCTGGTGGTCGGCATCCTCGCGCGGGCGATCACCCCGGGCCGCCGCCGCATGGGCGTGATCCTGACCTGCCTGCTCGGCATCGGCGGCGCCCTGCTGGGCACCTGGGGCGGGCAACAGATGGGCTGGTATGCGATCGGCCAGGCCGCCGGCTTCTTCGGTGCGCTGCTCGGCGCGGTGGTCATTCTCGGCCTGCTGCAGCTGGTGCGACCGCGCTGATTCCTCGCGGTTGACGCCCGGTCAGCACTTCAGCCCACTGCAAGGACCAGGCCGGCGAGGCGTCGGCCCGATCGTGGCGACTCACCGTTGCCGCATCACCGGCGCGGACTCAACTGTCGAGCAGATAGCCGATCACCCGGTCCGCCAGCGCCTGCGCGTCGTCGTGCCTGGTGTCGAGCACCAGCTCCGGCGCTTCCGGCGGCTCGTAGGGTGAATCGATGCCGGTGAAGTTCGGCAGTTCGCCGCGGCGTGCCTTCGCGTACAGGCCCTTGACGTCGCGCCGCTCGGCGTCGGCCAGCGGCGTATCGACGAAGACCTCGATGAAGTCGCCGGGATCGAACAGCGCGCGTGCGGCGGCGCGCTCGGCGCGGAACGGCGAGATGAAACTCACCAGCACGACCAGGCCGGCATCGGTCATCAGGCGCGCGACCTCGCCGATGCGCCGCAGGTTCTCCACCCGGTCCTCGTCGGTGAAGCCGAGATCGCGGTTGAGCCCGTGGCGCACGTTGTCGCCGTCGAGCAGATAGGTGTGCAGCCCCCGCGCCAGCAGGCCGCGTTCAACGAGATTGGCGATCGTCGACTTGCCGGCGCCCGACAGCCCGGTGAACCAGATGCAGCGTGGCCGCTGCCCCTTCAACGCCGCACGCGCGTTGCGGTCGACATCGAGCACCTGCCAATGGATGTTATCGGCGCGCCGCAAGCCGTGGCGGATCATGCCGGCACCGACCGTGGCCCGGCTGAGCGGATCGACGAGGATGAAGCCGCCGAGCGTTGCGTTCTCCGCATACGGCGCGTAGGCGACCACCGCATCCAGCGAGATCACCACCTCGCCGATCTCGTTGAACTCCAGCCGCTTCGCGGCCAATGGTTGCAGGCTTTCGGGGTCGTGGCGGAACTTCAGTTCGCTGATGCGCGCACCCACCGCACGCGCGCCGCTCCTGAACTGGTAGCGGCGCCCGGGCAGCAGCGGCGCCTCGTCGAACCAGAGCACTTCGGCAACGAACTGGTCGGTATGGGCGAGCGGTGCGTCCACCGCCGCCAGCACGTGCCCGCGCCCTGCGTCCACGTCATCGGCGAGTTGCACCGCCACCGCCTGCCCCACCTCTGCCGAGGCGGCCGGCACGCCGGCAACCGTGAGTGCCGCGATCCGGCTTGCGATGCCGCTGGGCTCGATGCGGACCTCGTCGCCGATACGCACGCGACCGGCGGCCAGCGTGCCGGTGAGCCAGCGCCCGCCATCGGCGTCGCGCAGCACCGACTGCAAGGGCAGCCGCAGCGGCAGGCCGGGATCCGGCGAATCGACGCGCACGCCCTCGAGATGTTCGAGCACGCTGGGGCCGTGGTACCAGTCGATCGCCGTCGAGCGCGTGGTGACGTTGTCGCCCACAGCCGCGGCCACCGGGATCGCCATGACATCCGCGATGCCAAGCCTGCCGGCATGTTCCCAGAAGCGGGACGCGATCGCCTCGAACACCGGTTGCGCGTATCCGACGCGGTCCATCTTGTTGACCGCCAGCAGCACGTGGCGCACGCCGAACAGCGACAGGATCGCGGCGTGGCGGAACGTCTGCGGAAGCAGGCCGCGGCTGGCATCGACCAGTACGATCGCCAGGTCCGCGACCGACGCGCCGGTCGCCATGTTGCGGGTGTACTGCACGTGCCCCGGGCAGTCCGCGATCAGGAAGCGGCGCCCCGCGGTCTGCAGGTGGCGCCAGGCCACGTCGATGGTGATGCCCTGCTCACGCTCGGCATCGAGTCCATCGAGCAGTAGCGCGTAATCGACCTCGCCGCCGCGCGTGCCATGGCTGGCGCTCGCGCGCGCCAGTGCGGCGCGCTCGTCGTCGGGAACGCGCCCGGCTTCGTGCAGCAACCGGCCGATCAGCGTGCTCTTGCCGTCGTCCACGCTGCCGCAGGCGATCAGGCGCAGGAAATCCATGCCCGCCATCAGAAGTACCCTTCCCGCTTCTTCTTTTCCATCGAGTCGCCGTCTGCGTGGTCGATCAGCCGCCCGGCGCGCTCGGACAGTGCGCTGCGCTCCATCTCGCGGATCACCGCATCGAGGTCGGCGGCTTCCGATTCCACCGCGCCGGTGAGCGGATAGCAGCCGAGGGTGCGGAAGCGGACCCGGCGCTGTTCCACGGATTCGCCATCGCGAAGCATGAAGCGGTCGTCGTCGACCATGATCCAGGTGCCGTCGCGATGCACCACGGGGCGCTCGGCCGCGAAGTACAGCGACACCACGTCGATCGCCTCGCGGCGGATGTAGCGCCACACGTCCAGCTCGGTCCAGTTCGACAGCGGAAACACCCGCACGCTCTCGCCGCTGCCGACACGCGCGTTGTAGAGGTTCCAGAGTTCCGGCCGCTGCCGGCGCGGGTCCCAGCGGTGGGCGGCGTCGCGAAACGAGAACACGCGCTCCTTCGCGCGCGACTTCTCCTCGTCGCGGCGGGCACCGCCGATCGCGGCATCGTAGCCGCCGGCCTCCAGCGCCTGCTTGAGTGCGAGCGTCTTCATTACTTCCGTGTGCACGCTGGCACCGTGGCTGAACGGACCGATGCCCTCGCGCACGCCATCGGGATTGATGTGGACATGCAGGTCCACCCCGGTTTCCGCCGCGCGGCGATCGCGGAACGCGATCATCTCGCGGAACTTCCACGTGGTATCCACGTGCAGGAGGGGAATCGGAGGAGTCGCAGGCGCGAACGCCTTGAGCAGCAGGTGCAGCAGCACCGAGCTGTCCTTGCCGATCGAATACAGCATGACCGGACGACGGCTTTCCGCCGCGACCTCACGCAGGATATGCAGGCTTTCCGCCTCGAGGCGGTCGAGATGATCGGTCACGGGTCTGCGGGTGACGGCGGCCTCGCCGCGATGCACGCATTCTAGCGTCGCGTGGCGCCGGAGACTCGCGGCACGCGGGGGGTCGAACGCGTACTGCCGCGAATCCACGCCGGTCAGCGGGAAACCAGCTCGACCGTGCCTGCTGTCGGTTCGCTATGCGTCGATCCGCGTCATCATCCGTGGCAGCAAGCCCCGGCCACTCAGGACCGCCCGTATACGTCCTCGTAGCGGACGATGTCGTCCTCGCCGAGGTAGTCGCCGGACTGCACCTCGATCAGTTCCAGTTGATCGACGCCCGGATTCTCCAGCCGGTGCCGCGCGCCCAGCGGAATGTAGGTGGACTGGTTGGCGTGGAGATCGAACACGTCGTTGTCGCGGGTGACCCGCGCGGTGCCGCGCACCACCACCCAGTGCTCGGCGCGGTGCGCGTGCGACTGCAGCGACAGCCGCGCTCCGGGTTTCACCTTGATCCGCTTGACCTGGAAGCCGTTGCCGACGTCGACCGAATCGTAGCTGCCCCAGGGCCGGTGCACTTCGCGGTGCATCACCGCGTGGCTGCGCTGGTCGGCCTTGAGCCGCGCCACCACGTCCTTGACCTGCTGCACGCGGTCCTTGCGCGCCACCAGCACCGCATCATCGGTCTCCACCACCACCAGGTCGTCGACGCCGACCAGCGCCACCAGCCGGCGCGAATACGCATAGCTGTTGCGGCTGTCCACCGCGATCACGTCGCCGTGGCCGGCATTGCCATGCTCGTCCTGATCGCTGACGTCCCATAGCGCCGACCACGAGCCGACATCGTTCCAGCCGATGTCGACCGGCAGCACGCGTGCGTCGGAGGTCTTCTCCATCACCGCGTAATCGATCGAATCCGACGGACTGGCCGCGAATGCCCCGCGTTCGAGGCGGACGAAGTCGCCATCGCGGCTGGCGGCGTCGAACGCGCGGCGGACCGCGTCGAGGATGTCCGGGCGGAAGCGCGCGATCTCGTCGAGATAGCGCGAGGCCCGGAACAGGAACATTCCGCTGTTCCAGACGTAATCGCCGCTTGCGAGGTACGCTCGCGCGGTGTCCGCATCCGGTTTTTCGACAAAGCGCAGCACCCGGCGCACGCCCTCGCCGGCAGCGGCCTGGATGTAGCCGAAGCCGGTCTCCGGTGCCGACGCACGGATCCCGAAGGTCACCAGCGCGCCGTCCTCGGCCGCAGGCAGGGCCTGGCGCACGGCGGCGTGGAACGCGGCGACATCGCGCACGACGTGGTCGGAGGGCAGCACCAGCAGCACCGGGTCCGCGCCTGCCGCGCGCGCCTGCAGTGCCGCGGCGGCAATCGCCGGCGCGGTGTTGCGCCCCACCGGCTCAAGCACGATGTCCGGCACCGGGGCACCGATCTGCCGCAACTGTTCGGCAACAAGGAAGCGGTGTTCCTCGTTGGCGACCACGATCGGCTTCAGCGTGGTCAGCGCGGCCGCGCGCGACCAGGTGTCCTGCACCATCGTCGTCTCGCCTGCCAGCGGCAGGAACTGCTTGGGATACGCCTCGCGCGACAACGGCCACAGCCGCGTGCCGGATCCACCGGACAGCAACACCACCTGCAACATGGCCATCCCCTTCGCTTGTTCGCGCCGACTGGACGCGCAGTTTACCCTTGGCCGCCCCGACCACCGGCGTTGCCGGCCGTGCACCGGAGTATCCGATGAAAGCGCTGATCTTCGCCGCCGGACTCGGCGAGCGCATGCGCCCGCTGACCGAGACCACGCCCAAGCCGCTGCTCGTGGTGGGCGGCAGGCCGCTGATCGTCTGGCACCTCGAGAAGCTGGCCGCGCTGGGGGTCGACGAGGTCGTGGTCAACACCTCGTGGCTGGCACGGCGCTTCCCCGCGGAACTGGGCGACGGCGAGCGCTGGGGCCTGCGCATCCATTACAGCTACGAGGGCGACGTGCCGCTGGAAACCGGCGGTGGGATGTGGAGGGCGCTGTCGCGGCTGGGCAATGCGCCCTTCATCGCCGTCAATGGCGATGTCTGGACCGACTTCGATTTCGCGCAACTGCCCGCGCACCCACCGGGGGACGCGCATCTGGTGCTGGTCGACAACCCGGATCACAACCCCGACGGCGACTTCGCGCTCCACCCGTCGGGCGATGTGCGCACCGGGGGCGCGCCGCGGCTCACCTATGCCGGGATCGGCATCTACCGCGCGTCGCTGTTCGACAACTGGGCACAGGTGATCGGCGACGCGCCAGGCGCGAACGCAACCCCGGCGCGTTTCCGGCTGGCGCCGTTACTGCGTGCGGCGATGCGCGAAGGCCAGGTCACCGGCACCCATCATCGCGGGCGCTGGACCGATGTCGGCACGCCGCAGCGGCTGCAGCTGCTCGACGCGGAGCTGTCCGCGGCGTGAGGCCGCTGCAGGCGGCGATCAGCCGCCCGGAGTGCCGGCGTCGTCGGAGGCCGGCTCCGCAGCCAGCACCTGGCGCAGGAACGGCACCGTCACCCGGCGCTGGGCGGCCAGCGATGCACGGTCGAGCTGGTCGAGCAGCCGGGTGAGCCCGCCGAGGTCGCGGCCGACCCGGCGCAGCAGCCAGTCGATCGCCGCGGGCTCGACCACCAGCCCACGTCGCAGCGCGCGGCACTGCAGCAGCTCACGCCGTCCCTCGTCATCCAGCGGCGCCAGCGCGATGCCGGTGCAGGCGGCCAGGCGCGAGCCCAGGTCCGGCAGGCCGATCGTCAGACCCGCGGCCGGCGTACCGGCGGTGTACAGCAGCCGCCGCCCGCCATCCATCGCGCGGTTGTGGAAATGGAACAGCGCGACTTCGTCCTCGCGGGTGCCCAGCACCGCATCGAGGCCATCGAGCGCGATGAAGTCGCAGGTGTCGAGCGCTTCCAGCGCAGCCCCGAGGCGACCGACGGCAGTCGCCAGCGGCAGGAACGCGCTGCGCAGGCCCGCGGCTTCCGCATGCGCGCACGCCGCCAGTGCGAGATGGGTCTTGCCTACGCCCGGCGGCCCCTGCAGCAGCACGCCGCCACGTTCGTGGCCGGTGGCGAGGGCCTGCAGCTGGGCGAGCGCACCGTCGGGGGCGCCGACGAAGGTATCGAAGCGCTGGTCAGGCGGATAACGCAGCGCAAGCGGCAGCTGCGCGGCGCCGGGCACCGGGGGATTCACCGTGCGTGCCCTGTCAGTCCTTGTCGACCCGCGGCGCGCCGTCGGTCACCACCAGCGCGCGGTCATCCACCACCAGCGTGCTCGGCGTGCCGGTGTACAGGCGACTGGCCTGGTAGCGCTCATGCGCAAAGCGCAGCAGTACGTTGGCCACCGCGGCCACCGGCAGCGC
Source organism: Luteimonas sp. YGD11-2 (assembly GCF_004118975.1). Classification (NCBI taxonomy): domain Bacteria; kingdom Pseudomonadati; phylum Pseudomonadota; class Gammaproteobacteria; order Lysobacterales; family Lysobacteraceae; genus Luteimonas; species Luteimonas sp. YGD11-2. Next base: position 921,883 of record NZ_CP035376.1, on the reverse strand, counting down.
GATCAGCATGCCGACGAAGCCGAACAGCTGGCCACCCGCCATCACCGCGAAGATCACCGCGACCGGATGCAGGCCGATGCGGTCGCCGACCAGGCGCGGCGTCAGCACATAGCTCTCGAACAGCTGGCCGGCGGTGAACACGATCGTGCCCAGGATCAGCAGCTGCCAGTCGAACCCCTGCGCCTGCACCACGGCGGCCAGCAGCATCATGATCAGGCCGACGGTCGCGCCCAGGTACGGCACGAAACTGATCAGCCCGGCGATCAGGCCGACCAGAATGCCCAGGCGCAGGCCGATCAGCTGCAGGCCGATCGCGTAGAACGCGCCCTGCGCCAGCATCACCAGGAACTGTCCGCGCAGGAATGCCGCCAGCGATTCGTCGGATTCGCGCGCCAGCCGCGTCACGGTGGCGTAGTGGTCGCGCGGGATCAGCTGCGACACCCGCGCCACCAGCACGTCCCAGTCGCGCAGGAAGTAGAACGTGAGGATCGGCACCAGCACCAGGTTCACGATCAACGCGATCAGCGCGAAGCCCGAGCGCGACACGTAGGACATGAACGTGGTCGCCACCCCACCCGCCTGCTGCCAGTGCCCGCGCACCCATTCGATCAGGCGATCCGGGTCCATCCACTCGGAGATCTCGATGCCGAAACGGCGCTCCATCCACGGGATCGCGGTGCCCATGAGCCACTCGCGGTAGACCGGCAGGCTGTCGATCAGCGTCACCACCTGGCGCTCGATCAAGGGCACCAGGATCAGCAGCACCAGCACCACCAGCAGCACCATCAGCAGGAACACCAGCGACACCGCGACACCGCGCGAGCGGCCGGTGCGCTCGATCCGGTCCACCAGCGGGTCGCCCAGCCAGCCCAGCAGCGCCGCCAGTACGAACGGCGTCAGGATCGGCCCGAGGGCGCCGATCAGCCACAGCACCGCGAGGGCCACCAGGCCCCACTGCAGGCGTTTGAGGAAGATCGCAATGGCCTGGTCGGCATGCTCAGCCATGGCGGATCACCGCACGATCCGGAAGGTGGGCGTGTCGCTGACGTCCTCGACCTCGACCAGCACGTCGCGGTTGGCCATGCGCCGGAAGCCCGGCAGGCCGGTCACCAGTTCGAGTTCGTATTCCACCCCGTCAGCCGTCGCGCGCATCGGCACCGCCCGGCGCACCACCGGCATCGCCTGCAGGGTCGACGCCAGGCGGATGAAGTCGTCGCTGCTGGCCAGCCCGGTGAACACCACCCGGTAGTTGCCCGGCTCGCCCACCGGCGCCACCCGCGCATAGCGCTTGACCAGTGCATCGGCGGCGCCATCGGCGCCGGCGCTCATCGCGCGACGGGCATCGGCGTGCTCGCTGGTCCATTCCGAGAGTACGCGGCCGTTGTCGACAAACGTCCAGTCCGCGCGCCAACCGCTGCCGGCGCGCTGCAGCTTGCCGATCAGCTGCATCGGCGGCTGGTAGCGGGCCGACAGCCGTGCGATCGCCGCGGCGTCGCCGCGCCAGATCGCCCCCACGCCCGCCTGTTCGGCGGCACTGCCGCGTGGCAGGCCCAGCTGGTAGCCACGCTGGCGGGCGCGGTCGAGCACCGGCCGCACCACGTTGTTCTGCTGCAGACTCACCAGGCGCGGCCCCGAGCCGTCGTCAATGGCCAGCCACAGCACCGGCTTCGGCCGTGGCTCCGGCCAGATCGGCAGGCCCAGCGCCGCGGCCAGTCCGTCCACCGCCTCGCGGTCGAAGCGCACCACCAGCGTGGTCTGGAAGCTCGGCGCCCCGGTGGCCGACACGCCTTCGTCCTGGCGGTAGTCGTAATGCTCGGCGTACTGCGCCGCGCGGCGCAGCTCCTGGCCCACGCCGGGCCGCGACCCCGCCGAGGCATCGCCGGAAATCTTGCCCAGCACCTGCGCCAGTGCGCGGCTCAGTGCCGGACCGCGTGCGGCATCGCTCTGGCTGCCCACCGGCACTTCCGCCTCGTACAGCCCCTGTGCGCGCGCACTGTCGCCTTCGACGCGCTGCGCCTGCACGGGCGCGACCAGCGCGACCGCCAGCAGCAGCCCCGTGATCCACCCCGCCATCCGGCCAACCAACGACATGCCTGATCCTTCGCGCTGCGACAAACGCGCGAATGGTGCCACAAGTGGGCCATCGCCCATGCACGGCCGCTCCGCCGCACGCGCCACGCGCGGCCGGCGACTGCCGCGGCCTGCTAAAATCGCCGGTCCGCCCGCCTCGGCCGCATCCGTGACCCACCCCACCCCGCTCACCTATCGAGATGCCGGCGTCGACATCGACGCGGGCAATGCCCTGGTCGAACGCATCAAGCCGCTGGTCCGGCGCACGCTGCGCCCGGAAGTGATGGGCGGGCTCGGCGGCTTCGGCGCGCTGTTCGATCTCTCCGGGCGCTATCGCGAACCGGTCCTGGTCTCGGGCACGGACGGCGTCGGCACCAAGCTCAAGCTGGCCCAGCAACTGGGCCGCCACGACACCATCGGCATCGACCTGGTCGGCATGTGCGTCAACGACGTGCTGGTACAGGGCGCCGAGCCGCTGTTCTTCCTCGACTACTTCGCCACCGGCAAGCTCGACGTCGACACCGCCGCCGCGGTGGTCGGCGGCATCGCGCGCGGCTGCGAACTCGCCGGCTGCGCACTGATCGGCGGCGAGACCGCCGAAATGCCCGACATGTACGCACCGGGCGAATACGACCTCGCCGGGTTCACCGTGGGCGCGGTGGAGAAGTCGCGCCTGCTCGACGGCTCGGCCGTGCGTGCCGGTGACGTGCTGCTGGGCATCGCGTCGTCCGGCCCGCACTCGAACGGCTATTCGCTGGTGCGGCGTATCTACGACCGCGCCGGGCAACCGGCCGACCTCGACCTCGGCGGCGTGCGGCTGATCGACGCGCTGATGGCGCCGACCACGCTCTACGTGAAGCCGGTGCTGGCGCTGCTCGACGACGCCTCGGGATGCACCGTGCATGCGATGGCCCATATCACCGGCGGCGGGCTCACCGAGAACATCGTCCGCGTGGTGCCCGAGGGCCTCGGTGTCGCCATCGATGCTGGCGCATGGCCGCTGCCGCCGGTGTTCGAGTGGTTGCAGCGCGAGGGCGCGGTCGCACGCGAGGAGATGTGGCGCACCTTCAACTGCGGCATCGGCTTCGTGCTGGTGCTGCCGGAGGATGCGGTTGCCACTGCCTCGGCACATCTGGACCGGCAGGGCCTGGCGCACTGGCGGATCGGCGAAGTGGTCACCGCCGGCGCCGGCGACCGCGTCCGCATCGGCTGAGCCGGTGGCGCCCGATCCGGTGCCGGCACCGGCGAGCTTCCGGATCGCGGTGCTCGCATCGGGCCGCGGCAGCAACCTGCAGGCGCTGCTGGACGCGATCGCCGCCGGCGCGCTCGATGCGCAGGTGGTCGGCGTGTTCTCCGACCGTGCGCAAGCGCCCGCGCTGGGGCGTGCGCGCGATGCAGGCATTCCGGCACATGCACTGTCACCACGCGGCCACGCCAGCCGCGACGCCTTCGATGCGGCACTGTTCGATGCGGTGGACGCCAGCGCGCCCGACCTGATCATCTGCGCCGGTTATATGCGTCTGCTTGGTGACGCGGTGGTTGCGCCGCGCAGCGTGCGCATGATCAACATCCACCCTTCGCTGCTGCCGGACTTCAAGGGCCTGCACACGCACCGGCAGGCGCTGGCCGCGGGTGCGACCCGGCACGGCGCCAGCGTGCACTTCGTGACCGCCGATCTCGATGGCGGCCCGGTCATTGCCCAGGCAGCGGTGCCGGTACTCGAAGGCGACGATGAAGCCAGCCTGTCCGCCCGCGTGCTGGAGCGCGAACATCCGCTGCTGGTGGAGACCGTGCGCCTGTTGGCCTGGCGGCGCATCGCGCTCGGCGACGACGGCGTCCACTTCGACGGCAGGCCGCTGCAGGCGCCGCTTCAGCTGGCAGCCAACAACCGCTTCGCATGATGCCGCGACATGAAAACCCTCCTCCCTGTCTTCCTCGCCCTTGCCGCCATCCTGCCCGGCGGCGCGCGCGCGGCCGAACTCGCCCCGTTCCTTGCGAGCTACGAGGCGTGGTACCAGGGTCGGCACGCCGGTGACGCCACCATGCGGGTGGAGCAGGCGGGCGACGGCCTGTGGGAAGTCGGTCTCGGCATCCGTGGTCGCCACGGCTTTGCCGGCCTCGCCCGGGTGAACATCGAGCAGAGCACCCAGTTCGACATCGCCGGCGGCCATTACCGCCCGCTGCGCCAGGAGACCATGCGCAAGGCACTGGTGTTCACCCGCCGCGCCACCGGCAGCTACGACTGGAACGCAGGCCAGGCGCAGTGGACCGGGGATGTCAGCAAGCGGCGCCGCGCACCGGTGCCGCTGCGCGATGGCGACATGAGTGGGCTGCTGATCAACCTCGCGATCATGCGCGACGCGCAACCCGGTGCCACCCTGCAGTACCGCTTCGTCGATGGCGGCCGCGCGCGCGAGCATGTCTACCAGGTGGCGCCCGAGCCCGAGATCGTCGAGGTCGGCGAACTCAGCTACAACGCACTGCGCGTTTCACGGGTCGACGAAGGCCGCGATGACATGATCGTGTGGATCGCCGATGGCGTGCCGACGCCGGTACGCATCCTGCAGCTGGACGATGATGGCGAAGACGACGTCGACCTGCGACTGATCGAATACCAGGGAGTCCAATGACGATGATGACCCGTACCACCCCGATTGCCGCGCCGCGCGCGTGGAAGCGTCTTGCCGCCGGTGCGTTGCTGCTGGCCGCATGCGGCGCCGCCAGCGCGATGGAGCCCTTCACCGCCCGCTACAACGCGAAGTTCATGGGCATGGAGGCCACCGGCACGATGAAGTTGGAAGCCGCCGGCGACAACCGCTTCAACTACAGCCTCGACGTCGCCGGCATGGGCGCGCGGCTGGCGCAGAAGACCACCTTCGAGCGCCACGGCGATGGCTGGCGGCCACTGTCGAGTTCCGACTTCCAGGGTGGTGAATCCGGCCTTGCGGCGATGCTGGTGAAGCGCAAGACGATCGAGGCCACCTACGACTGGAACCGCAACCAGGCACGCTGGACCGGTGACGTGGACGCCGACGAGGCCGGTCCCGTGACGCTGCGCCAGGGCGACGTCGACGGCCTGCTGCTCAACCTCGTGCTGGTGCAGGACGTGCAGGCCGGCCGCCCGCTCACCTACCGGCTGGTCGACGAAGGCCGCGCGCGCGAGCACACCTACGAGGTGCAGGGCAAGGAGACCGTGACCGTCGGCGGGCAGTCGCGCGAGGCCACGAAGGTGGTACGCGACGACGGGCGTCGCCAGATCACCGCGTGGGTCGTCGATGGCATGCCGGTGCCGGCGCGCATCCTGCAGCGCCGCAATGGCCGCGACCATATCGACCTGCAGTTGCAGTCGCTGGACTGATCCGGGCGAACCCCGCAACGAATGAAGCCGCCCGATGGGCGGCTTCTTCGTTCTGACCGGGGTGGGCGCGCGTGGCTGCCCCCCGCCTCAATCCACCCGCTGGATGCGTGCACCCAGCGCGGAGAGCTTGCGCTCGATCTGCTCGTAGCCACGGTCGAGGTGGTAGATGCGGTTGATCACCGTCTCGCCCTCGGCCACCAGCCCCGCCAGGATCAGCGACGCCGATGCGCGCAGGTCGGTGGCCATCACCGGCGCCCCGGTCAGTCGTTCCACGCCGTTGACGCGCGCACGGTTGCCCTCGACGTGGATGTCGGCACCCAGGCGCATCAGCTCACTGACGTGCATGAAACGGTTCTCGAAGATGTGCTCGTCGATCACCCCGCTGCCCTCGGCCACGCAGTTGAGCGCCATGAACTGCGCCTGCATGTCGGTGGGGAACCCCGGATACGGCTCCGTCACGATGTCCACCGCGCGCGGGCGACGGCCCTGCATGTCGAGGGTGATCGCATCGCCGTCCACGTCAACCCGTGCACCGGCCTGCTCGAGTTTTTCGAGCACGGCCTGCTGGGTGTCGGCGCGCGCGGCCCTTGCGGTCACGCGGCCGCCGGTCATCGCCGCCGCGACCAGGAAGGTGCCGGTCTCGATGCGGTCGGGCACCACCGCATGGCAGCCACCGTGCAGCCGCTCCACGCCGCGCACCACGATGCGCGACCCGCCGGCGCCTTCGATGTCGGCGCCCATCGCCAGCAGGCAGTCGACGAGATCGACGATCTCCGGCTCGCGCGCGGCGTTGTCGATGATGGTAGTGCCCGCCGCGAGCGACGCCGCCATCAGCGCGTTCTCGGTGGCGCCGACGCTCGGCATCGGGAACTCGATATGGCCGCCGCGCAGGCGCTGCGCGCGCGCCTTGATATAGCCGTGCTCGACCTCGACCTCGGCGCCGAGCGCCTGCATCGCCTGGATGTGCAGGTCCACCGGGCGCGACCCGATCGCACAGCCGCCCGGCAACGACACCTCGGCGGCGCCATGGCGCGCCAGCAGCGGCCCCAGCACCAGCACCGAGGCGCGCATCGTGCGCACCAGGTCATACGGCGCGACATGGCCGCGCGCATCACGTGCATCGATCAGGAAGCGGCTCGCCTCGACATCGTGGCGGATGTCCGCGCCCAGCTCGCGCAGCAGCCGCGCGGTGGTGGCGACATCGTGGAGATTGGGAACGTTGGTGATCTCCACCGGCCCGTCGGCCAGCAGCGCCGCGCACAGGATCGGCAGCACCGCGTTCTTGGCACCGGAAACGACGACGTCGCCGTGCAGCGGCACGCCGCCCTGGATGATGATTTTCTGCATGATTCGATCTGGCCGGCCCGGTGGTCGCCCCACGCCGGCCATGGACCGGTCAGGACACGCCTCAGGAGCGGGCGTGTTCCTCCGGGGTCAGGGTGCGCAGGGCGAGCGCGTGGATGGCACCGCCCATCAGGTCGCCGAGGGTGGCGTAGACCAGCCGGTGGCGCGCCAGCGGCAGCTTGCCGCGGAACGCCTCGCTGACCACCAGCGCCTCGAAATGCACGCCGTCATCGCCCTGCACCTCCACCAGTGCGCCGGGCAGGCCGTCGCGGATGAGGTTCTGGATGGTGAGTGCGTCCAACGTGCTCGACTCCTGCTCGATTAAGCCCGCCTGAGCCGGGATGCCGGCAGCGGGCCGCCCCGGGCGCCATGGCCCGGGAACGCATTAAGATAGGCCGCTTAGCCTAACGGAAAGGGTGCCGCCGAGAAATGGCCGTCGACGCAACACAGCACGCCCCCGGCAGCGACTTCGCAGCCAGTGGCCGCCGCGTGTTCGAACTGGAACAACAGGCGCTGGCCGCGGTCGGCGCACGCATCGACGGCGCATTCTCGGCCGCCTGCAGCCTGATCCTCGACTGCCGTGGCCGCGTGGTCTGCACCGGCATGGGCAAGTCCGGCCACGTCGCGCGCAAGATCGCCGCCACCCTGGCCTCCACCGGGACCCCGGCGTTCTTCGTCCATCCCGGCGAGGCCGGGCATGGCGACCTCGGCATGATCACCGACGCCGACGTGGTGCTGGCACTGTCGTACTCGGGTGAATCCGACGAGATCCTCACCCTGCTGCCGGTGCTCAAGCGCCAGGGCAACCCGCTGATCGCGATGACCGGCCGCGAACGTTCCACGCTCGCCCGCGAGGCCGAGGTGCACCTCGACGTCAGCGTGCCCGCCGAAGCCTGTCCGCTCGACCTCGCCCCGACCTCCAGCACCACCGCATCCCTGGCGATGGGTGATGCGCTGGCGGTGGCGCTGCTGGACGCGCGGGGCTTCACCGCCGACGACTTCGCGCGTTCGCATCCGGCCGGCGCGCTCGGCCGCCGGCTGCTGCTGCATATCGCCGACGTCATGCATGTCGGCGACGACGTCCCGCGGGTTGCCGCCGATGCCACCTTCGGCGCGGTGCTGCTGGAGATGAGCCGCAAGCGGCTGGGCATGACCGCGGTCGTCGACGACGCAGGCCATCTGCTCGGCCTGCTCACCGACGGCGACGTGCGCCGCACGCTGGCCGACGAGGGCACCGACATCCGCACCACCCGCGTGGTCGACGTCATGACACGCTCGCCGGTGACCATCGGCGCCGACGCGCTGGCGGTGGAAGCCGCGCGCCTGATGGAGACCCACAAGATCAACGGCCTGCTGGTGACCGATGCGCAGGGCCGCGTGGTCGGTGCGTTGAACATCCACGATCTGCTGCGCGCACGCGTGGTATAGCTCGACCCCCGACTTCCGGACCGCCGAATGCCTGCCGATGCCTATCCGCACGACCTGCTCGCCCGCGCCGCGCGGATCCGGCTGGCGTGCTTCGACGTCGACGGTACGCTGACCGACGGGCGCCTCACCTACGACAGCGCCGGCAACGAGAGCAAGACCTTCCACGTCCACGACGGCCAGGGCCTGGTGCTGCTGCGGCGCGCCGGGATCGAGGTCGCGATGATCACCGCGCGCACCAGCCCGATGGTCGAGCGCCGTGGCGCCGAGCTGGGGGTTCGCGTGCACTGCGGCGTGGGCGACAAGCTCACCCGCCTGACCGCGCTGTGCGAGGAGCTGGGGCTGGACCTCGACAGCGTCGCCTTCATGGGTGACGACCTGCCCGACCTCGCACCGATGCGGGTGGCCGGCTTCGCGGTCGCGCCCGCCAACGCGCACCCCTGGACCGCGCGCCACGCGCACTGGCGGACCACCGCCGTTGGGGGCGAAGGCGCGGCGCGCGAACTCTGCGACCTGCTGCTGGTTGCGCACGGCCATGCGGACAACCCGCTGCCGGGAGGTGCGCAATGAGCTGGCGTGGCTGGCTGGCGATCGTGCTCGTCATCGCCGCGGTCGTGTCCGCCTGGTCGGCGTGGCGCCAGCGTGCCGATGCACCGGGCGTCGCCGCCGGGCCGCTGCGCTCGGACTACGTGCTGCGCGACTTCGAGCTGATCGCGCTCAACAACGAAGGCCGCGAATCCTTCACCCTGCGTGCTCCGCGGCTCGAACAGAACCCCGCCGACCGCACGATCGCCATCGAGACGCCGCTGTTCCTGGTGCCCGAGCGCGAGGGCGGCCGCTGGCAGGCACGTTCGGACACCGGCTGGGTCTCGGCCAGCCACGACGAGTTGCGGCTGGAAGGCGACGTGCGCATGACCAGCCCCGACGAGGGCGGGCGCGACCTGCTGCTGACGACGACGCGCATGACCCTGCTGCCGGAAACCAGTATCGCCCGCAGCGAGGAGTTGGTGACCATCCAGCAGCCCGGCTCTAGAATCCAGGGGCTTGGCATGCAGGTGGACCTGACGACCAAGCGCTACGAATTCTTCTCCCAGGTGAAACAACGCTATGAACCCAGGCGCCGTTAGCGCAGTGGTCCTGGCCGTGCTGCTGTTGCCGTTGACGGCGCAGGCGAAGCAGGCCGACCGCAACCAGCCGATGGACATCGACGCGGGCCGGACCGAGGGCACCCTCGATGACCGCTCGCCGACCGTGCTGTCGAATGGCGTGATCATCACCCAGGGCACCCTGCACATCACATCCGATCGTGCGGAGATCCACCTCAGGGACGGCGAAATCGACCGTGCGGTGCTGACGGGAGGGCCGGTGCAGATGCGCCAGGAGATGGACGACGGCTCGCCGATGAACGCACGCGCGCAGCGGGTCGATTACAACCTCGCCTCCGACATCATCACCCTCACCGGTGACGCCCGCATCGAGCAGCCGCGCGGCACCATGGCCGGGCAGCGCATCGTCTACAACATGGCCACCGGCCAGGTGGAGAGCGGCGGCGGGGACAACGGCCGCGTGCGGATGCGCATCAACCCGCGCAGCGCGCAGGGCGGCGGCTGATGCTGGTCGCCGAAGGCCTGCGCAAGCGCTACCGGCAGCGCGAGGTCGTCCGCGAATTCGGCCTCACCCTCGATGCCGGCGAGGTGGTCGGGCTGCTCGGCCCCAACGGCGCCGGCAAGACCACCTGCTTCTACATGATCGTCGGCCTGGTGCCGGCCGATGCCGGTCGCATCGTGCTCGACGGCACCGACATCACCGCCGAGCCGATGTACCGCCGCGCGCGCCTTGGCGTCGGCTACCTGCCGCAGGAACCGTCGGTATTCCGCAAGCTCAGCGTGGCCGACAACATCCGGCTGGTGCTGGAGCTGCGCGACGACCTCGACCGCAAGGGCCGCGAACAGGAGCTCGCGCAGCTGCTGGAGGAACTGCAGGTCACCCACGTCGCCGACCAGGTCGGCGCCAGCCTCTCCGGCGGCGAGCGGCGGCGTGTCGAGATCGCCCGTGCACTCGCCGCCAAGCCGCGCCTGATGCTGCTCGACGAGCCCTTCGCGGGCGTCGATCCGATCTCCGTCGGCGAGATCCAGCGCATCATCCGGCACCTCAAGAACCGCGGCATCGGCGTGCTGATCACCGACCACAACGTGCGCGAAACCTTGGGCATTTGCGACCGGGCGTATATCCTCGCCGAGGGGAGCGTGCTGGCGCAGGGAGCGCCGGACGCGCTGTTGATGGATCCTGACGTGCGTCGGGTCTACCTGGGGGATGCTTTCCGCCTGTAGGCCGGTCGCCGCACCTGGCTCGTAGGGGAAGATGAAGCCGCGTCTGCAGACATCGCTTGGACAGCATCTGGTCCTGACGCCGCAATTGCGCCAGGCCCTGCACCTGCTGCAGCTGTCGGCGCTGGAGCTGGAGGCGGAGATCGCCGCCGCGGTCGAGAGCAATCCGTTGCTGGACTGGCAGGGCGAGGACGACGTCGCGGTGCGCGCCAGCGATGGCGACGGCACGGCCGCCGACGAAACCGCGCGCATCCGCGATGCCGATACCGCCCCCGATGCCTGGGACGGCGGCCTCGACGACAGTTGGTATTCCACCGGCAGCGGACACGGCAGCGACGAGGACGGCGGCGACGACCCCGCCGACCGCATCGTCCACACCGAGAGCCTGCGCGAGCACCTCGCCTGGCAGCTCAACCTCAGCCACCTGTCGCCGCGCGACCGCCTGATCGGCGAGGCGCTGATCGACGCCATCGACGACGATGGCTACCTGCGTGCCTCCTTCGACGACATCGCCGCGGCGTTGCGCGACGACGGGCCGTGGGAACACGACGAGATCCTCGCCGTCCTGCGCCGGATCCAGCTGCTCGACCCGGTGGGCGTGGGTGCACGCGACCTGCGCGAATGCCTCGAGGTGCAGCTGCATGCCCTGCCCGAGGACCTGCCCGGCCGCACGCTGGCGCGGCGCATCGTCGACGAGTTCATCGAGGCGCTGCCACGGCTCGGCGCCCAGGGCCTGGCCGGCGCGCTCGGCTGCGACGCCTGCGAGGCGGCCACCGCGCTGCAGCTGCTGCGCTCGCTCGATCCGCGCCCGGGCGCGCAGATCGGTGGCGTCGACAGCGATACCTACGTCGCCCCCGACTGCGCGATCGAGCGCCGCAACGGGGTGTGGAAGGTGCGCCTGGTCGGCGGACCGCATTCGCGGCTGACCATCCACCGCGGCTACGAGCGGATGATCCGCCACGCCAGCGAAGCCGACGCCGGCTACCTCAAGGGCCGCCTGCAGGAGGCGCGCTGGCTGTTGCGCAACGTGCAGGCGCGTGGCGAGACGCTGCTGAAGGTGGCCCGCTGCCTGGCCCGCCAGCAATCGGGCTTCCTCGAGTTCGGCCCGCAGGCGCTGCGGCCGTTGACGCTGCGCGAGGTCGCGGCCGAGATCGGCATGCACGAATCCACCGTGTCTCGGGCGATCGCCCGCAAGTATGTGCACACCCCGCGCGGCACCCTGCCGCTGCGCAGCTTCTTCGCCTCCGGGGTGGACACCGATACCGGCGGCCAGGCCTCGAGCACCGCGATCCAGCAGATGATCCGCCGCCTGGTGGAGGCCGAGGATCCGCGCAAGCCGCTGTCGGATGCGCGGCTGGCCGATGAGCTCAAGGCCGCCGGCGTCCCGGTGGCGCGGCGCACCGTGGCCAAGTACCGCGAAGCGATGAACATCGCCTCCTCCCACGAGCGCGTACGGCTGGCCTGATCCGCCGTTCGCCGGCCCGGTGAACCTCCGGCCGTAAGCGCGGTCCCATCCGGTACCGGTGGCGGCCGCTGGTTAACCTCTTGGCAACAACAGCGGCCGCGTTCCGGGTAATGCTGTTCCCGTCCGTCATACAGGAGGCACACCGCGATGCGTACCGACATCCACGGCCATCAGATCGAGGTCACCCCCGCCCTGCGCGACTATGTCGACAGCAAGATGGAACGACTTGCCAGGCATTTCGAGCGGCCGTGCGACCTGCGTATCCAGCTCGGCATCGACAAGCCCCACCACAAGGCCGAAGGCACCGTGTCGATCTCGGGCCGCACCCTGCACGCCGACGCCACCGGCATCGACATGTACGCCGCGATCGACCTGCTCGCCGACAAGCTCGACCGGCTGCTGGTCAAGCAGAAGAGCAAGATGGTCGACCATCACCGCGGCGAGAACCCGGCACGGGCCGCCAGCTTCGGCTGAGCCCGGCTCACGGCCCGGTCGCGTCCAGCGACCGGGCTCCCTGCAGCACCATTCCACGGCGCGCCGGATCCTCCGACGCGCCGTTTGCGTCTCCGCAATCGCAGCGTCAGCGCGTCCGGGATTACAGCCGGCACCATCTGCGGTTACTCTCGCCCGGCCATATCGCCGGGCGCCTGTTTGCAGGCGTCCGCGCACATGCGGCGGATACGCCGCCCTCCCATCGCCCGCATGGCACCCGGGCCCGCGACACAGGGGCTTGCAGGTATGACCGCCAGCATCACCGCGCAGGAACTGTTCGACCAGCAGCAGGAGCGCCTGCAGCTGCGCTGGGTCGCCGGCCAGAGCGGGCAGCAGCGCGTGCTGCAGTCGGTGGAGACGGTGGCGCGGCGGCCGTCGCTGGCGGGCTATCTCAACATCATCTATCCCAACAAGGTGCAGATCCTCGGCACCGAGGAACTGGCCTGGCTGGACGCGCTCGACGCCCGCCTGCGCTGGGAGACGATCGCCAAGATCATGGAGTTCCGGCCACTGGCGCTGGTCGTGAGCAAGAGCCAGTCCTGCCCCGAGGACCTGCTGGAGGCCGCGGAGGAGTCCGCAACGCCACTGTGGCTGTCACCGCGCCGTGGCCACGAGCTGCTCAACCATCTGCAGTACCACCTGGCGCGGATGCTGGCGCCACGGGTCACCCTGCATGGCGTGTTCATGGAGATCTATTCGATTGGCGTGCTGATCACCGGAGAGTCCGGTTCCGGCAAGAGCGAACTCGCGCTGGAGCTGATCACCCGCGGACATCGGCTGGTCGCCGACGACGCACCGGAGTTCACCCAGATCGCGCCGGACGTGCTCGACGGCACCTGCCCGGAACTGCTGCAGGACCTGCTGGAGCTGCGCGGCCTGGGCGTGCTCAACATCCGCGAGATGTTCGGCGACACCGCGGTCAAGCGGAACAAGTACCTGCGCCTGATCGTGCACCTGGCACGCCCTGACCACTACGAGGCCGACGCGCAACAGGACGGCATGGCGCGCCTGACCGGCGACCTCGGCACGCGCGAGGTGCTGGAACTGAACGTCCCGACGATCACCCTGCCGGTGATGCCCGGTCGCAACCTCGCGGTACTGACCGAGGCCGCCGCACGCACGCATATCCTGCGCGCCAAGGGGGTGGATCCTGCCGCCGCCTTCCTGGCGCGCCATTCGCATTTCCTGGAGAGGGGGAGTCCATGAGTGAACGGCCTTCGATGGTGGTGGTATCGGGCCTGTCCGGCAGTGGCAAGTCGGTGGCGCTGAAGACGCTGGAGGATCTCGACTACTACTGCACCGACAACCTGCCCGCCGACCTGCTGCCGTCGTTCGTGCGCAGCGTGGGCCGCCAGGACGAGGCACCGCAGCGGCTGGCGGTGAGTATCGACGTGCGCAACCGCCACCAGGACCTGGCGCAGATCCCGCAATGGCTGTCGGCGGTGGGCGAGCTCGGCTTCGATCCGCGGCTGGTGTTCTTCGATGCCGACGACGCGGTGCTGATCAAGCGCTATGCCGACACCCGCCGGCGGCATCCGCTCAGCCACTTCGGCCTGGCGCTCGCCGATGCGATCGCGCTGGAACGCCAGGTGCTCAAGCCGTTGCGATCGCTGGCCGACGTGCACATCGACACCACCAGCCTCAACGTCCACCAGCTGCGCCGGATGGTGATCACCGAACTCGGCCTGGCCGATTCGTCGCTGTCACTGCTGTTCGAATCCTTCGCCTACCGGCGCGGGGTACCGGCCGACGCGGATTTCGTGTTCGACGCGCGCGGCCTGCCCAACCCGCACTGGGAGCCGCGCCTGCGGCCGCTGTCGGGACGTGATCCGGACGTTGCCGAGTACCTCGATGCCAGCACCGATTTCGCGGAATACCTCGGCCAGGTCTCGGGGTTTCTCGACAACTGGCTCCCGCGCATGCGTTCGGGCACGCGCAGCTACGTGACGGTTGCGATCGGCTGCAGTGGCGGACGCCACCGTTCGGTCTATCTGGCAGAGAAGCTCGCCGCACACGCGCGCGACAACGGTTGGGACGACGTGGCGACCTACCACCGCGAACTCGACTGAGCCCCCTCCGGCAGGCGCCGTCGCCGACGGCAGCGAGCACTCAGGCGGTGCGGTCGAGCTCCAGCTGGTCGGCGATGCTGAGTTCGCCCAGCACCTGCTTCAGGCGCCGGCCGCGCTCGACGCCCAGCGCATGCATGCGAGCGTGCATCCAGGATTCGGCGGCCTCGCGCCCCTCATCGCGGGCACGACGCCCGAACTCGGGAGCCGCCGACTGCAGTTCGTCCTGGATCGCCTGCTGCATGCCGTCGTACTCGCGGAACAGCAGCTCGCGGTCGGCCTCGGTGATGGCGTCGATCTGGCGGAGCCCGATGACGGACTCCGCCCAGCGCTGGCGCTTATGCCAGGCGTCCTCGTTCACCGGATCAACCCGCCCAGCCGCTCTGCACGCCATCCATGAAGGTGTTGGCGAGGCCGGTGGCGAAGTTGCCGAGGTCGCCGAAGTCCTGCTGGCCGGCGACGCCCAGGGTGTCGCTGAGGGCGGGCAGCAGCGCATCGCGGGCGAGCGACTCGACAGCGCTGAAGCCGGCATCGACGATCGGGCCGGCAAGTGCCTGCACCAGCATGCCGGAGCCCGGCAGCGCGGTGTTGGCGGCGACCGACAGCAGGTTGGTCACGAGCCCGGGGGCCATGTCCAGGATGTTGTCGAGGAGATTGCCGGCGAAGTTCCCGGCCATGCTGGACAGGCTGCTGGTGATGGAATCGAACATGCGCTGGTTCCTTGGCTCGGGCCTGCAACGGCGTGTGCGGCCATATTCCGTAGCCACCCTCAGCCGCACCAGATGGGGCGCGCCCTAGGTCGTCGCGCGCACGCGCGCGCATGTGTCTTCTGCGCTCCACGGCCGTCTGCTAGTTTGTGGCCATGACTGTCGGCATCCTCCTCGTCACCCATGAAGGCATCGGCACCGCACTGGTGGCGGTGGCCGGCCGCCTGCTGCGCCCGCTGCCGTTGAAGGTGGAGGCGTTCGAGGTGCCGTTCGATGCCGACCCCGACGCGCTGCTGCCCGCAGCCAGTGCCGCGCTGCGGCGGGTGGACGGCGGCGATGGCGTGCTGGTCCTCACCGACCTCTACGGCGCCAGCCCGAGCAACCTCGCCGCCCGCGTCGCCCGCCTCGGCACGCCGGCGCGGCGGGTGTCGGGCCTCAACCTGCCGATGCTGCTGCGCGTGCTGAACTACCCGGAACTTCCATTGCAGGAGCTGCCGGCGGTGGCGGCGGCCGGCGCGCGGATCGGGGTGATCCATGACGATGCCTGACCCGGGCCGGACGCGCAGCGGAGGAGTGCCGACATGATCCAGCGCGACCTGATGATCACCAACCGGCTCGGCCTGCACGCGCGCGCCACGGCGCGCCTCGTGCAGCTGCTGTCGGGTTACCGCTGCAACGCGACGCTGGTGGCCAAGGGCCGCGAGGTCAACGCCAAGAGCATCATGGGCGTGATGCTGCTCGCCGCCGGGCCGGGAACACCGGTGGTGCTGCGCGTGGACGGCGAGGACGAGGCGGCCGCGGCCGACGCCGTCGCGGCGCTGTTCGAGCGGCGCTTCGACGAGGACAGTTGATGCGGCGTGCCTTCACCGGGCACGGCGCGTCACGCGGCAGCGCACTGGGCCATGCACGGGTCCGGCTGCCGTTCCTGTTCGAGGTCAGCGAACAGCACATCGCCGAAGCCGACGTCGCAACGGAACTCGCACGCCTGCATGCGGCCATCCAGGACGTGCGCGCGGAACTGCATGCCGCACGCGAGCGGCTGCATGGGGCGCTCGCGCACGAGGTCGGCGAATTCCTCGACCTGCATGCGCTGCTGCTCGACGATCCCGAGCTGCTGCAGGGGCTGGACGCGCTGATCCGCGACAGCCGCTACAGCGCCGACTATGCGCTGCGCCTGCAGCGTGACCGCCTGGCCGCGGTGTTCGCGGCGATGGACGACGACTACTTCCGCAGCCGCAGCGAGGACGTCGACCAGGTCATCGGCCGCCTGCACGCCGCCCTGCACCGTGGCGAGCCGCATGCAGGCGGGGTGGCGGGCGAGATCCTGGTCACCGATACCGTGGCCCCGGCCGAGCTTGTGCAGCTGCAGTCGCAGGGCGTGCTTGCGATCGTCACCACCGGCGGCAGCATGCTGTCGCATGCCGCGATCCTGGCGCGCAGCCTGCACATACCGCTGGTGGTCGGCGCAGGCGAGGTGCTGCAGCACGTCAACGACGGCGACGTGCTGGTCGTCGACGGCGCACGCGGCCGGGTGGTGGTGTCGCCCGATGCCTCCGACCTGCGCGAGTACCGCACCCGCCGCCGCGACGAGCAGCACGAGCGCCGGCAGCTGCACCGGCTGCGGCGCGAGCCGACGCGCACGCTGGACGGGGTCGACATCCGCCTGTACGCCAATGCCGAGTCACGCGACGATGTCGCCGAGGCGCATGCGCTGGGGGCGGCGGGCCTTGGCCTGTACCGCACCGAGTACCTGTTCCTGCAGGGCAGCGCCGCGCCCGACGAGGACACCCAGTTCCGCGCCTACCGCGATGCCGTGCTGGGGATGACCGGTCGCACGGTGACCATCCGCACCCTCGACCTGGGCGCCGACAAGGCCGACCGTGCCGGCCTCACCCTCCCGCGCGAGCCCAACCCGGCGCTCGGCTGCCGTGGCGTGCGCCTGTCGCTGGCGCGCGGCGACATCTTCGCCATCCAGATGCGGGCGCTGCTGCGCGCGTCCGGTTACGGCCCGCTGCGCATCCTGGTGCCGATGGTGGCCACCCGCGACGAGATGCTGCAGGTTGCCGCACTGCTGCGCAGCACACGTGAGGCACTGCGTGCCGAGGGCCACCATGTCGCCGACGAGGTGCCCCTGGGCGCGATGATCGAGGTGCCGGCGGCGGCGCTGGCCCTGCCCGCACTGGCCGATACCGTCGACTTCGTGTCCATCGGCACCAATGACCTCGTGCAGTACATGCTCGCCGCCGACCGCAACAATGACGCGCTCGAGGACCTGCACTCGCCACTGCATCCGGCCGTGCTGCGGGTGCTGCGCGATGTCATCCGCACCGGCCGCGCGCGCGGGCTGCCGGTAGCGGTCTGCGGGGAAATGGCCGGCGACCCGGCCTTCGTACCGCTGCTGCTGGCATTGGGGCTCGAGGAGTTCAGCCTGCATCCCGCCACGCTGCTGGAAGTACGCCGGGCAATCCGCGCGAGCGACCTTGGCGCACTGCGTCGGCGCGCCGGTGCACTGATGCGCGCGTGCGACCGTACCGGGATCGAGCGCTGGATGCGCCAGGCAACAACCGCAGCCTGAGCCAGGTGCATTGCGGTCGCTGTCGGCGGGGTGGGCACCGCCATCGGCAACGCGCGATAATGCCGCGCATGAACACCTGACCTGTCGCGCCCCAGGGCCGCGATGTCACTTCCAGGCCGTCATCCATGGCGCGAAGTTCCGGCACGTCGCCCGTCACGGGTGGCTGCGGAGCACGCGGACAGCGGATGCCGGCGCGAGACGCGACCCCATGGCCGAGAACGCCCGCCACGACAAGACCGCACGCCAGCTGCGTCTGCTTTCCGACGCCCTGGACAGCGGGCGGCTGGGCCCGGTGCGCCGGCTGGTCAACACGCTGGCGCCAGCCGAGATCGGCAACCTGCTCGAATCGCTGCCGCACGACAAGCGCATGGTGGTGTGGGGGCTGGTCGATGCCGAGGACGATGGCGAGGTGCTGGTGCACGTCGGCGACGAGGTGCGCGAAAGCCTGATCGCCGACATGGATCCCGACGAGCTGGTGGCCGCGGTCGAGGATCTCGACATCGACGACCTCGCCGACCTCGTCGACGACCTGCCCGAGGCGGTGAGCGAGCAGCTGCTGCGGTCGATGGACCGCGAGAACCGAGAGCGGCTCGAGCAGGCGCTCTCGTACGAGGAGGACAGCGCCGGGCGCCTGATGAACCCCGACGTGGTCACCGTGCGCGCCGATACCACCGTGGAGGTGGTGCTGCGCTTCCTGCGCCTGCGCGGCGAACTGCCCGAGCACACCGACCACCTGTACGTGGTCAACCGCCGGCACCAGCTGATCGGCTGGGTCGCGCTGCAGGACCTGGTGACCTGCGAGCCGGGCACTCCGCTCAACCAGCTCATCGACGATTCGCTGACCTCGATCCATGTCGGTGAATCCGCGCAGGAAGTCGCGCGGCAGTTCTCCGACCACGACTGGGTCTCGGCGCCGGTGGTCGACGACGGCAACGTGCTGCTGGGCCGCATCACCATCGACGACGTGGTCGACATCATCCGCGAGCAGGCCGAGCACCAGGTGCTGGGTGCGGCCGGCCTCGACGAGGACGAGGACCTGTTCTCGCCGGTGCGGCGCGCGGTGCGCGGCCGCGTGGTCTGGCTGTGCATCAACCTGCTGACCGCGTTCCTGGCGGCATCGGTGATCGGCCAGTTCGAGGCCACCATCGAGCGCATCGTCGCCCTGGCCGTACTGATGCCGATCGTCGCCGGCATCGGCGGCAACGCCTCGGTGCAGGTGCTTACGCTGATGGTGCGCGGCATCGCGCTGGGCCAGGTGGGCAGCAGCAACGCCGGCATCCTGCTGTGGAAGGAGCTGCGGGTGGCGCTGATCAACGGCCTGCTGATCGGCGGGCTGGTCGGGCTGATCGCGCTGGCGTGGTTCCGCGACTGGGACCTCTCGCTGGTGATCGGCGCGGCACTGGTGATCAACTTCTGCTCGGCGGCGCTCGCCGGGGTGCTGGTCCCGCTGGTGATGAAGCGCATGCGCATCGACCCGGCGGTTGCCGGCACCGTGGTGGTCACCGCGGTCACCGACGTCATGGGCTTCCTGAGCTTCCTCGGTCTCGCCACGCTGGTGCTGCTGCGCTGACATGGTGGGGGCGCCGGGGCTCGGGAAGGTCATCGAGTGGGACGATGCCCGCGGTTTCGGCTTCATCCGGCCGCACGACGATGATCGCCGGCTGTTCTTCCACATCCGCGACTACCGCAGGTCCGGCCGCCGTCCGGAGCTGGGCGAACTCGTGCGCTTCCGGTTGTCGCGCCAGGCCGATGGCCGCTGGTGCGCGCAGGACGTGGACCGGGTCGCGCAGCGCCGGCGCGGCGCAGTACGGCGCGCGGTATCGACGGATGCGCCGCGGATCGGTTGGGCGCCGGCGATGGCGCTCCTCGCAGGTTACGCGGCGTTGCTGGCCTGGTCGCTGGCCGCAGGCCGCCTGCCGCTCGCGGTCGCGGTCTGCGTGCCCGCGCTGTCACTGATCACCTGGCTGGTGTATGCGGCCGACAAGCGCGCCGCACAGGGCCGGCGTCGGCGCGTGCCCGAGATCCATCTGCACGCCCTGGAGCTTGCCGGCGGCTGGCCGGGCGCCCTGCTCGCCCAGCGCATGCTCCACCACAAGAGTCGCAAGCGCTCCTACCAGGCGGTGTTCTGGATCGTGGTCGCGTTGAACGTGTCCGCCGTGGTCGCCTGGCCGGAGCTTGCCGGCTGAGGCCTTCCCCGCGTCGGCGGACGACCCTTCGCGCTCTGGAGTGCCTTGCCACGCGCCGTCGGCGTCAGGCCGGTCCGCGATGCCGGCGCGCAAGTGCGCTGACGATGGCGATCGCGGCGGTCAGCGCCGCCATCGACAGGAACTGCGTGCGCGTGTCGGGCGAAGCGACCAGCAGCGCGAAGATGACGCCGAGGATCGCCAGTGCGCACAGCGTCGGCAGCGGGAACCCGCGCATGCGGTACGCCAGCGTCACCCCCGCGCGATCGGCGCGCCGGCGCAGGATCAACTGCGACACCAGTGCGATCGTCCACACCAGCAGGCAGGTCGCGCCGACGATGTTGAGCAGCATCGGCAGCACGCGCTGTGGATACAGCAGTTCGAGCGCGGCCGCGGCGAACCCGAACGCGACGCTCGCCAGCACCGCGGCGACCGGCACCATGCGGCGATCGCTGCGGCCCAGCACCGCCGGGGCCTCGCCGCGCCGCGCCAGCGACCAGATCATCCGCGAGGCGCCGTAGAGGTTGGCGTTGAGCGCCGACAGCAGCGCGATCACCGCGACCAGGGTGATGGCGGTGGCCGCACCGGGAATGCGCGCGGTCTCCAGCACGGCGGCAAACGGCGATGCCAGCGCCGGACTGTTCCAGGGCACCACCGCCACGATCACCGCGATCGAGCCCAGATAGAACACCAGGATCCGCCAGGCCACCGTGCGGATCGCGCGGGCGAGGCTGCGCGCCGGGTCCGCGGTCTCGGCCGCGGCGATGGCCACGATCTCGGTGCCGCCGAACGCGAACACCACCACCAGCAGCGCGGCACCGATGCCCATCATCCCGTTGGGCGCGAAGCCGCCGTGGCCCGTGAAGTTGGCGAAGCCCGGCGACGCGACCGCCGGCAGCCAGCCCATCACCAGCGCGATGCCGATGGCGATGAAGGCGAGGATCGCGATGACCTTGAGGATCGCGAACCAGAACTCGAACTCGCCGAAATTGCGCACGCCGAGCAGGTTGATCGCGGTGAACACCGCCATGAACGTGAGCGTCAGCCCCGGCACCGACAGTCCCGGCCAGATCGTCGCCAGCAGGCCGGCCGCGCCCACCGCCTCGGCGGCCACCACCACCCCCACCTGCAGCCACCACAGCCACCCGACGGTGGCACCCGCGGTGGCACCCATCGCATCCTCGGCGTAGACCGAGAACGCGCCGCTGGCGGGTTTGGCCGCGGCCATCTCGCCGAGCGCGTGCATCACCACGATCACCAGCGCACCGGCGATCAGGTACGACAGCAGCACCGCCGGCCCGGCGATCTGGATGCCCACCCCGGAACCCAGGAACAGCCCGGCGCCGATCGCGCTGCCCAGGCCCATCATCACCAGCTGGCGCGGTTTGAGCGCGTGGGCCGGGGATGCGGCGGCGCGGGCGGGGATCGAGGTGTCGGGAACGGACATGCGGGGCGCACATGGGAGGGTTGCGCACGATACCCCGGCCGCCCGCCGCTGCGGCGCCCGTGGCCGCGCCGCATCATTCCGTGACCGGCACGAATCGCGGCTGCGGACGTGGTCGCGCCACCGCGCGAATCAGCCGAGCAGCGCTTCCAGCACCGCCGCGCGTACCGCCACGCCGTTGGCGACCTGGCGCAGGATCAGCGACTGCGGGCCGTCGGCGACATCGTCGTCGATCTCCACCCCGCGGTTCATCGGCCCCGGGTGCAGCACCACCGCATCCGCGCGCGCGCGACGCAGGCGTGTGGCGGTCAGCCCGAACTCGCGGTGGTAACCCTCCAACGAGGGCACTAGCCCCTCCTCCATCCGCTCGCGCTGCAGGCGCAGCATCATCACCGCATCCACGCCGTCGAGCGCGGCATCGAGGTCATCGAAGACCCGGCAGCCGTCGAGGGTCGCATCGGCCGGCAGCAGTGCGGCGGGTGCGCAGACGCGGATCTCGCCGGCGCCAAGCGTGCGCAATGCGTGCAGGTCGGAACGCGCGACCCGCGAATGGCGGATGTCGCCGACGATGACCACCCTGAGGCCGGAGAAGTCGCGCCCCTTGGCCTGGCGCAGCGTCAGCATGTCCAGCAGCCCCTGCGTGGGATGCGCGCTGCGGCCATCACCGGCATTGACCAGCGCGGTGCCCGGCCCCGCCGCCGCGGCCAGCGCCGCCACCGCACCGTCGGCGGCATGGCGCACCACGAAGCCGCGCACGCCCATCGCCTCGATATTGCGCAGGGTGTCGAGCGCGGTCTCGCCCTTGGTGGTCGACGAGGTCGACGCGTCAAAGGCGAGCACGTCGGCACCCAGCCGCTGCGCGGCGCGCTGGAAGCTCATCCGGGTGCGCGTCGAGGGCTCGAAGAACAACGTGCACACCGCCTGTCCCGCGAGCGGCACGCCGGCGACGCCGTCGTCGACGATCGCCTGCGCACGGTCGAGCAGCGCCTCCACCGCAGTGCGGGGAAGGCCGTCCAGGGTGAGCAGGTGGCGCAGGCGGCCATCGGGGGCGAGCTGTTCGTTCATCGGTTCCGTCATTTGGCGGCACATGCCGCGCACAGGGAGTCAGTCCGCCGGCAGTGCGAACGCATCGTCGGGTGCGGCCAGCCAGCGTTCGAGGATGATGGCCGCGGCCATCGCGTCCAGCGCGGCGGCATCGCGGCGCCGGCGGCGCCCTTCGGCACGCTGTTCGGCAAAGCGCTGGGCGGCCTCGACCGAACTCGAGCGCTCGTCCATCAGCAGCACCGGCAGGCGGTAGCGCGCACGCAACTCGCGTGCGAAGCGGTGGGCACGTCGGCGGATGGGCTGGTCGCCGCCGTCGAGGGTCATCGGATCGCCGACGATGATGCCGTCGGGCTTCCACTCCTGCCGCAGGCGGTCGATCGCATGCCAGTCGGGCTGCCCGTCATGGACGTCGATGACCGCAAGCGCACGTGCACCGTGGCCGAAGCGGCTGCCGACCGCGATGCCGATCCGCCGTGCGCCGACATCGAAACCGAATACGGTGCCGTCGGCCCGGATGGTGGACATCAGGCGTGGCCCGAATAGTCCGCGACGCGCTGCAGGTCGACGCCGATGCGATCGGCCGCGGCGTTCCAGCGCGCTTCAAGCGGCACCGCGAACAGCAGTTCGGCGTCGGCCGGCACGGTCAGCCAGGTGTTCTCGGTCAGCTCGAACTCCAGCTGCCCTGCGCCCCAACCGGCGCAGCCCAACGCCACCAGCGCGCGCTCGGGCCCGTCGCCACGCGCCATCGCCTCGAGCACGTCGCGCGAGGTGGTCACGTGCAGGTCGTCACCGATGCGCAGGGTCGAATCCCAGCTGCGCGTACCGTCGTGCACGACAAAGCCGCGTTCGGGATGCACGGGGCCGCCGGCCAGCACCGGCTGCGCGCACAGCAGCGCGTCCTCGCTGGTGATGTCCATCTGTTCGAACACGTCGCCCAGCGTGTACTCGGAGACACGGTTGACGATCACGCCCATGGCGCCGTCGTCGTCGTGCTGGCAGATCAGCGCGACCGCGCGCGCGAAGTTCGGATCGGACAGCGCCGGCAGCGCGATCAGCAACTGGCTGGCGAGCGGCGTGGGGTCGGTCTGCATGCGTACATTCTAGGCCGACGCGCCGCGCAGGTGGCGGCCCGCGCCTGCGCCGCTGGCGTGCCTGACCGGGCCGATGGGCCGGGAGGATCAACCAAGCCCGAACTGCAGCTCGTCCGGCGTTGCCAGCCGCACGTCGACCACTTCGACGTCGGCCACGAACGGGCGCCCGGCAAGCGGATGGTTGCCATCGACATGCACGCAATCGGCCTCCACCGCGGTCACCACGACGTCCAGCGGGCCGCGTGCGGTCTGCGCCTGCAGCTTCTGTCCGACCACCGGTTCCGAGCGCACGTCGAGGACATCGCGCGGCACGGTCTGCACCAGCGCCTCGTGGCGCGGGCCGAAACCCTGCTCCGGCGGCACGGTCACGGTGAAGCGGTCACCCGCGGCGCGCCCCTCCAGCGCCTGCTCCAGCCCTGCCGCGATGCTGTTGGTGCCATGCAGGTACACCAGCGGCTGGTGGCCACGGGTGCTGGTGATTTCCGCACCCTGCTCGTCGCGCAGGGTGAAGTGGACGGTGCCGACCCTGCGGTTCGCGATCTCCATGCGTGCTCCATCGAAAACGGGTGGCCGATCTTTGCGCGCGCAGCATGGCGGACGCAAGCGCGGGCAGCATCATTTCGAACCGGACATCGATGGGCGATCACTCCGGGGGCGTGCGGCCGGATGTCCTTGCGCGCCGGGCGGCACCTCGTTTGGATTCGCGCTGCCCGTCGCGCGCACCGGGGGGCGTGCTCCCCCGGTGCACACGCGACGGGCCCGGGCATCCGCCGGCTCCGGCACGGAAATCAACAGCGGTTGTGCCAGCGTCGCCTGCCGCTGACACGCTCGTGCGTCCGGCACTTCCGGACATCGAGGTCGGCAGGTGCGAAAGCGCGGCAGCAGCGGCAGGTCGAGAGTCGCCGCCACCACGGTCTGACGGCCTGACGTTGTTCGCTGTTGACCTCTTCCGGACGCAGCGACGGTTCTGGGCCCGCCGCGGACGTAGGGGGATGTCCAGAGCCGGCCATGGATGGCCGGCGGCCGGATGTGGTAGCAGGACGCGGAGATATCCGGCTGGGCTTCCCCCTGCGGCCGCGGCGGGCCGCCCGGACATCCGGCGAGCCCCATCGCAGAGGACAGCCATGTTCCTGTCGGAAACCGGGCTCTCCTCTGCCGCCCCCGGGCCCACACGACCCGACGACTCGGCCGGAAACGACAACGCCGGGCAATGCCCGGCGTCGTGACGATCAGCGCTGCGCGAAAAATCAGCCGCGCGCGGCCTGGTAGCGGCGCTCGACCTCTTCCCAGTTGATGATGTTGAAGAACGCCGAGATGTAGTCCGGACGGCGGTTCTGGTACTTCAGGTAATAGGCGTGTTCCCACACGTCCAGGCCCAGGATCGGCGTGTTGCCGGATCCGATGCCCTTCATCAGCGGGTTGTCCTGGTTGGCGGAATCCTCGATGGCCAGCGTGCCGCTGCCGTCGACCGTCAGCCACGCCCAGCCGCTGCCGAAGCGGCCCTTGGCAGCGGTGGCGAAGTCCTCCTTGAACTTGTCCATCCCTCCGAGATCGCTCTCGATGCGCTTCGCGACTTCGCCCGTCGGCTGGCCGCCCTGCGGCGACAGCACGGTCCAGAACAGCGAATGGTTGGCGTGGCCACCGCCGTTGTTGCGCACCACCTTGCGCATCTTTTCCGGCAGCGCGTCGATGTCGGCGATCAGCTGTTCGATCGGCGTGTCGGCATGCTCACTGCCCTCGATCGCGGCATTGAGGTTGGTGACGTAGGTCTGGTGGTGCTTGGTGTGGTGGATCTCCATCGTCTGGCGGTCGAAATGCGGCTCAAGCGCGTCGTAGGCATACGGGAGATCGGGAAGGGTATGGGCCATGTCGGGATTCCAGCCTATGTCTGAACAGGGCAGCCATTGTGACGCGGCGAGGGTAAAAAAGGGGTCAACCGCCTCCCCGGACCGCCCTGGTGCCGCCCCGCAGGTGGAATTCACGGGCGCTCGCCGACCGCACAGGGATGCTTGCAGCCACTCCTGCCGCCCGAAACCTCGACGCATGAGCACTGCCACCCACCCCGGGAAGGTCCGCATCGGTATTTCCGGCTGGCGCTACACGCCGTGGCGTGGCGTGTTCTATCCGCAGTGCCTGGCGCAGCGCCGCGAGCTGGAATTCGCCTCGCGCACCTTCCCGACCATCGAGATCAACGGCAGCTTCTACTCGCTGCAGCATCCGGACAGCTACCAGCGCTGGCACGACGAGACCCCTGACAACTTCGTGTTCGCGGTCAAAGGGCACCGCTTCATCACCCACCACCTGCGCCTGCGCGACCCGCGCATCCCGGTGGCCAATTTCCTCTCGTCGGGGCTGCTGCGGCTGGGGCCGAAACTGGGGCCGATCCTGTGGCAGTTGCCGCCGAATTTCCTGTATGACGAAGAGCGGCTACGCGGCTTCCTCGCGGTGCTGCCGCACGACACCGAACAGGCGCTGGCACTGGCCCGCCAGCGCGAGACCTCACGCATGCAGGGGCGCTGCGCGCTCACCACCGATGCGCAACGGCCGCTACGCCATGCGCTGGAAGTGCGTCATGCAAACTTCAACAACCCGGGCTTCGTCGACCTGCTGCGCGAATACGGGGTTGCACTGGTGGTTGCCGACACCGCAGGGCGCTGGCCGCTGCTGGAGGACCTGACCGCGGATTTCGTCTACCTGCGCCTGCACGGCGACGAGGAGCTGTACGCCAGCGGCTACAGCGATGACGCGCTCGACGACTGGGCGCGACGCATGGCCGCATGGACGCGCGGCACGGAACCGCGTGGCGCACGCCGTGCCGGCGGGCCGGCGCCGAACCGGGTCCCGCGCGACGTCTACTGCTATTTCGACAACGACATCAAGACCCATGCGCCCTACGACGCGCAGGAGCTCGCGCGTCGCGTGGCGTTGCGCACGGGGCCATCCGCGGTGGTGGCACCGCAAGGCCCGCCACTCGCTTCGCGGCATCCGCCCCTGGCATGAACTCCGCGATCAGCGGAGCTCGGCGATCTCCACCCCGTCCAGGCCCTGGCTCAGCGTACGGGCGTCGCCGCCCTGGGCGAGCTTGATGCGCAGGCGCACCTCGTTGGCGGAGTCGGCGTAGCGCAGCGCGTCCTCGTAGGAGATCTCCCCGGCCTGGTAGAGCTCGAACAGGCTCTGGTCGAAGGTCTTCATGCCGAGGTTGGTGGATTCCTTCATGACATCCTTGAGCTTGTGGACCTCGCCGTCGCGGATGTAGTCCTGCACCAGCGGGGTGCCGAGCAGGACTTCCATCGCCACGCGGCGGCCCTTGCCATCGGGCGTCGGGATCAGCTGTTGCGCGACCACGCCCTTGAGGTTGAGCGAGAGGTCCATCAGCAGCTGGCTGCGACGGTCCTCGGGGAAGAAGTTGATGATGCGGTCCATCGCCTGGTTGGCGTTGTTCGCATGCAGCGTGCACAGCACGAGATGCCCGGTCTCGGCGAAGGCGATGGCGTGGTCCATGCCCTCGCGGGTACGCACCTCGCCGATCATGATCACGTCCGGCGCCTGGCGCAGCGTGTTCTTCAGCGCGTTCTCCCAGCTGTCGGTGTCGATGCCGACCTCGCGCTGGGTGATGATGCAGCCCTCGTGCTTGTGCACGAACTCGATCGGATCCTCGATGGTGATGATGTGGCCGGTCGAGTTGTGGTTGCGGTAGCCGATCATCGCCG
This sequence comes from Luteimonas sp. YGD11-2, assembly GCF_004118975.1. NCBI lineage: Bacteria > Pseudomonadati > Pseudomonadota > Gammaproteobacteria > Lysobacterales > Lysobacteraceae > Luteimonas > Luteimonas sp. YGD11-2. The sequence continues at coordinate 894,582 of NZ_CP035376.1, read as the reverse complement.
CCAGCGACGTGGACTTACCCGTGCCGGTGGCACCGACGAAGATGATGATGCCGCGCTTGGTCATCGCCAGCGTCTTGATGATCGGCGGCAGGTTGAGCTCTTCGACGGTCGGGATCTTGGTCTCGATCCGGCGCAGCACCATGCCCACCTGGTTGCGCTGGTAGAAGCACGACACGCGGAACCGGCCCACGCCGGACACACCGATCGCGAAGTTGCACTCGTGGGTCTTCTCGAATTCCTCGCGCTGCGCGGGGGTCATCACGTTGAGCACCAGGTCGCGCGCCTGCTGCGGCGTCAGCGGGTTCTGGGTCACCGGCGAGATCTTGCCGTGCACCTTGATTGACGGCGGCATGCCGGCGGTGATGAACAGGTCCGAGGCCTTCTGGTGGGCCATCAGCTTGAGGAACGAGGTGAAGTCGATGCTGCTCATGTGTGGCTCCTGCGGGCGTCGCGTGCGTCACGCCGCCGCGCACCGTGGCTGTGTGCGGATCCATCGAGCGGATCCGCCGGTCCGGCGTCACTCGAACGTGCGCTTGTCCTTGGCGTAGTCCTTGGCCTGCGCGCGGGTGATCAGTCCGCGCTTGACCAGGTCCTGCAGGTGCTGGTCGAGCGTCATCATGCCGTGCTGCTGGCCGGTCTGGATCGCCGAGTACATCTGCGCGACCTTGTCCTCGCGGATCAGGTTCCGGATGGCCGGGATGCCGACCATGATTTCCCAGGCCGCGGTGCGCCCGCCGCCGACCTTCTTCAGCAGCGCCTGCGAGATCACCGCGCGCAGCGACTCCGACAGCATCGAACGCACCATCGGCTTCTCGCCGGCCGGGAACACGTCGATGATGCGGTCGATGGTCTTGGCGGCCGACGAGGTGTGCAGGGTGGCGAACACCAGGTGGCCGGTCTCGGCGGCAGTCAGCGCGAGGCGGATGGTTTCCATGTCGCGCATTTCGCCGACCAGGATGTAGTCCGGGTCCTCGCGCAGTGCCGAACGCAGTGCCTCGTTGAAGCCATGGGTGTCGCGGTGCACCTCGCGCTGGTTGATCAGGCACTTCTGCGAGGTGTGCACGAACTCGATCGGGTCCTCGATGGTGAGGATGTGCCCGTACTCGTTCTTGTTGATGTGGTCGACCATCGCCGCCAGCGTGGTGGACTTGCCGGAACCCGTCGGCCCGGTCACCAGGATCAGGCCCTGCGGCTGGTCGATGAGCTGGCGGAACACCGGCGGACAGCCGAGGTCCTCGAGCGTCAGCACTTCCGACGGCACGGTACGGAACACCGCGCCGGCGCCACGGTTCTGGTTGAACGCGTTGACACGGAAGCGCGCCAGGCCCGGGATCTCGAACGAGAAGTCGACCTCGAGGAATTCCTCGTAATCGCGACGCTGCTTGTCCGACATGATGTCGTAGACCAGCGCGTGCACCTGCTTGTGGTCGAGTGCGGGGATGTTGATCCGGCGCACGTCGCCGTCGACGCGGATCATCGGCGGCAGGCCTGCCGACAGATGCAGGTCCGATGCCTTGTTCTTGACCGAAAACGCCAACAGTTCGGCGATATCCATGGTGTCCCCTGCTTGCCCCTTGCCGCACGACCTCGCGGCCGAAATCGGGCCTGATGCGCCTTGCGACTGGCATCCGCCCACCCCTGCGGCGCAGTATAGCGCCCGGACCGCACCGTAAATCCAGCGGATGCGCGCACGCTTCCCGCGCCCACCGCAAGCCCCCGCGATGACCCCAGACCCCCATCACGAACACCGCCTGCGCTGCGTTGCAGACAGGATCATCAACGCCGCGCGCGCCGCCGGCCGGCCACCGCCGCGGCTGCTGGCCGTCAGCAAGACCCGCGACGCTGCCGAAGTGGCGGCGCTGGCCGCGCTGCGACGCGCCCTGGGTGACGACCGCCCGGGCTTCGGCGAGAACTACGTGCAGGAAGCCGCGGGCAAGATCGGGGCGCTCGGCGATACGGGCATCGAATGGCATCTGATCGGCCACCTGCAGTCCAACAAGGCGCGCCACGCCGCGGAACTGTTCGACTGGGTGCAGACCGTGGACCGCCCGAAGCTCGTCGCCGCGCTGGCGCAGTGGCGCGACCCGGCCCGGCCGCTCGACGTGCTGGTGCAGGTCAATGTCGACGACGAAGGCAGCAAGCACGGCTGCCGCCCGGACGACATCCCCGCGCTGGCCGAGGCCATCGCCGGCGAACCCGCGCTGCGGTTGCGCGGCCTGATGGCGATCCCCACCCCGCACACCGACCCTGAGCAGCGCCGCCCCGCGTTCGCGCGCATGCGGGCGCTGTTCGACGCGCTGGCGGCCAACCACCCCCGCATCGATACCCTGTCGATGGGCATGAGCGACGACCTCGAGCAGGCGATCGCCGAAGGCGCGACCCTGGTGCGCGTGGGCACCGCCCTGTTCGGCCCGCGCCCGCCGAAAGACTGAAGAACCCGAGGATATCCATGGCCAACACACCCGAACCCACCCCGCGCGACGGGCACACGGTCGCCTTTATCGGCGGCGGCAACATGGCCCGCAGCCTGATCGGTGGCCTGGTGGCTGGCGGCGTCGCTGCGGGGTCGATCCGCGTGGCGGATCCGGGCGAGGCCACCCGTGCCGGCCTGGAGACCGATTTCGGCGTGAGCACGTTCGCCGAGGCGACCGCGGCGGTGGCGGACGCCGACGTCTGGGTGATGGCGGTGAAGCCGCAGGTGCTTCGCGGTGTCTGCGAGGGCCTGGGGGACGCCGCGCGCAGCCGCGCACCGCTGGTGGTCTCGGTTGCAGCCGGCATCACCACCGCGCAGATCGAACGCTGGCTGGGCGGCACGGCCGCGGTCGTGCGGGCGATGCCCAACACCCCGTCGCTGCTGGGCGCCGGGATGACCGGCCTGTACGCCAACGGGCGCGTCGATGGCGCCGGCCGCGCGCAGGCCGAGACGCTGCTGGCCGCCACCGGCCGCACCGAATGGATCGACGACGAAGCGCTGATGGACGCGGTAACGGCGGTCTCGGGCAGTGGCCCGGCCTATGTGTTCCTGTTTGCCGAAGCGATGGAGGCGGCCGCGATCGCCCAGGGCCTGCCCGCCGCGAGCGCCCGCCTGCTGGTGCAGCAGACCCTGCTGGGCGCGTCGCGCATGCTGGCCGAATCCGGGGAGGCGCCGGGCGAACTGCGGCGGCGGGTGACCTCGCCCAATGGCACCACGCAGGCCGCACTCGAGACCTTCGAGGCCGGCGATCTGCGCACGCTGGTCGCGGATGCCGTGGATGCGGCGCGTCGGCGCGGGCAGGAACTGTCGGCCGCCAATGACTGAGACCGCGATGTCCCGGGTATCCGGCATGGCCGGCGTGCTGGCCTGCGTGGTCGCGCTCGCCGCCTGCGGAGCAGCGCCGACCCCGCCCGCGGGTCAGGGCGCGCCCGAGCCGCCGGCCGTCGCCCGCAACGGCGACCTCAGCGTGCGCGCCAGCGTGGTGCCCACCTCGGCACTGAGCGAAGCGGCCGCACGCGAATACCGGATCGAACGCGGGCCCCGCAACCTGCTGCTGATGGTTGGCGTGCGCCGCGGCGACGACGCCGACGAACGCGCGGTGCCGGCGCGGGTGAGCGCCAGCGCGGTCGACCTGCGCGGCGTGCGCCACGACGTGCTGCTGCGCGAAGTGGCCGTCGGCGAACTCACCGACCATATCGGCATCGTCCGCGTCACCCCGCCGGACACGCTGCGCTTCCTGGTCGAAACCCACACCGCCGATGGCGAGGTCACGCGGCTGCAGTTCAGTCGCGAGGTCTACCGGTAGTTCCGGAGCGAACAGGCACCTAGCGCTGGTTCGCCGAGAACCGTCCCGGGCCGAGCAGGGCCACTGCCACCGCGCCGGCGAGGAACATCAGCTGCAGCTCGATCGCCCAGCCGCCAGTCGAGTTCACTCGGCCGAGGTCGCCCATGTGCACCAGGAAGATCGCCACCAGCATGTTGATCGCGACCAGCACGCCGCCGATGCGCGCGTGCAGGCCGATGATGAGCATCAAGGGCGCCACGATCTCGCCGACCAGCACCAGCCAGGCGAGTTCGCCCGGCAGCCCGTGCGCTTCCACCATCCGCTCGATACCGCGTACCCCCGTGCGCAGCTTGGCCAGTCCGTGCAGCAGCACCAGCACGCCGACCGCAAGCCGCAGCAGCAGCCGGCCGAGGTCCTGCATGGTTGCCTGGTTCATCGCGCGCTCCGTGTTCGAAGGGCGCGCATCATCGCAAGCCGCGCACGGGCGCGATAGCCCGCGTCAGCTGCCCGTCCGCGCCTGCCGCTGCGACCAGCGCACGATGATCGCCGCGATTTCGCCGATCCCGTCGGTCAGCGCCGCCGGACCCGGCTGCAGGATCAGTGGCGACTTGATCTCGTGCAGCTCGCCATCGCGCACCGCCGGGATCGCCTCCCAGCCCGGTCGTGCGGCCACGCGTTCGGGCCGGAACTTCTTGCCGCACCACGAGCCCAGGATGATGTCCGGCGCGCGCGCGATCACCGGATCGCCGTTGGCGAGAATGCGTGCCTTTGCCAGCGGCTCGACCGAAAGCTCCGGGAACACGTCATCGCCACCGGCAATGCCGATCAGCTCGGCGACCCAGCGGATGCCGGTGATGATCGGCTCGTCCCATTCCTCGAAGTAGACCTTCGGGCGCCGTTCCAGCGTTGCCGCCTGGCGCTCGATGGTGTCCAGGCCCCGGCGCAGGGTGTCGGCATAGTCACGCGCCTGCACCGGCAGGCCGACCAGCGCGCCCAGGCGCTGGATGTAGTCGAGGATGCCGTCCACGCTGCGATGGTTGGCGATCCACACCTCGACCCCGCGGCGCACCAGTTCGGCGGCGATATCGGCCTGGATGTCGGAAAAGCCGATCGCGAGGTCCGGCTTCAGCGCGAGGATCGCCTCCACCTTGGCACTGGTGAACGCGCTGACCTTCGGCTTCTCGCGGCGCGCCTGCGGCGGGCGCACGGTGAAGCCGCTGATGCCGACGATGCGGTCCTGGGCGCCGAGCGCATACAGCGTCTCGGTCGGTTCCTCGGTCAGGCAGACGATGCGCTGCGGGCCGGCGGGCTGGCCCTTCAAGGAAACAGCATCCGCTTCGACCACGCGTCGGTGGGGTCGCAGGAATACAGCCAGCGTTCGTGCAGCCGGAACTGCGCGCCGTACCAGAACTCGATGCGTTCCGGGCGCACGCGCAGCCCGCCCCAGCGCGGCGGGCGCGGGACGTCGCGGCCATCGAACTCGGCTTCGACATCGGCCAGCCGCTGCGCGAACTCCTCCGCAGACGCCAGCGGTTCGGACTGCAGCGATGCCCAGGCACCGACCTGGCTGCCACGCGGGCGGCTGGCGAAATACGCATCCGCTTCGGCGTCGTCGACCAGAACCACCTCGCCCTCGATGCGCACCTGCACGCCCTGGCGCACGCGCGGCCAGTGGAACAGCAGCGCGGCACGCGGGTTTTCCTGCAGCTCGCGGCCCTTGCGCCCATCGAGGTGGGTGTAGAACACGAATCCGCGGGCGTCGTGTGCCTTCAGCAGCACCATGCGCGCCGACGGGCGCGCGTCGATGCCAGCAGTGGCCACCACCATCGCGGTGGGATCGGGTTCGCCGGCGCGGGCGGCTTCGGCGAACAGCACGTCGAAGGTGGCCAGCGCTTCCGCGTGGAGAGGGTCGATGTCCATCGGGCTATTGTGGCCCGATGACGCAGACCACGCATCCGGCCGCCCCGGAACGCACGGCCACCGGCTTCAGCGCCGCCCTGGTGGACGCGGTGCTCGCCGATGCGCGCCGCGACAGCGTGCGGATCTACGGCATCAGTGGCCTGCAGGGCAGCGGCAAGTCCACGCTGGCCGCGCAGCTCGCGCAGGCGGGTCCCGCCGCCGGCGTGCGCGTCGCGGTGGTGTCGATCGACGACTTCTACCTCGACCGCCCGCAGCGCGAGGCGCTTGCACGCGAGGTGCATCCGCTGCTGTGCACACGCGGCCCGCCCGGCACCCACGACATCGCGCTGGCCCTGCGCACGCTGGACGCGTTGCGCGCGGGCCGGGATGTGTCGATCCCGCGCTTCGACAAGCGCGCCGACCGCCGCCTGCCCGAGTCTGCGTGGGAGCGCGTCGCGCGCGCCGACCTGGTGGTGTTCGAGGGCTGGTTCCTCGGTACACCTGCGGAATCTCCCGAAGCGCTGGTGCAGCCGGTCAACGCCCTGGAGCGCGACGAGGACCCGGACGGACTCTGGCGCCGCCACTGCAACGACGCGCTCGCACGCGACTATCCGGCGCTGTGGTCGCGCATCGACCGCCTGCTGCTGCTCCAGGCGCCCGGCTTCGAGGTGGTGCCGGACTGGCGCTGGCAACAGGAATGCGCCGCGCATGCGCGTAACCCGACCCACCCCGGCATGGACCGCGCACAGTGCGACCGCTTCGTGCAGCACTACGAGCGTGTCAGCCGCCAGGCGCTGCGCACCCTGCCCCCACGCGCGGACCTGCGGGTGCGGCTGGACGCGCGGCGCTCGCCGCGGATCACCGCCTGATTGCATTGAAGATTGCAGGCGGATGCCGTGGCCGGGGGCAGGCCCTACCATGGCGTGCTCATGAACCCCGCTCCCAACCTCGTCCTGGTCGGCCCGATGGGTGCCGGCAAGTCCTCGATCGGCCGCCGCCTCGCCGGCCGCTTCGGGCTGGCGTTCGTCGATCTCGATCGCGAAGTCGAGCAGCGCACCGGCGCGACGATTCCCACCATCTTCGAGTGCGAGGGCGAGGCGGGTTTCCGCCTGCGCGAGCGCGAGGTGCTGGCGGACCTGCTGGCAGGCGAAGGACTCCTGCTGGCCAGCGGCGGCGGCGCCGTGCTCGATCCCGACAACCGCCGCGTGATGGCCGGGCGCGGGTTCGTCGTGCACCTGCACGTGGAACCCGGCGAGCAGCTGCAACGGCTGGCGCGCGACCGCACCCGTCCGCTGCTGGCCAACGGCGACCGCGAACAGGTGCTGCGCACGCTGACGACCGCGCGCGAGCCGCTGTACCGCGAGGTCGCCGACCTGCGCTTCGACACCGGCGGCTGCGCGCCCCCGGTCGCGGTCGCGCGGCTGGGACGCCTGCTCGACCAGCGCTGGCAGCGCGTTGCATCCGCGCCATTCCCAGCCGTCGCCCCACCCTCACCGGAAGCTGTCCGCATGCCCTCCCCACCCCGCACCGTCGACGTCGGCGGTACCGCGCCCTATCGCATCCATATCGGCCCCGGGCTGCTCGATGACGGCACCCTGCTGGCCGGCCCGCTGCGTGGCGGCCAGGCCCTGCTGGTCAGCGACAGCCAGGTCGCGCCGCGCTATGCCGCGCGGGTGGCGGACGCGCTGCGCCGGGCGCGCCCCGGCATCGCGATCGGCGAGTTCGTGCTGCCGGCGGGCGAGGCCTCCAAGACCCTCGACGGCTTCGCCGGCGCCATCGATGCACTGGCGACGCTGGGGGCGCGTCGCGATGCCTGCGTCTATGCACTCGGCGGTGGCGTGGTCGGCGACCTCGCCGGCTTTGCCGCGGCCTGCTGGATGCGTGGCATCGACTGCGTGCAGCTGCCCACCTCGCTGCTGGCGATGGTGGATTCCTCGGTGGGCGGCAAGACCGCGGTCGATCTGCCGCAGGGCAAGAACCTCGTCGGCGCCTTCCACCCGCCGCGCGCGGTCATCGCCGACACCGCGACGCTTGCGTCGCTGCCGGCGCGCGAACTGCGCGCGGGCCTGGCCGAAGTGGTGAAGTACGGCGCCCTCGGCGATGCCGCGTTCCTGGGCTGGCTGGAAGAACATGCTGACGCACTGCTGGCCATGGACGACGATGCACTCGCCGAAGCCATCGCGCGCAGTTGCGCGCACAAGGCGGCGATCGTCGCGCGTGATCCGTTCGAACATGGCGAGCGCGCGCTGCTGAACTTCGGCCACACCTTTGCCCATGCGATCGAGACCGCACAGGGCTACGGCGGGCTCAACCATGGCGAGGCCGTCGCGGTGGGCATGGTGCTGGCGGCACGGCTGTCGGAAGCGCTGGGACTGGCGCCGGCGGCCGACGGCGACCGACTGCGTGCGCTGCTGCAGCGCTTCGGCCTGCCGGTGGCACTGCCGCCCGGGCTCGACCCCGAACAGCTGCTCGCGCACATGCGTCTGGACAAGAAGGCGCAGGCCGGCGGGCTGCGTTTCATCGTCTGGCGTGGCGCCGGCCGCGCCGAGGTGCTGCCGGACGTGCCGGAGAGCGCGGTGCTGGCGGTGCTGCGCGCAGACTGAACCACCAGCGCGTTCCCGCGGACGTGCCGCGCCGGCCCGGCTCCCGGCGCCCGCGGCCCCGTACAATGGCCGCCTATGCGCCTGCTGCTGCAACAACCCGCCGAAGGACGTGAAGCGCCGCGCTTCGTCCAGCTGATGCTCCAGCCCGACCTGCTGGGCGGCTGGACGCTGGTGCGCGAGTCCGGCCAGATCGGCGGCCGCAGCCAGGTGCGCCGCGAACAGTTCCTCGACCAGACCAGCGCGGTGGGCGCGCTCGAGCAGGCGCGCGACGCCCAGCTCAAGCGCGGCTTCCGGCTGGTCTATGCCCAGGGCGCGACCGCGCCACCACCGCGCTGAGTCCCCGCGGCCTCGCGCCGCCGCGCCTTGCAAGGATCACGTCTTGTCCGCACCGCTGAAGAACGACCGTTTCCTGCGCGCCCTCCGGCGCGAGCCCGTCGACCACACCCCCGTCTGGCTGATGCGCCAGGCCGGCCGCTACCTGCCCGAGTACCGCGCCACCCGCGCGCAGGCCGGCAGCTTCCTGGCGATGGCCAAGAACCCCGATCTCGCCTGCGAGGTCACCCTGCAGCCGCTGCGGCGCTTCCCGCTGGATGCGGCGATCCTGTTCTCCGACATCCTCACCATCCCCGATGCGATGGGGCTGGAGCTGTACTTCGTCGACGGCGAGGGCCCCAAGTTCCGCAAGCCGGTGCGCGACGCCGCGGCGATCGCCGCGCTCGGCGTGCCGGACATGGAAACCGAGCTGCGCTACGTGATGGATGCGGTGCGGGTGATCCGCCGCGAGCTCGACGGCAGCGTGCCGCTGATCGGCTTCTCCGGCAGCCCGTGGACGCTGGCCTGCTACATGGTCGAGGGCGGCGGCAGCAAGAACTTCTCGCGCATCAAGGCGATGGCGCTCAACGACCCCCAGGCGCTGCATGCGCTGCTGTCGGTGAACACCGATGCGGTGATCGCCTACCTCGCCGCACAGCGTGCCGCCGGCGCGCAGGCGCTGCAGGTGTTCGACACCTGGGGCGGCGTGCTGAGCCCGGCAATGTACCGCGAGTTCTCGTTGCCCTATCTCGAGCGCATCGCGCGTGAACTCGAGCGTGGCGAGGGTGCCGACCGCACCCCGCTGATCCTGTTCGGCAAGGGCACCGCCGCGTATCTGGAAGAGCTTGCCGCCACCGGCACCGATGGCGTCGGCGTGGACTGGATGGTCGGCCTGGACGAAGCCGCACGCCGCACCGGCGGCCGGGTCGCGCTGCAGGGCAACCTCGATCCGTGCGTGCTCTATGGCAGCCCGGAGGCGATCCGCCGCGAGGTGGCCACCGTGTTGGACGCCTACCGCGACGGCAACGGCGGCTCGCGCGACGGCCACGTGTTCAACCTCGGCCACGGCATGTCGCCGGACATGGACCCGGAACACGTCGCGGTGCTGGTCGAGGCGGTGCACGCGCACAGCGCACGCTGAAGCCCGGCAGCCACACCGATGACGCCGCTGCGCCTGGTGGTGCTGACCACGGCGGTGCTGGCGGCCTTCGCCGGCAATTCGCTGCTGTGCCGCTGGGCGCTGCAGGACGCGCATATCGACCCGGCCGGCTTCACCGCGATCCGGCTGGGGTCCGGCGCACTGGTGTTGTGGTTGCTGGTGCGCAGGCGCGCCGGCGCCGCAGCGCGGGCCGGCGGCAGCTGGGACCCGGCACTGGCGCTGTTCGCGTATGCCGCGGCGTTCTCCTACGCCTTCATGTACGTGCCGGTGTCCACCGGCACCCTGCTGCTGTTCGCCGCGGTGCAGGCGACGATGGTCGCTGCCGCGCTATGGGCCGGCGAGCGGCTGTCGATCGCCCAGTGGGCCGGCTTCGGGCTGGCGGTCGTCGGCCTGGTGGCGATGCTGATGCCCGGCCTGTCCGCGCCCTCGCCGTGGGGTGCGGCGCTGATGCTCACCGCCGGCGTCGCCTGGGGCTGTTATTCGCTGCGCGGCCGCGGCAGCCGCGATCCGCTGGCCGATACCGCGGGCAATTTCCTGCGTGCGCTGCCGCTCGGGCTGGCGCTGCTGCTGGTGTCCGCCGACCGCGTGCACGCCGACGCGGCCGGCGTGGCACTGGCGGTGCTGTCGGGCGCGGTCACCTCCGGGCTCGGTTACGCGCTGTGGTATGCGGTGCTGCCATCACTGGGCGCGGCGCGTGCGGCCGGCGTGCAACTCGGGGTACCGCCGGCGGCGGCGCTCGCGGGCATCCTGTTGCTGGGCGAATCGCTGGATGCACGCCTGCTGCTGGCCTCGGCGATGATCCTCGGTGGCATCGCGATGGTGAGCCTGCGGCCACGTCGGCCCTAGGCGACAGCCGCCGCGCTCAGGCCATCACCGGCATCTCCACCAGTGCACCGGGCGCGCACACGAACACGCGCTCATCGCGTGCCGGATCGAATGGCATGCCGCCGGCGAACGTGGTGAACGCCGGCAGGATGCCGATCTCGGCGAAGCGGAACACCGGCAGCCGCGGCAGCCCCGGCAGGCGCAGCACCGGGTGCAGGTGCCCGGCCAGCACGTAGCCCTCGCCACCGGCCGGCGCGTCCTCGGCGGCATGCACGAACAGGAACGGCGGCTCGTGCAGGTACGGCGCATGCAGCGCAAGGCCCATCGAAGCGGCGCGCTCCGGGTGCCGGCGCAGCACGCGGTCGTGGTTGCCGGCCACCACGTCCACCTGCAGCGTCGCCCAGCGGTTGCGGAACGCATACCAGCGGGCGAGCCACGGGGCTTCGGGGACCTCCCCGTGCAGCAGGTCGCCCAGCACCAGCAGGCGCTCGGCGCCGGTCAGTTCGAGCAGCGCATCGAGGCGTTCGAGGTCGTGCGAGGTGCCGCCGACCGGCAAGGCGATGCCGGCACGGCGGAAGTGGTCGGCCTTGCCCAGGTGCAGGTCGGCGATCACCAGGGTGCGGGTGCGCGGCCAGTACAGCGCGCGCTCGGCATGCAGCTGCACCGGCTCGCCGGCGACGAGGACCTCGCGCTCATCCGCCATGGCGGCGCTCCAGCTGCGTGGCGGCACGCTGCACGCGGGTACGCCAGTCCTCGGTGCTCAGGCGACCGCGCACGGCTTCAGCCCACAGCGGAAAAGAGAGCGGGGTGAACGAGCGCGGCGTGCGCAGCACGATGTCGCGCCCTGCGCAGTCGTCCAGGGTCTCGCGCAGGCGCCGCACTTCCAGCTGCGCGGAGAACACCTCGCGCTCGGCCTGGTCCAGCAGCATGTGGTCGGGGTCGAAGCGCTGCAGCACATCGAACAGCAGGCCGCTCGAGGCCTGCAGCTGGCGCATCGAACGTGGCGCGCGCCCCGGCAATGACGGCGGCAGCAGCCCGGCGACGCGTGCGATCTCGCGGAACTGCCGACGCGCGAGTTCGCCGAGGTTGAGGCTTTCGCGCAGGTCGTCCTCCAGTGCCACCGGATCGAGCAGCGTGCGCAGCTGCGCCTCGTCCACGCCTTCGGCACGCGCGGCCGACAGCACGAAGCCGTAGTCGTTGACCGAGAAGGCGAAACTGTCCGGTGCCATCCTGCCCCATCGCAGTGCCAGCAGCGCCGCGAGCCCTTCGTGCACCTGCCGCCCGGCGAACGGATACACGAAGAGATAGCGACCGCCACGCGCGCGTATCCACTCCACCAGCAAACGATCGGGGCCGGGCAAAGCGGACAGCCGCGCCTGCAGCTGCAGCAGGCCGGCGATCGCATCCAGCTCGGGCGCGGCCACTGCGCCCGTGAAGGCGCGCTCCACCTCGCGGCCGAGTTCGCTCGACAACGGCATCTTGCCGCCGAGCCAGCGCGGCACCGTGCCGTCGCCCACGCCCGATGCGTTGCGCACGTAGGCGGTCATGTCCTCGAGCCTGACCAGTTCCAGCAAGCGGCCGGCGAAGTGGAAGCGGTCGCCACGGCGCAGGCGGCCGACGAAGCTCTCCTCGACGGACCCCAGCGCGCCGCCGCGCAGGAAGCGCACCACCACCGCGCCGTCGCTGGCGATGGTGCCGATCGACAGCCGGTGGCGCAGCGCGATACGCCGGTCCTCGACCCGGTACAGGCCGTCCTCGCCGCGCACCACGCGCTGGAAATCCGGGTAGTTCGACAGCGCGCGCCCGCCCTGCACGATGAATTCGAGCACCGCCTGCCACATCGGCGGGCTGAGTGCGGCGAAGGCATGCGTGGTGCGCACTTCGTCATACAACGCATCGGCATCGAAACCGCCGCCGAGTGCCAGGGTGACGCAGTGCTGGGCGAGCACGTCCAGGCTCAGCCGCGGCGGTGGCCGCGCCTCGATCGCGCCGCGTGCAACCGCCTCGCGTGCCGCGGCGTATTCCACCAGCTCCAGCGCGTGGGTGGGCACGCAGACCACGCGCCCGCTCTCGCCGGGCCGATGCCGCGCACGCCCGGCGCGCTGCAGCAGCCGCGCGATGCCCTTCGGGCTGCCGATCTGCAGCACCTGGTCGACCGCGGGGAAATCGACGCCCAGATCGAGGCTGGAAGTCGCCACCACGCAGCGGATGCGGCCCTCACGCAGCCCCTGCTCGGCCGCGGCACGCAATGCCGGGTCCAGCGAGCCGTGGTGCAGGGCCAGCGTTTCCGGTGCCTCCGGCCAGACCGAAGCCAGCGCGCGATGCCAGAGCTCGGCCTGCGAGCGGGTGTTGGCGAACAGCAGGCTGGTGCGCTCGGCCATCAGGGTGTCGAGTACGCGCGGCAGCTGCGCGAGGCCGAGGTGGCCGGCCCAGGCGAAGCGTTCGTCGGCGGCCGGCATCAACGTCTCGAGCTCGAAACCGCGCGGGCGCGCACCGCTCACGAGTGCGGCCTCCGGCGCATGCGGCAGCAGCACGTCGCGCGCTTCCGGCAGGTTGCCGAGCGTGGCCGACAGCCCCCAGGTGCGCAGCGCGGGGTTCAGCACGCGCAACCGCGCCAGCGCCAGCTGCAGCAGCACGCCGCGCTTGTTGCCCAGCAGCTCGTGCCATTCGTCGACGATCACGCAGCGCAGGCGTGCCAGCTGTGGCGCGGTGTCGGGATAGCTCAGCAGCAGCGACAGCGATTCCGGGGTGATCACCAGCAGGTCGAGCCTGCCGGCACGTGCAAGCCGCCGGTCGCGCGCGGAGGCATCGCCGGTGCGCAGGCCGAGTTGCCAGTCGAGGCCGACGGCCTCCGTCGCCACCCGCAGCGCGCGCAGGGTATCGGCGGCGAGCGCGCGCAGCGGCGTGATCCACAGCACCTGCAGATGCGGCGTGCGCTTTGCGGCTGCAGGTGCACGGGTGCGAACCGGCCCGGAGACGCGCTTGCGGGCGCCGCCCGCAACCGACGGCACGCGCGCTCCAAGCGCACTCCGGAGGCGGCCCTGGCCGCGACCATCGCCACCCCTCGACGCGGCAGCGGCGCCCGCATGCCCGGCACCCGTTCCGGCAGGGTGCGCGGCATCGGCGCCATCACCATCCGCGCCGGCCTCGACGGAAGCAGACGAAGGCAAGGCGGCCAGCGCTTCCAGCAACGGCCCGCCGAACGCGGCCAGGGTCTTGCCGCTGCCGGTGGGCGTGTGCAGCAGGCCGGACTCGCCGGCGAGGTAACGCCGCCAGACCTCGCGCTGGAACGCTGCCGGCTTCCAGCCCTGTGCGGTGAACCATGCCGACAGCCGTGCCTGCGCCTCGCGGCGCCCGGCCACGCGTGCGCGGCTCACCGCGCCAGCGCCTTCAGGGTCTCGAGGCGGTCGGCCTCGGCCACCGGCTTGTCGTGGCGCCAGCGCAGGATGCGCGGGAAGCGCACCGCGATCCCGGACTTGTGGCGGCTGCTGCGGTTGACCGCCTCGAAGCCCAGCTCGAAGACATGGTGGGCGGTCACCGAGCGCACCGGGCCGAAGCGTTCCAGCGTATTGGCGCGGATCCAGCGGTCGAGCTGCAGGATCTCGCGGTCGTCGAGCCCGGAATACGCCTTGGCCACCGGCACCAGCACCTCGCCATCCCACAGCCCGAAGGTGTAGTCGGTGTACAGCGTGCTGCGGCGGCCGTGGCCGGACTGCGCGTACAGCAGCACCGCATCCACGGTCAGCGGATCGATCTTCCATTTCCACCAGTCGCCGCGACGCCGCCCGGCCTGGTATGGCGACTCCAGCCGCTTGAGCATCAGCCCCTCGACGCCGCGCTCGCGCGCGCCTTCGCGCAGCGCCGCGGCTTCGACCCAGTCGCGCACCTCGGCCCGCGGCGAGACGGTGATGCGCGGATCGCCATGCGATGCCAGCAGCACTTCCAGCAGGGCACGGCGTTCGCGCAGCGGCCGCTCGCGCAGGTCCTCGCCATCGAGTTCGAGCAGGTCGTAGGCGCGTACCCGCACAGGCGCATCGGCCAGCGTCTTCGCGCCGGGCTTCAGCCGCTGGATGCGCTTTTGCAGCACGGTGAACGGCATCGGCACGTCGGCATCGCCCCAGGCCAGCAGTTCGCCATCGATCACGCAGTGGCGCGGCAGCGTTGCCGCCGCCGCTTCGATCTCCGGGAAGCGGCCATCCAGGCGCTCCTCGCCGCGCGACCACAGCGCGGCGTCGTCGTCGCGATGGATCAGCTGCAGGCGGATGCCGTCCCACTTCCATTCCAGCAACCAGTCGTCGATCGGACCCAGCGCGCGGGCGACCGCGTCCGGATCACCGGCCAGCGACAGCGCCTCCGGCGCCGGCTCCTCCGCCATGCCGGCCTCGTCGCCGGGCGCGGCACGCAGCGTGCTTTCCAGCGGCGACGCCAGAAAGAACGGGTACGGTTGCTGGCGGTCGGCGGGCAGCGCGTCGGGCGACAGCAGGTCGCGCATGAACGCCGGCGTCGGCGCCCAGTTGCCGAGCATGCGCTGGGCGATCAGCGCGATGTCGATGCCGCTCATCCCGGCGAGCGCCTGCTGCACCAGCCGCTGCGACACCCCGACCCGCAGTGCACCGGTCAGCAGCTTGTTGAACGCCAGGCGCTCGTCGAAGCACAGCGAGCGCCATGCGCCGGTGACCACCGCACGGCGCGTCTCCGGCTCGCGGTTGGCGACCGGCAGCAGGCGCTCTTCGATCCAGTCCGCCAGGCCGATGTCGTCGCCGGGTTCGGCCGGCTCGTCCATCAGCAGTGCCAGGGTCTCGGCGAGATCACCGACCTGGTCGTAGCTGGCGTCGACCAGCCAGTCCGGCAGCCCGGATTCGGCCACGATCCATTCGCGCAGCTCGCGGGTGCCGGCGATGCGCCGCTTCGGCCCTGCCACCTTGCCGCCGCTCAACAGGTACAGCGCCCACGCGGCATCGCGCGGCGGTGCCTCGCGGAAGTACGCCACCAGCGCCGCGCGCTTGTCGAGCGTCGCGGTGCTGCGGTCGAGCTCGGTGTAGAGCGCGGCGAAGCGTTTCATGTGCCGGCCCTCCGTGCCTGCACGCTGCAGCGGCGCTCAGTCCTCATCGCCGTACCCGGTGCGGAAGGCCTCGGCCTCGATGCCCTCCTCGCACAGCGCGCGCACGATGGCGTGGGTATCGCCATGGGTCGCGATCACCCGCCGCGCGCCGGTCTCGCGCACGGTGCGCACGAGGTCCGGCCAGTCGGCGTGGTCGGAGACCACGAAACCACGGTCGACGTTGCGGCGGCGGCGGTTGCCGCGGATGCGCATCCACCCCGACGCGAACCCGGTCTGCGCGCGGCGGAAACGGCGCATCCACGCACTGCCGGCGGCCGACGGGGGTGCCAGCACCAGCTCGCCGGCGAAATCGCGGCCTTTCTCCTCCTCGGCCACGGCGCGGGTGTCCGGCAGCGCGACGCCGGCATCGCGATACACCTGCACGCCGGTGGCGATCGCCCCGTGCAGCAGCACCGGGCGGTCCTCATGCGCAGCGATCTCGGCCAGCACGCGCTGCGCCTTGCCCAGCGCGTAGCAGAACAGCACCGCCGCCTCGCCACGCGCCTCGCAGCGCCTGCGCCAGTCGACGATATCGGCGGCCACGTCGGGGGTGTGCGGCCAGCGGTACACCGGCAGGCCGAAGGTCGCCTCGGTGATGAAGACGTCGCAGGGCACGACCTCGAACGGGGCGCAGGTGGGGTCGGGCTGGCGCTTGTAGTCGCCCGAGGCCACCCAGACCTCGCCCCGGGCCTCGATGCGCACCTGCACCGAACCCAGCACGTGCCCGGCGGGATGCAGCGACACCCGCGCGTCGCCGATCACGAACGGCTCGCCATGCGCATGCACGTGGTAGCACTGCTCGCCCAAGCGCCAGCGCAGGATCGGCAGCGAGCCGGTGCTGCAGTGGTATTCGCCCATGCCGGCCCGCGCATGGTCGCCATGGCCGTGGGTGATCACCGCGCGCGGCACCGGCCGCCAGGGATCGATATGGAAATCACCCGGCGGGCAGTACAGGCCTTCCGGCGTGAGGACGACCAGGTCGCCGCTGAATGCGCTCATGGGCGCATTCGGGCATGTCCGGCGTGCACGCGGTGCCAAGCCCGCGTGCACGCGGTCGCGTTAGTGGCTCTCGTCGGCCGGCGGCCGGCCGTGTGCATCGTCGACCGGCGCCGGCGGCTGCACCCACTTCGCCAGTGCATCGGCGAGGATGCCGCCGGTCAGCGGCTTGCGCAGGAAGCCGTCGAAGCCCGCCTGCATCGCCAGCGGTTCGGCGTCGGCGTCGGCGCGTGCGGTGATCGCGATCAGCGGCCGCCCGAAGCCCTGCGCGCGCATCTGCCGTGCCAGCGCCAGCCCGTCGATGCCGGGCAGGTCGAGGTCGAGCAGCGCGGCATCGACCTCGGCCGTCGCCAGCGACACCAGCGCCGCCAGCCCGTGCGCGACATGCATCACCCGATGGCCCTGCGCCTGCAGCAGCCCGCTGATGACCTCGGCCACCGTCGGGTCGTCCTCCACCAGCAGCAGGAACAGCGTGCCGGGCGGGCGCGGCGCCGGGTCCACGGACGCCTCCGCCGACGGCGGGCGCACCTCCGGCAGCGGCAGCTCCACCGCGAAACGCGTGCCCTGGCCGGGCGCACTGTCGACATCGATGCGCCCGCCCATTTCCGCGGCCAGCTCCTGGCAGATCGCAAGCCCGAGGCCGCTGCCGCCATAGCGCGCGGACGTGCGCGCGCCCTCGGCCTGCTCGAAGCGCCGGAACAGGCGCTCGCGCTGCTCGCGGTTGAGCCC
The DNA here is from genome assembly GCF_004118975.1 of Luteimonas sp. YGD11-2. NCBI lineage: Bacteria > Pseudomonadati > Pseudomonadota > Gammaproteobacteria > Lysobacterales > Lysobacteraceae > Luteimonas > Luteimonas sp. YGD11-2. Next base: position 877,200 of record NZ_CP035376.1, on the reverse strand, counting down.
GGGGCCACTGTCGCCGACGACGAAGCGCACCTGCCCCTCGCCGGCCGGTTCCGCGCTCAGTTCCACATGGCCGTGCTCGGTGAACTTGATCGCGTTGGCCAGCAGGTTGAGCAGGATCTGGCGCACCCGCACCACGTCGCCCGAGACCCAGGCGGGCAGGTCCCCGGCGATGCGTTCGCGGAACTCGAGCCCACGCTGGTGCGCCACCGGGGCCATCAGCGACAGCGTCTCGTCGAGCAGCGCCCGCAGGTCGAACGGACGCATGTCGAGCTTGAGCTTGCCCGCCTCGATGCGCGCGAGATCGAGCGCATCGTTGACCAGCCGCAGCAGGTGTTCGCCGGCATCGCGGATCGATTCGGCATAGCGCTGCTGGCGCTCGTCGAGCGGCGTGCCCAGCAGCAGCTCGCTCATGCCGAGCACGCCGGTCATCGGCGTGCGCACCTCGTGGCCGAGGGTGGCCAGGAAATGGGTCTTGGCCAGCGAGGCCTGTTCGGCCACTTCGCGCTTGTGCTCGGCGAGCTGCCAGGCATGGCGGCGGCGCAGGCGGCGGCGGTAGCTCCACGCGATCCACCACACCGCGGCCAGCGCAAGCGCGGAAAACAGCAGTTGCGCGGCCAGCGTGCGCCACCACGGCGGGGTGACCTCGAAACGCAGCGCCTGCGGTGTCGACCACACGCCCTCCTCGTTGCGCGAGCGCACCCACAGCGTGTAGCTGCCGGGCGCAAGCTGCGAGAACGCGCGCTCGCCGGTGGCGCTCTCCACCCAGCCGGCGTCCTCGCCATCGAGGCGGAACGCATAGCGGTGCGCGCCCGGGTTGCGGAACGACATCAGCCGCACCCGCACCTGCAGTTCGCGGTCGTCGTGGCCGATCATGAACGGTGCGTGCGACATCCGCTGGATCGGCGCCTGCCCGCGCAGGCCGATCTCCTCGACCAGCACGCGCGGCTCGTCGGTGGCCGGCACCACCTGCAGCGGATCGAAGTCCACCAGCCCGTCGGGCGAACCCGCGAGTACCCGGCCGCTGTGCGGGTCGGCAAACAGTGGCGTGGGGAAATCCTGGCTCGGCAGGCCGTCGTCGATGCCGTAGGCGCGCACTGCCGCGGTGCCCGGATCCACCCGCCACAGCCCGCGCGAACTCGACAGCCACAGCACCCCGCCGGGATCGCGCACCACGCCGCTGAAGGCCACCTGCGGCAGACCCTCGGCAGTGCCGACGCGCGCGTGCGGCTGCAGGCGGCCGTCGCGCCAGTCGAAGACGGCGACGTTGCCGGCCCCCGCGGCCAGCACCTGGCCGGCCCGGGCATCCCAGCGCAGCGCGGTCCAGCCGCCGACCGGGGCGCCGTCGACCTGTCGCCACTGGCCGTCCCGCAGATGCCGCAACGCGCGCGCGGTGGCCAGCCATGGCGCGCCGTCGGGGCCGATCGCCAGGTCGTAGACGTTCTCTCCCGACTCCAGCCCGCCGCCACCGGGCTGGTGGATGTCCAGGGTGTGGCCGTCGCGGTCGCGCAGCTGGATCACGCCGTTATCGAACAGCATCCACAGCCCCTGCGCGCTCTCGGCGAAACGCACCACCGAGCCCGACTCGCCGGCCAGGCCGTCGGCATCGGCCCAGCGCTGCAGCGCGCCGGTGGACGGCGTGTAGCGCGCCAGTCCGCGGCGCGAACCGATCCACACCTGGCCATGGCGGTCCTCGTGCACGCAGTCCAGCAGGCGGCCGTCCGCCACGTCGTGCAGGTGCTTGCGCAGGCGGCCGCTGCGCAGGTCCAGCGACTCCAGCGCACCGCCGCTGCCGACCAGCCAGATCGGGCCGTCGGAGGATGCCGCGATGCCGCGCACGTGCGAGTTGTGGATGCCGCCCGGCTGCCCGGGCCGCAGGGTGCGCGCGGAGAACAGGCTCCATCCGGCCGGGTGGTACCACAGCCCATGGGTGTGGCTGGCCAGCCAGATGCCGCCCTCGCGGTCCTCGATGCCCATCGTCCACTGTGGCCGCACCCGGTCCTGCGCCAGCGGGCTGTACAGCGGCACCTCGTGTGATTCACCGTGGTCGACATGGCCCAGCCCGGCCGCCACGTCCACCCAGTGCGCGCCGCGCTGGTCCTGCACCAGCAGCTGGATCGGGCGCAGCCGCGGGTCGGGCGCCGCGACCGGCGCGGGGCGCAGCGCCCCGTCGGGATCGAGCACGTGCGCGCCCTCGGCGGCACCCACCCACAGCACGCCGTCGCGGTCGAAGCGGATGCTGGTGGGAAGAACGCCGTCGACGCGCTCGAAGCCGTCGCCGGTCCAGCGCGCCAGCCCACCCAGCGTCGCCACCCAGAGCCGGCCCTGCGGGTCGCGTTCCAGGCGCACCACGCCGGCGTGCGGGAGGCTGCGCGGGTTGCCGGGCTCGGGCATCCAGCGCTCGATGCTGCCGTCATCACGCAGACGGTGCAGGCCGGCATCGGCGGTGCCGATCCACACCGCGTCGGGCTCATGGGTATCGAGCGCCCAGATGTCGTTGCCGCCCAGGCCCGGCAGCGTGCTGCGGTCGATACGACGCATGTCGCCACGCACCGGGTCGTGCACCACCAGGCCGTTGTGACGGGTGCCGATCCACAGGGTGCCGTCCGCGCGCCAGGCCAGCGACCAGATGAAGTTCGCCGGCAGGCCGTCCTCCATCCGCAGCACCTGCATGGCAGTGCCGTCGTAGCGCGCCAGGCCGTCGCCGGTGCCGATCCACAGATAGCCGGCCGGATCCTGCAGCAGCGCGTTGACGCGGTTCGACGGCAGGCCTTCGGCCACGCCGATCTGGCGCAGGCGCAGGTTCTCCGGATGCGGGCTGGCCGCGGCCACTGCCGACAGCAGCGCCAGGACCAGCACCACCGCCGACCGGCGCAACCAGCGCGCCGGGGCGTACAACAGGCTCATTCGAGCGGATCCTCCAGGCGGCGCGCGCAGGCTTCGCGCAGCGCATCGGCGAGCATCCTGCCTGTCAGCGGCTTGCGGAGGAAGCCGTCGACGCCGGCGGCCCGTGCCGCAGGCTCCGCATCGGCATCGGCGCGCGCGGTGATGGCCACCAGCGCGATGCCCGGCGACTGCGCGCGCAACTGCCCGGCCACCGCGATGCCATCGATGCCGGGCAGGTCGAGATCAACGAGCGCCACGTCCATCGGCTGCGCGCGCAAGGCGACCAGCGCCGCCAGCCCGTGCCCGGCATGCACCACCGCATGTCCCTGTGCGCGCAGCAGGCCGGCAATCACCTCCGCCACGGTGGGGTCGTCCTCCACCAGCAGCACATCGAGCCCGGCTGGCGCCGCGGACGCCTCCGCAGGCACCGCGACCTCCTCGGGTCCGGCGGTCGCAGCCGGCAGCGGCAGCCACACGCGGAAACAGGTGCCCTCGCCGGGCGTGCTGTCGACGGTGATGCGCCCGCGCATTTCCGCCGCCAGCTCCTGGCAGATCGCCAGGCCCAGCCCGCTGCCGCCGTAGCGCGCGGCCGTGCGCGCGCCGTCGGCCTGCTCGAAGCGGCGGAACAGGCGGTCGCGCTGCGCATCATTGAGGCCGGGGCCGGTGTCGCGGATCTCGAAGCGCACGTCGCCATCCGTGTACGCCACCGCGAGCCCGACATGGCCGCGCTCGGTGAACTTGATGGCGTTGCCGAGCAGGTTGAGCAGGATCTGCCGCACCCGCATCGCGTCGCCCACCAGCCAGCGCGGCAGCGCCGGGTCGACTTCCTCCACGAACCCGAGGCCACGCTGCCCCGCCAGCGGCGCCATCAATCCGGCGACATCCTGCAGCAGCGCGCGCGGGTCGAACGGCCGCGGGTCCAGCTCCAGGCGACCTGCCTCGATGCGGGCAAGATCCAGCGCGTCGTTGAGCAGGCGCATCAGGTGCTCGCCGGCATGGCGGATCGATTGCGCGTAACGGCGCTGCTGAGGCTGCAGCGGGGAATCGAGCAGCAGCTCGCTCATGCCCAGTACGCCGGTCATCGGCGTACGCACCTCGTGGCCGAGCGTTGCCAGGAAGCGGCTCTTGGCCACCGAGGCCTGCTCGGCCAGTGCGCGCTCGCGCTCGGCCAGCTGCCATGCGTGGCGCCGGCGCAGGCGCGCGCGGTAGCCGGCAGCCAGCGCCGCCACCAGCGCCAGCGCCAGCAGCACCCACGCCACCAGTGCCACGGGGGTGCGCCACCAGGGCGGCTGCACCAGCACTTCGACGCTGCGTTCGGCCACCGAGCCGTGCGCATCGGCCGCGCGCAGATGCAGCGTGTAGCGGGCGGGCGCGAGCCCTACCAGCACGCGGTCGCCGGATGCACCCTGCTCCTGCCAGTCGCGGTCGACCCCCTCCAACTTCGACCAGTAGCGGTTGTTCTGGGGGTCGTCGAACGCCAGCAGTCGCGCGCTGATGCGCAGTTCGCTGCGTCCCGGTGCCAGCACCGCGGCACCATGCCCGGGCCGCTCGCGCCATTCGCCATCCTCGCGTACCGCGAAGCTGTCGAGTTCCAGCGCCGGCACCACGGGCGGATCGGCGTCGGCACTGGTGTCGATCAGCACCACGCCGGCATCGCCGGTGGCGCCGGCGAGCACGCCATCGGTGGTCAGCGCCAGCGCGCGGTAGACGAACTCCTGGTTGCGGAAGCCCAGGCCGACACCCAGATGGCGCATGCGCCCCGCCGCGGGATCCCAGCGGTACAGGCCGCGCGTGGTCGATACCCATACCCGCCCGCGTGCGTCGATGCGCAGCGCGGACGCCGACAGGGGCGGCATGCCGCGACCCGCATCGACGCGGTCGTCGAAGGTCCAGCGACCGTCGATGCGGCGGTAGCGGTCGAGGCCCTCGATGCTCTGCAGCCACAGGGTGTCGGCACCGTCGAACGCGAACGCGACGACCGTGCGCCCGCCGGTGGCGATCCGCGGCTCGAGGCGGCCGCTCTCCGGGTCGAACACCGCAAGGCCGTAATCGCCCGCGGTCCACAGCCGGCCCTCGGCATCGAACCCCATGGCCTCGTGGTCACCACGGTCGTCGGCCGGGATTTCGCGCAGCACCCGCCCGGAGTCGGCATCCCGCTGCTGCAGGCCGCCCTGCCGCGCCGCGGTCCACAACGTGCCATCCGGCGCAATCTGGACCTGGTCGGTGATGCGCCCGGTCGCGGCATCCTGCGGGCTGTCGGGGCCCCAGAAATCGACGGACCCCTGCGCGCCCACCCGCAGCAGCCCGGGGCGCACGCCGATCCAGAGCACGCCACTGGCGGTCTCGGCCAGTGCCGCCACCCGGTGCATGCGCAGCTGACTGTCGAGTGGCTCCTCGAACGCCTCCACCTCGCCGGCCGCCGACAGCCACTGCACACCGGCAGCACTGCCCAGCCAGATGCCACCGTCGTGCGCCGGCGCCAGCGCCGTGTACAGCGTGGGCAGCAGGCCGTCGCGGGTATCGAACTGCGCCACCTGGCGCCAGTCGGAGCGCAGATACCCAAGGCCGATGCCGGGCAGCGGTACCCACACCGCGCCATCGTCCTGGCGCAGGATCTGCATGATCCCGCGGTCCTGCACCGGCGCACCGGTCTCCACCGGCCGTGGCACGCCGTTCGCCGGTACCCGCCACAGCCGCCGTTGCGAGCCGATCCACAGCGCGCCGTCGTCATCGCGGGCGAAGCTCACCGCGGCGTTGGGCGCCTCGAACATCGAACTCCAGGCCGGTCGGCTCCAGCTGCCATCGGCGTCCATCACGAAGGTGCCCTCCGCGGTGCCGACCCACAGCGCCTCGCCCATCCAGCGCGCGGTGTACACGCGCGGATAGGGCACCGCGCCCGGCAGCGCGACACGGCGCGCGCCATTGCCGTCGGCCACGACGACCCCGCCGAAGGTCGCCGCCCACACCCGGCCCTGCGGATCGACGTCCAGGTCCAGGATCGGCTGCGAGGTCAGGCCATCGGGCGCATCGTCGTCGGGTGCGAAGCGCGTCAGCCCGGCGCTGTCCGACCAGCGGTAGAGCGCACCGTCCATCGCCCCGAACCACAGTTCGCCATCACGATCGGTCAGCGACAGGATGTTGGGATCGCTGATCAGGCCGCCGTCGTCGAGCGGTTCGAAGCGGTCGCCATCGCGGACATAGCGTGCAAGGCCGCCCTTCTCGGTGGCGACCCAGACCCGGTCGCGCGCATCGACGTGTACGGCCTGGATGAAGTTGTCGCCCAGCGACCCGGCGCGGCCGGGATCATGCCGCCATACCTTCATCTGCATGCCGTCGTAGCGCGCCAGGCCGTCGCCGGTGGCGATCCAGACGAAACCCGCGCGGTCGCGGGCGATGCCCATGATGTCGCTGGACGGCAACCCTTCCTGCGCGCCGACCGGGCGGAAACGCGGCGTTTCCGGCAGCGCGGCGGCGGCCAGGGCACAGGTGCCCAGCCACAGCAGCACCGTCAACAGCGCCGTGCGCATATCGGATGTTTCCCCTGCTCCGCCTCCCCGGCGGACGGCCATCGTCGCAATGCCCGTCTGCCCGTGCAAGGCGCGATGTGACGGCGATCAAGCTATTGGTCGCGGCGCCTGCACATACGGCGTGGCCGCCCGCCGTAGACTGCCGCGATGCCCCTGCGCCTGGCTCCGCTCGTTTTCCTGCTGGCCCTGCTCTCCCCCATGGCCGCGGCCGCCGAGCGCTTCGCGCTCGATCCGGTGCACACGCGGGTGATGGTGGCGGTCGACCACGCCGGCTATTCGAAGGCCATCGGCACGGCCTCGGGCAGCACCGGCGTGCTTGCGTTCGATCCCACCGACTGGCGCCAGGCGCGCCTGGAGGCGCGGGTGCCACTGCAGCGGCTCGATTTCGGCGATACGGCCTGGAACCGGGCGGTGGCCGCGGCCAACCTGCTGGATGCCACGCGTACCCCGGAAGCGCACTTCATCTCCACCCGCGTGGAGCCGGTCGCCGGGGACGAGGCCATCGTGCACGGGCAGCTGACCCTGCGCGGCGTGACCCGGCCACTGGCCCTGCAGGTACGCATGAACGCGCTCAAGCGCCACCCGATGCCGCCGTTCCGGCGCACCGCCGGGTTCTCCGCCACCGCCACCCTCAGCCGTGCCGACTTCGGCATCGACGCGTGGCCCGCGATGATCGGCGACAGCGTCGAACTGCGCATCGAGGCGGAAGCCTTCGCCTCGCGCACGGCGCGCTTCAGCGACGAGACCGCGCCGGAAGGCCCGTTGGATTCGCCCGCGCCAGCCGGTTGACCGGCTGCCTATCGCGGGATCAGGGCCCCGACGGGGATCCGATGAACGCCACCACGGCCGCCACGTCGAACGGCCAGTCGAGTTCACGGCCATCGGCTGATCGCAGCACCGGCACGCGGATGCCGTAACGGGCCTCCAGCGCCTCGTCATCGTCGATCCACACGGTCTCGAAGTCCGGGACACGGGCCTGCGCCAGCACGTCCAGCGCCTGGTCGCACAACGGACAGTGGTCGCGCTGGAACAGCTGCAGCGCAGGCGTTGGCTGGGACATGGCGTTGCGCGGCCCGGACGGCGGGGTTCAACAAGGGCCGCGTAGAATAGCGCCCATGGCCGTCAGCACGTTCGACCTCTACAAGATCGGCATCGGGCCGAGTTCCTCCCATACCGTCGGGCCGATGCGCGCCGCCGCACGCTTCGTCGAGAAGTGGCTGGTGGAGCCGGGGCGCCTGGACCAGGTGGCGCGGGTGCGCGCCGAGGTGTTCGGCTCGCTGGCGCTCACCGGTCGCGGGCATGGCACCGACAAGGCCGTGCTGATGGGCCTGGAGGGCCACTGGCCCGACCGCATCGACCCCGACGTCATCCCGGCGGCGCTCGAACGCATCCGCGGCGAGCGGCGCATCCTCCTGCAGGGCCTGCACGCGATCGAGTTCGACGAGAAGCGCGACCTGGTGATGAACAAGCGCCAGAAGCTGCCGTTCCACACCAATGGCATGCGCTTCTCGGCCTTCGACGGCGCCGACCAGCTGATCGCCACCCGCGACTACTACTCGGTCGGCGGCGGCTTCGTGGTCAACCAGGACGAGGCGGCGGAAGACCGCATCGTGGCCGACGAGACCGCGGTCCCGCACCCGTTCTCCAGCGGCGACGAACTGCTTGCACGCAGCCGCGAGACCGGGCTGTCGATCGCGCGGCTGATGATGGAGAACGAGCTGTGCTGGCGCAGCCAGGCGGAGATCGAGGACGGCCTGCGCAGCCTGTGGCGGGCGATGCAGGACTGCGTTGCGCGCGGCATCGGCCAGGACGGCGTGCTGCCCGGTGGCCTGCACGTGTCGCGCCGCGCACCGGCGCTGTACCGCGAGCTGTCGAGCCAGCCGGAAGCGGCGATGCGCGATCCACTCACCACGCTGGACTGGGTGAATCTCTACGCGCTGGCGGTCAACGAGGAAAACGCCGCCGGCGGCCGCGTGGTGACCGCACCGACCAATGGCGCGGCCGGCATCATCCCGGCGGTGCTGCATTACTACGACCGCTTCTGTCCGAATGCCAACGAACAGGGGGTGTTCGATTTCCTGCTCACCGCCGCGGCGATCGGCATCCTCTACAAGGAGAACGCGTCGATCTCCGGCGCCGAAGTCGGCTGCCAGGGCGAGGTCGGCGTGGCCTGCTCGATGGCGGCAGCCGGGCTGGCGGCGGCGCTGGGCGCAAGCTCCAGCCAGATCGAGAACGCCGCCGAGATCGGCATGGAACACAACCTCGGGCTGACCTGCGACCCGATCGGCGGCTTGGTGCAGATCCCGTGCATCGAGCGCAACGCGATGGGCGCGGTCAAGGCGATCAATGCCGTGCGCATGGCCAAGCGCGGCGATGGCAAGCACAAGGTCAGCCTCGACAAGGTCATCAGGACCATGCGCGACACCGGCCGCGACATGCACGACAAGTACAAGGAAACCTCGCGCGGCGGCCTCGCGGTCAATGTCATCGAGTGCTGAGCGTCGAGTCCGGCGGTGGGGCGCTTCGTGGCGAACGCCCACCGCCGCATGCAGGGCATCGCCCGCATGGGCGTCTCCGCCATAATCGGCGGATGATTCCGTCCCGCGTCGCATTCCTCGTCGTCCTGCCGCTTTGCATCGCCGGCTGCGCAAGCCTGCAGCACGACGCGCGGGGATCAGCCGGGCGGCCCCAGGTGGCGCCGTCGGCAGCGGTGGTGGTCCGCGAAGCGTTCGTGGCGACGCCGCGCCCCGCGGACGAGCTCGACTCCCTGGCCACCTGGGTGGATGCGGATGGCGCCACGAAGGTCATCGCCACCGGCAAGTCCTCGCACCGGCTGGTGATCTTCGACGGCGACACCGGAGCGCACGCTGGCGAATCCGGCGGCCGCGGACGCGGGCCCGGCCAGTTCGAGCGCCCGAATGGCATCGCGGTTTTCGGTGACCTGGTGCTGGTGACCGAACGCGACGCGCCGCGCGTGCAGGTCCTGCAGCTGCCCCGGCTCACCCATCTCGCAAGCTTCGGCGAGGACGAGTTGCGTAGCCCCTACGGCATCTGGGTGCATGAAATCGCGCCCGGCGTGCTGGAGGGCTTCGTCACCGACAGCTTCATGCATGGCGCGGACCACCGCACGGTTCCACCCGCGGAAGAACTCGACCAGCGCGTGCGCCGCTACCGCATCGAGGCCGACGCCGACGGCGTGCGCACGACGCATCTCGGCGCATTCGGCGCCACCCATGGGGATGGCGTGCTGCACATGGTGGAGTCGATCGCCGGCGATCCGGCGCAGCAGCGGCTGCTGATCGCCGACGAGGACACCCGCCAGGGCTCGACACTGCACGAGTACGGCTTCGATGGTGACTACACCGGCCGCAGCCTGCCCGGCGGCACCTTTTCCGGCGAGGCCGAGGGCGTGGCGCTGTGGGATTGCGGCCTCGATGCCGGCTACTGGCTGGCGGTGGACCAGACCATGCCGCACACCGGCTTCCACCTGTTCGACCGCACCACCCTGGCGCCGCGCGGCAGCTTCCGTGGCGAGGTCACGGCGAACACCGACGGCATCGCACTGCACGCCGCGGCCACCCCGCGCTTCCACGCCGGCGTGCTGTACGCGGTGCACGATGACCGCGCACTGGCGGCGTTCGACCTCGGCGAGGTGATCCGCGCGCTCGACCTCGATCCCGCCTGCGCGCAGTAGGTCGACGATGTCTTCCCCCGCCCTCGCGCTGCTTGCCGCGGCCGCGCTGTTCGCCGCGGCGACCGACGCCAGCGCCGGCGAAGTGTGGCGCTGGACCGATGCCGACGGCACGCCGCACTACGCCGACCGGCCGGCACCGGATGCCCGCAGCCCGCGACGTACCGCCGACAGTGCACCCGCGGCGATTGCGCGCCTGCGCATGGAACAGGCCGACGGCGAATCGCTGACCTGGGTGCAGAACCTGCTGGACGGGCCGATCGAGGTGCTGCTGCGCGCAACCGGCCCCGCGCCGCAGGCAATGCCGGCGCTGCCCGCGCGCGCCACGGTGCCGGCGCGCACCGAAGTCCTGCTGACGCGGATCGCCGGCTACGGTGCCGCCGCGCAGCTGTCGCTCACCGCGGTGCCCGGGCATCCGGGTGCACGCCCGCGCGACGTCGAGTACGCCTATCCGCTGGACACGCGAGCGCTGCGTGTCGAACAGGGCTGGGGGGGCCGCTACAGCCATTCCGATGCGCAGAACCGCCACGCGGTGGACTTCGCCGCCCCGGTCGGCACCGTGGTGCTGGCCGCGCGCGACGGCACCGTCATGCATGCCGAGGCCGGTTTCGAGGACGCCGCGCCCGGCGACCACGAAGCCGTGACGCGCGCCAATTTCGTGCGGGTGCTGCACGATGACGGCAGCATGGCGCTGTACGCCCACCTCGACGCGGGCGGCGTGCTGGTGCGCCCGGGCGAGCGGGTGCGCCGCGGCACCCCTATCGGTCGATCGGGCAACACCGGGCTGTCCAGCGGTCCGCACCTGCATTTCGTGGTGCAGGTCAACCGTGGGCTCAGGCTGGAATCGATCCCGTTCCGGATGTTCGGCCCGCAGGGGATCCTGCGCTTCCAGCCGTAGCTTCCGGCAGGCCGAGGGCGAGTACGCCCTCCTCGAACAGGCGGTGTTCGGTTTCCAGCCGCTGCATGTCGGCGGCATCGAGCGCCGCTGCCGGGCGTCCGGCCAGCTCCTGCACCAGCGCCAGCTCGCGGTGGTCGAGGATGCGGTTGGCATAGTCGCCCCGGACCACACCGGAGGCCCGGTCGATACCGCGCACCAGCGGCCCGATCTGCACCTCCAGGGCTTCGAAGTCCACCGGCGGCGGCGGCGGTTGCAGCGCGCGTTCCACGGCGGTCATGAAGCCTGCCTCGAACGCCGCCGGTGACCAGTGGGCGTCGATGAATGCCCGCGCCTGCGCGCATGCCGCGCTGACCGCCTGCGGTTCCCGAAGCCCCTCCAGGATGGCTTCGGCCACCGGCACAAAGGCCGCGGGCGACACCTGGCCGCTGGCATCGGCCGCCATTCCGGCATCCTCGATCACCGTGATGCCGTGCCCGTCGGGCAGCAGGAAGCGGTTGTTGCCGACGCCATTGGTGTAGACCGGGCAACCGGCGTGCACCGACTCCAGCACGTAGAAGCCGAACGGCTCCGGGAACAGGTTGTAGGCCAACCCGAACCGGGCAATGCCGAACAGTTCGAACACCGCGCGCTGGTGCAGGTGCGGCACCGGCAGGAACAGGTCGGCGCAGCGCAGCCCCGACCCGGCCAGCATCGCGTCGATCGAGGCCTGGTGCGCGGGCGGCAGCGACTGTTCGGAGATCGCCAGCATCACCCGCGTGCCACCGCGCCTGCGTGCGATGTCGTTGAGGGCGTACAGGATGCCGACCGTGGCCATCAGGTCCTGCTTGCCGGGCTGCAGCGCATGCCCGACGACAACACCGGCATCCACGGCGCGACGCACCGCCAACGGCACGTCCGACCCCATGGGGAAGCCCGGCTCGCCCGCCGGCGTGGACACGCACGGCACCGGCATCGGGGCATCGACCACCCGCGTGAACCCGGCGGGGTCGAGCACCCGACGTCCCTGCCAGTCCGGGGTCGCGAACAACGCGCGCAAGCTACGTGCGAGATAGGGGGAATTCGCGCAATGGACATCGATGGCCTCGTTGCCGATCCATGCACCGGTGCCGTATGCGAGCCCGTGGTAGAGCACCAGATGGTGCGACGCCCATTGCCTGGACGGTCCGCGGAGGGAAACCCCGGCGCCGTCGTGCACGGCGAGCAGCGGCGTGGGCCCCGACGCCTGGTCGGCCAGCGCACGCGCCAGGCCCATCGGCACCATGGATTCCTGCGCGGCGCGCAGCCGCGGGCGGGGCGGCACGAACGCCTGCACCCGCCAGCCACACGCGCGCAACAGCGGCGCGACGCGGTCGTTGACGTATCCCACCGAACCGTTGAACGGCGGGCCTCCGGTTTTCGACAACTGCAGGTGCGCCCGAGGTTGCGGCTGATCCATCGCCCTGACTGCATGACGCGCGCCGCGCGGGCCCCGGATTATAGGTGGCCCGGCGCCGCGTATAATCGCCAGCCCCCTGACCCTGCCGCACGCAGCGCGTGCATTCCCGCATGCCTGACGTTTCCGCAGAATCCGCCCGCCGCCGTACGTTCGCGATCATCTCGCATCCCGACGCCGGCAAGACCACGCTCACCGAGAAGCTGCTGCTGTTCGGCGGTGCGATCCAGATGGCCGGCTCGGTCAAGTCGCGCAAGACCACCCGCCACGCCACCTCCGACTGGATGGCGTTGGAGAAGGAGCGCGGCATCTCGGTGACCTCGTCGGTGATGCAGTTCCCGTACGAAGGCAAGATCGTCAACCTGCTCGACACCCCCGGCCACGCCGACTTCGGCGAGGACACCTACCGCGTGCTCACGGCGGTGGACTCGGCGTTGATGGTGATCGACGTCGCCAAGGGCGTGGAGGAGCGCACCATCAAGCTGATGGAGGTGTGCCGCCTGCGCGACACCCCGATCATGACCTTCATCAACAAGCTCGATCGCGAGGGCAAGGACCCGATCGAACTGCTGGACGAAGTGGAAACCGTGCTCGGCATCCAGTGCGCGCCGGTGACCTGGCCGATCGGCATGGGTCAGCGCCTGAAGGGCGTGGTCCACCTGCTGACTGGCGAGGTCCACCTGTACGAGCCCGGCCGCAACTTCACCCGCCAGGATTCCACCATCTTCCCGTCGCTGGACGCACCCGGCCTGGTCGAGAAGATCGGCGAGAAGATGCTGGCCGACCTGCGCGAGGAACTCGAACTGGTGCAGGGCGCCAGCCATCCGTTCGACAAGGCCGAATACCTCGCCGGACGCCAGACCCCGGTGTTCTTCGGGTCCGGCGTCAACAACTTCGGCGTGCAACCGCTGCTGGACTTCTTCGTCGAGCATGCGCCGTCGCCGCAGACCCGCTCGACCACCACCCGCGACGTCGCCCCGCAGGAACCAAAGCTCACCGGGTTCGTGTTCAAGATCCAGGCCAACATGGACCCGCAGCACCGTGACCGGGTGGCGTTCATGCGCGTGTGTTCCGGGCGTTTCGAGGCGGGCATGAAGGCATTCCATCCGCGTACTGGCAAGGAAGTGAAGCTCGCCAACGCGCTGACCTTCATGGCCTCGGACCGCGAGATCGCCGCCGAGGCATACCCCGGCGACGTCATCGGCATCCACAACCACGGCACGATCTCGATCGGTGACACGTTCACCGAGGGCGAGACGCTGGCATTCACCGGCATCCCCAACTTCGCCCCGGAACTGTTCCGCCGCGCGCGCCTGCGCGACCCGCTCAAGCTCAAGCAGTTGCAGAAGGGCCTGGCGCAGCTGTCGGAGGAAGGCGCCACCCAGTTCTTCCGCCCGCTGATGAGCAACGACCTGATCCTCGGCGCGGTCGGCGTGCTGCAGTTCGACGTCGCCGCGTACCGGCTCAAGGACGAGTACGGCGTCGATGCGATCTTCGAACCGGTCGGGGTGGTGACCACGCGCTGGGTGCATTGCGACAACCCGAAGAAGTTCGAGGAATTCCGCGAGAAGAACGCGCCCAACCTCGGCATCGATGCCGCCGGCGAACTCGTCTACCTCGCCCCGACGCGGGTCAACCTGCAGCTTGCGCAGGAACGCTGGCCGGACGTGCGATTCGCCGCGACCCGCGAGCACGCGCATACCGCCGGAACCACCTGACCGGGCCCGCGGCAATCGCGTTCGCTCCATTGCCATCCGTTCGCGCTGCCCACTGACAGCACGCACGCGTATGGTCTAATGCGCCCCGGACCTTTCCCCCGGGGCCGCAATGAGCACCACCACCATGAGCCTGCGACAGAAGCGCGAGGAACTCGCCAGCGCGCTGACCCATGGGCTCGGCGCCGCCGCCGCGCTTGCCGCCGGCGCGGTGCTGATCACCCTGGCCGCACTGTACGGCGACGCCTGGCAGCTCGGCGCCGCGATCGTCTTCGGCGTCAGCCTGCTGATGCTGTACCTCGCCTCCACGCTCTACCACGCGTTCCACCACCCGGTGCTCAAGGGCCGGCTCAAGGTGTTCGACCACTGCGCGATCTACCTGCTGATCGCCGGTACCTACACGCCATTCACCCTGATCGGGCTGCGCGGACCATTGGGCTGGACCCTGTTCACGGCGATCTGGACGCTGGCGTTTGCCGGGGTGGTGTTCAAGCTGTTCTACACAGGCCGCTTCAAGCGCCTGTCGACGCTGATCTACGTGGCCATGGGCTGGCTGGTGATCGTGGCGATCAAGCCGGTGCTCGCGGCGCTGGATGGCTGGACTTTCGGCTGGCTGATCGCGGGCGGGCTGTTCTATACCCTGGGCACAATCTTCTACCATCGCGAATCGATCCCCTACTCGCACGCGATCTGGCACCTGTTCTGCATCGCGGGCAGCGTGTGCCACTACATCGCGGTCATGGCGCAGGTGGTGACGCCACGCTGACCCGCGCACGCGTAGCCTGACCGTATCGTTTCAACGGAGTTCCGCCATGCGAACCGCTGCTGCCCTCACCACCTGCCTGCTGCTTGCCGCATGCGGCCAGGACCCGGCCCCGACCCCCGCCACGCCCGTCAGCGAGGCTTTCGAGCAGGACGGCGCGAAACCGCCGATCGGCCCGGTGGATGCGACGTATCTCTGCGATGGCGGCAACCGCGTCGACCTGATCGAGAACCGCCGATTCGCCCGCATCGCGATGAGCGATGGCCGCGTGGTGCAGCTGGGCGCGATGGACAAGAGCCAGCCCCCCACCTGGTCGGATGTCGGCCTGCGCTTCATCGTTGGCGCCGATTACGTCGAACTGTCGCAGGACAACGGGCGCACTTTGCGCTGCGAGGAACAGGCCGCCTCCGATACGGTCGACGCGGACAACGCCACCGGCTGAGCGCTGAACGGCCAGCAACGCATTCACCATGGTTTGATACCGGCGCGCCGAAGGTGGCGGGAACCCGCAAGGCGAAGCCCCCATGTCCGAGGCGCCCGTTCCGCCCTCCGCACGCTCACGTCGCCGGTTCGACACCATTGCCGACCATCCATGGCGCACCGCGCTGGCGGTGGCCGCAGTCGGGTTGCTGGTGCTGTTGCTGCTGTGGGACTGGAACTGGTTCAAGGGGCCGGTGGAGCGCGCAGTCGAAGCGCGCACCGGACGCAGCTTCACGATCGGCGGCGATCTCGACGTCGACCTGGGCCGGGTGACCACCATCCGCGCCGATGCGCTCGAGCTCGGCAACGCGGACTGGTCGGAAGATGCGCGCATGGCCGCCGCCGACCGGCTGCAGTTGTCCATCGAGATCCTGCCACTGCTGCGTGGCCAGGTGCGGATCCCCGAGATCCGCCTGCAGCGTCCGCAGGTGCGCCTGGAGATCGGCCCCGACCGCGAGGGCAACTGGAATGCGTTCGCGGGCGACGGCGATGGCGGCAATCCGATCCAGCTGCAGCGGTTGTGGATCGACGACGGCAACCTGCTGTTCCTGGACCCGGAAGGCGAGACCGAGGTGGACGTGCAGGTGGCCAGCGAGACCCCGGGTGAGGGCGATGCCGCACCGCCGGTCGCGATCACCGGCGAGGGCCGCTGGCGCGCCGCCGAGTTCGAGCTCGAGGGCACCGCGCAGTCCCCGCTGGACCTGCAGGACGCCGACAGTCCCTACCGCTTCGACCTGCATGCGCGTGCCGGTGCCACCCGCGCACACGCGCGCGGCTCGCTGGTGGATGCATTCCAGTTCGAGAACTTCGGCTTCCAGATGGCGCTGGCGGGCCAGAACCTCGAACACCTGTATCCGCTGCTCGGGCTGGCGATGCCGCCGACGCCTCCGTATTCCGTCGATGGCCAGTTGCGGCGCGAAGGCACCAGCTGGCACTACCGCGACTTCAGCGGCAAGGTCGGCGACAGCGACCTGGCCGGCTCGGTCACGGTGGAGACCGGGGGCGAACGCAACTTCTTCAAGGCCGACCTCGTGTCGAAGCTGCTCGACCTCGACGACCTCGCGGGTTTCCTGGGCGCCGCACCGGAGTCCGGCGCCGGCGAGACCCCGAGCCCCGAACAGGAAGCGGAAGCCGCCGACGACGGGCGGCTGATTCCAGACACCCCCTACGAACTCGACAAGCTCAACGCCATGGATGCCGACGTGCGCCTGCGTGCGCAGCGCATAGAAGCCGACCTGCCGCTCGACGACATGGATGCGCACCTCTTCCTCGAGAACGGCCTGCTCCGGCTCGAGCCACTGAACTTCGGCGTGGCCGACGGCGACATCCGCTCGACCGTGCGCATGGACGCCCGCGAGGCACCGATCCGCACCACGCTCGATGCCGATGTGCGCGGCCTCAACCTCGGCAGCCTGTTCCCGGATTCCGCGCTCGCCGGCGATGCGGTGGGCCGCATCGGTGGCCATGCCAGGCTGGCCGGCACCGGCAATTCGATCGCGGCGATGCTCGGCAGTTCGGATGGCGAACTGGCGGTGGGCATGGGCAAGGGCGAGGTCAGCGCCCTGCTGGTGGAACTGGCCGGCATCGACATCGCCGAGGCACTGGGATTTCTCTTCACGAACGACCGCAAGATCCCGATCCGCTGCGCGTTCGCCGATTTCGCGGTGGCCGATGGCGTGATGTCGGCCAACGCGCTGGCCTTCGATACCACCGACACGCTGATCATCGGCGAGGGCACCATCGACCTCGACGGCGAGGAACTCGACCTGCTGCTGCGTCCGCGGCCGAAGGACCGCAGCCTGCTCAGCCTGCGCTCGCCACTGGTGATTGGCGGCACCTTCTCCGACCCGAGCTTCCGCCCCGACCTCGCCCGTCTAGGCCTGCGTGGCGCGATCGCGCTGGCACTGGGTTCGATCGCACCGCCGGCCGCGTTGCTGGCCACGCTGGAACTCGGCCCCGGCGAGGACAGCGACTGCGGTGGCGAGTACGCGCGCTGATCCGCAGGACCGGGATCATCCGTTGGCCCCGCCAGGGCGGGACCCGCGGCGCGGCGCGCCGCCCACGCCATATCGCCTACGACGCGATGCCGCGCACGTCATAGCGCCCTACGACGCGATATAGCGCTGCAACTGGTCCAGCTCCACCTGCTGGTCCTCGATGACCGCTTTGACCAGGTCGCCGATCGATACGATGCCGACGATCCGCCCGTCCTCCAGTACCGGCAGATGGCGGAAGCGGCCGTCGGTCATCAGCTGCATGCAGTGCGCAACGGTGTCGTCGGGGCCGATGGTGGTCACGGTGTCGACCATGATGTCGCGCACCGGTGTCTGCTGCGACGTGCGACCGGTCAGCACCACCTTGCGGGCGTAGTCGCGCTCGGAAACGATCCCGACCAGGCGATTCTCTCCATCGAGCACCAGCACGGACCCGATCCCGTGTTCGGCCATCAGCCGGAGCGCGTCGATCACCGGTGCGTCGGGACCGACCGCATGCACCTCAGGGTTCTTCGATTCCAGCACCTGCCGCACGGTACGCATGGCGTTCCACCTCCATCGTCGACACGGACGGGCAGCATACCCCGCGTGCCGGAAGCCAGGTGTCCACGAGATAGAGGGGTCGCTGTTTCGACTCCTCGTACAGCCGGCCCAGGTATTCGCCGATCAGGCCGAGCGCGATCAGCTGCATGCCACCCAGGAACAGGATCACCGCCATCATCGTCGGCCAGCCGGCGACCGGATCGCGCCAGATCAGCGCCTTGATGATGATCCACAGCGCGTACAGGAAGGCCAGCAGCGCGGTGCCCAGGCCGATATAGGTGGCCAGCCGCAGCGGAGCCGTGGAAAAGCTGGTCACCCCCTCCAGCGCGAAGTTCCACAGCCGCCAGAAGTTGAACTTGCTGCGCCCGGCCAGCCGCGCATCGCGCTGGTACGGCACCGCGATGCGGTTGAAACCCACCCAGCCGAACAGGCCCTTCATGAAACGGTGGCGCTCGCGCAGCTGCCGCAATGCCGCCAGCGCCCGTGGCGACAACAGGCGGAAGTCGCCGGTATCGACCGGGATCGGAGTCTTCGACAGCCGCAGCATCACCCGGTAGAAAAGGTGTGCCGATGCACGCTTGAGCCAGGTCTCGCCTTCGCGCTCGGTGCGGGTGCCGTAGACATCGTCATAGCCCTCGCGCCACAGCGCGACGAACCCGGGAATCAGTTCCGGCGGGTCCTGGCCATCGGCATCGAGGATCACCGCGGCGCCCTCCTCGACCAGGTCCAGGCCGGCGGTCAACGCGGCTTCCTTGCCGAAGTTGCGCGACAGCCGCACCAGCGCGACGCGTGCATCGGCGGTGGCGAGTTCCTGCAGCACCGGCCAGGTGCGGTCGCGGCTGCCGTCATCGACGTACAGCACGCTGCCATCGATCCCATCGACGCGCAGGGCGTCGAGGACGTCGAGGATCCGCCCGTGCAGCACGGGCAGCGCGTCGGCTTCGTTGAAGGCGGCAACGACGATGGTCAGGCGGTCATGGCTCATGCCGCGCATGCTAGCGGCTGGCACCGGCGGTTGCGCGCCAGTGCGGTGGAAAGCGGTTCGAAGCACGGCCGTATATATATGTCAGCGCCCGCGGCCGTACGCCGCTGCGATCGGACGCCACTACTGCAGCTGGCGCAGATGCGCCTCGCCGCCGATCTGGCGCATCTGCCGCTGGATCGCCTGCGTGCGCCGCTGCACGTACGGCCCGGGCCGCGTCACGCTGTAGCGGCGCGGGCTCGGCAGCACCGCCGCCAGCCGCGCGCTCTGCTGCCAATCCAGCGCCGACGCGTCGCGGCGATAGAACCGCTGCGCTGCCGCCTGGGCGCCATAGACGCCATCGCCGAACTCGGCGATGTTGACGTACATCTCCAGGATGCGCTGCTTGGGCCACAGCAGTTCGATCAGCACCGTGTACCAGGCTTCCAGCCCCTTGCGCACCCAGCTGCGGCCGCTCCACAGGAACAGGTTGCGCGCCACCTGCTGGCTGATCGTGCTGGCGCCACGCGTGCGCCCGCCACGCGCGTTGTGGGCACGCGCCTTCTCGATGGCATCGAAGTCGAAGCCGCGATGACGGGCGAAGTTCTGGTCTTCGGATGCGATCACCGCCAGTGGCAGCGCCGGTGCGATCGCATCCCAGTCGCGCCACTCGTAAGCGATGCGCTCCGGCCCGTTGCCGGTCCAGACGGCAATCTGGCGCGCGGCCATGTACGCGGAGAACGGCGGATCGACCACCCGCAGCACGAGCACCTGCAGCACGCTCAGCACGAGCAGCAGCAGTGGCAGCTTCCACAACCAGCGCCAGAGGCTGCGTCGCTTCCGGGGGCGATCGTGTGTCCCGCTGACCCTGTTCCGCCGTGCTTGCATGCCGCTCCCGTTGCCCCCAGATCGGGGGGTCTGCTGCCGCCGTGATGTCGACCGCGGCATTATCCGGCACATCGCGCCCTACGGACCTTCCATGACCCTGCCCGCCGACACCGATCGCCTCGACCGTTTCCTGCTCCCCCATGCCGGTGTGCGCGGCGTGCGCGTCCATCTCCATGAGACCTGGCAGCGGATCGCCGCCAGCGAGGCCTACCCCGCCGCGGTGGGCGGCACGCTGGGCGAAGCGGTTGCGGCCTGCGCACTGTTCACCGCGCATGCGAAGGTGGACGGCAGGCTGTCGGTCCAGCTGCGTGGCGAAGGCCCGATGCGCGCGCTGTTCGCCGAATGCACGGCGCAGGGCACCCTGCGTGGCCTCGCCCACTTCGACCCGGCCGCGGCGCAGGCCGCCGGCCCCGATCTGCGCCGGCTGGCCGGCGACGATGCGGTCATGGCGATCACCATCGAGAACCCCGGTCCCGGGCGCGACCCCACCCGTTACCAGGGACTGGTCGGGATGGCCGCTGCGGGCCTCGCCGAAGCATTCGAGACCTATTTCCGGCAATCCGAGCAGTTGCCCACCCGCCTGCTGCTGACCACGACCGACCACAGCTGTGCCGGACTCATGTTGCAGAAACTGCCCGGCGACAGTGGCGACGATGACGGCTGGAACCGCGCCAATGCGCTGTTCGACACCCTGCGCGAGGACGAACTGCAGGCATGGACCAGCGAGCAGTTGTTGCGCCGCCTGTTTGCCGAAGAGGAGGCCCAGCCGCTTGGGGGCCGGGCGCTGGCATTCGGCTGTTCCTGCTCGCGCGAGCGCGTGGAGGGCGTGCTGATGTCGCTCGGCCATGAGGAGGCGATGGCCGCAACCACGCAACATGGCCACGCCGAAGTGCGCTGCGAATTCTGCGGCCAGAGCTATACGTTCGATCCCGCCGAGGTTGACGCGCTGTTCACCGATGCGCCGGTTCCAATGGCGGCACCCGACCGCCTGCAATAGGTGGCCGGCTGCGGCGCCGGGGATTGTTAAATAAACATAAACGAAATACAGTCGGATCCCGATACCGGGAACTACCGGCTCTTGCCAGAGTCGATCTGATCATGCTGCTGCGCCTTGCTCCGCTTGCACTTTCCGCCCTGCTCGCCCTTGGCGTGGCAGCGGATGTGCACGCGCAGAGCCGCGCGGCCGCCTCGGAACAGCAGGCCGTCCTGCCGATCTGGAACAACACCAGCGGCCGCCTCGAAGCCCTGCTGGTGCTCGAGCCCACCGAAGAAGGTGGTGCGCAGGCCGGTGCACGCTGGCGCTTCGGCGGTAATCGCCTCGACGCCGCCTTCGGTCTCGATACCGGCGATTCGCTGGGCCTGCTCTGCGACTACCGCGGTGCGATGACGCATGCACTGGGCACGCTGGCCAACAACTGTGCGCTCGCCTCGCTCGATCTCGACGGCGACGCCGAGGACGCCCGTCGCGGCGTTGCCAGTGCGGCGCTCAGCCGTGATGGCAGCCGGATCGGTGTAAGCGTCGGCGAGACCCGCGGTCACCTGCCGGCCTGGCTGACGTCCGGCCGCGCCGGTGCCGGCAGCAGCGACTTCGATTCCAACGACCTCACGGTCTTCGCGCAGAAGAACATCAGCGACCAGGGATATGTGTCGATCGCCGGCACCGTCGCCAAGGCGCGCCTGATTCCCTATGCGCAGGCGCCGCTTGACCTCGCCGACCGCTGGGACAGCAAGTCGCTGACCGTGGGCGGTGGCTACGGCCGCTTCGGTGCCAGCATCATCGGCCAGGTGATCGACAGCCCCGGCCAGCCGCGCTGGGAAGGCCTCGGTGTCGGCCTGACCTGGCGCACGCCCTGGAGCGGCCAGCTCACGGTCGGTGCCGACAACATCGTCACCCGCGGCCGCAATCCGTTCGCCCTGCGCGGCGAGAATGGCGAGGACGAGGGCACCGTGCCCTACGTCCGCTACGAGCAGGATCTCTGACACCTGCCCTCGCGCGGCCTTCTGGCCGGAGCCTGGCACCTGGAAAGCTGCGTCACCGCGCAGCGGATGAGGCGGACTCCTCCTTTTCCTGAAGCGACGTGACCGTGGGGCCATGGCTCACCTACCAGGGTGTGGATTGCTCCCGGGCGCCGTTGGAACCCCTACTGCGTGCACGGCCTTCGGCCGTTCCGGGATCGACGACGTATCCGCCCGCCGCGACGGTTTGCACACCGCCGCGGACTTCGCGCAGCAACCGACCCCTGTGGCGTCCTCTGCGCCACCCTCCTGATCAGCGCTTGCGTCGGGCGCCTCTCGACGCGCCTATCACGGCGAGGTTACGCAATCCACCCCATTTGTTAACGACACTTTAATTTCTCTCCAAGGGGGTCTAGTATCGGGCCCGGCCTTGCCGGATTTGGCGTCTCGGTTGACACCACTGGCGGGTTCCCATGGGAATTTCCCAAGACACACTTGGAGAGAGAGATGATGTTGAAGACCAACAAGCTCCGCGACGCGATCACCTTCGCGCTCGTTGCGGGCACCACCGCCGCCGCCGGCACGGGCGTCGCCTTCGCCCAGGAAGGCCAGCAGGCGACCACGCTGGACCGCATCCAGGTCACCGGCTCGCGTATCCGCCAGGTGGACGTGGAAACCGCCCAGCCGGTGACCTTCGTGACCCGTGAGGAAATCCAGCGCCAGGGCTTCCAGTCCGTCGCGGACATCCTGCAGAACATCAGCGCCGTCGGCGCTCCGCCGATCAGCCGCGCAGCACCGCTGTCGTCGGGTGAGAACGTGGGCGGCAGCTACATCAGCCTGCGCAACCTCGGTGCGTCCCGCACTCTGATCCTGCTCAACGGCAAGCGCCTGGGCATCTCGACCAGCGGCCTGCAGGACATCGCCGCCATCCCGGCCTCGGCCATCGAGCGCATCGAAGTGCTGAAGGACGGCGCCTCGTCGATCTACGGCTCCGACGCGATGGCCGGCGTCATCAACATCATCACCCGCACCAACTTCGAAGGAGCGGAAGCCAACGTCTACTACGGCCAGTACAGCCAGGGCGACGGCGCGATCACCAACGGTGACTTCACCCTGGGCTTCGCCGGTGACCGCGGTTCGCTGACCGTGACCGGTGACTGGCGCAAGGAAGACGTGGTCGCAGGCCAGGATCGCTGGTTCAGTGCCTACACCCGCACCGACCGTCGCTGGAACGAGGGCTGGACCACCGCAGGTCAGTACGGCGGCTTCACGCCCAGCTACAGCCAGCGCGGCCTGTTCCCGAACGTGACGTTCAACCCGCCGACCGCGAACAGCGCGAATCCGGTGACCCGCGTCATCCTGCGCGAAGGTGGCGATCCGCGGAATCCGGCCGACTACATCAACCAGAACGTCGACTCGACCTCCACCGAGCACAAGACGAACACCAACGACCAGATGGACGTGCACACGCCGTTGCAGACGAAGTCGCTCTTCGTCGACGGCAGCTATGACATCACCGACACCATCCGCTTCCGCACCAACCTGGCGTATTTCAACCGCGAAACCGATCGCCTGATCGCCGGCTACCCGATGCAGGCGGCCTCGTTCGGCACCCCGATGGACGCCGACAGCTACTTCAACCCGATCGGGCAGAACATCGGCAACTGGTGGCGCCGGACCTGGGAAGTGCCGCGCTCCACCTCGTCGGACTTCAACCAGTACCGCTTCAGCGGCACCTTCGAGGGTTACTTCGAGATCGGCGACCGCATCTTCGACTGGGACGTCGGCTACCTCAACAGCCAGAGCAAGCTGACCCAGGCATCGTTCGGCAACCTCAACCTCGCCAACGTTTCGCGCGCGGTGGGTCCTTCCTTCATGAATGCCCAGGGCCAGGTCGTCTGCGGCGCGCCGGGCGCGGTCGACACCGGCTGCGTGCCGTGGAATCCCTTCCTGCATTACGGTGATACCGGTGTGGGCGGCCTGACGGGCAACGACGCACTGCAGCGCTTCCTGTTCCAGGAAGAGCACAGCACCGGTGAGACCGAGACGCAGATCTTCTCGGCCAACCTGGCCGGCTCCATCGTGACCCTGCCGGGCGGCGACCTGGGCTTCGCGGTCGGCGTGGAAAGCCGCAAGGAAACCGGCATGTTCTCGCCCGACGCGCTGGCACAGACGGGCGGCTCGACCAACCTGGCGGCTGGCCCGACCGGTGGCGGCTACCGCGTGGACGAGGTCTACCTCGAGCTCGAGGCCCCGCTGCTGTCCGGCCTGCCGTTCGCGGAAGAGCTGACCCTGACCGCGGCCACCCGCTACTCCGAGTTCGATAGCTTCGGTGACACCACCAACAACAAGTTCGGCCTGCGCTGGAAGCCGATCGAGTCGCTGATGCTGCGTGCCACGGTCGCCGACGGCTTCCGCGCTCCGACCATCTCGGATCTGTACGGTGGCGGCTCGCAGACCTTCTCGTTCTTCACCGATCCCTGCGACACCAACTTCGGCAGTTCGGCCAACAACGCCACCACCCGCGCCAACTGCGTCGCGGCCATGGGCGCGCTGGCCAACAGCTACCGCCAGCTGGGTCAGGGTTTCTCGCCGGTGGCACAGCCGAACTCGCAGACCCCGGTGGCCTTCACCTCTGGCAGCAACCCGCTGCTGACCCCGGAACTGTCGAAGTCGCAGACCATCGGCTTCGTCTGGAGCCCGGGCTTCCTGGAAGGCTTCAACGCGTCCGTCGACTGGTGGAAGATCCGTATCGCCGACACCATCGTTGCCGACTCGCCGACCACCATCCTCAACGACTGCTACATCCAGGGCATCACCAGCCGCTGCTCGCCGCAGCTGTTCACGCGTGATGGAACCGATGGCTACATCAACTTCATGAACTTCGGCGGCCGCAACGCCGGCTTCCGCAAGGCCGAAGGGTATGACATCGACCTGACCTACCGCTGGGATGCCGGTGACTACGGCAACTTCACGGTCAACTCGAACTCCACCTACACCGCGTACGATGCGCTGGTCAGCACCAACGACCCGCGCAAGCCGCTGTCCTCGGTCGGTGTCACCTCCAGCTTCCGCCTGCGTTCGAACCTTGGGCTCAGCTGGCAGTACGGTGATTTCGGAGCAAGCTGGACCGCGCGCTATTACTCGAGCATGGCGGAGGGCTGCACGTTCTTCAACGCCGCGGACAACAACCCGCAGCCGGAGTGCAACCAGATCCAGTACGCTCCGACTGGCCTGCTGAATGCGGACGGCTCGCCGGCAAGCGCGCTGCGCCGCCGCCACGTGAATGGTTCGACGACGTTCCACGACATGCAGGTCCGCTGGCAGGCTCCGTGGAATGCGACGATCGCCATTGGTGCGAACAACGTGTTCGAGAAGTACGGCCCGCCGATGTACACCCAGCCGAGCGCGAACTTCGCCTACTACGGTGGCTTCGACATCGGTCGCTTCGTGTACATGAAGTACCAGCAGCGCTTCTGATCCACGCGCTGTGACGTAAGACCACTACGGCCCCGAAAGGGGCCGTAGTTTTTTGGGTCGCACGGAACGGGATGTCAGGTGTCTTCATCGGCCCCGCTCGTTGCGCGCCCTGCAGCATGCGCCGCCGGATGGGCCTGCTCCCTCGCTGACCGCACGACTGCACCCGGACTCCCGAGGTCGCCACGCTGTCGCGTACGCAGGGTGGGGTGCGGCCGCAGGCCCATCGTTGCGAAAGCCCCACGAAAAAGGCCTTCCCGCGAGGGAAGGCCTTTCGATACACCTGGACCGGTTACGCGATCAGCCGCGCAGCGCCTCCGGCAGGCGGTCGCCATAGACCGCGTACTGCGCCTGCACGTCCGCGTGTTCGGCAGCCCAGCCGGCTTCGTCGACTGCCAGCAGGGTGTCCAGCGTGCCGACCGGCATGTCGAGGCCTTCCAGGTTCAGCGCGGAGGCATCGGGCAGCAGGCCGATCGGGGTTTCCACCGCGTCCGCCTTGCCGGTCACGCGGCCGATGATCCACTCCAGCACGCGCATGTTGTCGCCGAAGCCCGGCCACAGGAACCTGCCGTCGTCGCCCTTGCGGAACCAGTTGACGTGGAAGATCTTCGGGAGCTTCGCGTCGGCGGTGTCGAACGACAGCCAGTGCGCGAAGTAGTCGCCGAAGTTGTAGCCGCAGAAGGGCTTCATCGCCATCGGATCGCGGCGCACCACGCCGACCTGGCCGGTGGCAGCGGCCGTGGTTTCCGAGGCCATCGCGGCGCCGACCTGCACGCCGTGGGTCCAGTCGCGCGCCTGGAACACCAGCGGCACCAGCGAGGCGCGCCGGCCGCCGAAGACGATCGCCGAGATCGGCACGCCCTGCGGATCCTCGGCGCGTTCCGAGTACGACGGGCACTGCGACGCGGACACGGTGAAGCGCGCATTCGGATGTGCGGCCGGGCCGTTGGCCGGATCGTACGGGCGGCCCTTCCAGTCGAACGCCGGCACACGGTCGTCGAGGCCTTCCCACCACGGCTGGCCGTCGTCGGTCAGGCCGACGTTGGTGAAGATGGTGTCGTGCTGGATCGTCGCCAGTGCGTTCGGGTTCGACTTCGCCGAGGTGCCCGGCGCCACGCCGAAGAAGCCGGCTTCCGGATTGATCGCCCACAGGCGGCCGTCGGCGCCGGGGCGCATCCAGCAGATGTCGTCGCCGACCGTCCATACCTTCCAGCCGGCCTCGCGATAGCTCGCCGGCGGGATCAGCATCGCCAGGTTGGTCTTGCCGCAGGCACTCGGGAACGCGGCCGCGATGTAGTGCGTCTCGCCCTGCGGGTTCTCGATGCCGACGATCAGCATGTGCTCGGCCAGCCAGCCTTCCTGGCGCGCCTGCCACGAGGCCAGCCGCAGTGCGTGGCACTTCTTGCCCAGCAGTGCATTGCCGCCGTAGCCGGAACCGTACGACTTGATCGTCAGTTCCTCGGGGAAATGCATGATGAAACGGCGGTTCGGGTCGAGCTCGCCCAGCGAGTGCAGGCCGCGCACGAAGGTATTCGCGCCCTCGCCGGCGCCGCTGCCTTCACGCTCGATGCGGCGCAGCGCGTCCGCGCCCATGCGGGTCATGATCCGCATGTTGGCCACCACGTACGGCGAGTCGGTGATCTCCACGCCGCAACGCGCCAGCGGCGAGTCGATCGGGCCCATGCAGTACGGGATCACGTACATCGTGCGCCCCTGCATGCAGCCATCGAACAGCGCGTCGATCTTCGCGTTGGCTTCGGCCGGGTCCATCCAGTGGTTGTTCGGACCGGCGTCGTCGCGCTCGCGCGTGCACACGAAGGTCAGGTGCTCGACGCGGGCGACGTCGTCAGGATCGGAGCGGTGCAGCCAGCAGTTGGGATGCGTGTCCGGGTTCAGCGCGATCAGCGTGCCATCGGCTTCCATGGACGCGAGCAGGGCACGGTTCTCCGCATCGCTGCCGTCGCACCAGTGGATGCGGTCCGGCCGGGTCAGGCGGGCGACATCGTCGACCCAGGCCTGCAGCGCCGCAAGCGACGTTCCGGATTCGGTATTGGAAGGGGGGAGGGGTCGGGCGGCGTTCAAAATGCGTGCTCCTGGCGCCACGCGCCATGTCAGTCCAGCAGGACATTTTAGGGGACATGGCGCGGTGGATCTGCTGCACCTGCGTCATGAAACGGAAAACCGCCGGAAACAGGCGGGTTTTCCCGCGGTTTTCAGCGTGGCGGAATCAGCGTCGCCATCACGTGTGCGATGTAGGCATCGAACTGCTCGTGGTCGAGCCGCGACTGCGGCAGCTGGATCGACAGCTGCAGGAACCCCACGTACGCCGTGTAGGCGAGGCGTGCGCGATGGCGCGCGTCGTCGACACCGAAGCCGACTTCGCGATAGGAACGCGCAAGGTGCTCGAGGCGACGCTCCGACACGCGACCGATCACCGGTTTCACGATCGGATGGTCGAGCGCCTGCAGCAGCGCGCTGTAGACGACGTGCAGCTTGATCTCGTGGGCGACCATCTCGATCAGCGCGCGCAGGCGGTCGCGCGGATCGGAAATCTTTTCCAGCTCGCCGAACACCGCTTCCTGCTCGACGCTCTCCCAGCGTTCGAGTGCGGCCTGCAGCAGCGCGTCGCGCGAAGGGAAATGCCAGTAGAAGCTGCCCTTGGTCACACCGAGGCGCCGCGCCAGCGATTCGACGGCCACCGCGGCCACGCCCTGCTCGGCGATCAGGTCGAGTGCGGCCTGTGCCCAGTCGTCGGCGCTCAGGCGTCCGGGGCGCTCCGCGGTGCGCGGCGTATCGGCGGACTTCGCCGCGTTGGGGGTTTTCATGGGTGCGGAGTTTACCGTACGGATGCAGCCGCATGCGTATCGTTGCGGGCAATGCGGGGCCGGGATTGACTTCGCACGCCGCGACACCATACTAAAGCGTATGGTGTTGTCGGCATTCCCGACCCCATTCCTTCAAGCCTGCCCCGGAGCCTTCCATGAGCGTCGTCGTTCCGTTTCTCGCCCTGCTGCTGACGGGCATGTTCGCGGCCTACCACCGCATGCGCCTGCCGGTGTGGGTGGCGATGGCCGCCACCGCGCTGATCGCCTGCTGGCTGCTGGGTGCCAGTGCGACCGCCACCATCGTCGCGTTCGTGCTGCTCGGCCTGATCGCCATTCCGCTGCTGGTGGCGCCGCTGCGCAAGGCGTTGATCACCACGCCGCTGCTGTCGTTCTTCCGCAAGGTGCTGCCGCCGCTGTCGCAGACCGAGCGGATCGCGCTGGAAACCGGCTCGGTCGGCTTCGAGGGCGAACTGTTCACCGGTGATCCCGACTGGCAGATGCTGCTCGACTACCCGAAGCCGCAGCTCACCGCGGAAGAGCAGGCATTCCTCGACGGCCCGGTGGAAGAGCTGTGCCGGATGGTCAACGACTGGGAAATCACCCATATCCACGCCGACCTGCAGCCGGAGCTGTGGGACTACATCAAGAAGAACCGCTTCTTCGGGATGATCATTCCGAAGGAATACGGCGGGCTCGGCTTCAGCGCACTCGCCCACCACAAGGTGATCCAGAAGCTGTCGTCGATCTCCAGCGTGGTCAGCTCCACCGTCGGCGTGCCGAATTCGCTGGGCCCGGGCGAGCTGCTGGTGCATTACGGCACCCCGGAGCAGAAGGAGCAGTACCTGCCGCGCCTGGCCGATGGCCGCGAAGTGCCCTGCTTCGGCCTGACCGGCCCGTTTGCCGGCTCGGATGCCACCTCGATTCCGGACTACGGCATCGTCTGCAAGGGCGAGTGGAACGGCGCGCAGGTGCTCGGCGTGCGGCTGACCTTCGACAAGCGCTACATCACGCTCGCGCCGGTGGCGACGCTGATCGGCCTGGCGTTCCGCATGTACGACCCCGACGCGCTGCTCGGTGACGTCGAGGACATCGGCATCACCCTGGCGCTGCTGCCGCGCGACACCCCCGGTGTCGAGATCGGCCGCCGCCACTTCCCGCTCAACTCGCCGTTCCAGAACGGGCCGATCCGTGGCCGGGACGTCTTCATCCCGCTCAGCCAGCTGGTCGGCGGCGCCGACATGGCCGGCAAGGGCTGGAACATGCTCAACGAGTGCCTGGCGATCGGCCGCTCGATCACCCTGCCCTCGACCGCCAGCGGCGGCGCCAAGGCCGGCGCGGTGGTGACCGGCGCCTACGCGCGCATCCGCAAGCAGTTCGGGCTGTCGATCGGCCGCTTCGAAGGCGTGGAGGAGGCGCTGGCGCGCATCGGCGGCAAGGCCTATGCGATCAGTGCACTGGCGCAGGCCACGGCCGCGGCCGTCGACCGCGGCGACGTGCCTTCGGTGCCGTCGGCGATCGCCAAGTACCACTGCACGTCGATGGGCCGCGAGGTCATCAGCGACGTCATGGACGTGATCGGCGGCAAGGGCATCATCCTCGGCCCGCGCAACTTCGCCGGCCGCGCCTGGCAGGCCGCGCCGATTGGCGTGACCGTGGAAGGCGCCAACATCATGACCCGCAGCCTGCTGATCTTCGGCCAGGGCGCGATCCTGTGCCATCCGTGGGTGATGAAGGAGATGCAGGCCGCGCAGAACCCCGACCACCGCCAGGGGCTCGAGGACTTCGACCGCAACCTGTTCGGCCACATCCGCTACGGCATCTCCAACGCGGTGCGCTCGTTCTGGTTCGGCATCACCGGTGCGAAGTTCGGTGCCGCCCCGGGTGATGACTACACCCGTCGCTACTTCCGCAAGCTCGACCGCTATTCCGCCAACCTGGCGCTGATGGCCGACGTGTCGATGCTGACCCTCGGCGGCAAGCTGAAGTTCAAGGAATCGCTGTCCGGGCGCCTGGGCGATGTGCTGAGCCACATCTACATGACCAGCGCGATCCTCAAGCGCTACCACGACGACGGCGCGCCGGAAGGCGACAAGCCGCTCTTGGCCTGGGCGTTCCACGACAGCGTGCACCGGATCGAGACGGCGCTGTCGGACGCGCTGCGCAACTTCCCGATCCGCCCGATCGGCTGGCTGATGTGGGCGTTGATCTTCCCGCTTGGCCGTCGTGCGGAAGCGCCCGGCGATCGCCTGGGTCATCGCGTCGCCTCGCTGCTGATGAACGTCAACGAGGCCCGCGAGCGGCTGGCGCAGGGCGTGTTCCTCACCCCGTGCGAGAACAATCCGGGCGGCCGCATCGCCAGTTATCTTGCGAAGGCAGTGGCAGCCGAGCCGGTGGAGCGCAAGTTCCTCAAGGCGCTCAAGGGCAAGGGCATCCAGGCGCTGGACTACGATGCGCAGCTGGACGAGGCGGTGCGCGAGGGCGTGCTGACCGCCGACGAGCGCAACCAGCTGGCGGAACTGCGCGAGATCACCCTCGATGCCATCACCGTGGACGACTTCGACGTGCACGAGTTGCGTGCCGCGACCCACTACGATCGTGACGAGCCAGGCTCCCAACCGGCCCGCGCGGTGGCCTGAGGCCCGGCCCACCCCTGACCACACAGACGCCCGGCCACGTGCCGGGCGTTGTTCTTTCCGGAGACCGGGATGGCGCGTCACTGCCTCACGCGAACGCAATGGCAACCCGCGGCACCGGGGCCAGCATGAGCACGCACTCCCTCATGCTGCTGTGCGCCCTGCACAGCGCGGCACTCGGCGTATTCCACCTGTGCTTCTGGCGGCTGTTCGACTGGAAACGTGCGCTGGCGAAGCTGGACCGCCCCAACCGCGCGATCATGCAGATCCTCAACCTGCGCCTGGCCTTCGTGTTCTTCGCGGTCGCGGTGCTGTGCCTGCTCTACCCGGACGCGTTGGCCACCACACCGCTGGGCCGCGCGTTGCTGGTGGTGATGGTGCTGTTCTGGGTCGGCCGCACGATCGAGCAGTTCGTGTTCCTGCGCGGGCTGCGGCACCCGGCCGTGCACGCGCTGACAGCGGTGTTCGAGCTCGGCGCGGTGCTGTTCGCGCTGCCGTTGTGGCTGGTGGCGCCGGCCACCTGAGCCGGCGTGGATCAGGCCCGCGCCGGCTCCGCCATCGCATCGCCGGGGGAGTTCTCCGGCAGGCCACGCTGCTCGCGCACCACCCGCCACGCGCCGAAGGCCATGCCGGCGGCAACCGCCACACCGGTTGCGAACACCACGCTGGAGCCGAAGCCCGCGAGGAACTTGTGCAGCCATACGAAGCTGAAGTCGCCGGTGCGATAGACCGCGGTGTCGATCACCGACTTCGCCTTGTAGCGGGCCTCGCGGTCCATGCGCGTGTAGAGCGTCTCGCGCGCGGGCTTGGCCAGCGAGAACTCGCTGGCGCGCGTGGTCACCTGCACCACCGCCACCAGCAGCGGCAACGGCGAGGCCGACAGCAGCGCGAATCCGGCAAGGATCGCCAGTGCCGGCAGCAGCAACAGCGGCGCCACGCCATAGCGACGCAGCAGCCAGCGCGTGAGCAGCAGCTGCACCACGATCGTCAGCCCGTTCACCGCCCAGTCCAGCGTCGAGTAATAACGGGTGGCGGCTTCGGCGGTGGGATAGAACTCGCGCACGATCGCGGCCTGCTCGTTGTAGAGCAGCGTGCCGACGCCGACACCGAAGAACATCAGCAGTGCGAGCGCGCGCAGCAGCGGGTCCTGCGCCACCAGCCGCAGCCCGGCCCAGACCGAGCCCCCCATCGCGCGTTCGCCGCTGGCTTCGCGGTGCGCGCGCTCGCGGGCGACCGCCCACGGCCGCAGCTGCACGATGCACAGCAGGCAGACCGACAGCAGCGCCATCGACACCAGCAGCAGGTTCGCCACGCCCACCTGTTCAACCAGCAGCCGCGTGATCGCAGGCCCTGACAGCGCGCCGATGGTGCCGCCGGCGCCGATATAGCCGTACACCAGCTTGGCGTGTTCGTTGTCGAACACGTCGGCCATGAAGCTCCAGAACACCGTCACCGCGAACAGGTTGAACACCGCGATAAAGATGAAGAACACCGCGCCGCGCCCTGGTATGCCGGCATGGAACGCCCACCAGAACCCGCCCAGGCAGGCGACGAAGCCAAGATAGACCACCGGCAGGAACACGCGGCGCGGAAACCGCGCCACCAGCGCCCCGTATACCGGCTGCAGCACCAGCATCGCCACGAAAGTGCCGGTGAACAGCAGTTGCAGTGTGTAGTCCCCCAGCGCGAAGCCGGCGCGCTCGCCGGCGGCCAGCAGCCATTGCGGGAACACCGCGGATGGGTCGGCGGACGCGCCCATCGCATCGCGCACCGGGCGCAGCACGTAATAGCCGCACAGCAGGCAGAAGAAGTAGAGCAACGCCCACCACAGCGCCGGGGAGGCGGCCAGGGCATTGCGGAAACGCGCGGAACGCGATGTCGGAACGGAACGAGGCATCGCCGGCTGCGCAGGGAAAACGTCGGCGGAATGATCGGCGCTGGCGCCCGGGAGGGCAATCACTGCCCGGGTGCGGGGCGGCAGGCCGTGCGGATCGGTCTCCGCGGAAGCCTGTGGACCGCGCGCGAACGGATTGCCAGCGGCGGCGCCCGCGCCTAGACTTCAGCGCACGCGGGTGTAGTTCAATGGTAGAACTTCAGCTTCCCAAGCTGATAGCGTGGGTTCGATTCCCATCACCCGCTCCACTTTCCCCGGCGTCGAGATCTTCTCCGCCTTCCGCCCTCACCCGCCCCTCCGGGGCACCCTCTCCCGCACACGGGAGAGGGACAGCGACGGCGGTGCACTGCGGGAACCCTCTCACGTGCGCGAAGAGGAACGACGGCTGGGCACCTCTCGAGCCTCTCCTGCGCGCGCCAGAGGAGCGACGGCTGTGCACTTCTCGAGCCCCTCTCCCGCGTGCGGGAGAGGGATTGGGGTGAGGGCAACGCGGCTCCAGGTCAGAACGAGCGGTTGAGGCTCACGAACACCGTCGAGTTGCCGCTGTCGGCGTGCGACAGCGTGGTGCTGAGACCGAAGTTCGCCTCCATGCCGTACAGCCCGGCGCGCGCGCCCAGGGTGACGGTCGCATAGCTGTCGTCGTAGCGCAGGCCCGGCACCGCGAATTCGCTGGTGGCCGGCAGCGACAGCACCCGCGCGAACGCCTCTTCCGGCGCGTCCTCGAACTCGCGGTCCCAGGTGGCGCGGGCGTACGGGCGCAACATGCCTTCAGTGAAGGCGACCTGCCAGCCGACGCTGCCGACCATCGAGTCGAAGCTCTGGTCTGGATAGCCCAGCGCGGTGGAGCGCGAGGGGTCACTTTCGTCGAAGCCATCCACATCGATCCGCTGCGACACCAGTCCGACCACCGGGCCATGGCGCAGGTTGCCGGCAGCGAAGTTCCAGCCCGCATGCACGGCGGCGGTGAGATTTTCGCCGTCGGCGGAACCCTCATGCCAGCGCACGGCCTGCCCCAGCTGCACGCGACGATGGGTGTCGATGTCGATGCTCGACCAGCTCAGCTGGCCGTTGACCCAGGCACCGTTGTCGCCGTACCAGCCGGCGAAACCGCCGATGGTGGCGTCGCGGTGGCGGAAGTCGCCGCGGCGCAGGCCCCAGTCCTGCTTCGT
Organism: Luteimonas sp. YGD11-2; assembly: GCF_004118975.1. Lineage (NCBI taxonomy): Bacteria > Pseudomonadati > Pseudomonadota > Gammaproteobacteria > Lysobacterales > Lysobacteraceae > Luteimonas > Luteimonas sp. YGD11-2. The sequence continues at coordinate 843,471 of NZ_CP035376.1, read as the reverse complement.
CACGCCGTAGCCGCCGAACACGCCGAACACGGTGTTGCCGCGGGTCCAGTCGAAGCCGACCGTGAGCGCGGGTGCGAAGCCGTCGTAGTGGTCGCCGTCGCCATAGCGCTGGTAGTCGCCGCGCAGGTCGAACCACACCCCGCTGCCCTCGGCGCCCGGCGTGCCGTCGACGTGCCAGGCCACGCGCTCGGCGCGGGCACGCCCGACCACCGCGGCCGACTGCGGCAGCACCGCGATCTGCGCCGGCGCTTCCAGCACCGAGATGGCGAAGTCCGCCAGCGCGCGGTGCCCACCGGTGGTCGGGTGGACGCCATCGGCGAACAGATAGGCACTGGCCGCGTCCGCGGCCACCAGCGTGCCCGGGTTGCAGGTGATCGACTGCGCGACCGTACAGGCCGGCGCGGTCACGTTGCGGAAGCCGAATTCACCGGGGTTCGCGATCACTTCCTGCAGGAAGCCGAAGGTGTTGAGCGGGATCACCCGCAGGCCGGCACTGTTGATGCCGTTGTAGAGCGCGCCGTTGTAGGCGGTGGCGAGCGCGGTCAGCTGGCCCTGGGCCACCGCGCCCTGCGCCCGCGCGGCCGGGGTCTGCCCCATGTCGGGCAGCGTCGGCACCATGATGTAGCGCGCCCCGGCGGCCTGCAGCGTGCCGACCAGGCCGACCTGCGCGGTGACCGCACTGGCCAGTGTGGCTTCCGGGGGAGCACCTGCGGCAATCGCGAACACATCGTTGGCGCCGGTCCACAGCGTGTAGAGCGCATCGGGATCGGCACGCCCACCGGCGAGGTGGCGCTGCACCTGGGTGGCCGTGGACGGCGTCGGGCCCAGGGCGCCCACCGTATCCACCGCCACGCGCGCACCGCTCACCGCGTAGTTGTCACCGGTCTGGCCATTGCCATTGGCCGCGCCATTGGTGCCGTAATGCTCGGCCAGGTGCTGCGCCCAGACGAAGCCCGGGTTGGTGGTCGACTGCCCGACCAGGCCGCCGGAGGGGCCGATCGACTGGATCAGTACCGGCCGGTAATAACCGGCATCGCTGAGGCTGTCGCCGAAGAACACGGTGCGCGAGAACTGGCCCTGCTGGGCCACGGCAGGCAGGGCGGCCGCGGCCAGCGCGGCGGCAAGAACGGTACGGGCAAGCGGACGCATGCATCCTCCGGAACAGGTGGGGTCGCCGGCAGCGTACGCCGGCGGACGGTGGCGCATGTTCCATGCGCGCCCGGCACGACACAAGCCGCACTGCGTCATGCGGATGCAGGGCCGCGGCGAAAGGGCGACAATGCCGGCATGCATATCATCCTCAATGGTGAGCGCCTGGACCTCGACGCGGCGCAGACCATCACCGAGCTGCTGGTCGCGCGCGGCCTTGCCGGGCGCCGGGTCGCCGTGGAAGTGAATGGCGAGATCGTGCCGCGCGGGCGCCACGACGGACACACGCTTGCAGATGGCGACCGCGTCGAAATCGTGCACGCGCTGGGCGGAGGCTGAGTTCCCCGGCGCGGCCGACCAGGCCGGCACTGCTGACGCGGGATGGAAAGGCTTCAGGCCGATCACATCCATCTGCGCGATAATCCCGCGATGACCTCACTCCTCCCCTCCGAAGACAGGCTTGTCATCGCCGGCAAGGCCTACCGCTCGCGCCTGCTCACCGGCACCGGCAAGTTCGCCGACCTCGACCAGACCCGCGCCGCCACCGAGGCCGCCGGGGCCGAGATCGTGACCGTGGCGATCCGCCGCACCAACATCGGGCAGAACCCCGACGAGCCCAACCTGCTCGACGTGCTGCCGCCGGACCGCTACACCCTGCTGCCCAACACCGCCGGCTGCTACAGCGCCGAGGAAGCCGTGCGCACCTGCCGGCTGGCGCGCGAACTGCTCGACGGCCACAACCTCACCAAGCTCGAGGTGCTGGGCGACCGCAGGACCCTCTTCCCCGACGTGGTGCAGACGCTCAGGGCCGCCGAACAGCTGGTCGCCGATGGCTTCGAGGTCATGGTCTACACCAGTGACGACCCGATCCTCGCCAAGCGGCTGGAGGAGATCGGCTGCGTGGCGGTGATGCCGCTGGCCGCGCCGATCGGCTCCGGCCTCGGCATCCAGAACCGCTACAACCTGCTCGAGATCGTCGAGAACGCGAAGGTACCGATCATCGTCGACGCCGGCGTCGGTACCGCCTCGGACGCGGCCATCGCGATGGAACTCGGCTGCGATGGCGTGCTGATGAACACCGCCATCGCCGGTGCGAAGGATCCGGTACGGATGGCACGGGCGATGAAGCTCGCCGTGCAGGCCGGTCGCGACGCGTTCCTCGCCGGGCGCATCCCGCGCAAGCGTTATGCCAGTGCCTCGTCGCCGGTCGATGGACTGATCGGTTGATGGACGAGCAGGACGGGCACGGCGCCGCAGGCGCCGACAACGGACGGCTGGCGAAAAAGCCGTTCACGCTGACACCCGGCCATCGCGCGGTGCGCAGCTTCGTATTGCGCCAGGGCCGCTTCACCGAAGCACAGCAGCGCGCGTTCGATGCGTTGTGGCCACGCTTCGGGCTGGACTACAGCGGCGCGCCGCGCGACTTCGACGCGGTGTTCGGCCGCAGCGGGCCACGCGTGCTGGAAATCGGCTTCGGGAATGGCGAGGCGCTGCGCTTTGCCGCGCGCCAGGACCCGACCCGCGACTACATCGGCATCGAGGTGCACGCACCGGGCGTGGGCCGCCTGCTCAATGCGCTGGGCGATGACGGCAGCGACCACGTGCGCCTCTACCACCACGACGCGGTGGAAGTGCTCGAGCACGAGATCGCCGACGGTTCTCTCGACGAGGTCCGTATCTACTTCCCCGATCCCTGGCACAAGAAGCGCCACAACAAGCGCCGCCTGGTGCAGCCGGAGTTCGCCGCGCTGCTGGTGAACAAACTTGCGCCGGATGGTCGCTTGCACCTTGCGACCGATTGGCAGGACTATGCCGAGCAGATGTGGGACGTGCTCGATGCCACCGCCGGACTGCGCAACCGCGCTGGCGTGCGCGGGCATGTACCGCGTCCCGACTGGCGCCCGCAGACGCATTTCGAGACCCGTGGTCAACGACTCGGGCACGGAGTCTGGGACCTGCTCTACGACCGTTGCTGAGGTTCTGACTCCACCCGGGCATGGACACCGCACTCGCGCTCACCACCGACATGAAGATCGTCCTCGGCCTGGTGAGCCTGACGATGGTCCTGTTCGTGTTCCAGCGGGTGCGCGCCGACCTCGTGGCGCTGGTGATCCTGGTGCTGCTCGGCCTGACCGGGCAGGTGGCGCCCGAGGACGTGTTCAACGGCTTCTCGTCGAACGCGGTGATCAGCATCATCGCCACGATGATCCTGGGCATGGGGCTGGAGCGCACCGGCGCGCTCAACCGCCTCGCCGGCTGGCTGCTGCGGCGTGCGCACGGCGTTGAACGACGGCTGCTGCTGCTGACCTCCGCCGTCGCCGGAGTGAACTCGTCCTTCATGCAGAACCCGTCGGTGATGGCGCTGTACCTGCCGGTGCTGTCGCGGCTTTCATCGCGCACCGGCCTGCCGCTGTCGCGGATGCTGATGCCGGTGGGCGCGGCAATCGTGATGGGCGGCTCGCTGACGATGGTCGGCAACTCGCCGCTGATCCTGCTCAACGACCTGCTGGTCGCGGCCAATGCCAACCTGCCCTCCGGCGTGGCGACGCTGGTGCCGCTGAACATGTTCGCGCCGTTGCCGATCGGCCTGGCACTGCTGGCGCTTGGGCTGGGCTACTTCCACTTCTTCGGTGAAAAGCTGCTGCGCGAAGGCCCCGATACCAGCGTCACGCCAGGCCGCACGCAGAGCTATTTCGCGCGCACCTACGGCATCGAGGGCGACGTGTTCGAGCTCACCGTCACCGCCGACAGCCCGCTGGTGGGCATGACCTTCGGTGAGGCCGAGGCCCTGCACAACGCACCGGTGATGCTGGCACTCAAGGCCGACGGCGATGCCAAGCTGGCGCCCGCAGCCGACACCCGCATCTGGGTGGGCAGCGTGATCGGGGTGATGGGCCCGCGCCAGCACGTGGCCGATTTCGCGCAGAACCAGTTCCTGCGCATGAGCGCGCGGCTGCGCAACTTCGGTGACCTGTTCAACCCGGCGCGCGCCGGCATCTCCGAAGCGGTGGTGCCGCCCACGTCGAGCTACATCGGCAAGACCGCCAACGAACTGCAGCTGCGCCGCCAGCTCGGCCTGCGCCTGCTGGCGGTCAACCGCGACAAGGAGGTCATCACCGACGACGTGCGCAACCTGACCCTGCGCGCCGGCGACATGCTGGTGCTGCACAGCTTCTGGCATGCACTGGCCGACAACGCCAAGGGCCGCGACTTCGTGGTCGTCACCGACTACCCCAAGGGCGAGCAGCGCCCGCACAAGTTCAAGATCGCGATGGCGATTTTCGCGGTGACGATGCTGATCGCGCTGTCGTCGCGCATCCCCACCTCGATCGCGCTGATGACCGGCGTGGCGGGCATGCTGGTCTGCGGCGTGCTGAAGATGGACGAGGCCTACAGCGCGATCAACTGGAAGACCGTATTCCTGATGGCGTGCCTGATCCCGCTGGGCTGGGCGATGGACTCCAGCGGCGCGGCCGCCTGGGTGGCCGGCAACACCATCGACCAGTTGCCGACCGGGCTGCCGGTATGGGTGCTGGAGATCGCGGTGGCATTGCTGACCACGGCGTTCTCGCTGGTGATCAGCCATGTCGGCGCGACGATCGTCGTGGTGCCGCTGGCGATCAACCTGGCGCTGGCCGCGGGCGCCGACCCGACCGCGTTCGCGCTGATCGTCGCGCTGTCGGCGTCCAACAACTTCATGACGCAGTCCAATCCGGTGATCTCGATGATGACCGGCCCGGCCGGCTACACCGCCGGCGACCTGTGGCGCGCCGGCCTGCCGCTGTCGATGGCCTATTCGATGGTCATCGTGCTGATGGTCAACCTGTTTTTCTGACCGCCGCCCGACGGCTCAGGCCAGGACGACCTCGCCGTCGCGCACCTCCACCGGCACCGCCCGCAGGCTCTGGCCACGGCACGGTCCGGACACACACATGCCGGCAGCCGTTTCGAAGCTCGCGCCGTGGGCCGCGCAGATCAGCAGGCCATCCTTCGACTTCAGGAACTGGCCGGGCGCCCAGTCCAGCCGCCGCCCTGCATGCGGGCAGATGTTGAGCCAGGCGCGCACGTCGTCGCCATCGCGATGCACGATCAGCGATTCCGCCACGCCGTCGACGACTGCCTCGACATCGGCAAAGCCCGCATCGGGGATGGCGGACAGGGCGATCAACGACATGTGCGAACTCCGTTTTAACGAACTGCTTACTTCCAGGAACCTGTGGCGTCGGATACTGTCCAACACACAGTCTTCACATTGTCACACGACCGATGTTCTCCAGCACCCTGCATACCCTCCGCCTGCGCATGCATTCGTCGATGTTCGACGCGCTGTTCGCGCCCCGCAAACCGCGGCACCCGTTGCTGCGCATCGGCATCGGCCTCGTGGGCCTTGCCCTGTTGGCGGTACTGCTGGTGTTCGGCGTGGTGATCGGCGCCGGCATGCTGGCTGTGGGCCTGGTGTCGCGCGCATTGCGCCAGCGCGCCCGCCCGGTGGCGCCGGCCGACGTGCTCGATGCCGAGTTCCGCATCGTCGACAAGCCGCTGCTGCGCTGAGGGACTTCACATGGACGACGTGATCCAGGCGCCGGCGGCGCCGCGCGTCAACGTGCGTGGCGGTGGGCGTTTCCCGGTGCGCCGCATCTACTGCGTCGGTCGTAACTTCGCCGACCATGCGCGCGAGATGGGCGCCGCGGTGCCGGCATCACGCGAAGCACGTGGCCGCCCGGTGTTCTTCATGAAGCCGGCCGATGCGGTGGTGACCGGCACCGAAGTGCCCTACCCGTCCGCGACCTCGGACCTGCACCACGAGGTCGAGCTGGTGGTGGCCATCGGCCGCGATGCCCCGCACGGGCTTCTCGCCGTGGAAGACGCCTCCGGGCTGGTGTTCGGTTACGGCGTCGGTCTCGACCTGACCCGCCGCGATCTGCAGGCCGAGGCGAAGTCGAATGGCCTACCCTGGGATATCGCCAAGGGTTTCGATGCCTCCGCGCCGATCGGCGAACTGGTGCCGGCGTCCGCGATCGGCGGCGATGCACTGGCCACCCTCGAACTGTCGCTCGCCGTCAATGGCGAGGTGCGCCAGCGCGCACCGCTGTCACAGCTCATCTGGAGCGTGGAGGAGATCCTCCACGAGCTGTCGCAGCTGTACCACCTGCGCGCCGGCGACCTGGTGTTCATGGGCACACCGGCCGGCGTCGCCGCGCTGTCGCCCGGCGACCACTGCGTGGCCATGCTCGGCGAGGTGGCGCGCATGGAGTGCCGGATCACGCCTGCGCACGTATAGTCGCGCCGTCTTTTCACGAAGAGGTGTGCGATGGGCGTACTCGCCGAGTTCAAGGAATTCGCCGTGCGCGGCAACGTCATCGACCTCGCGGTCGGCGTGGTCATCGGAGCATCGTTCGGCAAGATCGTCACCGCGCTGGTCGACAACGTGATCATGCCGCCGCTGGGGCTGCTGATTGGCGGTGTCGATTTCGCCGACTGGGAAATCATGTTGCGTCGCGAGACGGTGGATGCCGCAGGCGAGACCGTGCCGGCGGTGACGATCGGGATCGGCATCTTCCTCAACACGATGGTGCAGTTCGTCATCGTCGCCTTCGCGATCTTCCTGCTGGTCAAGGCCATCAACCGCCTCAAGCGCAAACAGGCCGAGGCGCCGGCGGAGGCGCCGCCACCGGCCGAGGACGTGCTGCTGCTGCGCGAGATCCGCGATGCGCTGAAGCAGCCGCCGGGCAGCGTCGGCTGAAGCGAACCGGGTCCGGACCCACGAGTGCAGCGTTCCGGCGCATGACCGGCCGCTGACACACGCGACCCACGCTGGCCGTGGCGACACGTGCGAAGGCAACCTGCGTTCGAGCGACACGGCCGCCGGCTGCTAAGCTCGCGACCTTTCCGTTCTGCCGATTGGAGTGTGCGATGCGCGTTGCCGCCCTGCTGTTCGCCCTTGGATCCGCGCCGTTCGCATCCGCGTTCACCGCGCAGGCGCAGGACCCGCTGCCGTCGCATGCGCTCGACACCGCCGCGCAACTGCGCGAGCGCGCACTGGCCGACGACACTGGCTACCGCATCATCGAATCGCTGACCACCGAGGTCGGTCCGCGCCTGCCGGGCAGCGAGGCCGATGCACGCGCGGTGGCGTGGGCGGTGGCGAAGTTCGAGTCGCTGGGGTTCGACCGGGTGTGGACCGAGCCGGTGACGTTCCCGAAGTGGGAGCGCCGCAGCGAGCGCGCCGCAGTGGTGGGTGCGCATGCGCAGCCACTGGTGGTGACCGCCCTGGGCGGCAGCCCCGGCGGCACGGTGGAGGCCGAGATCGTGCGCTACGCGACCTTCGCCGAGCTGGAAGCCGCGCCCGCCGACGCGGTGGCGGGGAAGATCGTGTTCGTCGACTTCGTGATGGAGCGTACGCGCGATGGCTCCGGCTATGACGCAGCAGGCCCGGTGCGCAGCCGCGGTCCGTCGGTGGCGGCGTCGAAAGGCGCGGCGGGCTTCCTGATGCGTTCGCTGAGCACCAGCCGCAACCGCGTTGCCAATACCGGCATCACCCGCTTCGCCGAAGGCGTGACCCCGATCCCCGCCGCGGCAACCTCGCTGCCGGATGCCGAACAGCTGGTGCGCCTGCTCGAGCGTGGCCCGGTGCGCGTGCGCATGGAACTCGATTGCGGCTGGAACGGCGAATACACCTCGCACAATGTGATCGCCGAGCTCACCGGCCGCGAGGCGCCCGACGAGATCGTGGTGATCGCCAGCCACCTCGATTCATGGGACCACGGCACCGGCGCCGTGGACGATGCGTCCGGCGTGGGCATCACCGCGGCGGCCGCGCATCTCATCGCCCAGCTGCCGCAGCGGCCGCGACGCAGCATCCGGGTGATCGCGTTCGCCAACGAGGAGCAGGGGCTGATAGGCGCCCGCCAGTACGCGCAGCGCCACGCGGGTGCGATGGCGCAGCACGTGATCGGCGCGGAAAGCGACTTCGGCTCCGGGCGCATCTATGCGTTCAACACCAGCGCCAAGGACGCCACCCATGCATTGTCGCGGCAGATCGCCGGTGCGCTGGCACCGCTTGGCATCGAGTTCCAGCCGCAGCAGGGCGGCCCGGGGCCCGACATCATCCCGCTGGCGCAGGCCGGCATGCCCTGGGCGTGGCTGGGGCAGGACGGCAGCGGCTACTTCGACCTGCACCACAACGCCGACGACACCCTCGACAAGGTCGACGCCGCCGACGTGAAGCACAACGTCGCCGCCTATGTGGTGTTCGCGTATCTGGCGGCCGAGGCGGCTGCGGATTTCCGGGTGCCGGCAGCCAGCGAGTAACGCGGAGCGCCAATTGCAGGCGCGGCGTCCACGCCGCGCGTTGCAGCGCGGATCAGGCGGGCCGCGCCGCCCAGTGCGCCAGCAGCACCGCGGTGGCGGCGGCCACGTTGAGGCTTTCCACCGCGCCGGTACCGGGAATCGACACGCGCAGGTCGCAGGCGCCGGCGAGGTCCGCATCCATGCCCTCGCCTTCCGCGCCCAGCACATAGACCAGCCGCTGCGGTGCCGGTGTGGCGAACAGCGGATTGCCATCGCGCACCACGGTCGCGGCCAGCCTGAAACCCGCCGCGCGCAGGAGTTCCATTGATTCGCCGACCGGGCCGAGCCGCACCAGCGGCAATGCTTCCGCGCCGCCTTCGGCCACGCGCGCCGCGGCGCCCGACAGCGTCAGCGTGCTGGTCTCCGGAAGCAGCACCGCGGCCGCGCCGAAGTGCGCGGCGGAGCGCAGGATGGCGCCGAAGTTGTGCGGATTGCCGACGCCGTCCAGCCACAGCAGGCACTGCGGCCCGGCAGGCAGCGTCGGCAGCCACCCGGCCAGCGGCAGCGGCTGCGCACGCAGCACGTCCGCCACCACGCCCTCGTGGTGTGCACTGGCGGTAAGCTTGCCGAGCTCCTCGTCGGTCACCACGCGGTAGCCGACACGATGGGCCACGCACCATTTCAGCAAGGGCTGCAGGTGCGGGATCCGCGACTGGTTGAGATAGACCTTGCGGATCGCATCCGGGCGACGTGCGAACACCGCCTGCACGGCATTGAAGCCGTGCAGACGCAGCTCGCCGCCGCGGCCACCACGCGGTGCCGCTGGGGCGGCAGGCTCGTCCACGGCGGCCGCGGCCGGTGGCGGGCCCTCGCGGCGCGGCGCGGGTCGCTCATCGCGTTCCTGCGTGCGTGCTCCGCCCCATGGCGAGCGTTGGTCGCGGGCCGGGGTGCGCTCGCCGCGCGCCGGTGGATGAGTCGGCGCATCGCCCTGGCGGCGTGGGCCGCGGCCCCAGGGGCCGGGATCGTCAGGACCGGAACCGGCCATGCTCAAGGCTTCCTGTCGACCCAGAAATCCGCATTGCGGATCCCGAGCTTCAACGGATCGAACTGCGGGTCCAGGCCCGCCTTCTTCTGCGCCTCGTAATCGCGCAATGCCACCAGCGCCGGGCGCTGCAGGATCAGGATCGCGATGATGTTGAGCCACGCCATCGTGCCCACCCCGATGTCGCCCAGCGTCCAGGCCATCTCCGCGGTGCGCACGCAGCCGAAGGTGACGGCGGCCAGGAGCGCGATGCGCAACACGAACACCATCCACGGGCGCCGCACCTTGCGGTTGATGTAGGTGATGTTGGTTTCGGCCATGTAGTAGTAGGCGATGATCGTGGTGAACGCGAAGAAGAACAGCGCGAGCGCCACAAAGCCCGCGCCCCAGCCCGGCATCACCGATTCGACGGCGTTCTGCGCGAAGCCGGGGCCCACCTCCACGCCGGGCAACGCTTCATACAGCATGTTCCCGGCACGGCCGACGACGTTGTACATCCCGGTCGACAGGATCATGAAGGCGGTGGCGCTGCAGACCACCAGGGTGTCGACGTACACCGAGAACGCCTGCACCAGGCCCTGCTTGCTGGGATGCGAGACCTCCGCCGCGGCGGCATGGTGCGGGCCGGTACCCTGGCCCGCTTCGTTGGAGTAGATGCCACGACGCACGCCCCACTCGACCGCCAGGCCGAGCATCGCGCCGAATCCGGCGTGCATGCCGAAGGCGCTCTCGAAGATCAGCCGGAACATCACCGGCACCGCTTCGAGGTTGAGCAGCATGATCACCAGCGCCATCAGCATGTAGGCCAGCGCCATGAAGGGCACCACCAGTTCCGCGAAACGCGCGATGCGCTTGACGCCGCCGAAGATGATGAAGCCCAGGCCGATCACGACGATCGCCGCCGTGGCGGTCGGTGGAACACTCCACGCGTTGAAGGCGGCCGAGGCGATCCCGTTGGCCTGCACGCCCGGCATCAGGAACCCGGCCGCGATCACGGTGACGACCGCGAACAACCATGCGTACCACCGCTGCCCCATGGCTTTTTCGATGTAATACGCCGGACCACCGCGGTATCGCCCTTCCTCGTCCTTTTCCTTGTAGATCTGGGCCAGCGTCGACTCGACGTACGACGTCGACGCGCCGAGGAACGCCATGACCCACATCCAGAACACCGCACCGGGTCCGCCGAACGCGATCGCAGTGGCGACACCGGCGATGTTGCCGATGCCGACGCGGCCCGACAGCGACATCGCCAGCGCCTGGAACGGCGACACGCCCGCCTCGGACCGGGTCCCGCTGAGCATCAGCCGCACCATCTCCCCGACATGCCGTATCTGCATGAAACGCGTACGCAGCGAGAAGTACAGTCCGGCGCCCAGGCACAGCACGATCAGCGGCGGGCTCCAGATCAGCCCGTTGAGTGTGTTGACGATCTGTTCCACGCAGTACTCCCCGTTCGGCGCCCGCCATTGCGGCGGGGCAGCGTCCGATTCTCCACCATGACCGCGGCGGGGGGAAACCCGCTGCGCCGTGATCAGTGCACGCGCAGCCGCGCGAACATCCGCAGGTCGTGCACGCTGCCACGCTTGTGCACCGCGCGACGCAGCACGCCCTCCTCGCTGAAGCCGTTCTTCTCCAGCACCCGCGCCGACGCATGGTTGAAGTCGAGCACGGTGGCCTGCAGCCGCTGCAGCTCCAGCGCGTCCATCACCCATGGCGCGAACGCAGCGACCACCCTGGTCATGATCCCGCGGCCCCAGTGGCGGCTGCCCAGCCAGTAGCCGAACTCCGCGCCGATGCGGCGTTCGCCGGCAAACGTGCGCACGCCGATGCCGCCGATCGCATGCTCGTCGAGCGTGATCGCGAAGACCGGCGCCGAGAGGTCGACGACACGCCCGGCAAGGAAGGCGACGCCGTCCTCGCGGGTGTAGGGATAGGGGAAGCGGTCGCTGGTGCCGTGCGAGACCTGTTCGTCGTTGGCATGCGCGACCAGCGCATCGAGATCACCGCTGTGCCATGGCCGCAGCGCGATGCCGTGCCCGACATCCGGCGGCACCCAGGCCTCAGGCATGGCCGCCCACCGTCGGCGTCTCCTGCTCCAGCCGCTCCAGCTCCTGGGCCAGCGCTTCCGGCGAACGGGTGAACGGGGCGAGCAGGGTGTAGAACGCCGGCACCACGAACAGCGTAAGCAGCGTCGCGAAGGCAACGCCCGAGATGATCACCACGCCGATGGTGCCGCGGCTTGCCGAACCGGGCCCACCGGCGACCACCAGCGGGATCGCACCCATGACGGTTGCCGCGGCGGTCATCAGGATCGGGCGCAGGCGGATCGATGCCGACTCCACGATCGCCTTCGCCACGTCGCGACCTTCGTCGCGCAGCTGGTTGGCGAACTCGACGATCAGGATGCCGTTCTTCGCCGCCAGGCCCACCAGGATGATGATGCCGATCTGGCTGAAGAGATTGAGCGTGCCGCCGGTCACCCACAGGCCCAGCAGCGCGCCGAGCACCGCCAGCGGCACCGTCAGCATGATCACGATGGGATGCAGGAAGCTCTCGAACTGCGCCGCCAGCACCAGGTACACCACCAGCAGCGCAAGCGTGAAGGTCAGCACCACCGCGCCACCGGCTTCCTGGTATTCGCGCGACTCGCCCTTCCAGTTGATCTGCGCGTAGTGCGGCAGTTCCTCGGCGGCCACCTGGTAGCTCCAGTCCAGCGCCTCGCCCATGGTGTAGCCCGGCGCGAGCCCGCCGGACAGGGTGATCGCGCGCATGCGGTTGAAGCGGTTGAACGAGCCCGGCTCGGCGATCTCGCTGAAGGTCACCAGGTTCGACAGCGGCACCAGCTCGCCATCACGCGCGCGCACGTAGGTGTTCTCGAGGTCGGACGGCTGCATGCGGTTGCCGCGGCTGGCCTGCAGCATCACGTCGTATTCCTCGCCGTCGGAGACGTAGGTCGTCACCTGGCGCGCGCCCATCATCGTTTCCAGCGTGCGGCCGATCTCGGTGACGCCGACGCCGAGGTCCGCCGCGCGCACGCGGTCGATGTCGACGCGCATCTGCGGGCGGGTTTCCTTGTAGTCGCTGTCGACGTCGACGATGCCGGGGTTCTCCTCGATGCGCGCCAGCATGCGGTCACGCCACTGCGCGAGCTCCTCGTAGTTCGGCCCGCCCAGCACCAGCTGGTAGCGCTGGCCACGGGTGCTGATCAGGCCCCCCGGCACGCTGGCGCGTACCTGTACGCCCGGCAGCGAGTTGAACTCCGGGCGCAGTTCGGCGATCACGTCCTCGGCATTGACGTCGCGGTCGGACCAGTCCTGCATGAACACGATGATCTGCGCGGTATGCATTTCGGTGCCGCCACCCCAGCCGCGCGGTGCGCGCGAGTTGAGGCGCTGGATCGGTTTGTCGTCGCCGATGTAGCCGGCCATCATCCGTTCCACCTGCTGCAGCTGCTCGACCGTGTAGTCGAAGCCCGCGCCTTCCGGCCCGTCGACCATCACGAAGAAGCGCCCGCGATCCTCGGCCGGTGCCAGCTCGCTGGGCACCCGCGCCATCAGCAGCACGATCAGCCCCAGGCACACCAGCATCACCGCGACCATCAGCGCGAGGATGCGCTTGCCCGGCAGCGCGACCAGGCGCCCGAGCTGGCGCCCGTACGCGGCGCTGGTGCGCTCGAGCTGGCGATTGATCCACTGGTTGAAGCGGCTCTGCTTCGCGCCATGCGGGCGGATCAGCTTCGAACACATCATCGGCGTGAGCGTCAGCGCGACGAACGCCGACAGCGCGACCGCACCCGCCAGCGCGACCGCGAGTTCGCGCAGCAGGCGGCCGCTGTTGCCTTCCATGAAACCGACCGGCAGGAACACCGCCACCAGCACCGCGGTGGTGGCGATCACCGCGAAGGCGACCTGGCTGGTGCCGCGGCTGGCCGCGACCAGTGGAGGTTCGCCGAGGTCGGCTCGACGTTGCACGTTCTCCAGCACCACGATCGCGTCGTCCACCACCAGGCCGATACACAGCACCAGGGCGAGCAGGGTCAGCAGGTTGATCGAGAACCCGAACGCGTAGAGGCCGATGAACGCCGCCACCAGGCACACCGGCACGGTGACCGCGGGGATCAGCGCCGAGCGGATGCTGCCCAGGAACAGCCAGATCACCAGCACCACCAGCACCATCGCCTCGCCCAGCGTCCAGTACACCCGCTTGATCGACTCCTCGATGAAGACGGTGCCGTCGTAGGCCACGAAGATGTCGGTGCCCGGCGGCAGGGTCTCCTGGATGCGCTCGGCCTCGGCACGCGCCAGCCGCACCACGTCGAGCGCGTTGGCGGTCGAGGTGCGCACGATGCCCACGCCCACGTTGGGCACGAAATTGCTGCGCAGGTAGGCACGGCGCTCGCGCGGGCCCAGCTCCACCTGCGCCACGTCGCCCAGCCGCACCACATGGCCGTCGTCGCCCTTGCGCAGCGGCACCTGGGCGAACTGCTCGGGCTCCCGGTAGCCGCGTTCCACGCGCAGGGTGAAGTCACGCGATTCGGATTCGATGCTGCCGGCCGGCAGTTCCACGTTCTCGCTGCGCAGCGCGCTTTCGATGTCGGCGGCGGTGATGCCGCGCGCGGCCATCGCATCGCGGTCGAGCCAGATGCGCATCGAGTAGCGCTGGTTGCCGCCCAGCACCACGCGCGCCACGCCATCCAGCGACGACAGCCGGTCGACCACATAGCGGTCCGCGTAGTCGGTCAGCTCCAGCGTGTCCATGGTGTCGGAACGCATGTTGAGCCAGACGATCACGTCGCCGTCGGACTCGGCCTTCTCCACCTCCGGCGGGTCCGCTTCCAGCGGCATGCGGTCCATCACCCGGCTGACCGCATCACGCACGTCGTTGGCGGCAGCCTCGATGTCGCGGTTGAGGTTGAACTCCATGGTGATGCTGGAGCTGCCGTTGCGGCTGCGCGATTCCAGCGTCTTGATGCCCTCGATGCCGGCCAGCGCGTCCTCGATGATCTGGGTGACGCGGGTTTCCACCACCGCCGCCGATGCGCCGGGATAGGTCACCGAGACCGACACGATCGGTGGATCGATATTGGGCATCTCCCGCAGGGTCAGGCGGGTGAAGGACATGATGCCGAGCACGATGAGCAGCAGGCTCATCACGACCGCGAACACCGGGCGCTTGATGGAAAGATCGGATAGACGCATGGGAACCCGTAGTGGTGCTTGGGGAGGCGGGCTCAGCCCGCGGGCACGGCGTCGGGCGCCGGCGCGACCGTGGTTTCAGGCACGATCGCGCGGCCGTCCTCGTCCGCGCCGGGCTGCGGCGCTGCGGCGCGCGTGGCCTCCTCGATGCGCATGCCGGGGCGCAGCTTGCCGGTGCCATCGACGACGATGCGGTCGCCCGGCGACAGGCCGTCCACCACTTCGGCGAGCCCCGCCACGCGCGAACCGACGCGGATCGGCGCCTGCTCGACGGTCGAATCGGCAAGCACCCGGTACACGAATGTCTCGCGGCCGACCTGGACCACCGCGATCTCCGGCACCACCAGCGCCTGGCGCGATGGCCGCTGCAGGTCGACCTGCATCAGCATCCCGGGCTTGAGCACGCGATCGGGGTTCGGGAAGTCGCCACGCACGGTGACCGCGCGGGTGGCGGGGTCGATGCGCGCGTCGATGGTGTCCACGCGGCCCTGGAAGGTACGGTCCGGGTAGGCGACGCTGGTGCCCAGCAGGACCTGGCCCACGGCGAGGTTGGCCAGCTGCGCTTCGGGGACGGTGAAGTCCACATAGACGCTGGAGATGTCGTCGAGGGTGACGATTTCGGTGCCCGGCTGCACCAGCGCGCCCGGGCTGACACGGCGGATGCCGACCACGCCGGCAAACGGCGCCCGGATCAGGCGGTCGCCGAGGTTGGCGCGGATCTCGTCCACGCGCGCACGTGCGGTCGCGCGCAGCGCCGACTGCGTATCCAGCGAGGCGGTGGAGATCAGCTGCTGCTCGGCCAGCTGGCGCTGGCGCTCGAACAGGCGGTCGGCTTCCGCGGCCGCGGCCTCGGCGGCCGCGAGCGCCGCCTGCTGCTGGTTGCCGCTGAGCGTGACCAGCACGGTATCCCGCTCCACTTCCTGGCCGCTTTCGAAGTGCACCCGGTCCACCACCTCGCTCACCTTGGCGGTGACGGTGATGGACTCGCGCGACTGCACGGTGCCCAGCGCCGGGATGGTGTCGTTCCAGTCGCGAAGCGCGATCCCGGCGGTGGTGACGACTGCGGCCTGCGGGCCGCCCTGCGGGGCCGGATCGCCACTGCCGCATGCGGCCAGTGCCACGAGAAACAGGACGGGAGCCACGGCGCGGGTGGCCAGGGACGGTAAACGCGAAAGCTGCATCGAGGGGGACCGACGGGGAAAAACCCGACCATTCTATGGGGCGGCGCCGTGAGCTCCCTGTGCCGTCAGGCACAGACGACGACGGAGTGTTCCACGTCAACCGTTGTGGCCTTCACGCGTTACGCGCGATCCTCTCCCGGCTGACGTCCGGCCGCATGCGGCCCCGCGCCTCCCACCCCTACCGGAGCATGCGCATGATCCACGATTCCATCCTAGACACCATCGGCCGGACCCCGGTGGTCCGCCTGCACCGCCTCGGGCCGGCCAACGTCGAACTCTACGCCAAGGTCGAAAGCTTCAACCCCGGCGGCTCGGTCAAGGACCGGCTCGCACTGGCGATCATCCTCGATGCGGAGGCGCGCGGCCTGCTCAAGCCCGGCGATACCGTGGTGGAGGCCACCTCAGGCAATACCGGCGTGGCGCTGGCGATGGTCTGCGCCGCGCGTGGCTACAGGTTCGTGGCCACGATGGTGGAGACGTTCTCGATCGAGCGCCGCAAGCTGATGCGCGCGTACGGTGCGCGGGTGATCCTGACCCCGGCCGCCGAACGCGGCACCGGCATGGTGCGCAAGGCCCGCGAGCTCGCCGAACAGCACGGCTGGTTCCTCGCCAGCCAGTTCACCAATCCGGCCAACCCCGGCTACCACCGCAACACCACCGCCGCCGAGATCCTGCGCGATTTCGCCGGCCGCCGGCTTGACCATTTCGTGACCGGCTGGGGCACCGGCGGCACCCTGACCGGCGTGGGCGGGATGCTGCGGCTGGCGCGGCCCGAGGTGGAGGTGGTCGCCTGCGAACCGGCCGGTGCGGCGATGCTGCAGGGCAAGGACTGGGCGCCGCACCGGATCCAGGGCTGGACGCCGGACTTCGTGCCGGAGGTGCTCGACCGCGACGCCGCGCACCGGGTGCTGTCGGTGACCGATGTCGACGCCATCGAGATCGCCCGCCGGCTGGCGGCGGAAGAAGGCATCTTCGTCGGCATCTCGGCCGGCGCGACCATGGCGGCGGCACTCGATGTGGCCCGCGGCGCGGACGACGGTGCGGTGGTGCTGGCGATGCTGCCCGATACCGGTGAGCGCTACTTCTCCACGCCCCTGTTCGAGGGCGTCAGCGAAGGTTCGGACGACGACTGGCTCGCGGGCCTGCCGTAGGCGCCAGCAGGGACGGTCGGTTGCCGACGACACCCGTGCCGTTGGCGTGACGGTCCGCGCGCGTGGATCGGTCACCGGGATCCACCCGACGGGCCGGCCTGCTGCGTGCCAGGGTCAGCCGAGGCCCTGCCAGACCATCAGCGCACCGGCCGCGGCCAGCAGCACCAGCAGCCATCCCGCCCAGCCCATGCGCCCGCTGTCGCCGCGCACCACGGTCTCGGTACGGGCCTGCTTGCGCAACAGCGGCGAGGCGTGCCGCTCCACCGCCTCGCGCGCCTCGTCCTCGCTGAGCCCGGGCTGGGTTTCGCGCAGGCGCCGGGCGGCGTCCTCGGTGTTGCCGGTCGCCAGCTTGGCAGCCACCTCCGACGGCAGCGTGTCCTGGCCGACCGGATCGCTGCCGCTGTCCATCACGCCGGGTGGGCGTCGCGCCACCTCGGCAAGCGCGGTCCGCGCCTGGCGCAGGTCGAGCCCGGGGTTGGCTTCGCGCAGCCGCTGCGCGGCCTCGGCCGGACGGCCACGGCGCAACGCATCCTGCACCGCCAGTGGCACGTGCAGTCTCGAAGAAGAAGTGGTGGTCGCGGACATCTGCAGCCTCCCGGTCCAATTCCCGGGAGGCTAGCGCGCCCGCGATGATGGCAGGGTCGCCATGCGGGGCCGAGGCGGTCGCGCGCGCCTCAGGCGAGGCGTCGAACCACCCGGGCCACCGCGCGGCGCGGCCCGCCCGCCTTACGCAGGCGTCCACTCGCCCAGTGCGGCGAGGCCATTGTCGCGGGCCCGCGCGTATACCGTCTGCTGCGCGCGCGCGACATTGCTGGCCGGGTCCTGCGCCCACAGCTTCAGCGCCGCCTGCTGCATCGCGCGGCCGTAGGAGAACGACAGCGGCCAGGGGTTCGGACCCATCCGGTTCATGGCGTCCAGATGCGCGGTGGCGTCCTCGTCGGACTGCCCGCCGGACAGGAACACGATGCCCGGCAGGATCGCCGGCACCGCCGACTTCAGGCACATCAGCGTCGACGAAGCCACCTCGTCCACCGCCACCTGCTCGTCGCAGCCCTTGCCCGGCAGCACCATCGATGCCTTGAGGATGGTGCCCTCGAGCATCACGCTCTGGTTGTAGAGCGCATCGAACAGCGAACGCAGCACCACCTCGGAGACCTCGTAGCAGGTCTCGATGTCATGGTCGCCGTCCATCAGCACTTCCGGCTCGACCATCGGCACCAGGCCGTTTTCCTGGCACAGCGCGGCATAGCGTGCCAGCGCATGGGTGTTGACCTCGATGCAGGTGCCCGACGGCATGTCCTCGCCGATGTGGATCACCGCGCGCCACTTGGCGAAGCGCGCACCGAGCCGGTAGTACTCGCGCAGGCGCTCGCGCAATCCGTCGAGACCTTCGGTCACCACTTCACCCGGGAAGCCGGCCAGCGGCTGGGTGCCCCGGTCGACCTTGATGCCCGGGATGATCCCGGCGTTGCGCATCACCCGGGCGAACGGCACGCCGTCGCGGGTGGACTGGCGCAGTGTCTCGTCGAACAGGATGGCGCCGCTGATGTGCTCGCCGAGCTTCGGCGTGGTCAACAGCATCTCGCGGTAGGCGCGGCGGTTGTCCTCGCTGTTGGCGATGCCCACGGCCTCGAAGCGCTTGCCGATCGTGCCGTTGGACTCGTCGATGGCGATGATGCCCTTGCCGGGGGCGACCATCGCCTGGGCGGTTTCGGCAAGCTGTTCGATGCTCATGGGGGCGTTTCCGGCAGGGCGTCAGGGCCGCGGAGTATAGCCCGCGCCCCTTGCGCCCCCGGGTGGCGGCGGCCGCGCAGGCGCGCCGCGGCGCAGATGCCCTACAGCTCGCCCAGACCTTCGGCGCGGCCCTGCTCGCCCACCCGCAGAAGCCGCAGCGTGTTGGTGGCGCCGTGGGTTTCCATGTGCTCGCCGCTGGTGAACACCACCCGGTCACGGCACTCGAGCATGCCGGCCTCGACCAGCTGCTGGATGCTGCCGCGCGCGGCTTCGCGCGGGGTCTGCCCGCGGCTGTCGTAGTCGAACGCGAACACGTCGCGCATCAGCCGCATGCGCCGGCGCGCACCCGGGTGGCGCGAGAACGCGTACACCGGTGCGTTGGAACGGAACCGCGACAGGAAGCGCGCGGTGCCGCCGGATTCGGTCATCGCCACGATCGCGCGCACGCCGATGTGCTCGGTCAGGAACATCGCCGCCATCGCGATCGCCTGGTCGGCACGCTCGAGGTTGCGCTGCGCCTGCTCGAAATTGGTGTCGTGGTTGAACTGGCGCTCGGCACCGAGGCAGATGCGCGCCATCGCCTCGACCGCGCGCACCGGGAAGTTGCCGGCCGCGGTCTCGGCCGACAGCATCACCGCGTCGGTGCCGTCGATGACCGCGTTGGCCACGTCCAGCACTTCGGCGCGGGTGGGGATCGGCGACTCCACCATCGACTGCAGCATCTGCGTGGCGGTGATCACCACGCGGTCGCGGGCCAGCGACTCGCGGATGATCTTCTTCTGCAGGCCCGGCAGCTCGGCATCGCCGATCTCCACGCCGAGGTCGCCGCGCGCGACCATCACCACGTCGCTGGCATCGATGATCTCGCCGAGGTTCTCGATCGCCTCCGCGCGCTCGATCTTCGACACCAGCGCGGCATCGCTGCCGGCGGCACGCGCCAGCGCGCGCGCCTCTTCCATGTCGGCGGCGTTGCGGCAGAACGACACCGCGATGAAGTCGACGTCGAGCTCGGCAGCCACGCTGATCAGCGCGCGGTCGTGGTCGGTGAGTGCGCCCAGCGACAGCCCGCCGCCGAGGCGGTTGAGCCCCTTGCGGTCGGACAGTGCGCCATCGTTGAGCACGGTGGTCACGATGCGAGGGCCGTCGATGGACTCCACCCGCAGCTGCATCAGGCCGTCGTCGAGCAGCAGCACGTCGCCGGCATTGAGGTCATCGGGCAGGCCGAGATAGCTCACGCCGACCTCGTGCACGGTGCCGGGGCCGGCGTCGTCGCTGGCCACCAGGTCGAAGCGCTCGCCGGCGCGCAGCTGCACGCGGCCCTGTTCGAAGCGCTCGATGCGGATCTTGGGCCCCGGCAGGTCGGCGAGGATGCCGACCTCCGTGCCGACCCGTGCCGCCGCCTCGCGCACCGCCTGCGCGCGCGCCTTCTGCGAGGCGGGATCGCCATGCGAGAAGTTCAGCCGGACCACATCGACGCCGGCACGCAGGATGGCATCGAGGACGCCGGGCGGGTCGGTGGCGGGGCCAAGGGTGGCAAGGATGCGGGTGCGGCGGCGGTGGTCCATGGAAGCTCGCAATGAGGCTGGGCTTGAAATGTGAACGCAAACATAGCGCGTTCACGCGGTAGTGCGGTGCCCTGCCCGATCCGGCGCGGCACGCCGCACCGGGCCGTCGGAGCCCGGCCCACGCGCACGCGGGCGGGCCCCGATGCGGTCAGCCGCGGCTGCGCAGCGCGGCCACCGCCGGCAGGGTCTTGCCTTCGAGGAACTCGAGGAACGCGCCGCCGCCGGTGGAGATGTAGCCGATGTCGCCGGCGATGCCGAACTTGTCGATGGCGGCGATGGTGTCGCCGCCTCCGGCGATCGAGAACGCATGGCAGCGCGCGATTGCACGCGCCACCGCCTCGGTGCCGCGGGCGAAGGCATCGAACTCGAACACGCCGACCGGGCCGTTCCACACCACCGTGCCGGACTCGCCCAGCAGCTGCGCGTAGTGCCTGGCGGTCTTCGGGCCGATGTCGAGGATCATCTCGTCGGCGGCCACCGCATCCACCGGCTTCACCACCGCCTCGGCGCTGGCGCTGAACTCGCGCGCCACCACCACGTCCAGCGGGATCGGGATCTCGGCGCCCTTGGCCTTGGCCTCGGCGAGGATCCGGCGCGCGGTGTCGAGCAGGTCGGGCTCGTGCAGCGACTTGCCGACGGCATAGCCCTGCGCAGCGATGAAGGTGTTGGCGATGCCGCCACCGACGATCAGCTGGTCCACTTCACCGACGAGGTTGGTCAGCAGCTCCAGCTTGGTCGACACCTTGCTGCCGCCGACGATGGCCAGCAGCGGTCGCGCGGGGTCGCCGAGCGCACGGCCGAGTGCGTCGAGTTCGGCCATCAGCAGCGGGCCGCCCGCGGCCACCGGCGCGAAGCGGATCGCGCCATGGGTGGAGGCCTGCGCGCGGTGCGCGGTGCCGAAGGCATCCATGACATACACGTCGCACAGCGCGGCGTACCTGCGTGCCAGCGCTTCGTCGTCGGCCTTCTCGCCGACGTTCATGCGGCAGTTCTCCAGCATCACCAGTTCGCCGGGCTGCACGTCGACGCCATCGACCCAGTCGCGCACCAGCCGCACCTCGCGCCTGATCAGCCTGCCCAGGTGCGCGGCCACCGGCGCCAGCGAGTCGGCCTCGCTCCAGCTGCCCTCGGTCGGGCGGCCGAGATGGGACATCACCATCACCGCCGCGCCCTGGTCCAGCGCGTGCTTGAGGGTGGGCAGCGATGCGACGATGCGCTGGTCGGACGTGATGCGGCCGTCCTCGATCGGGACGTTGAGGTCCTGCCTCACCAGCACACGCTTGCCGGTCAGGTCGAGGTCGGTCATTCGCAGGATGGACATGGGACGCAAGACTCGCTCAGGAAGGAAGCGCCGACGTGGCGACCCTGGACGGGCCGGACCGGCGTCGGCAGCGCGCTATTGTCGGCCTGTGCGCACAGGGGGGCAAACCGGAGCGGGATCGCCCCGCCGGCCTCGCGTGAAGGTGGTCGCGCCCGTCCGCACTGCCGGCACGGCGATGCCCGGCGCCCGCCGTGCCGGCGGCTGCGCTATTGCGAAGGGGCCGGACGGCGACGCAGCAGGCTGACCGCGAAGCCGGCGACCACCGCCACGCCCGCCAGCAGCACCGCCCACAGCACCCAGGTGGTCCAGTCGCGTACGGGCCGGAGCGCATCCTCGCCGGCCAGGTCGACGCGCGCGCCAGGCACCGCCGTCGCCGGCTGCCATCCCGCGCCGTGGCGCCTGCGCAGGACCTCCAGCACCTGCCCGACCGGGGCCGCGACGCGCGCCGCGCGTGCGCTGCCCGCATACACGGCGAACGGCGCGGAGCCTTCCGCCACGAACACCAGCGCCTCCGGACGGTAGCCCAGCAGCAACGCGGGCGGCGCGGCCACCGGGGCCTGCGGCTCCAGCCGCCAGATGCGGTCGCGCATCACCGTCGGCAGCTCGCGCGGCAGCGAGCGCGTGGCCGGATCCCCGCCGAGCCGGAACGCGACCCAGTCCGCGGCCACCACGCGCCACGGTGCATCGTCGTGATCGCGTACCGACAGGGTCCAGCGGCTGCCCGCGTGTCCCGCCGTGGCGAGGTCCGCGCGGGTCACCGGGTAGCGGCCGTCGAGGCGGTACTCGTAGCCGTCGCGGCCATCGCGCCGCACCTGCACGGGTTCCAGCCGGCGCCACTGCCAGGACGCCGCCGCCAGCGGCGGGCGCGTCTCCGCCTGCACGCCGGTGAGCTGCAGCGCGGGCATGGTTGCGCGCAGCGGGACCAGCCGCAGATAGCTTGACCGCATGGGCGCGACGAAGGCGATCCGTCCCTGCACCAGGCGGGCATCATCGCGGCGCAGGTCGAACACCCGTCCCTCCGGCTGCACGGACGTCCACTGGCGCAGGTCATCCGATGCATCCACGCGGAAGACCTGTTCGAACGGGACCTGGTCGTCCGCCCACGACAGCCGCAGCGCGTGCAGCGGGCCGTCGGACTGGCTGGCATCGAGCAGCCACGCGGTGGCGGCATCCGGCGTGACGCGCAGTTCGACGCGCCGCAGGCGGCCGTCGCTGGCGATCTCGCTGATCGCGGCGATGTCGCGCTGCGCGCGGTCTGCAGGCAGCGGGAACCACGGCAGTTCGTGCAGCAGCGGGCGATCGTCGACGGCCGCCGGCACCAGTGTCGCCGGCACCGCATGGCCGTCGCCGTTGACCACCACCACATCGGCGAGCGTTGGCGACCACGCGGCGGCATAGATACCGGGCGTCAGCTCCACGCGGTAGGCGCCGGCATCGCCGCTCGACAGCGACAGTGGCCACTGCCAACCGTAATCGGCATCCAGCGGCTGCGCGCCGGCGGTGGCCAGGGGGACCAGCACCGCGAAGGCGGCGGCACAGCGGGTGATGCAGCGGATCATGCGGGTTGCTCCGTGGCGTGGACGGCGCGCGGCGGCGCCGGCGCGAAGAAGCCGACCACCGTGCACAGCAGCCCGTAGGCGATGAACGAGGCGATACCCCACAGGTTGCCCAGGTGCCCGCGGTCGACCAGCACCAGCTTGGCCAGCACCACCGCCATCAGCAGTGCACCGGCCAGCCACAGCGCCCGATGGCCACGCCGCGAGCCCAGCACCCAGCCCAGCACGCCGAGCACGCTCCAGACCACGGTGAGCGCGGCCTGTGCGAGGCCACTCGACGGCAGCCCCGCATCCCACGCCACCCCGCCCCAGTGATGGGCGCCGCGCAGGGTGATCGCGGTCAGCAGCAGGAAGCCCGCCGCGGCCAGCAACGGCAGGCGATGGCGCGTCCATGCATCAGGTGCATCTTCCGACCACAGCCAGCGCGCAAGCAGCGCCAGCACCGCGAACTGGGCGAGGTCCAGCGGATTGAGCACCGCCAGCCACGGCAGCGGCGAGGCATCGCCGGCACTGCGCAGCGCCGGCAGCCACCACAGCAGCAGCAGGACCTGGAAGGTGCACAGCAACGCCCCGCGCACAGGCATGAACGCATCGCCCAGCGGACGGGCGAGCCATGTCCACCGCCACAGCGCCAGCGCAGTGACCAGCAGCCATGGCGCCACCACCGCCAGCGACCACCAGCCCGCCCCCAGCCCGAAACGCCCGGCCAGCCAGCTGCCCAGCAGCGACAGCAGCAGTGGCCACAACAGCCACCATGCGAACTGCGCCGCCCGTGCGATCGACGCATCGCCGCTGCGCAGGCAGGCCAGCCCACGCAACCCGCAGATCACGAACACCGCCCACGCCCATGCCCCATGGCCGGCGAACGGCTGCGCATGCACCGACGACTGCCACAGCGCAAGCGGCACCGCCGCCAGCAACGCGGCGAAGAACGTGGCGGCGAGCATGCGCTCCGGCCGGCGACGATGCAGTTCGGCCGCAAGCCAGCCGCTGCCGATGGCCAGTACCAGCAGCAGGTCCGGCTCCATTGCCGCAGGTGCCACCCGCAGCAGCTCCGCGGTCCAGGCGCCCAGCCACCACGCCAGCCCCCATCCGTAGGCAATGCCGGCCAGCGACCTCGACCCGGCTTGCCGGAAGGACCACGCGGTGGCCAGTCCCGCCACCGCGATCAGCATCCCGCCGGCGAACCGGCCGTGGGCGAAGGGCATGACCACCGCGCCGATCGGCAACGGTCCCGCCAGCATGTACGCCACCGCCGCGGCGAGCTGCAGGCCCACGCCGGACACCTGCGGCCAGCGCCGCTGCTGGCGTAACCCCAGCCACACCAGCGCCGCGCCTTCCAGCGCGAACACGCAGGCGGTGGCCTGCGCGGACAGCGCCAGCGGAACCGCCAGGGTGGCGAAGCCGACCGCCAGCAGCGCGTAGGACTGCACCAGCACCGCATGTCCCGGCCGCTGCAGCAGCGCGCGTGCAAGCATCGCGTACAGCGCGCCGAGACCGAGCGCGCACAGGGCCAGCGCCATCGTGCGGTCGTGCAACAGTCCCGCCTGCAGCGAAAACGCCACCAGCGGCGTGCCGAACACCAGTGCGCCATCGACGATGTCGCGCCGCGCGGGTGCGCGACGGCGTGCGTACAGCAGCGGGATCAGCAGGTAGAACGCGAAGAACAGCGCGAGGAACGATTGCGCCGAGGCGTAGTGCGCAGGTGCGTACGACAGCACGCCCCACAGCGTGGCGATGCCGAAGGTGAAGGCGAAGCCGAGCAGGTTGAGTTCGCGCCAGGCACGGAACCGGGCGATTGCCAGGATCGCGGCATTGAGCACCGCGTAGTACGCGAACAGCGCCACGTGGTTGCCGCCGCCGGTCGACAGCCAGATCGGTGCCAGGAAGCCGGCGAGGATGGCGAACACCGCCAGTGCGCGTGCGTTCTGCGCCACAGCAAGCACACCGGTGGCCGCGACCAGCACCACGCTCGCGGCAAAGGCCAGCGACGGCGGCAACAGATCGAACTGCCGGTACGCCGCGAACACCACCAGCAGCAGGATGCCGATCATCCCGCCCTGCACGCTGAGCGCGAAGCTGCGATGGCTCGCGCGACGCCGCCAGCCGAACACCAGCCCGGCCACGGCCGCCGCGGCGACGCCCGCCAGCCGCAGGCTTACCGGCACCGCCAGCCAGCCCTGGTCGCTGGCGTACTTCAGGAGCGCGCCCACGCCTGCAAGCAGCACCAGCATGCCGACCTTGACCGGCACATTGCCGGTGGTGAACCAGCGCCGCACGGCCGCCGCGGCACGCTCGACCATGCCTGGCGGTGCGGGCGCGGGCGGTGGCGGAGTCCGCGGCGGCGGCAGTTCGCCGGCGGGCGCGGGATGCACCGGCCCGGCGGTTCCGCGTTCCACCGCTGCATACGGCTGCGATGCCGACGCCGGCGCTGCTTCGACGCCAGGCCCGACGGACGCGGGCCGCGGCGCGCCGTCATCGCGCAGCGGCGGGCTGACCACGCGGGACATCGCATCCGCCGACGCGGAGTCCGCGCGCGCCGACGTTGCCACCGGGGCGCGTCGCAACGCGTCGACCGCGATCTCCAGCTCGACCACCCGCTGGCGCAGGCCCGAGAGCTTCACGAGCGCCACCACCAGCAGCACCGGCACCGCCAGCAACGCCAGACCCAGCAGCACCAGCAATTCCATCGTTCGCGCATCCGTTCGCGCCGGCCGGCGCAGCGCACACCTTACCCAACCGTCCGCGCAAACAAGAAGCCCCGCCAGTGGCGGGGCTCCGGGCTACGCTTGGGCCGGCGACTACTTCGCCGCGACCACGCGCACCATTTCCAGGCACTTGTTCGAATAGCCCCACTCGTTGTCGTACCAGGCCACCAGCTTGACGAAGGTCGGGTCGAGCGCGATGCCGGCGTCGGCGTCGAACACCGAGGTGCAGGTCTCGCCGCGGAAGTCGGTAGCCACCACCTTGTCCTCGGTGTAGCCGAGGATGCCCTTCAACGCGCCTTCGCTCTGCGCCTTCATCTCGGCCTTGATCTCGTCGTAGCTGGCCGGGTTCTCGAGCTCGACGGTGAGGTCGACCACCGACACGTCCGAGGTCGGCACGCGGAACGACATGCCGGTGAGCTTCCTGTTGAGTTCGGGGATCACCACGCCCACGGCCTTGGCCGCGCCGGTGGACGAGGGAATGATGTTCTCGAGGATGCCGCGGCCGCCGCGCCAGTCCTTGCTGCTGGGGCCATCGACGGTCTTCTGGGTGGCGGTGGCGGCGTGCACGGTGGTCATCAGGCCACGCTTGATGCCCCACTTGTCGTGGACGACCTTGGCCAGCGGCGCCAGGCAGTTGGTGGTGCACGAGGCGTTGGAGATGATCGCCTCGCCGGCATAGCTGTCGTGGTTGACGCCGTAGACGAACATCGGCGTGTCGTCCTTGGACGGGGCCGACTGGATGACCTTCTTCGCGCCCGCATCGAGGTGCTTCTGGCAGGTCTCCTTGGTCAGGAACAGGCCGGTCGATTCGATCACGACGTCAGCGCCGACCTCGTCCCACTTCAGGTTGGCGGGGTCGCGCTCCTGGGTGAGGCGGATCTTTTTCCCGTTGACGATCAGGGTGTTGCCATCGACCGACAGTTCGCCCTTGAAGCGGCCGTGCACGGAGTCGTACTGCAGCATGTAGGCCAGGTAGTCCGGCTCCAGCAGGTCGTTGATCGCGACGATCTCGATGTCGCCGTCGAAGTTCTCCACTGCCGAGCGCAGCACGTTGCGGCCGATGCGGCCGAAGCCGTTGATGCCAACCTTGATCGCCATTACCGAAGACTCCTCACGCCGCACGTTGCGGCCTGGATGGGTGGAAAGCGTGGCCGGCCATTCTACCAGCCGGGCGCCGGGCGGTCCGTGCTGCCGCCTTGATCGCGATCAAGGCGTGCCGTGCCCGGGATGCCGACACTGGGCCCGTACCTGACCACCACAAGAAACGGACCCCCACATGCGATTCACGCGCTTTTCCCTGCTTGCCCTCGCACTCGCCACCGTCGCGCTGCCGGCCGCCGCCCAGACCGCCGGCGACTGGACCGTCGCCATCGGCGCGCACAACGTCGACCCGAAGTCCGACAACGGCACCCTCGCCGCCGGCACCCTGCCGGTGTCGGTGGATTCGAACGTGCGCCCGACCATCGCGCTCGAGTATTTCGTGCGCGACGGCCTCGGCATCGAGGTCCTGGCCGCACTGCCGTTCCAGCACGACATCGCCATCGACGGCCTCGGCACCGTGGCCACCACGAAGCACCTGCCGCCCACGGTGAGCCTGCAGTACCACTTCAACCATGGCGGCGCGGTGTCGCCGTTGCTGGGCCTGGGCGTGAACTACACCACCTTCTTCAGCGAGGACACCCGCGGCGCGCTGGCCGGCGCCGACCTCGAGCTTGGCGATTCCTGGGGCCTGGCCGCGCATGCCGGCGTGGACTTCCGCCTCGGCAACGGCGGTGCGATCCGCATCGATGCGCGCTGGATCGACATCGACAGCAGCGTGCGCCTGGATGGCGCCGGGCTCGGCACCGCCAATATCGACCCCTGGGTCTACGGCGCCGCCTACGTGCACCGGTTCTGAGCCGATCCGATCAAGGGGTGCAGCGGGTCATGCCGGTAGAATTGCCGGCATGACCCGGACTGCTCTCGCCATCGCCACCTTCGCCGCCGGCCTCGTGCTGGCCTCCGCCCCCGCCTACGCCTGGGGCCCGCGCGGCCACCGGCTGGTGGCCGATATCGCCGAAGCACAGCTGCAGCCGCAGGTCCGCGCACAGGTGGACGCGCTGCTGCGGGGCGAGGCCGAACCGACGCTTGGCGGGGTAGCCACCTGGGCCGACGAACTGCGCGCCAACGATCCCGACCTCGGCCGCCGCTCCGCGAGCTGGCACTACGTCAACATCGCCGAGCAGGACTGCAACTACGACGCCGACCGCCACTGCCGTTCCGGCGGTTGCGTGGTCGAGGCGATCCGTACGCAGGCGGCGATCCTCGCCGACACCCGACAGCCCGTCGATGCGCGCCGCCAGGCGCTGAAGTTCGTGGTCCACTTCGTCGGCGACGTGCACCAGCCGATGCACGCGGGCTACGCGCACGACCGCGGCGGCAACAGTACGCAGATCAACCAGCCCGACGGCACCCGCGACGGCCGCGGCACCAACCTGCATTCGCTGTGGGACAGCGGACTGTTCCGCGACATGCAGGAAAGCGAAGCGGCGCAGCGCGCGCGGCTGACCGGCAAGGGCGCGATGGCGGCGGATGCCGGCGACCCGGCCGGCTGGGCGGAAGGGGCCTGCCGCATCGCCACCACCGACGGTGTCTACCCGCCGCGGCCGAAGATCGACGGCCGCTATATCGCCACCTGGCGGCCGGTGGCGGAACAGCAGATCGCACTGGCCGGCAGCCGCCTGGCCGCGCTGCTGAACCACGCGCTGGCGCCGCGCGACGACGACTGACCGGCGCCTGCGCGCAGCGCGCGTAGGCCTGTACCGCTGGGGTGAGCGCGTAGACTGCGGCGCATCCGCACGTCGAGCGTCCGATGCCCTGCGCCGCCCGCCTCCGTCCGCTGCTGCTGGTCCCGCTGCTGGCGGGCTGTGCCGGACATCCGTCGATCGCCACCGTGGATGCTGACGTTTCCCCGCCCGCCCGCACGACCCACGACCCGCGACTGCGCGCGTCCGTTCCGCGCGCACCGGCGGTGCCGTCGCCGGTCGCAGTGCCGCTGGATGCCAGGACCCTGTCACACGCTGCCCGCAGGCCGATCGCCATACCGATTGCCGGGCAGACCCTGCGCTGCGTGGGCGTCGCGCTGATCGACCTGCTGCGCACCAGCGGCGCGGCTCCGATGGACGCGCTGCATGGTCCGCACCTGGCGCGTTACGTGCTGGCGCAGGCACGCGACGGACGCCGCGTGCTGTTCTCGCTGGCGGAACTCGCCCCCGCCGGCGGCAGCCGCGCGGTTGCGGTGGTCGACACCTGCGACCACGACCTCGGGATACCTGACGATGCCTTGTTGCTGCTGGTCGATGGCCGGCTGGACGATGCACGGACCCTGACCGGCCTGCACACGCTCACCGTCGTGGTCGCGCCATGAGGCAGCCGGCCATGCGCCTCATCATCGTGCTGGCCGCGCTCGCTCTGCTTGCCGGTTGCAGCCCACGCCAGAGCGACGCCGACACCAGCCGGCCGCTGACCGTGTTCGCCGCCGCCAGCCTCAAGGAGGCGATGGATATCACGGCAGCGGACTTCCATGCACACACCGGGCAGGCAGTGCAGGTCTCGTACGCGGCGAGCCCGGCGCTCGCGCGGCAGATTGATCACGGTGCACCGGCGGACGTCTTCGTGTCGGCGGACCTCGCATGGATGGAGTGGCTGCAGCAGCGCGAACGCATCGATACCGGTACGCGCCGGGTGCTTGCCGGCAACACGCTGGTGCTGGTCGCGCCGGCCGGCGAGGCTGCACCCGCGTTCCTGCTCGCGCCCGGCACGGACCTGGCCGCCCGCCTGCAGGGCGGCCGGCTCGCGCTGGCTGCGACCGGCAGCGTGCCCGCAGGCCGCTATGCGAAGGCCGCTCTGCAGTCCCTCGGAATGTGGGACGGCATTGCCGCGCACGTCGCGGAGACCGACAACGTGCGCGCCGCGCTGATGCTGGTGGCACGTGGCGAAGCACCACTGGGGGTGGTGTACGCCAGCGATGCACTGGCCGAGCCAGCGGTACGGGTGGTGGCGACCTTCCCCGCCCGCAGCCATCCACCCATCGTCTACCCGGCCGCACGCATCGCGTCCAGCGACCATCCGCAGGCGGCGGCATTCGTGGACTGGCTGCAAACGCCACCGGCACAGGCGATCTTCCGCACTCGCGGGTTCACCGCCCCATGAGCCACGCATGCTGACGCCCGCGGAATGGGAGATCGTCGCGCTGAGCCTGCGCGTGGCAGTGGCAGCCGCCGTGGCCAGCCTGCCGTTCGCGATCGCCGCCGGCTGGTTGCTGGCGCGCCGGCGCTTCCCCGGCAAGGCCGTGCTCGACGCGCTGATCCATCTGCCGCTGGTGCTGCCGCCGGTGGTGGTCGGCTACCTGCTGCTGGTGGCGCTCGGCAGCCAGGGCACGATCGGACGTGTGCTGGGCGCCGCCGGCATCGAGTTCGCGTTCCGCTGGACCGGTGCCGCGCTTGCCAGCGCGATCATGGGCTTCCCGCTGATGGTGCGGGCGATCCGGTTGTCGATCGAACAGGTGGACCGGCGGCTGGAACAGGCCGCGGCCACGCTCGGTGCATCGCCGTGGCGGGTGTTCCGCACCGTCACGCTGCCGCTGGCCTGGCCCGGCGTGGTCGCCGGCGCGGTGCTCGGTTTCGCCAAGGCACTGGGCGAGTTCGGGGCCACCATCACCTTCGTCTCGGCGATCCCGGGCGAAACGCTCACCATCGCGTCCGCGGTGTACGGCCTGATGCAGGTGCCGGGTGGCGAAGCGGCGATCTGGCGCCTGGCGGCGGTATCGCTGGCGCTGTCGTTCGGCGCGCTGCTGCTGTCGGACTGGCTGGTGCGCCGCCAGCGCGGCGACGTGGCGGACTGAGCGCATGCTGCATATCGACATCGAACTCGTCCGCGGCGGCTTCCGCCGGCATGTGCGCATCGACGAGGCCTCGCGCGTGGTCGCGCTGACCGGGCCATCGGGCGCCGGCAAGAGCTCCGTGCTCAACGCCATCGCCGGCCTGCTGCGACCGCGATCCGGGCGCATCGAGATCGACGGCCGCGTGCTCTTCGACCACGCAGCGGGCGTGGACCTGCCGGCACATCGCCGCCGGGTCGGCTACGTGTTCCAGGACGCACGCCTGTTTCCGCATCTCGACGTGCGCGCCAACCTGCGTTACGCGCGCCGCGCCGGGGAACGCTTCGCGTTCGATGCGGTGGTGGAACTGCTGGGCATCGGCGCGCTGCTCGGGCGCCGCACCGGCAACCTGTCGGGCGGCGAGGCACAGAGGGTCGCGATCGGCCGCGCACTGCTGTCGCAGCCGGCGCTGCTGCTGTTCGACGAGCCGTTGTCGGCGCTCGACCAGGACCGCCGCGCGGAACTGATCCCCTGGCTGCAACGGGTCCGCGACGAGACCGGCCTGCCCATGCTCTACGTCAGCCACACGCTCGACGACGTGCGCCGCCTGGCCGGCGCGGTGCATCACCTCGGGTAGCGCACGCCCCGGGCCTTCGCCAGCCGTGCACACCGGCCAGCGGATAACGCCGGCCATGTCGATGACCCGGTTCGCCTGCCTGTGCGTTTTCCTCGTGCTGTGCGCCTGCAGCGACTACCCCCGCGATCCCGAAGACAGCCTGGCGCGCGCCCATGAGCATGGGTTGCGGGTGGGCCTGAGCCACGACCCGCCATTCGTCGACCTCTCGGGCCGCGAGCCTGCGGGCATCGAGGTCGACTGGATCCGCCGCTTCGCCCACGGCCGCGGCATGGAGGTGGAGTGGGTGGTCGACGGCCATGACGCGCTGATGCTTGAACTGCTCGATTTCCGCCTGCACCTGGTCGCTGGCGGCCACCGCCGCGATTCGCCGTGGAAGGATGCCTCGTGGTCGTTGCCGGTGAAGATCGCCACCGCCGACGGTCTCGTCGAACGTCGCTTCGCGCTGCCGCCCGGCGAGAATGCCTGGCAGCTGGTGTTGGACCGCCAGCTGCATGCCGATGCGCCCGCACTGGCGAACGGAGCATCGCGATGACCCGCACCGACCCGCCCGCGGGCCCGTCGCGCCCGCGCGATGCGCATCCACTGCCCGATGCCCAGCAACGGCTGCTTGCGCAGGCCGCGCGGCTGAGCTGGTGGTCGATCGTGCTGCTGGGCGCCACCAGCGTGCTGATGGTGCTGGCGATGGGCGGCTCGCAGGCGATGAAGACCGCGCTGGCCGAGGACCTGCTGAGCCTGCTGCCGCCGATCGGCCTGCTGGTCGCGGCGCGCTTCCGGCGCCGTGCGGCGGACACCGAATACCTCAACGGGCGCGAGCGCGCGTTCGATGTCGCGTTCCTGGCTTCGGCGGTGGCGCTGACCGCCGTCGGCCTGCTGCTGGTGTTCGATGGCGTGCATACGCTGGCCACGCGTGCGCACCCGGTGATCGGCAATGTCGAGATCGCCGGCACCATCATCTGGAAAGGCTGGCTGATGATGGGCGTGCTGGCGCTGTCGGCGATCCCGCCGGTGGTCCTGGGGCGGATGAAGCTGGAGCTCGCGCACGAGCTGCAGCTCAAGCCGCTGCACACCGACGCCGACATGAACAAGGCCGACTGGATGACCGCGCTGGCCGGCATCGTCGGCGTGGCGGGGATCGGCTTCGGGCTGTGGTGGACGGATGCGGCGGCGGCGATCTTCATCGCGGTCGAAGTGCTGCGCGACGGCGTGCGCAACCTGCGCAACGCGATCCGCGACCACCACGACGCGCGCCCGCAGCAGGTCGACCGCAACGATACCGACGACCTCGTTGACCGGGTGCACGATGCGGTTGCCGGGCTCGCGTGGGTCCGCGGCGTGCGCGTGCGCCTGCACGAGGAGGGCCTGCGCCTGAGCGGCGTGGTGTGGGTGCGCACCGGCTCCGGCGCGCTGACGTCCACCCAGCGGGTGGAGGCCGAGCGGCGTGTACGCGATACCCACTGGCGGATCGATACCGTGGACGTGACCATCGACGAGGACGGGCACCACATGGACACGACGGCATGACTGGCGCGGACTGGATCGGCTGGGCCGCGACCGCGGTGCTGATGGCCACCCTCATCCGGCAGATCCGCAAGCAGTGGATCGCCGACAGCGTCGAATCGGTCTCGGTGTGGCTGTTCGTCGGCCAGATCGCCGCCTCGGTGCTCTTCATCATCTACAGCGCACTGGTCTCCAACCCGGTGTTCGTGGTGACCAACGTCCTGATCCTCGGCACCGCCGTGGTCGGCCAGGTGCTGACGGTGATCAAGCGTCGGCGACAGAACGCCACGCAATAACAGGGGCGTTGTCTTCACGCGTGGCTGGCGCCGGCGTCGCCATGGTTGCGCCAATGTCCCGATGGAACCCGCTTATGCGCCTGTTGCCCGTATTGCTCCTCTCGCTCGCCTGCTCGCTTCCCGCGCTCGCCGCGGACCCGCCGACCCCGGCGCCCGCCGCTGCCGGATCGGCGCGAGCAGACACGCAACCGGCTGCTGCGCAGGAAGAGGTGAGCCGGCCGTTGCATGCACAGGTGCTGCTGGCGCGGGCACGATTCTCCCCGGGCGAGATCGATGGCGTCGCCGGTTCCAACCAGGCACGCGCACTGCGCGGTTTCCAGGCCGCGCGCGGTCTCGAGGTCAGCGGTGAACTCGACGACGCCACCTGGGACGCGCTGGCGGCCGATGTGTCGCCGGCGCTGATCGACCACACACTGACCGCCGAGGACCTCGCGGCGCCGTACGTCGAGGTGCCCGACGACATGATGGAGAAGTCGAAACTCGACCGCCTCGGTTATGCATCGGCCTGGGAGGCTCTTGGCGAGCGCTTCCACTCCAGCCCGGAACTGCTGCAGTCGCTCAATCCCGATGTCGATCCGCGCGTGGGCGCGACCCTGCGCGTGCCCAACGTGCGTGACCTGCCGCCGCTGGCAAAGGCCGCGCGCATCGTGGTGAGCGAATCCGACGCCACGCTGGTGGTGCTCGACGGCAACGACCGGGTGATGGCGCAGTTCCCGGTTACTTCCGGCAGCGAGAAGGATCCTCTGCCGATCGGCGAATGGACGGTCGAGACCGTGGCCATGGACCCGACCTTCCACTACAACCCGGAGCTGTTCTGGGACGCCGACCCGGAGCACAGCAAGGCGACCGTCGCCGCGGGCCCGAACAACCCCGTCGGCCCGGTGTGGATCGACCTGTCGAAGCCGCACTACGGCATCCACGGCACCCCGGAGCCGGCGCGCGTCGGCAAAACCGCCTCCAACGGCTGCGTGCGCCTGACCAACTGGGACGTTCTGGCGCTGGTGGACGCGGTCGAGGCCGGCACCCCGGTGGAAATGCGGAAGTAGGCCGTCATGCGGATCACCGCTCTTCTCGCCATGCTGCTGGCGGTGGCGCTCGCCGCCTGGGCGTGGTGGTCACGGCCGATCCGGGTGACCCCGGCGGCAGCCACGATGGACACGACGGCGCCTGTCCCGCCGCGGGCCATGCCGGAACCCGCGCCCTATCCGCCCGACACCGGCAGGCAGCCGGCCGCACCCGGGCCCGGTACCGCACCCGCAGCGCGCTTGCAGCCGGCGCCCGGCGATGCCCTGCTGGTGCCGGTGCAGGGCATCGACCGTGGGCAGCTGGCCGACACCTTCACCGACGCGCGCAGCGAGGGCCGCCCGCATGACGCGATCGACATCATGGCCCCCGCCGGGACGCCGGTGCTGGCAGTCGCCGACGGCCACGTCGAGAAGCTGTTCGACAGCGAGCGCGGCGGGCTCACCGTGTACCAGTTCGATCCGTCCGGACAGTTCGCCTACTACTACGCCCACCTGCAGGCCTACGCACCGGGGCTCGCCGAAGGCCAGCAGTTGCGCCGCGGCGACGTGCTGGGAACGGTCGGCAGCACCGGCAATGCCAGCGACGACGCCCCGCACCTGCATTTCGCGATCTTCCGGCTCGGGCCGGAACGGCGCTGGTGGGAAGGCGAGGCGATCAACCCGTACCCGCATCTGCGCGAGGGCACAGTGCCGCGTTGAGGGGCTGGGCCCCATGCACGACGGATGCGGCCCCTGCTGTTGCAGGATCCGCTGGTGCGCGACAGCGACCAGGAGCTGCTGCGCCCCGGAGAACGCCCTCACCCGCCCTGCCGGGCTCCCTCTCCCGCACGCGGGAGAGGGAGGGTATTGCTCAGCGCAACGCGCGCGCCGCGTCGGCCACCGCCTGCGCGGTGAAACCGAAGTGCTTGAACAGCACCCCCGCCGGTGCCGACGCACCGAAGCGATCGAGGCCGATGACAGCGCCGTCGAGGCCGACGTACTTGCGCCATGCATCGGTCACGCCCGCTTCCACCGCGACGCGGCGACGCAGCGCCATCGGCAGCACCGCTTCGCGGTACTCCGCATCCTGGCGGTCGAACACGTCGCTCGACGGCATCGACACCACGCGCGTGGCGATGCCCTCGGCTTCCAGCATCGTGCGCGCTTCCACCGCCAGGCCGACTTCCGAGCCGGTGGCGATCAGGATGATCTCCGGCGCGCCATTACCGGCCTCCGCGAGCACGTAGCCGCCACGCCCGATATCGCCCAGCTGCGCTTCGTCGCGTGCCTGGTGCGGCAGGTTCTGGCGGCTGAAGACCAGGCAGGACGGGCCGTCGCGGCGTTCGATCGCCGCGCGCCACGCCACCGCCGATTCCACCGCGTCGCACGGGCGCCACACGTCGTTGTTGGGGATCAGCCGCAGGCTGGCCAGGTGCTCGACCGGCTGGTGCGTCGGGCCGTCCTCGCCGAGGCCGATCGAGTCATGGGTGTAGACATGGATGGCGTGCGCTTCCATCAGCGCGCTCATCCGCACCGCGTTGCGGGCGTAGTCGGAGAACACCAGGAAGGTGGCGTCGTACGGGATGAAGCCGCCATGCAGCGCCAGGCCGTTCGAGATCGCGGTCATCGCGAACTCGCGCACGCCGTAATAGATGTAGTTGGCGGAGGGGTCGTCGCTGCCGACGTCCCTGCTGCCGCTCCACATCGTCAGGTTGGAGCTTGCGAGATCCGCGGAACCGCCGACCAGTTCCGGCAGGTGCGGCGCGAACGCTTCGATCGCCATCTGCGAGGCCTTGCGCGATGCCACTACCGGGCCTTCGGCCTGCAGCTTGCGGATATACGCATCCGCGGCCGCGCCGAAGCCTTCCGGCAGTTCGCCATGCGAACGGCGGGTCAACTCGTCGGCGATGTCGGGGTACTTCTGCGCGTAGGCGTCGAACAGGCGGTTCCACTGTTCCTCGCGCACCAGGCCGGCATTGCCCGCGCGCCAGCCGTCCTGGATCGCCGCCGGCAGCTCGAACGGACCGTGCTCCCAGCCCAGCGCCTTGCGGGTGGCGGCGAGTTCGTCGCCACCCAGTGGCGCACCGTGGGAGGACTCCTTGCCCGCCTTGGCCGGCGAGCCGAAGCCGATCGTAGTGCGGCAGCACAGCAGCGTCGGGCGCTCGTCCTGCGACAGCGCGTCCTCGATCGCGGCCTTGATGGCATCGGCATCATGGCCGTCGACGTCGCGGATCACGCGCCAGCCGTAGGCCTCGAAACGCTTCGGGGTGTCGTCGGTGAACCAGCCCCGGACCTCGCCGTCGATGGAGATGCCGTTGTCATCCCAGAACGCCACCAGCTTGCCCAGCTTCAGCGTGCCGGCCAGGGAAGCGGCCTCGTGCGAGATGCCTTCCATCAGGCAGCCATCGCCCAGGAAGACCCAGGTGCGGTGGTCGACGATCGCGAACTCGGGGCGGTTGAAGCGCTGCGCCAGCAGCTTTTCGGCCAGCGCGAAGCCGACCGCGTTGGCGAAACCCTGGCCGAGCGGGCCGGTGGTGGTCTCGACGCCCGGGGTGACGAAGTTTTCCGGGTGGCCCGGCGTGCGGTGGCCGAGCTGGCGGAAGTTCTTCAGCTCCTCGATCGGCAGGTCGTAACCGGACAGATGCAGCAACGCGTACTGCAGCATCGAGCCGTGGCCGTTGGAGAGCACGAAGCGGTCGCGGTTGAACCACTTCGGGTTGTTCGGGTTGTGGCTGAGGTAGTCGTTCCACAGCACCTCGGCGATGTCCGCCATGCCCATCGGCATGCCCGGATGGCCGGACTTGGCGGCCTCGACGGCGTCGGCGGCAAGGAAACGGATGGCGTTGGCGAGATCGCGACGGGTCGGCTGGGTCATGTCATCGGCGGGCGGCGGCGGGAGCCCGCTATTGTCCCACGGCGGCCCACGACGTGCCTCCGCGGCCCGTGGGCGTCTGTTCAATCGCCACGCCCGGACGCCGCGGTCATCCGGACCCGTAAGCGTGCTTTCCCCTGGGCTCGTGGTGCTGCGCTCAGGCGCCTGCCGGGTGTTCCGACGACCAGGGCGGGATCGGGCGCCGACCCGGCGGAATACCCGGCTGGCGCCCCTGCGTACCGCTCCGGACGAACACGGACATCTTCACCTGTGCGGCATGAGCTCGATGCGCTTCGTACAGTCCGCGCCGAACCACAGGCAGCCAGAGGTCTGACGTCACCGCAGCACGCCGGCTCCCTCAGCCGTTCTCGAGCGCCACCCCAACGGGATGCGGCTGCACGGACCCGGGGTCCGCGTCATCCGGCTCGCTGCGCGCGATCACCACCGAGCCGACCATGTCGCCGCCGATATTGACCGTGGTGCGGCACATGTCGAGGAAACGGTCGACGCCGAGGATGATGCCGATGCCTTCCGGCGGGATCCCGAACATCACCAGGATCGTGGCGATCACCGGCAGCGACCCGCCCGGCACGCTGGCGGCGCCGATGCCTCCCATGATGCACATCACCAGGATCATGACCTGCTGCACCAGGGTGAGCTCCACCCCGAACAGCTGCGCCAGGAACAGCACGGTCACGCCCTCGTAGAGCGCCGTGCCGTTCATGTTCACGGTCGAACCCAGGGTGCACACGAAGCGCGCCACCCGCCGCGGCACGCCGAGGTTCTCCTCGGCCACCTTCAGCGATGTCGGCAACGTGGCCGCGCTCGACGAGGTCGAGAACGCGGTCAGCAGCGCCGGCTGCGACTTGCGGAACACGTCCAGCGGCGAGCGCCGGGCGATGGCCGCGATCGCCACCGAATAGGTGCCGAAGAAGTGCAGCGCCATCGCCAGCACCGCGGTCAGCACGAACCAGCCCAGCTGCACCATCAGCCCCAGGCCCATGCGCGCGGTCAGCGTGAACAGCAGCGCAGCCACCGCGTAGGGCGCCAGCCGGATCACCCAGTCGATCAGCTTCAGGCTGATGTCGTAGACGCCCTGCACCGCGCCGACGAAGCTGCGCGTGCCGGCGGTGTTGAGCACCGTCGCGGCCACGCCGAACACCAGCGAGAAGAACATCACGCCGATCAGGTCGGTACTGGCGGCTGCGGCGATCGGGTTGCGGGGCACCATGTTGAGCAGCATCTCGACGAACCCGATGGGCATGCCG
This sequence comes from Luteimonas sp. YGD11-2, assembly GCF_004118975.1. Lineage (NCBI taxonomy): Bacteria > Pseudomonadati > Pseudomonadota > Gammaproteobacteria > Lysobacterales > Lysobacteraceae > Luteimonas > Luteimonas sp. YGD11-2. The sequence goes on along the minus strand of NZ_CP035376.1, from coordinate 805,144 downwards.
CCACTCGGTATCGCCGTGCCGGATGCACTGACGTCGGCCATCACCTGGTCACGCAGCTCGTCGGGGATGCCCGCGCCCGGCTGCAGCAGGTGCGTTACCACCATGCCGATCACGACCGCGATCGAGGTGCTGCCAAACACCCATGCCAGCGTCTTCGCACCAAGGCGCCCGAGCGAGCGCGGATCGCCGATCTCCACCACGCCCAGGATCAGCGCCGAGAACACCAGCGGTACGACCAGCATGAACAGCAGGCGCAGAAACAGCTGGCCGATCGGATCGGTGACGTAGGTGATCACGCCAGCCAGCCATGCGGCCTCTCCGACCAGCACGTTGGCGGCGAGGCCCAGGCTTGCGCCTACGATGAAGCCGATCAGCATCCGGGTGTGCAACGGCATACGGCGGACATCCGGAGTGGCTGGCGTCATGCGGCAAGGCTCATCGAGAAGGCCGGCAAGCTTAACAAAGCGTATGCGGGCGTCCCTGACCGCGGCACGCGGGGCGCGTCAGCGTGGATACAACGGCGGCAGCACGGCCGGAGGCCCACCGCCCACCGGTTCATGCCAGCGCGGTCCGTCGCGGAACGCGTCGCGTACCGCCGCACGCGCCGAGACCGCATCGCCGCCCGCCCAGCGCGCACGCTGCAACCGGTCGATCGCGTCGCGTTGCGCGGGATCAGCCAGGCGCGCGGCGAGCGCATCGAGACCGTCCGCCGGGGGCTGTGCCAGCGCACACAGCGCGTCGGCGATGGCGTGCAGGTCGCCGGTCTGCAGCGCATCACGCAGCGCGCGCTGCGCCACGCGCGGACCGGTGGTCTCGCGTGTTGCAACGCCGATGTTCGTGACAGCTCCCGCCACGTGGGTACGACGCTGCAGTGCCCAGCCCAGCGTCACCAGCCAAAGCAGCGCAAACACCACCGTCGCCAGCGGCCAGGCGCCGATCGGATCCTGCACGCCGGGCAGGCGGATGCCGCCCGGTGCGTTGCGCACGCCGTCGTCCATCGCAGCGATTCCGCGGCCGCCCTGCCCGGCCACCACATCCAGGGTGAGATCAGGCAGCTCGGCGATCCGCGCCTCATCGGCCGCCACGTCCCACCATGACTGCCGCGGGCCGCGCACCGTCAGCGTGCCGGCGGCTGCGGGCACGACCGCGAACCGTCGCGTCACCCGCACCACCGGGCGGCCCTGGTCGAAGCTTTCCTCCACCTCTGGCGGCTCCGGGAACACCTGCGCGCCGCCATCGACGGCAAGTTCCAGCGCCGGCAGCTGGCTGCCGCTGGCACCATCGGCGCGCGCCTCGACCACGATCTCCACCGCCTCGCCGGCACGTGCCTGCTGCGGCGTGGACAGGTATTTGAGTTGCAGCCCGCGCAACGGCAGCCACGGCTGCGGCGCGCCGTCGGGCACCGGGCGGACCTCGAGGAAACGTGGCGCGCCATCGGCACGCAGCAGCCGCGAACCGTCGCGGAACAGGTCATCGAAGAAGTTGCCGGTGCCGCGGCCGGTGAAACGCGCGCCGGGGATGGCAAGCGTGCCGCTGCGCTCGGGCACCAGCAGGAAACGGCGTTCGACCACCGTGTAGCGCCGGCCGCCGATGTCGCGGTTGTACTGCACGTCATTGCCGATGCGCTGCAACGCGGCGCCTTCCGGTGACGGCTGCTCGAGCTCGCCGGAAATCAGCGGCGTTGCGTAGTACAGCCGCAGGACGTAACCGATCGCCTGCTGCACGTACGCACGGTCGGCATCGAGCTCGGATTCGATGAAGGCGGGGTCGCCTGCGCGCGCCGGCGTGGCATCGGCCGCGGTCACGGTCAGTGCGAGCGCATCCGTGCTTGCATTGCCGACCTGCAGCGGTGGAACCGTGAGCGTGCCGGTGCGCCGCGGCGACAGCGCCACCGCGAACAGCACCCGCGCCTGGCTGCGCCCGTTGACGATCTCCACCTGGCGGCTGCTGGTGTGCCCGCTGAGCCGGAAATCGGCCTCCAAGGCCGACCAGTCCGGCGCACCCGCGCCAGCCTGGGTGGTCTCCACGTTGAGGGTCGCGGTCTCGTCGAGCGCGATGCGGTCGCGATCCAGCCAGGCACGTGCCTGGGCCTGCGCGGCTGTCGCCGGCCAGCCCGCGAGCAGGGCGAGCAGGCAGAGCAGTGGCAGGAAGCCTGCACGCATTGGATGGATCGTCATCAGGGTCCTCCGCCTTGCTGGCGTCGCAGGTGTTCGAGGCGGAACTTCTCGCGCAGCAGCCCACCCGGGTCGTCGGGCACCCGACGCAACCAGGCTTCATTGGCCTCGCGCTGCTCGCGCTCCTCGCGGGTTTCGGAGATCGCAGGCTCTGCCGGATCGTCCTGCCCATTGGCGTTGTCGGCCTGGCGCAGCGCCTCCTCCATCCGCCGGCGCTGCGCTTCGTCGGCAGCTTCCTGCGCCTGTGCATCGGGTGCCGCGGGGGCCTCGGCCGGCGGCGCATCGGACGCGGGTGCGTCGCCGGGGTCGTCGCCAGCCTGGCCCTCGTCCTGGCGGTCCGGCGGCGATTCGTTGCCCGGCTGCGGCTTACCCTGCTCCCCCGAATCGCCGTCCGGATCCGGCTGCGGGCCGGACGGTGGCGGCTGCTGCTGCATCGCCTGCAGCACCGCCTCGCGGTTGGCACGGGCGTCGTCCATGCCCGGCTCGCGCCGCAGGGCCTCGTCGTAGGCGGCCACCGCCTGTTCGTAGCGGCCGGCACGGGCCAGCGCATTGCCGAGGTTGTAGGCGGCATCGGCACCGGGCAGCCCGCGCCAGGCGGCGATGGCGGCTGCGTAGTCGCCGGCGCGATAGGCATCGGCACCGGCCTGCATGCGTGCATGCGCGACCTGGTCCGCACGCCGCCAGAGACTCCCGTCCAGCACAGGCGGATCCTGCGCCGGGGCCTGCGCATGCGCGGGAGCGGACATCCATGCCGGCAGACACGCGACCGCCAGCACCAGTGCCAGCGCGTTGCGCCGGAAGGCGAACGCCGCCAGCAGCATCAGCGGAAGCAGCAGCCAGTAGCCGTCGTCCAGGCGCAGCATCGTGGTGGCATCCCGGACATCGCCCGACGCACTGCGCGGCTCGAGCACGCCGAGCGCGCGCAGGTCGCCGCTGTCGGCCTGCAATGCCGCGTAGGCGCCACCGCCGGCGCCGGCGATCGCGCGCACTGCCGGAGCATCCAGCCGCGCGCGCCCGAAGCCTCCATCCGCCTTGCGGTAGGCACTGCCGGCAGCCGTGCCGAGGCCGAGCACCGACACGCGGTAGCCGTCGGCTGCCACCGCGGCAGCCGCACGTTCGGCAGCGCCTGACCCTTCGCCCGTGAGCAGCAGGATCTCGCCGCGGCGGAAGCCGGCCTGTTCCAGCAGGCGCGCGGCGTGCCGGATCGCACGATCGGGGCGGTGGCCGTCGACCGGCATCACGCCCGGCGCCAGCGCGTCGAGATACAGCGCCACGTTCGCGGTATCGCTGGTGAGCGGGGCGACGGTGAACGCGTCGTCCGCCCATACCACCAGCCCGACCTCGCCGCCGGCGCGCTCGCGCAGCAGGGTCGCGATCTTCGATCGTGCCTGCGCCAGCCGGCTGGGCGGCAGGTCGTTTGCGAGCGCGGCGCCGGACAGGTCGAGGGCAATCACCAGCGGTGCCGCCGGCTGCACCAGTGGCTGGTCGCCGCTGCGCCAGCTCGGGCCCGCGAGTGCCGCCACCGCGAGCGTCCAGCCGATCAGCAGCGCCACGAGCCCGGAGCCGCCGCGGCGTGATCGCGCACCCAGCAGGTGTGGCAGCAGGTGTGGATCCACGACATTGCGCCAGGCGTCGTCGCGCTGGCGCCTGCGCCGCCACCAGAGCACCAGCAGCGGCAGCGCGAGCAGGCCCCACAGCCACTCGGGGCGCAGGAACACCAGGCTCATCCGGCTGCCTCCATCAGGCCACGCCGGCGACGCGGCCACGGCATCCACGCCAGCAACGCCAGGCCCAGTGCCCACGCCAGTGGCACGTGGTAGCGCTCGATGCGCGGCCGCACCGCCTCCGCCGGGCGCTCCACCGGCTCGAGGCGATCGATCTCGGCGTAGATGCCGGCGAGTTCCCCGGTGTCGCGGCCCCGGAACATGCGCCCACCGGTCATGTCGGCGATGCGCTGCAGAGTGTCCTCGTCGATCTCCTCGACCGGACCGGGCAGGCGGAACCCGAACGGCGACTGCATCGCGCCGCCAGCGCCACCGAAGGCGATCGTATGCACGCGCACCCCGGCATCGCGGGCCAGCTCGGCGGCCTTGAGCGGCTCCAGCAGGCCGGCGGTGTTGACGCCGTCGGTCAGCAGGATCAGCACCCGTTGCCCTTCCGGCTGGCCGCGCAGGCGCTTGACGGCGAGACCGATCGCATCACCGATGGCGGTCTCTCTGCCGGCAAGGCCGACCACGCTGGTCATCAGCTGCTCGCGCACGCTGTCGCGGTCCAGGGTGAGCGGGGCCACCGCATAGGCGCGACGCCCGAACACCAGCAGGCCGACGCGGTCGCCACCGCGGCGGTCGAGGAAGTCGGCGATCACCGCCTTGGCCGCGGTGAGCCGGTCGACCACCCGGTTGCCGAGCAGCATGTCCTCCTCGGCCATGCTGCCGGAGAGGTCTACCGCCAGCATCAGGTCGCGCCCGGCCTGCGGCGGCTGCACCGCCTCGCCAAGTGCCTGCGGGCGCGCCGCGGCCACGCACAGGCAGGCCCAGGCCACGGCGGCAAGCCACAACCGCAGGCCGCCGCGCGCGCCCCTGCGGCCGCCCGTGACCCCGGCGGCCGTATCGAGCCGGTCCGCCCACGGCACCCGCAGCGCCGCACCGGTAGCGACCGGAGGCAGCAGCCGCCGGACCAGCCACGGCAGCGGCAGCGCCAGCAGCAGCCACGGCCAGGCGAGATCCTGCAGCCAGCTCACCGCCGCAGGCTCCACGCCAGGAATACCGCGCGTGCTTCACCACGCAGCCGTGCCACCGCATCGGCGTCGACCTCGCGACGGTAGCCACCATCGCGCAACAGCCCGAGCGATTCCGGCCCCAGCTCCGTCGTCGCCTGTTGCAGGAAGCCGATCCATTCGGCTTCAGCCAGCGCGGCCGCGTGCGGTTCCCGCTGGCGGGCGGCCCGGCGCAGCAGTTCGGAGATCGCCGCCACCTGCGCGGCGGCGGTGGGCGCTGCAGCCACCGCGTCATCGAACAGGGCCTGCATCTGCAGGCGACGACGACCCGCGCGCCGGCGCCACCACAGCCCCGCGGCCACAAGCGCCAGCAGCACGGCCGCCAGCAGCCACCAGCCCGGCGCCGGAGGCCACCAGCCAGGCGCCTGCGGCTGGTGGATGTCGCGCAGGACCAGCCCGGTGGCCATCAGCTGTCCGCTCCTGTGGGCTGCGGTTGCAGCCATGCATCGCTGGCCATGTCGCTGGCGAGCGTGCGCACCCGCACGCCGCGGCCGGGCAGCTCGGCGAGCATCGCGTCGAGCGGCGCCACGAAACGCTCGTGCCAGCGCTGCCGCTGCGCGGCGGCGGCAAGGTCGAGCTCGACGCGCTGTCGCCCCGCCTCGAACGCCAGCCGGGCGTGCGGCGGCGCGGTTTCGAGCGGATCGGTCAGCAGCACCACGGTGACATCGGCGTGCAGCGCCAGGCCGGTCCAGCGCGAACGCGGGATGTCCTGCAGGCTGCCGGCATCGGCCAGTACCAGCAGGCGCGCGCCGGGACGCAGCACCCGTGCTGCATGGTCGAGTGCAACCGTCAGTCCGGCATCCTCGTCGGGTGGCCGCGCATACCAGCGCACCAGCGCATCCAGCACGCGCAGCGCGCCACGCGCCCCACCGGCCGGGGGCACCGGCGGCTCGCGCAGGCTGCCGCGCAATGCGGCGACCCGATCGCCCTCGCCGACCGCGCGCCATGCCGCGACCGCGCCCGCACGCGCCGCCTGCACCGACTTGAAGCGCGTGCGGGTGCCGAAGTACAGCGCCGGGGCGGTATCGGCCACCACCAGCGACAGCCGTTCGCGTTCGGCCTGGAACAGCTTGGTGTGGGCACGGCCGGTACGCGCGGTCAGCCGCCAGTCGATATGCCGGGCATCGTCGCCAGCGGTGTACTCGCGCGATTCCGCGTATTCCATTCCGCGCCCCCGCAATGGTGAAGGCGACTGCCCCGCGGACACATGGCGGACGCGGCGCGGCCGGCGCCCCTGTGCAGTGGCGCGCAGCGCGACGAGTTCCGCAAGCGTCGGCACGACGCCGTCGTCGCCCACAGGGCGCCCGGGCTGTTCCACGGTCGAAAGGTCTTCCGCCATGGCTTACACGGACAGGTGGCGGTCGAGCGACCGCAGCGTCTGCTCCACGTCGACCCGGCCGATCCGCGACAGGCCCGGCGCGATCACGGCAGCGGCACCCGCTCGATCAGCTCGGCGACCAGGCGGTCGCCATCCCAGCCTTCGGCCGTCGCCTCGTAACTCGGAAGCACGCGATGACGCAGCACGTCCGGTGCCACCGCGCGCACGTCCTCGGGCGTCACGTAATCGCGACCGGCCAGCCACGCCCGCGCCCGCGCGCAGCGCTCCAGTGCGATCGAGCCCCGTGGGCTGGCGCCCCAGGCGATGCGACGCGCAAGTGCGTCGTCGTACCGGCCTGCATCGCGCGATGCCAGCACCAGCTCGACGAGATAGCGCTCGAGTTGCGGTGCCAGGTGCAGGTCGAGCACTGCGGAACGCGCATCGAACACGTCGCCGATCGGCATCCGCGCAGGCGCGGATGCCGGTTCTCGCAGGGTCTGCCGCGCCCGTTCGCGCGCCAGCCGCAGGATCTCGGTTTCGCTGTCGACATCGGGATAGCCGATGCGCACATACATCAGGAAGCGATCGAGCTGCGCCTCGGGCAGGGCGAAGGTGCCCTCCTGCTCGATCGGATTCTGCGTGGCCATCACCAGGAACAGCGCCGGCAGCGGATAGGTCTCGCGCCCGACGGTGACCTGGCGTTCGCCCATCGCCTCCAGCAGCGCCGACTGCACCTTCGCAGGCGCGCGGTTGATCTCGTCGGCCAGCAGCAGCGGGTGGAAGATCGGCCCGGGCTGGAACTCGAAGCGGCCGTCCTGCGCGCGCCAGACCTCGGTGCCGGTGAGATCGGCAGGCAGCAGGTCGGGAGTGAACTGCACGCGGGCGAAGTCGGCCTCCAGACGCGCGGCCAGTGCGCGGATGGCGCTGGTCTTGGCCAGCCCCGGTGCGCCTTCGACCAGCAGATGGCCATCGGCCAGCAGCGCGATCAGCAACCGCTCGATCAGCGCCGACTGTCCGACGATCTCCGCGGACAGGTCATCGCGCAGCGCCCGGAAGGCATCGTGGAGGCGGGGGATATCGGAAACAGCCTGTGAATCCATGGGGCGGCGTGTCGGCAGCGCATGCGGCGGGCGTCCAGTGTGCCCCATGACGCCGGCGGGGATTCAAGCCCGCCCTGAACGACGACGGGGCCCGAAGGCCCCGTCGTGTAACGCATCGTCCCGCCAGATCAGGTGCGCTGTGCCACGCGGATGACCTTGGGCGTCACGAAGATCAGCAGTTCCGCCTTTTCCTTCGAACGGCTGCGGTTCTTGAACAGGTTGCCGACGATCGGCAGGTCGCCAAGGAACGGAATCTTCGACAGGTCGTTGCGGTCGCGGAACTCGTACACACCGCCGATCGACACCGTCTGGCCGTCGTCGACCAGCACGGCGGTGGTGATCGTGCGCTTGTTGAGGTTCGGGATCGAACCGAAGGCGCCGACGTCGGTGTAGCCGCTGATCTCGTCCTTCTTGATGTCCATTGCGAGGAACACGCGGCCATCGTTGGTGATGGTCGGGGTGACCCGCAGCTCCAGCAGCACGTCCTTGAACTCGACGGTCGGCACGTTGTTGCTCTGTCCGCCGGTCACGGTCAGATAGCCGATCTCCTGGCCCTGGCTGATCACCGCCTCGCGCTGGTTGCTGGTGATGATGCGCGGGTTGGAGATCACCTCACCACGACCTTCCTGCTGCAGCGCCGAGATCTCGACGTTCCAGTCAATCGTGTTGCCAAGGATGGTCAGGGCCAGTGCGCCGGCACCGGAAGGGGCTGCGCGGGCGAAGTTCAGGCCGGAGGGAAACAGGTGGGACGGCAGGTCGGCGTCGACGGGCGGGTTGGGATTGGTCGGATTCTGCGCGCGCGCGTTCTGCGCCGCCTGCTGGTACTCCGCGAAGGAGTTCTGGTAGTTCACGTTGCTGTCGAGCGAACCCGAAGTGATCGCGCGCCCGCCGATCAGTCCGTGATTGTTGATGCCGAAGCGCGCACCAATGTCACGGGCGAACGATTCGTTGGCGATCACGATGCGTGCCTCGATCACCACCTGGTCCACCGGCTTGTCGAGCGCAGCGACGATGCGCTTGAGCTCCTGCACCCGGGCCGGGATATCGATTGCCAGCAGGGTGTTGGTGCGACGGTCGAAGCTCAGGCTGCCTCGCGACGACAGGAAGCCGCGGCTGGTCTGCGTGCCACCGCCACCGCCGGCCGAACCACCACCGGCACCGGTCTTGCTCTCCTCGGTCAGCAGCTTGGCGATGTCCTCGGCATTGCCGTAGCTGATCGGGATGTACTCGGTGACCATCTCGGCGCGATCCTCGATCGCCAGGCGCGCGTCCTCGCGGGCCTGCTCGAACGCGGCGATCTCGGACTGCGGAGCGACCCACACGACGTTGCCGTTGCGGCGCTTGTCGAGCTGGCGGGCCTGCAGGACGATGTCGAGCGCCTGGTCCCACGGCACCTGGATCAGGCGCAGGGTGACGTTACCCTGCACGCTGTCCGACGCCACGATGTTGAGCCCCGATTCCTCGGCGATCATCTGCAGCACGGTACGGACCGGGATGTCCTGGAAATTGAAGGTCACCGCCTGCCCGCTGTAGGCGCGCGGCGCGTCCTCGGCGAGGACGCTGGTGGTCGACGACTGTGCGCCGGTGGCCAGCGCGGTGCCGCCGACCGCACGCTGCGGTGCGGCCGCGCGCGGCACCAGCTCGACGATGAAGTCGCGGCCGGTCTGGTAGGCCATCGGCTCGAAGTCACCCTGTGCACTGAGCACGATGCGGGTGCCGGTGCCGCTCTGCACCGCATCGATGCGCTGCACCGGGGTGGCGAAGTCGGAGACGTTGAGCGGACGCTGCAGCGCCGGCGGCAGCGTGCTGTTGCCGACGTCGACGACGATGCTGTTGCCCTGCGCGCGCATGTCCGGCGCGGCGCCCTCGCCGTCGAAGCTCAGGATCAGCTTGCCGGAGCCGCCTTCTCCGCGCTTGAAGTCGATCTTGGAGACGCCGACCGCACCGGGCAGCTGGCGGGCCGGGTCGGCCGCGGCCGGGAGCCCGGACTGGGCCAGCAGCGGAACCGCGTACGACACCGGCTGTGCGGCGTGGACGCCCGCGGTGGCGGCAAGCAGGCCGGCCACGAGGCCGGTCACCACGCCGAACGGGATGCTGCGCGCCGGACGCGGAGCTTGCGCTTTACTCACGATCATCTTGAATCCCCTTTCAATTGTCATTGAGCGCAATCGAAGCCGGCCGCTCCAGCCAGCCGCCCGCGCCATCCGGCACAAGTTCCACCAGTTCCACGCGATCTTCGGCAACCGAAGTCACGCGGCCATCGTTCTGGCCCACGTAGTCCCCTGCGCGGACCCGGTGGGTCACCTTGTCCGGTGCCATCAACAGTGCCACCAGCCCGCTGCCGCGACCGATCGTGCCGACCATGTCGATGCTGTCGAGCGGGAATTCCTCGAGCGGCTGCTTGCGGCGGTTGGAATCCGGCCGCGGCCCGCTGCCCCCGCTGTCCGAGGTGAAGGCATCGCTGAAGGGATCGCGCAGGCCCTGCGCGGCGTATTCGAAGGTCTCGAACTGCTGCATCACCGGCAGAGGATCCAGCGGCGGTGCCGGGCGCGCCTGCACGTCGGCGACCCATTCCTCGAGATTGGGCGCATCGCCCGGCGAACTGGTGATGTCGCGGCCGCACGCAGCCAGCGACATGGCAACGGCGGCGAACACGAATGCGCGTCCGGCAGTAGTCAACGGCTTGCGCATCAGCGGCTCCCCCCAGCGTTCGCTGCCGCGGCGGCAGTCGATTCCTGCGCGGCGGTTTCTTCCTCGTCGAGGTAGCGATAGGTCTTGACCGTGCCCGCCAGCTCCAGCTGCCCGCCCGGGCGGATGGCGGTGCCATCGCGCGGCCTCAGCGAGATGTCGTGCATGGTCATGATCACCACGCGCGGCAGCGAAGCCACGCCGCTGACGAAGGCACCGAACTGGTGGTAGCTGCCCTGCATGCGCAGCGCGATCGGCTTCTCCGCGTAGAACTCCTGCGGCGACTCCGGACCGGGCTGGAACAGGTCGTTCTGGATGCCGGTGGCCAGCGCGGTCTGCGAGATGTCGACGATGAGGTCGGGCATCTCGGTGCGGCTGGGCAGCTGGCGCAGCATCTGCTGCAGCTGCTGTTCCATCTGCGCGAGCTGCAGCTTGAGCGGCTCGAGGTTGGCAGCACGACCCTGCTTGAGGGCGAACTCCTCGCGCTTGGTGACCTCCTGGCCTTCCAGTGTCTGCAGCTCGGCGCGCTTGTCGCGGATCACCAGCCACCACAGCAGGCCGAAGATCAGCAGGCCCATCAGGATGCAGAACCCGATCTTGTACTCGCGCGGCCAGGACCCGGTGTTGTTGAAGTCCAGTTCCTTGAGCGACATCTTGCGCTTCTGGCTCACGGGGCGGCTCCTGCGGTCGGGGCGGCGGCATCGGCCGGGGCGGCTTCGGTATCGATGCCGTCGGCGTCGTCGTCACGCGCACTGGGATTGGCCAGCGTCACCACCAGGGTGAAGGCATACGGCAGGCCGGTATTCGACACGCCACCCTCTGCGGGACGCGCCTCGATGATCGACAGCTCCGGACGGGTCATCCAGCCCGAGCTTTCGAGGTTGCGCATGTAGGTACTGACGCGTGCGTTGGACTGCGAACGACCTTCCAGGGTCAGGCGCTCGCCCTCCTGCTTGAGCGAGGTCAGCATCACGCCGTCCGGGATCGTGCGCACCAGCGAGTCGAACAGGTGCACCATCTGCGAGCGGCTGGCCTGCAGCTTCTCGATGACTTCCTTGCGTGCCAGCAGGCGGGCCTTCTGGCGGTCGAGTTCGTCGATCTCGGTGATCTTCTGCTCGACCTGCGCGATCTGCTGGTCAAGGTAGGCATTGCGCGCCTGCTGACCCTCGATCTGCGCGTTGTAATACATGTTCACCAGGAACCACAGCACGACACCGGCCAGTGCGGCCAGGCCGAGCATGACGCCGAACTCCTTCTGACGCTGCTTGCGGCGTTCGGCGCGCCAGGGCAGCAGGTTGATCCGCGCCATCAGTCGAAGCTCCTCAGGGCCAGGCCACAGGCGATCATCAGCGCGGGGGCGTCCTGGGCCAGCGCATGCGCCTGCACGCGCGGACCCAGCGTCATCTGCGCCAGCGGGTTGGCGACAACGGTCTGCACGCCCAGCTGCTCCTCGACCATCTCCGGCACCCCGCCGATCGACGCGCAGCCGCCGGCCAGCACCACGTGGTCGACGCGGTTGAACTCGCTGCCGGCATAGAAGAACTGCAGCAGGCGGCTGATCTGCTGCACCAGCGCTTCCTTGAAGGGTTCCAGCACCTCGATCTCGTAGCTCTCGGGCAGGCCGCCCTGGCGCTTGGCCAGGCCCGCTTCCTCGTAGCTGAGGCCGTAACGGCGCATCACCTCGTCGGTGAGCTGCTTGCCACCGAAGACCTGCTCGCGGGTGTAGAGGCTGCGCCCGCCGCGCAGGATGTTGAGGGTGGTCATCGTCGCGCCGACATCGACCAGCGCGACGATGCCGTCGTGCGCGGCGTTGAGGCCTCCCGCCAGCAGCGCGTAGGCGTTCTCGATCGCGAATGCCTCGACGTCCATCACCTTGGCGGTGAGGCCGCCCAGCTCCAGCGCCGAGGCACGCATCTCCACGTTCTCCGAACGCGAGGCCGCCAGCAGCACGTTGACCATCTCGGGATTGCCGGGCACCGGCCCGAGCACCTCGAAGTCGAGGTTCACTTCGTCGATGGGGTACGGGATGTAGTTGATGGCCTCCAGCTCGACGGCCGATTCCATCTCGTCCTCGTCGAGCTCGGCGGGCATCGGGATCGTCTTGGTGATCACCGCCGAACCGGCCACGGCCGCCGCGGCATGCTTCGCCTTCGAACCCGAGCGCGACATCGCGCGGCGGATGGCATCGCCCACCGCCTCGACCTCGACGATGTTCTTCTCCACCACCGCGTTGGGCGGCAATGGCTCGACCGCATAGTGCTCGACCCGGTAGCGCTCTCCCGAGCGCGACAGCTGCAGCAGCTTGACCGCAGTCGAACTGATATCGACGCCCACGAGTGGCGACTGATTTTTTGTGATGAGCCCCACAGGATTTCCCCTTATGCCACGGGCGCTTGGCTGCGCTACGTGCCCCGGCGCATTAAATAACGGACTTTTCACCCCTTGGCAACACGCGAACCGCGGGACCGTGCCGCAGTACCCGCTTCCGGCGTGCTTCCTGCCCGGCTCCCCTGCCGGACCACGTCAGGCGGGCCATTGCCGCGTGACGCACGGGCCGCTCCGGCCAAACCTCTATACTCCGCGCCCTGACTCAAGGCTACGCTCTTCGCAGGAACCCGTCGATGTCCCGATTCCGCCGCCTGCTGCGCTGGACGCTGATTGCCGCTTCGGCAGCCATCGTCCTTGGCGTCCTTGCCGTAGCCACCCTGTACTTCGTCGTCTCCGCGCGGCTGCCGGATGTGCAGACCCTGCGCGACGTGGAGATGCAGGAACCGCTGTATGTCTATGCCAGCGACGGCAGCCTGATGGCGCTGTTCGGCGAGACCCGCCGGTATCCGGTGCGGATCGAGGAGGTGCCCGAGCGCATCAAGCAGGCCTTCATCGCGATCGAGGACAACCGCTTCTACGAACACCACGGCGTGGACTACCGCGGCGTCGGGCGCGCGATCTGGCTGCTGGCCACCACCGACGACCAGCGGGTGCCGGGCGGCTCAACCATCACCCAGCAGGTGGCGCGGCAGTTCTTCCTGAGCTCGGAATACAGCTATACGCGCAAGCTCGCCGAGATGTTGCTGGCGATCAAGATGGAGCGCGAGCTCAGCAAGGACGAGATCTTCCAGCTGTATCTCAACAAGAGCTTCTTCGGCAACCGCGCCTACGGCATCGCCGCCGCGGCCGAGTTCTACTACGGCAAGACCCTGGATGCGCTGACGCTGGACGAGGTGGCAACGCTGGCCTCGATCCCGAAGTTCCCGTCCAGCGGCAACCCGGTCACCAATCCGGAGCGCGCGCGCATCCGCCGTGACTACGTGCTGCAGCGCATGCGCGAACTGGGTTTCATCGCCGAAACCGACGAGCGCCTGGCGCAGGCGGCGGAGATGCATGCGCGCCCGCACGAGCGGCCGGTCGAGGTCTACGCGCCCTACGTGGCCGAAATGGTGCGTCAGGAGATGATCGCCCGCTACGGCGGCGACGTGCTGACGCGCGGCTACCACGTCACCACCACCATCGATCCAGACGCGCAGCTGGCGGCTGACCGTTCGCTGCGCGATGGGCTGCTGACCTACGACCGCCGGCACGGGTTCTCGAAGCCGGAACAGCAGTTCGAGCTGGCCGACGACGAGGATGCAGCGGCCGCTGCTGGCCGCCTGCGCGGCGTTCCGGCACAGGCCGGGTTGCTGCCGGCAGTGGTCTTGCGCAGTGGTGGCGGTACCGTGGATGCGGTGCTGGCCGATGGCACCACGCTGAGCCTGGATGCGGCATCCAGCCGCTGGACCAATCGCGCGCCGTCGGCGCTGGTCTCGCGCGGCGACATGATCCGTGTGCGCCGCATCGAGACCGCGTCCAAGCCCGCACGCGAAGGCGAGGACGCGCCGCCGCCGGCCATCAGCTGGCAGCTGGCGCAGATCCCGCGCGCCCAGGCCGCGCTGGTGTCGATGGAATACGAGAGCGGCGCGCTGCGTGCGCTGGTCGGTGGTTTCAGCTTCGCGGGCCAGAAGTTCAACCGCGCCACCCAGGCGCGGCGCCAGCCCGGGTCGAGCTTCAAGCCCTTCATCTATGCGGCGGCATTCGAACGTGGCTTCAACCCCGCCTCGGTGGTGCCCGATGCGCCGGTGGTGTTCCGCATGCGCCGTGGCCAGGAATGGCGCCCGCAGAACGACGACGGCAAGTTCGCCGGCCCGATGCGCCTGCGCGAGGCGCTGGTGCGTTCGCGCAATCTGGTGTCGGTGCGCCTGCTCGACACCATCGGCGTCGACTACGCACGCCGCTACATCAGCCATTTCGGTTTCGACGAGTCCGAACTGCCGCCCAACCTGTCGATCTCGCTGGGCACGCCGTCGCTGACGATCATGGAGATCACCCGCGGCTACGCGGCATTCGCCAATGGCGGCTCGCGCGTCACCCCGTGGTTCATCGACGAGGTCCGCGATCGCGACGGCAACGTGGTCTTCAAGGAAGCGCCAGCGCTGGCCTGCCGCGGATGCGGTGCCGACGGCCGCCCGGACACCAGTGCGACCACCTACGTCGTCGACGGCTTCAATCTGGGGCCCGGCCAGGCCCCGGCCACGGCCGGCAACGACGCGGATGCCGACACACCGGTCGCCGCACCCGCGCAACCGCGCGACCCGAATGCCCCGGTCGCCCCACGCGCGATCGACGAACGCGTCGCCTACCAGCTGGTCTCGATGATGCGCGACGTGGTCACGCGCGGCACCGGAACCGCGGCGAAGGTGCTCGAACGCGAGGATATCGGCGGCAAGACGGGCTCCACGAACGAACACCGCGACGCATGGTTCGCCGGCTTCGGCGGGGACCTGGTGACCACGGTGTGGGTCGGCCGCGACGACAACCGTTCGCTGGGATACCGCGAGTACGGCGGGAGGTCCGCGCTGCCGATCTGGATCGACTACATGCGCGTGGCACTCGAGGGCCAGTCGATCGCCCCCAACCTGCCGCCCGCCGGCATGACCCAGGTGGCGGTCAGCGCCAGCGGCCGGCTGATCCCGGGGGGTACCGGTGGCCTGCTGGAGTACATCAAGAACGAGGACCTCGAACGCATGGCCGCCGATGTCTACGACTCCTACGAGGACACCATGCCGGGCGAAGAGGCCTTCGACATCTTCTGAGCCCGGCAATGCTGGGCTCTTCACCCGCCCATCCCTTAGAGTGGGCCGCCCCGGACCCGGGAGTCGCCCATGCACCGCGCACGGCAGCGTGCCGAGACCCGCACCCGCGAGTGGCGCCATCGTCTCGCCCATGAGGCGGCGCGGCTGATGGCCGAGAGCGGCATCCGCGACTACCACCAGGCGAAGCTCAAGGCCGCGCAGCGGCTGGGCATCGATGACGAGGCAGCCCTGCCCCGCAACCACGAGATCGAGGCCGCGCTGCGCGAGTACCAGCGCCTGTTCCAGGCCGACGACCAGGCCACGGCGTTGCGCGAACGTCGCGAAGCGGCGCGGAAGGCGCTGGAGTTCTTCGCCCCGTTCCAGCCGCGCCTGGTGGGCCCGGTACTCGAGGGCACCGCGGACCAGAACTCGCCGGTGCAGCTGCAGCTGTTCGCCGACGATCCGGACGCGGTCACCCGCTATCTCGACGAGCACGGCATCCCCGCGGAGGGGCGCACCCGGCGCATGCGCATGGACCGCGAGCGCAGCGAAGTGGTGCCGCTGTGGATCTTCAGCGTCGACGGCGTGGGCTTCGACCTGACGGTGCTGTCGCCGCTGGCGTTGCGCCAGGCGCCGTTGTCGGGCGTCGACGAGCGGCCGATGCGGCGCGCATCGCTGGCCCAGCTCGGGCAGCTGCTGGCCGAGGACGAGATCGCCGGCTACGACGGCTCCGCGCCACCGCGTTGAAAGGCCGCGGCACCCGCCACAGTCGGGCCGGCCAGCCCGAACACATTGAGTTCGATGGCCACGAACGCGGCAAGCCACAGGCTGGCGTCCCACGCGTCGAGCCAGGCCTCATCCACGCCGGCGGCGGCCTGGAACCACCAGGCGAGTGCGAAAGCGGCAAGCGCCACGTACAGACACCATGCCAGCGCGCGCCGCATGCGGTGGAGATACTCCCGCCCCGTGGGGATACGCAGCTCCAGTTCCAGCGCCAGCACGACGGCAAGCCAGGTGCAGGCGTTGGCGAAGTCCAGTCGCTCGCCATCGAGGCCGTAGTCGATGCAGGCCCACACCACCGCCAGCCCGGCCAGGGCACGCAGCAGCCGCACCAGCGGACGCGACCAGAACGGCAACCGCCAGTCGCCGGTCTCCCATTCGAACAGCAGCAGCAACAGCACCCAGGCGGCGGTGTCGACCGTCTCCGTCGACGTGCCCGATGCCGCATACAGCGCCACATTGGCCGCCAGCAGCGAATAGATCGCCCATTTGAAAAGCACGAAGCCGCGGACCTGCCGCGGCTTCGTCGCATCGGCGCGGGCGCCGGACATCACCCGGTCAGCGCTGGTCCGCCGCCACATAGTCGCGGACGTCGGAACCGGTATAGATCTGCCGCGGACGGCCGATCTTCGCTTCCGGATCCACCTGCTGCTCCAGCCAGTGCGCCACCCAGCCCGCGGTGCGGCCGATGGCGAACATGACGGTGAACATCTCGGTCGGGATCTTCAGCGCCTTGTAGATGATGCCGCTGTAGAAGTCGACGTTCGGATACAGCTTGCGCTGCACGAAGTACTCGTCCTTCAGCGCCGCCTCCTCGAGCTTCATCGCGATCTCCAGCAACGGATCGTCGATGTCGAGTTCTTCCAGAACCTTGTGCGTCATCTCGCGGATGATCTTCGCGCGCGGATCGAAGTTCTTGTAGACGCGGTGGCCGAAGCCCATCAGGCGGAAGCCCGAGTTCCTGTCCTTGGCCTTCGCGATCGCACTGTCGACGTTGTCGGGAGAACCGATCTCCTCGAGCATCTTCAGCACCGCCTCGTTGGCGCCGCCATGCGCGGGGCCCCACAGCGCGGTGATGCCCGCGGCAACCGATGCGTACGGGTTCGCACCGGTCGAGCCGACCAGGCGCACCGTCGAGGTCGAGGCATTCTGCTCGTGGTCGGCATGCAGGATCAGCAACAGGTCCAGCGCCTTGGCGACGACCGGGTTCAGTTCCAGCGGCTCGCTCGGCACCTCGAACATCATGTGCAGGAAGCGGCTGACGTAATCGAGGTTGTTGCGCGGGTAGCGCACCGGCCAGCCGATCGAGTAGCGATACGCAGCGGCGGCCAGCGTCGGCATCTTCGCCAGCAGGCGGATGGCGGCCAGGCGGCGCTGCTCGGGATCGTTGAGGTCGAGGGTGTCGTGATAGAAAGCCGACATCGCCGCCACCGAGCTCGACAGCATCGCCATCGGGTGCGCGTCGTGGCGGAAGCCGTGGAAGAAGTTCTTCAGCGACTCGTGCATCATCGTGTGATGCGTGACCTCGTGCTCGAAGCGCGAGAACTCGTCGGCCGTCGGCAGCTCGCCGTTCATCAGCAGGTACGCGACTTCGAGGAAGCTCGACTTCTCGGCGAGCTGCTCGATCGGGTAACCGCGATACAGGAGCACGCCGTTGTCGCCGTCGATGTAGGTGATCGCGGACTTGCACGAGGCGGTCGCGGTGAAGCCCGAGTCGTAGGTGAAGCAGCCGGTTTCCTTGGGCAGCTTCGAGATATCGATGCAGGGATTGCCGAGGGTGCCGGTGAGCACCGGCAGGGTCACCGACTTGTCGCCGGCGCTCAGCGTGACCTGGTCAAATTCCGACACAGCGCACTCCTTTCAGGGTCGTGGCCAGACGCGGCAGGGCGCGGCGTCGCGGCACGTGATGCAGGGGAACCGCGGCGAGGCCACGGGGCTGGCGATTATCGCATACCCGTACGTAGGGACGGGCCGGACATTGGTCGCATGGTCACATGCGCACAAACGCCAACGGCCGCCTCGAGGGCAGCCGTCGGGAAAACCTGGATCAGCGTTGCGGGAGCGCGAAGGCTCCTGCGCTGTCGCCCGCCGTAGCGGGCCGCCGCGTTACTTGGCGTAGCGCTTGCGGAACTTGTCGACGCGGCCGCTGGTATCCATGATCTTGTTCTGACCCGTGTAGAACGGGTGCGAGGCCGAGGAGACCTCGACCTTGATCAGCGGATACTCGTTGCCGTCTTCCCACTTGACCGTCTCCTTGGAGGTGGCGGCCATGGTGGAACGGGTCAGAATGCGGAAATCGGACGTCACGTCCTGGAACACGACGTCGCGGTAATCGGGATGGATGTCGGCCTTCATGGCGGCACACCGGAATAGCTGGAAGCCGCCCATTGTATGCGCCCTCGCGGGCGCGTGCAATCCTTCCGCGGTCTTCAGCCGACGGCCAGCGCGTCGCGCATCATCGCCTGGAACGCGGGTGGGTCGTAGCGCAGCATGATGCGGGCGTTGTCGACCCCGCCCTCCTGGCGCTGCCAGTCCACCACGGTGACGCCACGGGTGAGCCCCCCGGCAAGCTCGACGGCCACCGGCCGCTCCGCCCACTCGAGCACGTGGTCAGGGCGCAGCGCGCAGGCCATCGCGAGCGCATCGGCCGCGTGCCAAAGGTCACCGCGGCGATCCTCCGACCACAGCCGCGTCTGCCGGGAAATGCCTTCGTAGAACGTTGCCCGCGCCGACCCGCAGGCCAGCCACTGCTCCGCCTCGGAGTGGGCGAACCCGTGTGCCACCGTGGCCTCCCAGTCCACCAGTTCGAAGCGCGGGAACGCCGCGAACACCAGGTGCGCGGCTTCCGGGTCGAACGCGATATTGAATTCGGCCGCCGGCGTGATGTTGCCGTGCGCACTGACCGCGCCTCCCATCACCACGAAGCGCCCGACCCGCTGCGGCAGCGTCGGGTCCAGCTTGAGGGCCAGCGCGATATTGGTCAGCGGGCCCAGCGCGACCAGCAGCAGGCGTCCGGCGTAGGCATGCGACAGGCGCAGGATCGCGAGCGCGGCGTGTTCGCCTTCGGGCTGGCGGGTCGCCGGTGCGTAGGCGGTGTCGCCAAAGCCGTCGCGGCCGTGCACATAGCCGGCATCGCGTGCGGGGTGCAGCAACGGGGCGTCGGCGCCGGCGAACACCGGCACGTCGAGGCCGCACACCTCGACCAGCTTCAGCGCATTGGCTGTCGTGTGCTGCAGGCCGACGTTGCCGGCGGTCACGGTGAGCCCGACCACATGATGGTCGGGGGCGTTGAAGGCCATCAGCAGGGCCAGGGCGTCGTCGACGCCGGGATCGGTATCGATCAGCAGGGGGGTACGTTCGTCCATCGGCGGATTATCACCGCAAGCGGATGCACTGCACGTCATGCCGACGCATAGCGCGAGGCACCACCGATCCAGCGTTCGACCAGGCGGTCGGCAAGCGTGGGCGCGGCCGCCTGCAGATGCTCGGCGATGGCATGCACCTGCGGCAGCAGCGCCGCATCGCGCACGAGGTCGGCGACCCGGAACCCCGCGATGCCGGTCTGGCGGGTGCCGAGCAGCTCGCCCGGCCCACGCAGCTCCAGGTCACGCTCGGCAATCACGAAGCCGTCGCTGGTCTCGCGCATGGTCGCCAGCCGTTGCCGCGCCAGCATCGACAATGGCGGCTGGTACAGCAGCACGCAGGTCGACGCGGCGGCGCCGCGCCCCACCCGCCCGCGCAGCTGGTGGAGCTGCGCCAGGCCCAGCCGCTCGGCGTTCTCGACGATCATCAGCGATGCGTTGGGCACGTCCACGCCGACCTCGATCACCGTGGTCGCCACCAGCAGGCCGAGCGCACCTTCCTTGAAGGCGCGCATGACCGCCTGCTTCTCCGCAGGCTTCATCCGCCCGTGCACCAGCCCGACCTCGATTCCCGGCAGCGCATCGCGCAGGGCCTCGAACGTGCTCTGCGCGGCCTGCGCCACCACCTCGTCACTGTCGTCGATCAACGTGCACACCCAGTACGCCTGCCGCCCTTCGGAACAGGCGGCACGGATGCGTTGCACCAGTTCCGGTCGGCGCTCACCGCTCAGCACCACGGTCTGCACCGGCGTGCGGCCGGGCGGCAGCTCGTCGATCGCCGACACGTCGAGGTCCGCGTAGGCCGACATCGCCAGCGTGCGCGGGATCGGCGTGGCGGTCATCACCAGCTGGTGCGGCACCAGTCCGCCATCGCCGCCCTTGTCGCGCAGGGCAAGCCTCTGGTGCACGCCGAAGCGGTGCTGTTCGTCGACGATCGCAAGGCCGAGGCGATGGAAGCTCACGCCTTCCTGCATCAGCGCATGGGTGCCGACGACGAGCTGGGCGCGGCCATCGGCGATTGCCTCCAGCGCGCGCGACCGTGCCCGTCCGGTCACCTTGCCGGCCAGCCATGCCACTTCGATGCCGAGCGGCTGCAGCCAGCCACGCAGGCTGACGTAGTGCTGTTCGGCCAGCAGTTCGGTGGGTGCGGCCAGCGCGGCCTGGGTGCCGGCCTCGATGGCCTGCAGCGCGGCAAGGGCCGCGACGACCGTCTTGCCGGAACCGACGTCACCCTGCACCAGCCGCAACATCGGCCGCGGACGGCGCAGGTCGTCGCGGATCCGTGCGAACACGCGTTCCTGCGCACCGGTCAGCGCGAATGGCAGTGTTGCAAGCAGGCGTTCGACGAGCTCGCCGCGGCCATCGCATACCGGCGCGCCATGGCGCTGCAGCGCGATGCGCTGGCGTCGCAGGCTGAGATGGTGGGCCAGCAGTTCCTCGATCGCCAGGCGTTGCTGCGCCGGATGGGTGCCGGCCGACAGTGCGGCGAGGTCGGTATCGCGCGGCGGCCGGTGCACGGTCAGCAATGCATCGCGCAGGCCCGGCACGCTGCCGCGCAGGGTGGCCGGCAGCAGTTCGAGCACCGCGTCAGGCGGCAGGCGCTCCAGCGCCTGGCGGATCAGTTTGCGCAGCACCGCCGGCCCCACGCCCTCGACCTGCGGATACACCGGCTCGAGGTCCGCATCGAGCACGCCGGCCTCGCCGTTATCGATCACCCGGTAGCTCGGATGCACGATCTCCAACCCGTGCTGGCCCGGCCGCGGGGTGCCGTAGGCGCGCACACGCGTGCCGACCGCGAATTGCGCGACCTGGGCGGCGCGGAAATGGAAGAACCGCAACACCAGGGTGGCGCGCGAGCCGTCGCCGAGCGCCACGCGCAGCAGCGGGCGATAACGGAAACCCCGCTCGACCGCCTCGACCACGCCCTCGACCTGCGCCGGCACCCCGGCCTGCAGCTGGGCGATCGGCGTCAGCCGGGTGCGGTCCTCGTACTGGCGCGGCAGGTGCAGCCACAGGTCCTGCAGGGTCACGATGCCGCGCGCCGCGAGCTTCTCCGCGGTGCGTGCGCCGACCCCGGCGAGCACGGTCAGCGGGATGTGCGCGGGGTCGGCCTCGTGTGCTGCGGGCACGTTGAAAACCGGTCAGGTGGCCTGGCGCAGCACCAGGATCGCATCGACCTCGAAGGCCGCATCCTTGGGCAGCGCGGAGACCTCGATCGTCGAACGGGCGGGATACGGCGCCGCGAACACCTCGGCCATCACCGCGTTGACGGCGGCGAAGTCGCCGAGGTCGGTCAGGTACAGCCCGACGCGCACGACATCATCGAGGCCGCCGCCGGCCGCCGCGCACACCGCGCGCAGGTTGGCGAACGCCTGGCGTGCCTGCGCCTCGATGCCGCCGTCGACCAGATTGCCGGTGGCCGGATCGAGCGGAATCTGCCCGGACACGAACACGGTGTCGCCGGCGCGCGTGGCCTGCGAATAGGGGCCGATGGCGGCGGGAGCGTGCTCGGTGCTGACGGGGATGCGGGGCATGGTGTCTTCCACGAAAGGTGACAGCGGATTCTAACCGCCGCCCGCGCCGCGGCCGCCAGGCACCCGGCTAGAGTCGCTGCACCCCGTGCACCACGTTGAGCCTGCGGATCCTGCGGATCACGTCGGCCAGGTGCTTGCGCCCGCGCACCTCGATCGAGAAGCGGATCGCCGCGACGTTGCTGTCGCGTTCCAGGTATTCCACGCCATCGATGTTGGAATCCACCTGCGCCACCGCCGCCGCCACCTGGGCGAGCACGCCGGGGCGGTTCGCCACCTCGATGCGCAGGGCCACGCTGAAGTCCCCCGAAACCTCGCGGTCCCAGCCGATGTCGACCCAGCGCTCGGGCGACTTGCGGTAGTCGGTGATGTTCGGGCACTCGATGCGGTGCACCACGATGCCCTTGCCGGCGGTGTGGTAGCCCATGATCTCGTCGCCGGGAATGGGCATGCAGCAGTTGGCAAAGGTGATCACCCCGCGCTCGCTGCCGGTGATCAGGATCTTCTCGAAGTGGCGCGCACCGTCGCGGCCACCCTGCCCGCCCGACTGCGCCAGCGCATGCGCGACCTGCGACGGCATCCGGTTGCCCAGCGCGATATCGGCCAGCAGCGCCTCCAGCCGCGGGTGGCGCGACTCGCCCAGGTACGCTTCCAGCCGCGCCTGCGGCACGCGCTCGAGCGAACTGCCGAGATCCTCCAGCGCACGGTCGAGCATGCGATGGCCGAGCTGCACCGCATCCTCGTGTTCGAGCTGCTTGAGCTGCTGGCGGATCGCGGTGCGCGCCTTGCTGGTGACCACGAATTCCAGCCACTGCGGCTTGGGCAGCGCCGAGCGCGCGGTGATGATCTCGGTCTGCTGGCCGCTGACGAGCTTGGTGCGCAGCGGCACCAGCTTGCGGTCGACACGTGCGGCGACCGCGTGGTTGCCGACGTCGGTGTGCACCGCATACGCAAAGTCCAGCGCTGTGGCATTGCGCGGCAGCGAGAGGATGTCGCCCTTCGGGGTGAACAGGTAGACCTCGTCAGGGAACAGGTCGACCTTGACGTTCTCGAGGAACTCCAGCGATGAACCGGTGGCGCGCTGGGATTCCAGCAGGTTGGCGATCCACGAGTGCGCGCGGGTCTGTGCGCTGGTGGGTGCGCCGCCATGCTTGTACGCCCAGTGCGCGGCGATACCGCGCTCGGCGATGAGGTCCATCTCCTCGGTGCGGATCTGCACCTCGATCGGCGAACCGTAGGGCCCGAACAGCACCGTGTGCAGCGACTGGTAACCGTTGGCCTTGGGGATCGCGATGAAGTCGCGGAAGCGGCCGTCGAGTGGCTTGTAGACCGAATGCGCCACGCCGAGCGCGTGGTAGCAGTCGGCGACCGAGCGCACGATCACGCGGAAGCCGAACACGTCCATCACCTGGTCGAAGGTCTTTCCCTCACCCTGCATCTTGTTGTAGATGCTCCAGGGCGACTTCACCCGGCTCACCAGCCGGTACTCGAGACCTTCGTTGGCCAGGCGCTGCGCCAGCTGCGCCTCGATCGTCGACAGCGCCTCGCGGCGCACCAGCGGCTGTGCGTTGATGCGCTTGCGCAGCACCGAATGGCGCATCGGATGCAGCGCGCTGAAGCCCAGGTCCTGCAGCTCCGACTTGATCAGGTTCATGCCCAGGCGCTGGGCGATGGGCGCGTACACCTCGAGCGTCTCGCGGGCGATGCGCTCGCGCGCGGCCGTCGACTGCGCGCCCAGCGTGCGCATGTTGTGCAGGCGATCGGCAAGCTTGATCAGGATGACGCGCAGGTCGCGCGCCATCGCCAGCATCATCTTGCGGAAGCTCTCGGCAGCCGCCTCCTGGCGGTTGCTGAATTGAAGTTTGTCGAGCTTGGTGACGCCATCGACGAGTTCGGCCACCTGCTCGCCGAATTCCTCGGCAAGCTCGGCGCGGGTCAGCGGGGTGTCCTCGATGGTGTCGTGCAGGATCGCCGCGACCAGGGTTTCCAGGTCGACGTTCTGCTCGGCCAGCACCACCGCAACCGCGACCGGATGGGTGATGTAGGGTTCGCCGGACTTGCGGAACTGGCCCTCGTGCGCCTGCGCGCCGACGGCCCAGGCGCGACGCAGCACCTGCCGCTGGGCGGCATCGAGATACGGCACCGCGCGTTCGAGCACGCGCATGTATTCCGGAACGGCGTCGTCTGGCGGCACCGCGACCGGGGCAGCGTGGCTGGAAACCGGGGACATCATCGAGGAAGCCTAGGCGAAAAGCCGGTAAATGGGGAAGCCTCGGCACATCGCGCACGCGCGGGATCCGATGATCGCGACAGGACGCCAGAACGCGAACGGCCCCGCTTTCGCGGAGCCGTCCCGGTCGACCAGTGGGTCCGGCGTTACCGGACGGCCATGATCAGAGATCGTCGCCCTTGGCGAGATCCTCGTCGGCCACCACTTCGGCGGCGGCCCATTCCAGCGCCTCGCGCTCCTTGCGCTCGCGCTCGGCCTTGTCGACGGCCTCGATGTAGTCGTTGTCGATGCGACGCGCGGCGATCTCGCGCAGGGCGAGCACCGTCGGCTTGTCGTCGTTCTCGCGGTTGTCCAGCTGCGACTCGACGCCGTTGGCCAGCTGGCGCGCGCGCTTGGCGGCCATCATGACCAGTTCGAAACGGTTGTCGACCACCTGCAGGCAGTCTTCGACGGTAATGCGCGCCATGGGGGCTCCCGGCGACCGCGCGGGCCGCTCGTTCAATGGGGGTGACAGGACCGCGGATTGTACGGTCGGCGAACGCACCAGCGCAAGCGCGCTCTTTGCGAATCAGTCACTTGCGGGTGTGCTTTCCGCCAGCAGCGCCTCGATCAGGCCGTGGTGGCGCTGTGCCTGCTGCGCGCGACGCAACCGGCTGGCGGTGAAGACCGCGCAGAGCTCGTCCACCGCGGCGTCGAAGTCCTCGTTGACCACCACGTAATCGAACTCGTGGAAATGCGACATCTCCTCGCGCGCGGCGGCCAGCCGCCGGGCAATCACCTCGTCGCTGTCCTGGCCGCGCTTGCGCATCCGTTGTTCGAGCGCTTCTCGCGATGGCGGCAGGATGAACACGCTCACCGCCTCCGGCACCTTTTCACGGACCTGGCGCGCGCCCTGCCAGTCGATCTCCAGCAGCACGTCGTGGCCGGCAGCCAGCTGCGGCTCCACAGACTGCCGCGCGGTGCCCTTCCAGTCGCCATGCACGCGCGCGCACTCGAAGAACTCACCGGCCTCGATCATCGCCTCGAACCCGGCTGCGTCGATGAAGTGGTAGTGCTCGGCATGCCGTTCACCCGGGCGCGGCGGGCGCGAGGTGAACGAGATCGACAGGCGGATGGCCGTGTCGCGCGCAAGGCAGGCGTTGACCAGGCTGGACTTCCCGGCACCCGAGGGCGCGGCCACGATGAACAGCGTGCCCCGCATCAGGCGCGGCTCCATCGCCGCCGGATGGTGCGAGGCGTGGACGGGACCGGCGGCCGGCTGTGCCTACTCAATGTTCTGCACCTGCTCGCGGATCTGGTCGATCAGCACCTTCAGCTCGACCGCGGCCTGCGAGGTACGTCGGTCCACCGACTTCGAGCCCAGCGTGTTGGCCTCGCGGTTGAATTCCTGCAGCAGGAAGTCCAGGCGCCGGCCGACCGGTTCGCGCTGGGCCAGCACCCGGCGGATCTCGTCGACGTGGCTGTCGAGACGGTCCAGCTCCTCGTCGACATCGAGTTTCTGCAGGGCCATCACCAGTTCCTGCTCGAGGCGACCGGGATCGAGCGGCTGCGGCAGGTCCGCCAGGCGGGTTTCCAAGCGGACGCGCTGGCCGTCGCGGATCGCAGGCACCAGCGTGCGCACCTCGCCGGCGATGCGCTCGATGCCATCCACGCGCTCGGCGATCGCCGCCTGCAGCTTCGCACCCTCGCGTTCGCGCGCGGCGACGAAGTCGTCGAGCACCGCATCCAGCAGCGACAGCGCCGCGGCCTGCATCGCATCGGCATCCACCGCGCGTGCCTGCAGTACGCCGGGCACCTGCAGCAGTTCGGCCAGGCCGGTGTTGAGACCGGGGAAGCGCGACTGCAAGGACGCCGCGAGCGTCGCCAGCTGGTCGAGCACCGCTTCGTTGAGTTCAAGCTGGCCGGCGGCCTCGCCGTTGCGCAGGCGCAGCGCGAGATCCACCTTGCCGCGCGACAGGCGCGCCGCGACCCGCTCGCGCAACAGCGGCTCCAGCGCGCGCAGCTCGTCGGGCAGCCGGGTGCCGACCTCGAGGTAGCGGTGGTTGACCGCGCGCAGCTCGCAACCGAGCGTGCCCCAGGGGGTCGTGCGCTCGCCGGCGGCGAAGGCGGTCATGCTGCGGATCATGCGGTCGGCGGGTCGGCTGCGGGCGTGCAGTATAGGGCAGGCCCGCGCGCGGCCAGGGCGCCGGCACCGCCCCTGATAGACTGCCGCGCCCGCACCGCCGCGAGCAGCCCATGACCGATACCGTCACCCGCCCCAGCGGCCGACTTCCCACGCAGCTGCGCGACGTCCGGATCGAGCGTGGCTTCACCCGGCATGCGGAAGGTTCGGTGCTGGTGTCGTTCGGCGAGACCCGCGTGCTGTGCACCGCCAGCGTGGAGAACCGCGTGCCGGGCTTCCTGCGCGGCAAGGGCGAGGGCTGGGTGACCGCGGAATACGGAATGCTGCCGCGTGCCACCAACACCCGTAACGACCGCGAGGCCGCGCGCGGCAAGCAGGGCGGGCGCACGCTGGAGATCCAGCGCCTGATCGGCCGCACCCTGCGCGCCTGCGTGAACCGCGCGGCGCTGGGCGAGCGCACGATCACCCTCGACTGCGACGTGCTGCAGGCCGATGGCGGCACCCGCACCGCGGCGATCACCGGGGCCTACGTGGCGCTGGTCGACGCCGTGCGCTGGTTGCAGAAGCGCCGCGAGATCAGCCGCGACCCGGTCGTCGGCGCGGTGGCCGCGGTCTCGGTCGGCATCTACCGCGGCGTGCCTGTGCTCGACCTCGACTACGCCGAGGACAGCGCCTGCGACACCGACATGAACGTGGTGATGAACGATGGCGGCGGCTTCATCGAGCTGCAGGGCACCGCCGAAGGCCATGCCTTCCGCCGGGACGAGCTCGACGCCCTGCTCGGCCTCGCCGAGACCGGCATCCGCGAACTGTTCGCGTTGCAGCAGCAAGCGCTGGCGCAATGAGCACACCCCGGCGGCTGGTGCTGGCCAGCGGCAACCGCGGCAAGCTCGCCGAGTTGCAGGTACTGCTGGGCGATGCCGGGTTCGCGCTTTCGGCGCAGGCCGACCACGGCGTCGACGACATCGAGGAGACCGGGCTCAGCTTCGTCGAGAACGCGCTGCTCAAGGCGCGACATGCGGCGCGCACCAGCGGGCTGCCGGCACTCGGCGACGATTCCGGCCTGTGCGTCGATGCACTCGACGGCGCACCCGGCCTGTACTCGGCACGCTACGCCGGTGCGCACGGTGACGCGGCGGCCAACAATGCAAAGCTCCTCGAAGCGCTGCGCGACGTGCCCGCCCACGCGCGCACGGCGCGCTTCTACTGCGTGCTGGTGCTGGTGCGCCACGGCGACGACCCGCAGCCGCTGATCGCCGAGGGCATCTGGGAAGGCCGGGTCCTCGACGCTCCGCGCGGCGACCACGGTTTCGGCTACGACCCGTTGTTTCTCGACCCCGCAAGCGGCCTGAGCGCCGCGGAACTCGCACCCGGGATCAAGAACCGGATCAGCCATCGCGGCCGCGCGCTGGCCGTGTTGCGCGAGCGGATCGCCAGCGCGCTGCCCGAAGCCTGACGCAGGGCTTCCGGCGCCGCCCTTCCGCCCCCATATCGCGAACCGAGTGCCGCCGCCCGGCACAGACACCCCCTGCAATGCTGACCACCCCGCCCCTCGCGCTGTATGTGCACCTGCCCTGGTGCGTGCGCAAATGCCCGTACTGCGATTTCAACTCGCACCAGCCGCGTGGTGGCCCGCCGCCGTTCTCGGCCTATGTCGACGCGCTGCTGGCCGACCTCGACCAGGACCTGCCGCTGGTGTGGGGCCGTCCGGTGCACTCGGTGTTCTTCGGCGGCGGCACGCCCAGCCTGTTTCCCGCCTCGGATATCGACCGCTTCCTGCAGGGTGCGGCGGCACGGCTGCGCTTCGCGCCCGGGCTGGAAATCACCCTGGAGGCGAATCCCGGCACCGCCGAGCACGGCCGTTTCGAGGACTATCGCGCCGCCGGCGTCAATCGCATCAGCTTCGGTATCCAGAGCTTCGATGACGGCTGCCTGCAGCGTCTCGGCCGGATCCACGACAGCGCCGAAGCCGACCGCGCGGTGAAGCTGGCGCAGGACGCCGGGTTCGACAACCTCAACCTCGACCTGATGTACGCACTGCCCGGGCAGGACCTGGCGATGGCCGCGGCCGATGTGGAACGCGCGGTGGCGCTTGCGCCGGCCCACATCTCCCACTACCAGCTCACGCTGGAGCCGAACACGCTGTTCGCGGCGCGCCCGCCCGAGCGCATGCCCGACGACGACCTCGCCTGGGACATGCAGGAGCACTGCCAGGCCCGGCTGGCCGATGCCGGCTATGCGCAGTACGAGGTCTCGGCATATGCGCGACCCGGCCGGCAATGCAAGCACAACCTCAACTACTGGCGCTTCGGCGACTATCTGGGGATCGGTGCCGGCGCCCACGGCAAGATCACCCTCGGCCACGAACAGACGATCCTGCGCCGCTGGAAGCAGCGCCATCCCACCGCCTGGCTGGCCAGCGCGGGCACGCCTGCCGGCATCGGCGGGGACGATCGCATCGCGCCCGCGCGCCGGCCGTTCGAATACATGCTCAACGCGCTGCGCCTGCTGGAGGGCTTCCGCCTCGAACACTTCGAGGCGTGCACCGGCCTGCCACGTGCCGCCATCGCCCGGCCGCTGGCTGCCGCAACCGCCCGCGGCTGGCTGGAAGAGCGCGACGGGCGCATACTGCCGACGGCGCTGGGGGGGCGCTTCGGCAATGATGTCATCCAGCTGTTCATGGACGAAGACGACTGAGCGTCGGCCGCGTGCTGGCGGCCCCCATCCGGGCGTGGTAAGAACGGTGACAGACGTCACACTCCGGAGGGCCGCATGACGCCGCACAGGGAACCGGCGACGCCAGCCAGCCTCGCCTCGGCCGGCTTGCCGCCGCGGGTACGCAGGGTGCTCGAACGCAGCCTGCATCTGGTCTCGGAGGAGCTCGACCACGGGCTGACGCGCATGCTCGACGAGTTCGAGCGCGAGCTGTTCCGGCTGGCCGACCTCGCGCGCAACCCGGGCGCGGAATCCGGCTACATGCAGACCCTGCGCAGCTTCCGCCTCAACCGCGCGGACCTGGTGCCGCGCTTCATGATCGGCATCGAGCGTGCCCTGGCGGCGATCCGCCGCCCCGCCGCCACGCGCACCGACAGCAGTGCCCCCGGCGAGGTGAGCTTCCGCAACCTCAGCCTGGTCGAAACCGCGGTGATGGACGAGGGCACCGTGCTGCGCGAAGTCGGCAGCCGCCAGGAGGGCCGCGCGACGCTTGCGCTGCACCTGCTCGGCCAGCGCTTCGGCGTACTCGCCGGCAAGCCCGCCTTCGACGCCATCCGCCTGCCGCTCGGTCCGCACGTGCTGTGCGACGCGCTGCGCGAGGCGGCGGTGGCGCTGGAGATCACCCACGACGCGCGACTGCTGCTGTACCGCATCTTCGACCGCCAGGTCATGGGGGGGTACCCGCAGCTGCTCGACCGCGTCAATGAACTGATGGTGGCCGAGGAAATCCTGCCGGCCCTGACCTTCGTGCCGCTGCGCGCGCGCCCGACACCGGTGCTGATGCGCGAAACGCTGACGCCATCGGGCGGCCGGCCCTCCGGCGCGCCTGCCCAGCCGGGGGCAGCACCACAGCCCGCCGGACAGACGGGTGCGGGCGCCGTCACGCGCCCGCATACCGCATGGTTCGGCGAGCCCCAGGCCGAGGAGGACAACCGGGACGAAGCCGCGGCCTTCGCGACGCTGCAGGAACTGCTGTCCGGCCGCCGCGCACTGCTCGGCAAGTTGCGCCCGGGCCGCGACGAAAGCCCGCGGCGCGAGCTCGGCACCACCGACCTGGTCGGCAAGCTGCGCGCGCTGCAACAGCAGCCGCCGGCCAGTGCGAGCCAGGCCAACCTGCTGGAGATCAAACGCGCGGTGCTCGCGCAGACCCGCCACAGCAGCGGCGAGGCCGCGGCGCTGTCGCCCGAGGACAACGACACCTTCGAACTGCTGGACCTGCTCTACCAGCAGCTCGAGTCCGAGCTGCGCCGCGATGCGCCCACGGCCGGACTGGTGCGCCAGCTGCAGGTGCCGCTGCTGAGGATGGCGCTGCTCGACCGCGCGTTCTTCCTGCGCTCGCAGCACCCCGCGCGGCAACTGCTCAACACCGTGGCCGAAAGCGCCGCGCGCTGGATGGATCGTGACGAGCTCGACCCGCAGCTGATCGAGCCGCTGCAGCAGGCCGTGGCCGACGTCGTCGCCGGCTTCGATCAGGACCCCGAGGTCTTCGCGCAGGCGCAGGCGCGCCTGCAGGAGCGCATGCAGGCCCACGTGCGCCGCGCCGAGATGACCGAGCGCCGGCACGTGGAAGCCGCGCGCGGCAAGGAGAAGCTCGAAGTCGCACGCCAGCGCGCCGGCGAAGCCCTGACCCGCGAGATCGGCGAGCACCGGCTGCCGCGGTTCGCACGCGCCCTGCTCAACCAGGCCTGGAGCGATGTGCTCACGCTCACGCTGCTGCGCCAGGGCGAGGAGTCGGACGCCTGGAAGACCCAGCTCGACGTGACCCGCCGGGTGGTGGCCGCCTGCAGCGACGGCGGCGCCGACGATGCACTGGCCGCACAGGTGGAGGAATCACTGGGCCAGGTCGGCTATCACGGCGAGGAGGCCAGGGTGATCGCGCAGCGCCTGGCCGGCTGCTTCAACGACGAGGAAGACCCCGCCTCGCGCACCGAGCTTGCGATGAAGCTCAAGGCGCGCGTACGACTGGGCGAGGACAAGGCCGCGCAGGCGAAACCGAAGCCGCCGCCGCGCACGCCCGCGGAGCAGGCCCAGTACGAACAGCTGCGGGTGATGCCATTCGGGGTGTGGATCGACTTCGTGCAGAACCAGCAGGGCGACATCAGCCGTCGCCGGCTGTCGTGGTTCAGCCCGATCACCGACAACGCGCTGTTCGTCAACCAGCGCGGCCAGCGCGCGGCGGAGGTCTCGCTCGACAGCCTGGCGCGCATGCTGGTCAACGGCCAGGCGCGCATGGTGACCGCCGACCGTGGCCGCCTGGTCGACCGCGCGTGGCAGGCCGCGGTGAACACCCTGCGCAGCTTCGCCGGCCGCGGCGAGGGCGCACCGCCCAACGGAGTGCCGGCATGATCCAGGAGTTCCGTCGCGCGCGCCGGCGCAAGGCCGCGGACATGATCCAGGTCAGCGATGCGATGACCGGGGAGATGGTCGGCCGCATCGGCAACCTGTCGGAAAGCGGCCTGCTGCTGATCGCCAGCAGTTCGCTCGAAAACGACGCGCTCTACCAGTTGCGCTTCACCCTGCCCGGCCGCAGCGCCGGCGCACTCGGCGAGGACCTCGAGCTCGGCGCGCAGCTGCTGTGGAGTGATCGCGCCAGCGCTCCGGGCCAGGTGTGGGCGGGGCTGCGCTTCGTCGCCCTGAGCGATGCACAGGCGCGGCAGCTGCGCGCATGGGTGGAGTCGCCGGGCGGCCAGTTCGTCTGAGCCCCGCCGGCAACCCGCCGGCGGATGCGGGACAATGGCGGTTTTCCAGAACCGGGAGCCGCCCGCGATGACCGTCGACCTCGCGCCGCTTTACGCCGACCACCTCGCCACCCTGCAGCGCCGCGCCGCGGTCGCCCTCGAGCGCGGTGGTTTCGACCGCCTCGTCATTCCGGCCGGCACCCTGCATTACCAGGTCTTCGACGACCGCGACTATCCCTACGCCGTGAATCCGCAGTTCAAGGCCTGGGTACCGCTGGTGCGCCATCCCGGCAGCTGGCTGGTGGTGACGCCCGGCGAACGCCCGAAGCTCGTCTACCTGCAGCCGTTCGACTACTGGCACGTCGTGCCGGAAGCGCCATCGGGCTTCTGGGTGGAACACTTCGACGTGGTGGTCATCCGCACCGTGGAAGAAGCCCTGCAGCACCTGCCGGACAACGCCGCGCGGTGCGCGATCCTTGGTGAGCCGCAGAGCGCGCTGGGCGACTTCGTGCCCGGCAACCCGCAGCCGGTGCTGGACTATCTGGACTACCACCGCGCCTACAAAACGCCCTACGAGATCGAGATGATGCGCGCGGCCACTGTTCGCGGCGTACGCGCGCACCGTGCCGCCGAACGCGCGTTCCGTGCCGGCGCCTCCGAGTTCGGCATCCATCTCGCCTACTGCCAGGCCGGGGGCCAGGACAGCACGGAACTGCCGTACAACAACATCGTCGCCCTCAACGAGCATGCGGCCGTGCTGCATTACACCGAGCGCGATCGCCTGCCGCCCAAGCCCGTGCGCAGTTTCCTGATCGACGCCGGCGCCAGCCACGCCGGCTACGCCTGCGACATCACCCGCACCTGGGCCAGCGACCGCGACGGCGAATTCCAGTCGCTGATTGACGCGGTCGACGCGGTGGAACGCGGGCTGTGCGAGCGGTTCACCGCCGGCACCGACTACCGTGAGCTGCACCTCGACGCCCACCTGGCACTGGCCGGCGTGCTGCGCGACGCCGGGGTGATCCGGATGTCGCCGGAAGCGGCGCTCGAATCGGGCGTGAGCAGCAGGTTCTTCCCGCATGGCCTTGGCCACGGCATCGGCCTGCAGGTCCACGACGTCGCGGGCTTTGCCGCATCGGATGCGGGCGGCACCCTGCCGAAGCCCGAGGGCCATCCCTACCTGCGCCTGACCCGTACCCTCGAGCCGGGGATGGTGGTCACCAACGAGCCCGGCATCTACTTCGCCGACCTGCTGATGCGCGAGCTGCGCGAAGGGCCGCACGCCGGCGAGGTCGACTGGGACCGCGTCGACGCGCTGCGCCCGTACGGGGGCATCCGCATCGAGGACGACCTGGTGATCACCGCCGACGGTGCGCCGGTCAACCTGACCCGCGACGAGTTCGCCCGCACCGACGGCTGACGGTTCCGCCGGATGCGACGCGGCCGGGCGCTCAGCCCGGCCCGGCCATGAAGGCCTCGATCTCCCCGGCGCTGCGCGCAAGCCCGGCGGTGAGGACCTCGTGGCCATCGCGGGTGATCGCGAGGTCATCCTCGATGCGCACGCCAAGCCCGCGCCACTTGGCAGCCACGCCGGCCGCGTCGGGCGGGATGTAGAGCCCCGGCTCGACGGTCAGCACCATCCCGGGCTCGAGCAGCCGCGATTCGCCCTCGATGCGGTAATCGCCGACATCGTGCACGTCCAGGCCCAGCCAATGGCCGGTCTTGTGCGGATAGAAGCGCTTGTAGGCGCCATCGGCGATGAGCTTCCGGGCGCGGCCCTTGAGCAGCCCCAGCTGCAACATGCCGTCCACCAGCACCTCCACCGCGGCGTCGTGGATCGACGCGTACGGCACGCCCGGCCTCGCCTGGGCGCAGGCCTGCGCATGCGCGGCCAGCACCACGTCGTGGAGTGCCCGCTGTGCCGGGCTGAAGCGGCCGCTGGCGGGGAACGTCCGGGTGATGTCTGCGGCGTAGCCGCGGTATTCGGCTCCGGCGTCGATCAGCACCAGGTCGTCGGCGCCGATGCGCGCGCGGTTGGCGCGGTAATGCAGCACGCAGGCGTTGGCGCCGGTGCCGATGATGCTTTCATACGCCGGCTGCGCCTCGTTGCGGCGGAACACGTATTCGAGCTCGGCCTGCAGGTCGTACTCGTGCATGCCCGGGCGCACCGCGCGCATCGCCGCGGCATGCGCCTCGACGCTGATCCGCGCCGCCCGCTTCATGAGCCGCAGTTCGTCGCGCGACTTGAACAGCCGCATCTCGTCGAGCAGGTGACCGAGCTCGAGGAACTCATGCGGCGGCTGCGCACCCAGCCGCACCTGTGCGCGCACCCGGTTGAGCCAGCCGATCAGCTTCAGGTCGAAGTCGGTATCGCGGCCGAAGTGGTAGTAGACGCGGGTGCGGCCTTCCAGCAGGCCGGGCAGGATCTCGTCGAGGTCGTCGATCGGATACGCATCGTCCATGCCGAGTGCATCCACCGCGCCTTCGGGCCCCACCCGCGGGCCGTCCCAGGCCTCGCGCCCGGGGTCGCGCTCGCGGCAGAACAGCAGCGCCTCGCCATGCGCCCGGCCGGGTACCAGCACCAGCACCGCATCGGGCTCCTCGAAGCCGGTGAGGTACCAGAGGTCGGAATCCTGCCGGTACGGGAAGTGCGTGTCGCGGCTGCGCACGCGCACCGGCGCGGACGGCAGCACCAGGATCGCGTGGTCGCCCGCCATGCGCATGAGCTGGCGGCGACGGCGGGCATACGGATCCGACGCGTTGCGTGCAGCCGACATCGCGTCAGTTCAGCCGCTGGCGGTGGCGCGGCCCCAGCGCGCAATCACCGTGCAGCAGCAGCACCGCGACGCGGACGAACTCCTCGAGCTCGGCCAGCGCGCTTTCCTCCTCGTCGTCTCCGGCCTCCTGGGGCGCGGCCGCGGCCAGGCGCGCCAGGTCCGTCAGCGCCTCGCGACCCTCCTCGGACAGTGCACCCGCCTCGCCGGCAGCAAGTCCGAACGCACCGAGGAACCCGCGGCACCACTCGAACAGCGCGCCACTGCGCTCATACAGCGAGGCCGTCGGTTCCGGCAGCAGCAGTTCGAAACCGAAGTCGCGGTCTTCCAGCTGCGCCGCAGTCGCCGCACGCAGGCCGTCGAGCGCCTCGTCGTCGCCCAGTTCGGGGTCCGCCAGCGCCCGCCCCAGCCAGCCGGCCTTGCCATCGCCACCGCCGGCCATCCATCCGGCGACCATGCCATGCAGCTCCGGCACGCTGGCAGTCAGCCCCAGCCGGTGGATCGAACGGCCGATGTCGGCGGCGGCGGGAAGTTCGTGCTCGGACACGGCGGCGGTCCTGTTGCGGAGGGGCGCACCAGTCTAGAGCCTGCCTGCGCCACTGGCACCCGCCGGTGCCGCCCCGTGGCTGTCGAACCCTGCGCGGTCGCCGCGCATCTTGCTGCCCGTGGTGGGCAGTGCCTACACTCGTTTGCCGCCGCCTGCGGCCTGGAGTTGCCCGCACGTGGCCGATCCACCCGATCCGCGCCTCCTCGTCGCCATCGCCCTTGTCTGCGCCACGCTTGCGGTCATCGCGGCCGTGCTGGCATGGCGGCAGCATGTGCGGCACCGCGAGGAGATCGGCGTGCTGCGGCGGCGCAAGGAGCGCCTGAAGCAGGCGCTGTGGGCCACCGGCGAGCGTTACTGGGACTACGACCTCGCGACCCAGCGGGTGACCCTGCTGGAAACCGAACGCGGCGACGGCAGCCTGCGCCTGCACGAGCGCGACATCGACCTCGAGCAGGTGCTGCTGCCCGGCTACCTGGACACCGCGCGCGAGCGGATGGCGGCCTATCTCTCGGGCCAGGTGCGCAGCTTCGAGTACGACATGCGCGTGCACGCCGCTGACGGCCGGTTGCGCTGGGTCCGGGTGCGCGGCCGCACGGTCGAATCCGATGCGGCGCGGCGGCCCCGGCGCGTTGCCGGCACCCTCGTCGACATCACCCGTGCGCGCAGCCAGGAGCGCGACCGTCGCATCGCCACCGAAGTCCTGCGCAGCATGAGCGAGGCGGTGTCGGTGGTCGACGCCGACTTCAACTTCGTCACGGTCAATCCGGCCTTCGCCCGGATGACCGGCTACGCGGCGGAGGACGTGCTGGGCCGCAATGCCCGGGTGCTCGACAGCGAGCAGCACGAGCCGGCCTTCTACGAACACATCCGCAAGCGCCTGGTGCGCTCGGGCCGCTGGAGCGGCGAGATGTGGCAGCGGCGCTCGGACGGCGATGAATTCCTCTGCGCGATCGAGGCCAGCGCGGTGGAGTCCGATGACAGCGAGGACTCGACGCTGTACGTGACCGTGCTCAACGACATCACCCAGCAGAAGCGCACCGAGCAGGAACTGCGCTACCTCGCGAATTTCGACACCCTCACCAACCTGCCCAACCGTTCGCTGCTGTCGGAGCGGCTGTCGCGCGCGATCGTCCGCGCGCGCCGCGAGGGCACGCGGATCGCGGTGCTGTTTCTCGACCTCGACCGCTTCAAGGACATCAACGACTCGCTCGGACACGCCGCCGGCGACCGCATCCTGCGCGCCGCGGCGACCCGCCTGCAGCAGACGGTCGGCGAGCAGCACACCGTCGCGCGGCTGTCGGGCGACGAGTTCACCGTGATCCTGGAAGGCATCGAAGGCGCGCAGGAGGCCGAGCGCACCGCGCGCGAGATCATCATGGCCTTCGAGGCGCCGCTGCTGCTGGATGCCCGCCAGGAGATCGCGATCTCGCCGTCGATCGGCATCAGCCTCTACCCGGACCATGGCCAGGTACCGACGGAACTGCTCAAACGCGCCGACACCGCGATGTACCAGGCCAAGAGCGCCGGACGCCGCACCTTCATGCGCTATGACGACGCGATGGATGCCAGCACACGGCAACGCGCCCGCCTGTCCGCCGGGCTGCGCAAGGTGCTCGACCGCGGTGAGCTGCGCCTGGTGTTCCAGCCGCGGCTGAGCCTGGCGCGGTCGCGCATCAGCGGTGTCGAGGCGCTGCTGCGCTGGTACAGCGACGAGCACGGCGAAGTGGCGCCGGACGACTTCATCCCGCTCGCCGAGGAAAGCGGGCTGATCCTCGAGATCGGCGAATGGGTACTGCGCGAGGCCTGCCTGACCCTGCGCCGCTGGCAGCAGCACGGCGCGGGGGATCTCACCCTGTCGGTCAACGTGTCGATGCTGCAGTTGTTGCGGGGCAACTTCCCGGACGTGGTGCAACGCGTGCTCGAGGACACCGGGCTGGAGCCATCGGTGCTCGAGCTGGAACTGACCGAGAGCGTGCTGATGGCCAATGCCGCGCAGAGCGCCGCCACCCTGCAGGCATTCCGCGCCCTGGGTGTATCGCTTGCGATCGACGACTTCGGCACGGGCTACTCGTCGCTGGCCTATCTCAAGCGGCTGCCAATCAACACCATCAAGATCGACAAGGCGTTCATCGATGGCCTGCCCGCGGATCCCGAGGACGTGGCCATCACCAGCACGGTGATCTCGATGGGCCACTCGCTCGGCCTGCGGGTGGTCGCCGAAGGCGTGGAAACCGAAGCACAGCTCGGGTTCCTGGCCCAGCAGCGCTGCGACGAGGTACAGGGGTTCTGGCTGTCGCCGCCGCTGGATGCACACAGCGCGCTCGGCTTCATCCGCAACTGGGACGGCGCGCGCCAGGCTCCGCGTGCGCACGCCAGCGGCCTGCCTTGACCGCCCCCCGGCCGCTGCCTATCGTGCCGCCATGGACCATCCCGATGTCGCCGCCCAGCTTCGCGCAGTTGCCAGCCGCATCGATGGTCTGGTCGACCGCGTGCAGCGGTTGACCGAGGAGAACCGCAGCCTGCGCCAGCAGCAGGAACAGCTGAGCGGCGAGCGCTCGCAACTGCTGGCGCGAAACGAGCAGGCACGCACGCGTGTCGAGGCGATGATCGCCCGGCTGAAGTCGCTCGAGCAGCACACGTGAGCGCTGGCGAACCGGTCAACATCCGCGTGCTCGACCGCGAGTACACGGTGGGTGTGGCCCCGGGCGAACGCGATGCGCTGATCGCCGCGGCGCGCCTGCTCGACACCCGCATGCGCGAGCTGCGCGGCAGCAACCGGATGGCAGCGATCGACCGCATCGCGGTGCTGACGGCACTGAATCTGGCAGCGGAGCTGCAACAGCTGCGCAACGAGCAGGACGCGCGCGAGCGCGAACTGCGGCAGGCGATGGCGGCCATCGAGCGCAGGCTCGATGCCCTGGGGTAAGCCGGCCGTGTGACGGTGGCGGCGCGGTCACCTCGTGCACACGCAACTGAACTTTCACCGGCCGGGTCACCGGTGTGCGCATGCGTAATCCGTGCGCGGCGCTATACTTGCCCCACGTCCTCTGCTGTGTCGACAGCCTGCAAAACATTCGCCTTGTCCCTTAATACGACCTTGGGGATGTGACGGATCCGGGTGTGCAGGTCCGCTCCGTGCGGAAAGCCCGATGGATCCCCAGCGTTCCCACTTGAACCCCGGGTTCAAGGTCGTTTCGCAGGCATCTTCATTGGCGGAGGACGTATTGAATTCCAGCCGCGGGCGCGGCGGTAGCCGGGTGACGTACCCGCTACCGCCGCGCCCGCTGCGTTTCGGGCCCGACATGACGAAGCACGCGTGCTGGGCGACAATGGCGCCGGTGCATATCATCACTTTCCTGCCGTGACGGTCGACCGCGACGCCCTGCGCCGTGAACTGCGGCAGCGCCGCCGCGACGTCCCGCCGGCGCAACGCATCCACGCAGCCGAAGCGGTCGCCGCACGGCTCGGTGCGCTGCCTTTCATGCCGACGCAGGGATACGTCGCCGGTTACTGGGCGATGGATGGCGAAGTCGCCCTGCATGTCTGGCAGCTGCGGCTGCCGCCGGGGCTTGTCTACTGTCTGCCCGTGCTGCACGAGGATGGGCGGCTGCGGTTCGCGCCATGGCGTGCCGGCGATCCGCTGGTGACCAACCGCTTCGGCATTCCCGAACCGGACCTCGGGCCCGAAGCCTGCCTGGAGGCCGACGACATCGCCCTGGCGGTGCTGCCGCTGGTGGCCTTCGATCGCCATGGCCAGCGGCTGGGCATGGGCGCTGGCTGGTACGACCGGACCTTCGCCGGACGCCGCCATCGTTCGGGTCCGCCGTGGCTTGCTGGGGTCGCGTACGCGTTCCAGCAGGTGGGCGAACTCGACGCCCGCGATTGGGATGTGCCGCTCGACGCCATCTGTACCGAATCCGACACCCTGCTTACGGCGGCCCTATGAGCACGCGCAAACGCTATTGGCTGATGAAATCCGAACCCTCGGATTTCTCCATCGACGACCTCCAGCGCGTCGGCACCGAACCGTGGACCGGGGTGCGCAATTACCAGGCGCGCAACTTCATGCGCCAGATGCAGGTCGGTGACGGCGTGCTGTTCTACCACTCCAACACCCAGGTGCCGGGCATCTACGGACTCGGCGAGGTGGCGTGCACCAGCTACCCCGACCCGACCCAGTTCGAGCGCAGGTCGAAGTACTTCGACGAGAAGGCCACCCTCGAGGAACCACGCTGGTACCTGGTCGACGTGAAGTACGTGCGCCATCTGGACAACCCGGTACCGCTCGACCTGATCCGCACCCACGCCGACGCACTCGGCGAGGAATTCGCACTTATCCGCAAGGGGAGCCGGTTGTCCGTGCTGCCCGTGACCGCCGCGCAGTGGAAGATCCTGCTCGGCCTCGAACACAAGGGCTGACCGATGTCCGAAAGCAAGCGCCTCGCCGGCGAAAAGGCGATCGAGTTCGTCGAGGACGGCAGCATCGTCGGCGTCGGCACCGGCTCCACCGTCGCCTATTTCATCGACGCGCTGGCGCGTATCCGCGGGCGCATCGAGGGTGCGGTATCCAGCTCCGAACAGAGCACCGCGCGACTGAAGCAGCATGGCATCCCGGTCATCGACCTCAACGCCGCAGGCCCGCTGCCGCTCTACGTCGACGGTGCCGACGAATGCGACCCGGGCAAGTGCCTGATCAAGGGCGGCGGTGCAGCGCTGACGCGCGAGAAGATCATCGCCCAGGCAAGCGCCCGTTTCGTGTGCATCATCGATCCCGCCAAGCGGGTCGAGATTCTCGGTCGCTTCCCGCTCCCGGTCGAGGTGATCCCGATGGCGCGCAGCATGGTGGCCCGGGAAATCGTCGAGCTCACCGCGGGCCAACCGGTCTGGCGCGAGAACGTCGTCACCGACAACGGCAACTGGGTACTCGACGTGCATGGGCTGGAGATCACCGATCCGGTGGCGATGGAGCAGCGCCTCAACCAGATTCCGGGCGTGGTAAGCGTCGGCCTGTTCGCGCGCCGCCGGGCCGACGTGGTGATCGTGGGTGGCGAGCCGCCGCTGGTGCTGTAACTGCCTGCACTGCAGGCCGATACCGACTTCGCGCGCTGCTGCATTCGTCCAGGGCGTGAGGCACCTGCCCCAGTCGTTACGGCACCAGCACACACGAAGCGCGGCACGCCGGCCCGGTCCTGCGTGAGCTCAGCGTCCTTCAGGTGCCCCGATGCACACGTCGGCGTGACAGCGGAGGCCGGATCCAGCGCGGCAAGGTGAAGGCCAGCGGGCAAGGGTCGCGGTCGCGGACGGCACCGGCACACCCTTGATCCACCGAACAACGACGGTGAGTTGACCATGTGCGGGGCAGGATCGGGCGATGGATCTGCCCGCCTTCAAGTCGTATGCGGACCGCTCCGGAAAGTCCGGGGTGCTCGCGTACGCGCTGCTGCCGGGCTCCATCCTGTTGCGCTTCGCGGACGATCGATACATCTACCTCTATGACGACGTCGTGCCGGGCGCCGCTGATGTCGAGGCCATGCGCGAGCGGGCCGAAGCGGGCAGCGGGCTCGCGACGTACGTCAACCAGCACGTGCGCGGCCGCTATCGCGCGCGACTCGACCCGGAAGCGTCCTGAGGCAGGTCCGTCTGGCCAAGGCGGTCCGCGTGGCCAAGGCGCGACGGGCCACAGCATGGCATCGAAGGATGCCCCGGCATGTTCGGGGCACGTGGCCCGGACTCCGATATACACACGGACCCTGCTCTACCGCGCAGCCTGCACGGTGGCTGGGGCCGAAGCTCTGTCCGGCCGCGCACCCTCTCGCACTACGACTCATCGGTCAGCAGCGACAGGCGGGATATGAAACAAAGAAAAACCCCCCGCCGGATACCGGCGGGGGGTTTCAGGGTAAAGACCCTGGCGATGACCTACTCTCGCATGCTGAATGCACACTACCATCGGCGCATATGCGTTTCACTTCCGAGTTCGGAATGGGATCGGGTGGTTCCACACAGCTATTGTCACCAGGGAGAGGGTGGAGGGTCGCCGGGACTGTCGCGGATGCGACAGAGCAGCGCTCACGCTCTCGAGGGGTGGGATTGTAGCGAGCATTTTGAAATCGTGTCGTCGACGTGTTGTCGAGGCCTCGGTCTTCGCATGTTTCGGCGAAGCCACTTGAGGTTATATGGTCAAGCCGCACGGATCATTAGTACTGGTTAGCTCAACACATTGCTGTGCTTACACACCCAGCCTATCAACCACCTGGTCTTGATGGTTCCTTCAGGGGAGTCAAGCTCCCGGGAGATCTCATCTTGAGGCACGCTTCCCGCTTAGATGCTTTCAGCGGTTATCGTTTCCGAACGTAGCTACCCGGCAGTGCCACTGGCGTGACAACCGGAACACCAGAGGTTCGTCCACTCCGGTCCTCTCGTACTAGGAGCAGCCCCTCTCAAATCTCCAACGCCCATGGCAGATAGGGACCGAACTGTCTCACGACGTTCTGAACCCAGCTCGCGTACCACTTTAAATGGCGAACAGCCATACCCTTGGGACCGACTACAGCCCCAGGATGTGATGAGCCGACATCGAGGTGCCAAACACCGCCGTCGATATGAACTCTTGGGCGGTATCAGCCTGTTATCCCCGGAGTACCTTTTATCCGTTGAGCGATGGCCCTTCCATACAGAACCACCGGATCACTAAGTCCTAGTTTCCTACCTGCTTGATCCGTCGATCTTGCAGTCAAGCACGCTTATGCCTTTGCACACAGTGCGCGATGTCCGACCGCGCTGAGCGTACCTTCGAGCTCCTCCGTTACTCTTTGGGAGGAGACCGCCCCAGTCAAACTACCCACCATACACGGTCCCCGACCCGGATTACGGGCCCAGGTTAGAACGTCAAGCACGACAGGGTGGTATTTCAAGGATGGCTCCACCACAGCTAGCGCCATGGTTTCACAGCCTCCCACCTATCCTACACAGACGAACTCAACGTTCAGTGTAAAGCTATAGTAAAGGTTCACGGGGTCTTTCCGTCTTGCCACGGGAACGCTGCATCTTCACAGCGATTTCAATTTCACTGAGTCTCGGGTGGAGACAGCGCCGCCATCGTTACGCCATTCGTGCAGGTCGGAACTTACCCGACAAGGAATTTCGCTACCTTAGGACCGTTATAGTTACGGCCGCCGTTTACCGGGGCTTCGATCAAGAGCTTCGCCTTGCGGCTGACCCCATCAATTAACCTTCCGGCACCGGGCAGGCGTCAGACCCTATACGTCCACTTTCGTGTTTGCAGAGTCCTGTGTTTTTGATAAACAGTCGCAGCGGCCTGGTCACTGCGGCCCCCGATCGCTATAGCCCGCATGGGCCACGACCAAGGGCGCACCTTCTCCCGAAGTTACGGTGCTATGTTGCCTAGTTCCTTCACCCGAGTTCTCTCAAGCGCCTTAGAATTCTCATCCTGCCCACCTGTGTCGGTTTACGGTACGGTCTGCGTGAGCTGAAGCTTAGGGGCTTTTCCTGGAAGCGTGGGATCAGTGACTTCAGTCTAATGACCTGGTCTCGGTGCTCGGTCTTGAAGGGGCCCGGATTTGCCTAAGCCCCAAACCTACCGCCTTTCCCCGGGACAACCAACGCCCGGTACACCTACCCTTCTCCGTCCCCCCATCGCACTCACGCGAGGTGCTGGAATATTAA
The DNA here is from genome assembly GCF_004118975.1 of Luteimonas sp. YGD11-2. Taxonomy (NCBI): domain Bacteria; kingdom Pseudomonadati; phylum Pseudomonadota; class Gammaproteobacteria; order Lysobacterales; family Lysobacteraceae; genus Luteimonas; species Luteimonas sp. YGD11-2. The sequence goes on along the minus strand of NZ_CP035376.1, from coordinate 762,558 downwards.
CCAGCTTCCCATCGACTACGCATTTCTGCCTCGCCTTAGGGGCCGACTCACCCTGCGCCGATTAACGTTGCGCAAGGAAACCTTAGGCTTTCGGCGTGCGGGCTTTTCACCCGCATTATCGTTACTCATGTCAGCATTCGCACTTCCGATACCTCCAGCGGACTTCTCAATCCACCTTCGCAGGCGTACGGAACGCTCCTCTACCGCGTACATATAAATATGCACACCCCAAGCTTCGGTTCAGTGCTTTAGCCCCGTTAAATCTTCCGCGCAGACCGACTCGACCAGTGAGCTATTACGCTTTCTTTAAAGGATGGCTGCTTCTAAGCCAACCTCCTGGCTGTCTGTGCCTTTCCACATCGTTTCCCACTTAGCACTGAATTTGGGACCTTAGCTGTGGGTCTGGGTTGTTTCCCTTTTCACGACGGACGTTAGCACCCGCCGTGTGTCTCCCATGCAGTCCGTCTCGGTATTCGGAGTTTGCCATGGTTTGGTAAGTCGCGATGACCCCCTAGCCATAACAGTGCTCTACCCCCGAGAGGATTCACATGAGGCGCTACCTAAATAGCTTTCGAGGAGAACCAGCTATCTCCGGGTTCGATTAGCTTTTCACTCCTAATCACACCTCATCCCCTACCTTTGCAACGGGAGTGGGTTCGGGCCTCCAGTACCTGTTACGGTACCTTCACCCTGGGCATGACTAGATCACCCGGTTTCGGGTCTATTGCCCGCGACTATGCGCCCTTATCAGACTCGGTTTCCCTTCGCCTCCCCTATACGGTTAAGCTTGCCACGAACAATAAGTCGCTGACCCATTATACAAAAGGTACGCAGTCACTCCTTGCGGAGCTCCTACTGCTTGTACGCACACGGTTTCAGGGTCTATTTCACTCCCCTCGCCGGGGTTCTTTTCGCCTTTCCCTCACGGTACTGGTTCACTATCGGTCGGTCAGGAGTATTTAGCCTTGGAGGATGGTCCCCCCATGTTCAGACAGGGTTTCTCGTGCCCCGCCCTACTCAATTTCATCGACATGGCCCTTTCACGTACTGGGCTATCACCGTCTATGGCCAGCCTTTCCAGACTGTTCCGCTAGAACCACATCGACTTTTGGGCTGTTCCCCGTTCGCTCGTCACTACTCAGGGAATCTCGGTTGATTTCTTTTCCTGCGGTTACTTAGATATTTCAGTTCACCGCGTTCGCCTTGCATGGCTATGTATTCACCATGCAATACCTCTTGCGAGGTGGGTTTCCCCATTCGGACATTGCCGGATCAAAGCTTGTTGCCAGCTCCCCGACACTTTTCGCAGGCTGCCACGTCCTTCATCGCCTCTGACCGCCAAGGCATCCACCGTGTGCGCTTATTCGCTTGACCATATAACCCCAAGTCGCCTCGGAGTTGAATGTGTCCGCGGGTACAAACCGCAGACGCGAATTTCAACGACATCAAGTTTTCAGGGGATTTGCTCCCCCGCCTTAGCCTCTACGACACGTCTGGACATTTCGTTCCAAAACGCTCGCTACATCCCAATTTTCAAAGATCATGGCCCCGCCTCAACGCGGAACCCATCTAATTCTTTCGTGTACGCCGTCATCCAGAAAAACTGGTGGGTCTGGGAGGACTCGAACCACCGACCTCACCCTTATCAGGGGTGCGCTCTAACCACCTGAGCTACAGACCCAAATCACTTGGGCTCAACCCTGGTGGAGCCAGTCGGGATCGAACCGACGACCCCCTGCTTGCAAAGCAGGTGCTCTCCCAGCTGAGCTATGGCCCCATGTAAGGGACTGTTCCGGCCTGTGCCGAAACTTTCTGGATGCAGGTGACTTGTGCGGACGCCTGGACGGTGGAAGCCGTCCGGTCTCTAAAGGAGGTGATCCAGCCGCACCTTCCGATACGGCTACCTTGTTACGACTTCACCCCAGTCATCTGCCACACCGTGGCAAGCGCCCTCCCGAAGGTTAGGCTACCTGCTTCTGGTGCAACAAACTCCCATGGTGTGACGGGCGGTGTGTACAAGGCCCGGGAACGTATTCACCGCAGCAATGCTGATCTGCGATTACTAGCGATTCCGACTTCACGGAGTCGAGTTGCAGACTCCGATCCGGACTGAGAGAAGGTTTCTGGGATTGGCTTGCCCTCGCGGGTTTGCAGCCCTCTGTCCTTCCCATTGTAGTACGTGTGTAGCCCTGGCCGTAAGGGCCATGATGACTTGACGTCATCCCCACCTTCCTCCGGTTTGTCACCGGCGGTCTCCTTAGAGTTCCCACCATTACGTGCTGGCAACTAAGGACAAGGGTTGCGCTCGTTGCGGGACTTAACCCAACATCTCACGACACGAGCTGACGACAGCCATGCAGCACCTGTGTTCCGGTTCCCGAAGGCACCCTCCGATCTCTCAGAGGTTCCGGACATGTCAAGGCCAGGTAAGGTTCTTCGCGTTGCATCGAATTAAACCACATACTCCACCGCTTGTGCGGGCCCCCGTCAATTCCTTTGAGTTTCAGTCTTGCGACCGTACTCCCCAGGCGGCGAACTTAACGCGTTAGCTTCGATACTGAGTGCCAAATTGCACCCAACATCCAGTTCGCATCGTTTAGGGCGTGGACTACCAGGGTATCTAATCCTGTTTGCTCCCCACGCTTTCGTGCCTCAGTGTCAGTGCTGGTCCAGATGGCCGCCTTCGCCACGGATGTTCCTCCTGATCTCTACGCATTTCACTGCTACACCAGGAATTCCGCCATCCTCTACCGCACTCTAGCCTGCCAGTATCCAATGCAATTCCCAGGTTGAGCCCAGGGCTTTCACATCAGACTTAACAAACCACCTACGCACGCTTTACGCCCAGTAATTCCGAGTAACGCTTGCACCCTTCGTATTACCGCGGCTGCTGGCACGAAGTTAGCCGGTGCTTATTCTTTGGGTACCGTCAGAACAATCGGGTATTAATCGACTGCTTTTCTTTCCCAACAAAAGGGCTTTACAACCCGAAGGCCTTCTTCACCCACGCGGCATGGCTGGATCAGGCTTGCGCCCATTGTCCAATATTCCCCACTGCTGCCTCCCGTAGGAGTCTGGACCGTGTCTCAGTTCCAGTGTGGCTGATCATCCTCTCAGACCAGCTACGGATCGTCGCCTTGGTGGGCCTTTACCCCGCCAACTAGCTAATCCGACATCGGCTCATCTATCCGCGCAAGGCCCGAAGGTCCCCTGCTTTCACCCGTAGGTCGTATGCGGTATTAGTCCCGGTTTCCCGAGGTTATCCCCCACGTATAGGCAGATTCCGATGTATTCCTCACCCGTCCGCCACTCGCCACCCAGGGAGCAAGCTCCCCTGTGCTGCCGTTCGACTTGCATGTGTTAGGCCTGCCGCCAGCGTTCACTCTGAGCCAGGATCAAACTCTTCACTTAAGTCTTGCATAGGGCCGAAACCCCATTAAAGCTTGAGTGCAGTCGTCGTCCGGAGCTCGAATTCAATCACTCGCATTTGCATGCTTGGAATCGACTCTGTGCTCTTTCGAACGTCTGCGTTGTTGGATGGTCATCCAGCCGCCAGACGTCCGCACAAGTCTCCTGCGTACACTGTCAAAGATCTTCAGGTTCCGGCCTCAGCGCCGCGAACCCCTTGTTTCCGTACCGCGACGTTTCCGTCGAGGTGAGCCGCCCATCTTAGCGCGGATCGTGTTTCTGTCAACACCCTGTGAAACTTTTTTTTCGCCCCGACCGTGCGCCTGGCTCGAATCGGGCCGCGCATTCTAGCGCGATCATCTTCCGCGTCAACCCCTCGTGACGACCGGGTCGAACCGCCGCAACGATGGTCTGCCGAAGCGGGCGCGCATTGTGCCGATCTACGGACGGAAGTGGAAGCCCCGGAGTGCTTGACGGGGTGCGGCTGGTCGTCGATGTTCAGCTCCCGCAACCGGATGACGCCTGCCATGACCTTTCGCCCCCTGCTCCGCATCGCACTGGCCTGCCTCGTACTGCTGGCGACCGCCTGTGCGACTGCGGGCGGGCGATGGGTGGAGCTGGGCGGCGAGCGCTACATCGTCGAGGTCGCCGACGACGACGCCAGCCGCGCCCGTGGGCTGATGTTCCGCGACTCGATGCCGCGCGATCACGGCATGCTCTTCATCCATGAGGAGGAGCGCCCGCAGGCCTACTGGATGAAGAACACCCGCATCCCGCTGGACATCCTCTACTTCGACAGCGGTCTGCGCCTGGTATCGCAGCAGCGGGATGTGCCGCCGTGTACTGCGGGCGACCGCTGTCCACCCTACCCCAGCGCAGCGCCGGCGCGCTTCGTGCTGGAACTCAATGCGGGGGAGGCGGCCCGGCTGCAATTGCAGGACGGCGCGCAACTGCAGGTGGGCCCAGGCATCGATATTCCGCGCTGAACGCCCGGCCGGCGGTGTCTTGCAACGCTCCACGCCGCGGCGCAGGCTCGCAGCATGCATGAGCGGACCCCGCTGCCGAACTGGGCCGGCCTCGCCGCGCTGGATGATGATGCGATCCCGCTGTTCTCCAGTGCGCTGCTGATCGCCCGTGACGAGTACCCGGACCTCGATCCTGCGGTCTACGGGGAGTTGATCGCGGCACATGCGGCCGCGCTGCGCCCGCGCGTGGATGCCGCGTCGCACTGGCCGCTGAAGATGATGGTCATCAACCGCTACCTGTTCGAGGAACAGGGCTACACCGGCAACCACGAGACCTACGACGATCCGCGCAACAGCTACCTCAACGAGGTCTGCGAGCGGCGCCTTGGCATCCCCCTCTCGCTGGGACTGGTGCAGATGGAGGTCGCCCGGCGACTCGGGCTGCCCCTGGATGGCGTGTCGTTCCCCGGCCATTTCCTGGTGCGGCTGCCGGTGGATGGTGGCGTGCTGGTGATGGACCCGTTCAACCGCGGCCGCCCGCTCGATGTGGACGAGCTGCGCGAACGCGCGCTCGCGCACCTGGATGGCACCGGGCTGGATGACCAGGTGCTGCAGCAGATCCTGCATCCCGCATCCAACCGCGCGATCCTGGTGCGGATGCTGCGCAATCTGTACGCGGTCTACGTCAAGTCCGGGGACTGGGAGCGGGCGCTGCGCTGCATCGACCGGGTGCTGCACCTGCTGCCGGACAACGCCGACGCCCTGCGTGATCGCGGGCTGTGCTATTTCCGCATGCGCCACCTGCGTGGCGCGCGCGACGACCTGACGCGCTACCTGCAGGCGCGCCCGGGTGCCGGGGACGCGGAGCGCGTGCGTGAACTGCTGATCGTCGCAAGCGGCGAACGCTCGCGGCTGCATTGACCGTGCGCCACGCGCGACCGGCCCGCCGCGGGCCGGCTCAGAGCGGCATCATCTCGAAATCGTCCTTGGTCACGCCGCAGTCCGGGCAGGTCCAGTCCTCGGGCACGTCCTCCCAGCGCGTTCCCGGCGCGATGCCCTCGTCCGGCATGCCAAGCGCCTCGTCGTAGATGAACCCGCACACCACGCACATCCAGGTACGCAGGGTGGAGGCGGCGGTGCTGTCGGTCATCGGATAATGGTCGCGTCGGGCATTCCGGCATTCTCCCACAGCACCCGAGCGAGTTCCGTGCCTGCATCCGTCCCACAGCGCCCGTGTGGCCTGTACCTGATCACCCCTGACGACATCGATACCGCCAGGCTGCTGTCGCGTGTCGAATCCGCGCTGCCTTACGCCTGCTGGCTGCAGTACCGCAACAAGCTGGCCGACGCTTCGTTGCGTCATGAACAGGCCGCCGCGCTGCTCGTGCGTGCACGCGGGCACGGTGTGCGGCTGCTGATCAACGACGACGTGGCGCTCGCGGCACGCATCGGTGCCGATGGCGTGCATCTCGGCGAGGGCGATGGCGACCTGGCGCAGGCGCGTGCGTTGCTGGGACCGGAGGCGCTGGTTGGCGCCTCCTGCTACGACGACATCGCGCGTGCGCGGCGTGCCGTGGAGGCCGGCGCCGATCATGTGGCCTTCGGTGCCTTCCACCCGAGTGCGACCAAGCCGGGCGCACGTCGCGCCCATCCCGATCTGCTCGGCCAGGCCGCGGCGCTGGGCGTGCCGCGGGTGGCCATTGGCGGGATCACCCCGGACAATGCAGGCCCGTTACTCGATGCCGGCGCGGATCTCATCGCGGTGGTTGGTGGCGTCTTCGATGCACCCGACCCGGTGGCCGCGGCCCGCGCATATCGCGCCGCGTTCGACCGCGCGCGCGCCTCGTCCTGATCCACTTTTCCGGCGTCGATCACGACGCCCTACCGGAGTTCCGACATGCAGCACGCACGTTCCCAGCAGTTGTTCCAGCGCGCCAGCGAGTTGTTGCCCGGCGGAGTGAACTCGCCGGTGCGCGCGTTCGGCTCGGTCGGCGGCACGCCGTTTTTCGTCGAGCGTGCAGACGGCGCGTACCTGTACGACGTCGACGGCAACCGCTACATCGACTACGTCGGCTCGTGGGGGCCGATGATCGCCGGCCACAACCATCCGGCAGTGCGCCAGGCGGTGAAGCAGGCACTCGGCAACGGGCTGTCATTCGGCGCACCGTGCGCCGCGGAGGTGACGATGGCCGAAACGCTGACCCGGCTGGTGCCATCGTGCGAGATGGTGCGCATGGTCAACTCCGGCACCGAGGCCACGCTGTCGGCGATCCGCCTGGCACGCGGGGCCACCGGCCGCAGCCGCATCGTGAAGTTCGAAGGCAACTACCACGGCCATGGCGACTCGTTCCTGGTCAAGGCCGGCAGCGGCGCGCTGACCTTCGGCGTGCCGAATTCCCCGGGCGTTCCGAAGGCGCTGGCAGACCTCACGCTCACCCTGCCCTACAACGACTTCGACGCCGCGACGGCGCTGTTCGCCGAGGCCGGTGACGGGATCGCCGGCCTGATCATCGAGCCGGTCGCCGGCAATGCGAACTGCCTGGTGCCGCGCGACGGCTTCCTGCAGCACCTGCGCGAGCTGTGCACGCGCCACGGCACGGTGCTGATCTTCGACGAGGTGATGACCGGCTTCCGCGTGGCCCTGGGCGGCGCGCAGGCGCGCTATGGCGTGACGCCCGACCTCACCACCTTCGGCAAGATCATCGGCGCGGGCATGCCGGTGGGTGCGTATGGCGGCCGCCGCGACCTGATGTCGCAGATCTCGCCGGCGGGCCCCGTCTACCAGGCCGGCACGCTGTCGGGCAATCCGGTGGCGATGGCCGCTGGGCTGGCGCTGCTCGGGGTGATCCAGGAGCCGGGCTTTCACGACCGCCTCGAGGCGCATGCCAATGCGCTGTGCGATGGACTGGAAGCGGCCGCGCGCGATGCCGGCGTTCCCTTCACCACCAGCCGGGTGGGCGCGATGTTCGGCATGTTCTTCACCGATGCACCCAAGGTCGACACCTATGCGCAGGCGGTGGCCTGCGACACCGCGGCGTTCTCGCGGTTCTTCCACGCGATGCTCGAGCGTGGCGTGTTCCTGGCACCGTCGGCGTTCGAGGCGGGGTTCGTGTCGTCGGCACACGACCGGCAGACGCTGGACGCCACGCTTGCCGCTGCGCGCGAGGCGTTCGCGGTGGTCGGCGCGGGTTGAACGACGACGCCCACCACACCGGTCAACGGTGTGGTGGGCTCCGGCCCCTTCAGCGGCCGGCAGGTGCAGCGGCGATAACGCTGCGCAGCGCGCGGGCCAGGCGCTGCAGCCCCTCGGCCACATCGGCATCGGTGATGGTCAGCGCCGGCACGAAGCGCAGGACATCCGGCCCGGCCTGAAGCGCCATCAGGCCTTCGCGTGCACAGGCATCGAGGATCTCGCCGGCGCGGCCGGCATAGGGATCGCGCAACTGTGCGCCCAGCATCAGGCCGCGGCCCCGCACCTCGGAAAACACCCGGAGCTCGGCATCGATCGCCTGCAGGCCATCGCGCAGCGCGCGCGACTGGCGGGTGACATTGGCCGCGACTTCGGGCGACGACAGCTTGCGCAGCGCCACGCGCGCCACCGCGCTGGCCAGCGGATTGCCGCCGAAAGTGCTGCCGTGCGCGCCGAACTGCATGACGTCGGCCACCTTCGGGCCCGCGAGCATCGCGCCCACCGGAAAACCGCCGCCCAACGCCTTGGCGAGGGTGACGATGTCGGGCACCACGTCGTCCTGCCAGTGCGCGAATAGCGTGCCGGTCCGGCCCATGCCGCACTGGATCTCGTCGAGCACCAGCAGCGCGCCGTGGCGATCACACAGTTCCCGCACCGCGCGCAGGTAACCCGGCGCCACCGGCGTCACCCCGCCCTCGCCCTGCACCGGCTCGAGCATGACCGCGGCAACGTCGCCGGCGGCCATCGCCACTTCCAGCCCGGTGAGGTCGTTGAAGTCGACGTAGCGGAAGCCCTGCGGCAGCGGCTCGTAGCCGGCCTGGTACTTCGGTTGTGCGGTGGCGGTGACCGCCGCCAGGGTGCGGCCGTGGAAGCTGCCACGGCAGGTCACGATCACCCGCTGCTGCGGGCTGCGGCCTTCGCCCGATGCCCACTTGCGCACCAGCTTGATCGCCGCCTCGTTGGCTTCGGCACCGGAGTTGCACAGGAACACGCGGCGGGCGAAGCGCGAGGCGGTGACCAGTTCCTCGGCGAGCCGCAGCGGTGGCTCGCTGTAGAACGCGTTGCTGGTGTGCCAGAGCCGGCCGGCCTGCTCCACCAGTGCGGCGGTGAGGTCGGGGTCGCAGTGACCGACGCTGCACACCGCGATGCCGGCGGCGAGGTCGACATAGTCGCGGCCCTCGCTGTCCCAGAGCCGCGAACCCTCGCCACGTGCGAGCACGAGGTCGCGCGGCCGGTACACGGGCAGCCAGTAACGCCCGGCGAGTGCGGTGAGCGAAGCCGCAGGAGCAGCGGTGTGGTTCATGGCAGAGTGTCGTCCGGCACGACCCGTCGTTCGGGCCGCCGCCATTATCCGCCCTCGCCGCCGACACCGCATGTCCAGCCCCGATTCCGACGCCCCCGACGCCCCACGCCCAGCCCACCCCGACACCATCGCCGCGCACGCCGGGGTCTCGCCCGACCCGGCCAACGGCGCGCTGACCGCAGCCCTGCAGCTGTCGACCACGTTCGAGCACAACGCCGATGCGCAGACGCCGCTGGGCTTTCTCTACCAGCGTCACGACAACCCCAACCAGCAGCAGCTGGAACGCGTGCTGGCGCGGCTGGATGGGGGCGCGCGCGCGCTGTTCTTCGCCACCGGCATGGCCGCCGGCGCCGCGGTGCTGCAGGCGCTGCCGCCGGGCAGCCACCTCGTCATCGCCGACGACACCTATTTCGGCTACCGGGCGCTGATCGCTCGCTTCCTGGCACCGCACGGGCTGCGCCATACCGTGGTCGATGCCACCGATCCCGACGCGGTGCGCGCCGCGCTGTCGACGCCGACCGCGCTGTTGTGGGTGGAAACACCCTCCAATCCGCGGCTGAAGGTCTGCGACATCGCCACGCTCGCGGCACTGGCACGTGAGGCGGGCGCGCGGTTGCTCGTCGACGGCACCTTCGCGCCGCCGCCGCTGCAGCATCCGCTCGCGCTCGGTGCCGACATCGTGCTGCACTCGACCACCAAGTACCTCAACGGGCATGGTGATGCGATGGGTGGCGCGCTCACCTTCGCCGCCAACGACGACCTGGCTGCGGCCTGCTACGACGTGCGCCGGATGTTCGGCAGCAGTGCCTCGCCGTTCTCGGCGTGGATGACGCTGCGCGGCCTGCGCACGCTGCCGGTACGGCTGGAGCGACACTGCGCGAACGCGGCCGCGGTGGCCGCGTTCCTGGCCGGGCATCCGCGGGTGGCGGCGGTGCATTACCCGGGCCTCGAGGCGCATCCGGGCCATCTGGTGGCCACGCGGCAGATGCGCGGCTACGGCGGCATGCTGTCGTTCGAGCTGCACGGCGGGCGCGAGGCGGCGCTGGCCACCGCACGGCGCCTGCAGCTGTTCACCAACGCCACCTCGCTGGGTTCGACCGAGTCGCTGGTCGAACATCGCGCATCGATCGAAGGCGCCGACAGCGTCAGCCCGGCCGGGTTGCTGCGGCTGTCGGTGGGACTCGAACATGCCCAGGACCTGATCGACGACCTCGCGCAGGCGCTGCACGCGTGACGCGCACGTCGCGGCCCCAGGAACTCGCCGACAGTGATGATCGGCCGCTGCTGGCACCTGCCCGCGAACACGGCTGGCGACGCGCAATGTTCGACGTGATCTACCGGCACGACACGCCACCTTCGAGGAATTTCGACCTGATGCTCATGGTCGCCATCCTCGCCAGCGTGCTGGCGGTGATGCTCGACAGCGTGGCCTCGATCAACCTCGCCCACGGCCGCCTGCTGTACGGGCTGGAGTGGGCGTTCACCCTGATCTTCACCGCCGAGTACGTGTTGCGATTGCTGGTGGTGAAACATCCGCTCCGGTATGCGGTCAGCGTCTGGGGCGTGATCGACCTGCTGTCGATCCTGCCGACCTACCTGTCGTTGCTGATGCCCGGCAGCCAGAGCCTGCTGGTGGTGCGCATCCTGCGCATCCTGCGCCTGTTCCGCATCCTCAAGCTCACGCGCTACATGGAGGAAAGCACCGTACTGGTGCGGGCGCTGTGGCGCAGCCGACGCAAGCTCTTCGTCTTCATCTTCAGCGTGCTGACGATCGTGGTCGTGGCGGGGGCGCTGATGTACGTCGTCGAAGGACCCGAGCACGGGTTCGAGAGCATCCCGCTGAGCATGTACTGGGCGATCGTCACCGTGGCCACCGTCGGCTTTGGCGACATCGTCCCGCAGACCGTCGGCGGGCGCTTCATCACCTCGCTGCTGGTGCTCACCGGCTACAGCATCATCGCGGTGCCCACCGGCATCTACACCGCCGAACTGGTCACCAGCCTGCGTGAATCGGGCGGTGGGGGCGGCGACGCCCCGCCCCGTGCATGCGTGGCCTGCGGGCTCCACGGGCATGCCGATGACGCGCTGCACTGCCGACGCTGCGGCCAGCAGTTGTCAGTCGCCGGGGCGGAATCGACGACTGGCCCCTGAGGCTCAGTCCAGGAACAGGTCCGGATACAGCGGCCTGGAGGGATCCACCGCGTAGGCGTCGAAGTCCTCGACGCCGGCCTCGCGCAGCACGTCCTCGTCGATCAGGAACCGGCCGCTGAAGCCCGCCGCCGGGCGCGTCAGCACCGCGTGCGCGGCGTCGGCCATGATCGCCGGCGTGCGCGCACCGGCAGTGTCGACACCGGGAATCATGTTGAGCGCATCGGTGGCGATGATGGTGCGCGGCCACAGTGCGTTGACCGCCACCCCGCGCGGCCCGAACTCCGCGGCAAGCCCCAGGGTCACAAAGCTCATGCCCATCTTGGCCAGGGTGTAGCCGGTGTGCGGGCCCCACCATTTCGGGTCCAGCGACGGCGGCGGCGCCAGGGTGAGGATGTGCGGGTTCGGCGCCTCGAGCAGATGCGGCAGGCAGGCCTGCGCGCACAGGAAGCTGCCGCGCGCGTTGACCTGCTGCATCAGGTCGAAGCGCTTCATCGGCGTCTCCAGCGTGCCGCGCAGCCAGATCGCGCTGGCATTGTTGACTAGGATGTCGATGCCGCCGAAGGCATCGACCGTTGCCGCCACCGCGGCGCGCACCTGGTCTTCCTCGCGGATGTCACAGCGCAGTGCCAGCGCCTGACCACCCGCGGCGGTCACGGCCTGCGCCGCGGTGTGGATGGTGCCCGGCAGGCGCGGGTTGGGTACGTCGGACTTCGCGACGATCGCGACGTTGGCGCCGTCGCGGGCCGCGCGCTCGGCGATCGCCAGGCCGATACCACGCGATGCGCCGGTAATGAACAGGGTCTTGCCCGCAAGTGATGCCATGGAACCTCCTCACGCCGCGGTGCCGGCGGCTGCCTAGACTCGGTGCGTCGCCGCTCCGGCGCCGCTGGAGGGATCATCCCATGCGATCCATGTTGCTTGCCGGCTGCATCGCGGGCCTGCTGCTTGCAGGCTGCCGGCAGGCCGGGCCCGGTCCGGCAATGCAGACGCCGGCAACCGGCGCCTCCAACGCGATCCTGCCGCCGCTCGACGACGGCGCGCAGGATCCGCCGCCGTCGCGCGTGCCGGGTCCCGAAGCGGTCTGGAACGGGCCCCTGGAGCACTGCCGCACCGGGACCGGCGCAGTGGACGCCTGCCTGGCCGACGCGATGCGCGCAGGCGATGCGTCGGCTGCGGCAATCGCCGTGAGCGAGCGCCTGCGCGGGCGCGGCGAAGCGGGCCATGTGTCGGCCTGGGAGGAGCGCGACGGCGTGGGCGTCGCCACCATCGGATACCCCTTCCGCGCCAATACCAATCACGGCACCTGGCTGGTGGACAGCCGCGGTCGCCCGACCGATGTCGACAGCCTGGCGGAATCCGCACTGTCGGTGCCGTCCATCGAGGCCTTCCGCACCTCGCATCCCGATGCGCGCGCATTCGCGCCGGCGGAGTTCGTCGAACGCCAGGCGCTGCCCGAGGGCGGCGTGCGCTTCATCTATGCGACACCGCTGCGCACCTGCCATGCCTGCGAGACGCTCGGCCACCTGAAGGTGGCCTACGACTTCGACAGCAGCCGCGAATTCGCCGGCCAGCAGGTGCTGGGCATCGAATGAGCGCGGTTCACGGTTTCGGCCCCTGCCCCTCGTTGTCTTCCCAGCGCAGGATCCGGCGCGTGACCACCCGGTAGACCGGCTTGCCGGTGCGGAACCAGAGGTTGCGCAGCCACGAGCGCCGCTTCAGCAACCGCTTCTCGACCGGCGTAAGCGCCTCGCGGCAGTACATGCGCTTGTGCTTGAGGAGATGGCGCAGGTCCTCGCGGAACAGCAGGCGCATCCACGGCGCGCGCGGATCGCCACGGGTGGCGAGCTGGAAATCGATCAGTGCCGGGCGGCCATCCTCGAGCACCAGCCAGTTCGCCTCCTTGGCGAGGTCGTTGTGCGCCACGCCGCGCCGGTGCAGCTGCTGCAGCAGGCGGCGCGCCTGGTGGAAGTAGGCCACGTCGCCGCGCGGCGGGCGCTGGTACATGGCATTTCCGGCCATGAAGCTGCGGTCCAGGCGGCGGCCGGTCCAGTCGAGCAGCCGCGGCGTATCGGGCATGCCGTCGATGGCCTGCAGCGCGCGCGCCTCGCGCCGCGCCAGCCACCACGCCGGCAGCCGCAGCCATAGCGGCACATGGGCGAGATCGCGGCGCACGAAGCGGTGGCCGTGGGCGTCTTCCATCAGCGAGATGCGGCCGAAGCTGTCGGCCTTGAGTGCACGGCGTTCCGTGGCATCGGGACGTGTCATCGCTGCAGTGTACGTGGGCGCACGAGCCTGTCGCGAAGCTGGCCGGGCCGTCGCCGCCGCCACGGATGCCCTCGATGCCGCTGTCATAATGCGGCGATGCTGCCCGAATTCTTCGAGAACACCGTCGCCTGGATCGGCGACCATCCGCTGGCGGCCGGGCTCGTCATCTTCCTGATCGCGTTCGCCGATTCGGTGATCATCCTCGGCGCGGTGGTGCCGGCGCTGCCGCTGCTGTTCGCGATCGGCGTGCTGATCGGGCTCGGGGAGATCTCGGGGCCGTACGCGGTGGCCTGCGCGGCGCTGGGCGCGTTCGCCGGCGACGGCGTCAGCTACTGGGTCGGACGCCGCTGGGGCGGCAGCCTGCGCCAGGTGTGGCCGTTCCACCGCTACCCGCAGCTGCTCGACCGCGGCGAGGTGCTGTTCCGGCGCAATGAACTCAAGAGCATCCTGATCGCGCGCTACGTCGGCGCGATCCGGCCGTTCGTGCCGGCAATCGCCGGCATCGCGAAGATGCCGCTGCGCCGCTACCTGCCGGTCAGTCTGGTGGCGTGCATCTCGTGGGCGGCGCTGTTCCTCGCTCCGGGCTGGATCTTCGGTGCGTCCTACGATGCGGTGGCCGCGGTCGCCGACCGGCTCGCGCTGGTGCTGGGTGCACTTGCGGTGGTGCTGGCGCTGGCCTGGGCGCTGGTGGTCTACACCTACCGCTGGTTCGACGCCCACGCCAACAAGCTGCTGGCGCGGGGGCTTGCCTGGTCGCGTGCACACCCGGTGTTCGGCCGCTATGCCGGTGCGCTGATCGACCCGCGGCGGCCGGAGTCGGCCTCGCTGGCGATCCTGGCCGTCTGCCTGCTGGCGATCGCCTGGGCCTGGTTCGCGCTGCTGACCACGGTGCTGATGCGCGGCGAACCGCTGATGGTCGACCTCAGCGTCTACGAGACGATGATCGCGCTGCGCAATCCGCTGGCGGACCGTCTGATGGCGGGCCTCGCCTCCATCGGCGATGCAGTGGTGCTGGTGCCGGCCGCGGGGCTGGCGCTTCTCTGGCTGGTGTGGCGGCGGCGCTTCCTGGCCGCTGCGCACTGGCTGGCCGCGCTGGCCTTCGGGCTGGTGCTGACCGCGGGCCTGGAGGCGGTGATCGACGTCCCGCGGCCGCCCACGGCGCACAGCGGCTTCGGCTTCCCGTCGATGACGGTGACCATGACCACCATCACCTTCGGCTTCTTCGCGGTGCTGATCGCCCGCGAGCTGCCCGGCCGCAACCGTGTGTGGCCCTATCTGGTGACCGGCGTGACGGTCTCGCTGCTCGGCTTCGCGCGCATCTACCTCGGCGCGCACTGGCTCAGCGACGTGGTCGGCGGCGTGCTGCTCGGGGTGGCGTGGCTGCTGGTGCTGGGGCTCGCCTACCGCCGGCACGTGGCGCGCTCGTTCTGGATGCGGCCGCTGTCGCTGGTGTTCTACATCACCTTCGCCGTGGCCGCCGCCTGGCATGCGCCACGCGCGGTCGACCGCCTGCTGGCCGATTTCGTGCCGCCGCCACCGACCCGGGTCATCACCGAGGCTGGCTGGTGGGACACCGCCTGGAAGACCCTGCCCTCGCGCCGCAACGAACGCAGCGCCGACCTGCGCTGGCCGCTGGACCTGCAGGTGGCCGGGCCTTTGCCGCCGCTGCGCGTGCATCTCGAACAGCGGGGCTGGGTGGTCCAGCCGCAGGCCGACTGGGTCGCCGTACTGGGCCTGCTCGACGACGACACCCCGGCATCGGAGCAGGCGGTGCTGCCTGCCGCGCTCGATACCGAGGCCGAAGTGCTGCTGATGCGGCGCCCGACCGACGGTGGACACGAACAGGTGCTGCGGCTGTGGCACGCGCCGGCATTGCTGGAAAGCGGCGAGCCGCTATGGGTGGGCACGGTGCAGACGCTGGATTACACGCGTCCACTGTTCGGCCTGTTCGGGCTGTGGCAACCGCAGACCGATGCCCACGATGCGTGGCTGGCGCTGCGTGCCGACCTTGCGGGACTGGAGACCGCCGAGGCCGTGCATCCACAATCCGGCGTGGCGGTACTGCGCGTGCGCACGCGCGAGCCCGGTAGCGGCGGCAGCGCCCGGTAGGCGCGCTCAGACGACCTGTTCGAGCAGTTGCTGCAGGCGCGCGTGGACGTCGTCCTCCTGCAGCAGCGCCTGGCGCTCGTGTTCGCCCAGCGGCAGCAGTTCCGCCAGCCGCCAGCCCACCCACGCCGCATCCGCGAAGTGGTGTTCCGGGATGCGCACCACGCCCTCACCGACCGCGCGCTCGAGCATGCGCCGCAGCAGCTCGGCCAGCAGCATGTGTTCGGGGCGCGTCCGTGCGGGCACGTCATCGGCCAGCCACACGACGTCGGCAACCACCAGGCCGTTGTCGCGCACCCGCACCTGGCGCACGCGAAACCGCCGGCCACCACGCACGCGCAGCACCAGCAGGCCATCGGCGTCGCGGTCGAAATCCTCGATGGCCGCCAGCGTGCCCACCGCCGCCGGCAATGCCGGCGCCCCGGTTTCGCTGCCCTCCAGGATCAGGCAGACGCCGAAGCCGCTGCCGCTGCGGCCGCAGTCGCGCACCAGGTCGAGATAGCGCGGCTCGAAGATGCGCAGCGTGGTGGCCGCGCCGGGCAGCAGCACGCTCGACAGCGGGAACAGCGGCAGCGGCGTGGTGCCTTCGGACGGGTTCATATCGACCCCATCGTAGGCGGGATCGGCCGATGCTCATAGCCGCCATGCGCGGGCCGGCAATCGTGCCGCAATGATTTTGCCCACCGGCCGCGATCGGTGTCGCCGCATCAGGCCGGAGGCGCCGCCCGGCCTGCCTGCAGCATCGCGACGAAGCGCCGCGGCGCGCCGTCGAAACCGCCATTCGACATGAAGACCACATGGTCACCGGGCTCGACCAGTGCACCGAGGGTCGCCATCAGCGTGTCGGCATCGGGCACCGCGAACGCCTGCCCACGCACGCTCTGCACCACACGTCCGGCATCCCACGCCAGCTCCGGGCGATGCAGGAACACCACCGCATCGGCGGCATCGAGCGACGGCGCCAGGCCGTCGGCGTGCGCGCCCAGGCGCATGGAATTGCTGCGCGGCTCCATGGCCACCACGATGCGCGCATCGCCGACGCTGGCACGCAGGCCGGCAAGCGTGGTCGCGATCGCGGTGGGATGGTGGGCGAAGTCGTCGTAGACGCGGATGCCGTCGATCTCGCCGACCTGCTCCATGCGCCGCTTCACGCTGCGGAACTGCGCGAGGGCCGGCAGCAGCGGTTGCGGATCGACGCCCGCGGCATGGCAGGCGGCGATCGCGGCCAGCGCGTTCATCACGTTGTGGCGGCCGAGCAGCGGCCAGCGCACTTCGCCCAGCGACCGGCCACGGTGCACGACCTCGAACGCGCGGCCATCGGCCTCGATCAGCCGCGCGTTCCATTCGAACTCGCCGTCGATGCCGAAACGGTCGACCGGGGTCCAGCAGCCCATCGCCAGCACCTCGGCCAGGTGCGGGTCCTCGCCGTTGACCACCAGCCGCCCGCCGCCGGGAACCGTGCGCACCAGATGGTGGAACTGGCGCTGGATCGAGGCGAGGTCCGGGAAGATGTCGGCGTGGTCGTACTCGAGGTTGTTGAGGATCGCCACCCGCGGCCGGTAGTGCACGAACTTGCTGCGCTTGTCGAAGAACGCGGTGTCGTATTCGTCGGCCTCGACCACGAACAGCGGGTCACTGCCCAGCCGCGCGGAGACACCGAAGTCCTCGGCCACGCCGCCGATCAGGAAGCCGCAGTCGCGCCCGGCCGTCTGCAGCAGCCAGGCAAGGATGGTCGAGGTGGTGGTCTTGCCGTGGGTGCCGGCGACCGCCAGCGTGGTGCGGCCGGGCAGCACGTGCTCGGCCAGCCACTGCGCACCGGAGGAATAGGCTCGGCCGGCATCGAGCACCGCCTCCACCGCGGCATTGCCGCGCGACAGCGCGTTGCCGATCACCACGAGGTCGGCGTCGCCGGCAATGTGTGCGGGCTGGTAGCCCTGGTGCAGACCGATGCCGAGGCGCTCGAGCTGGGTGGACATCGGCGGATAGACCGCCTGGTCGCTGCCTTCGACCTCGACGCCGGCCTCGCGCGCCAGCGCGGCGACGCCGCCCATGAAGGTGCCGGCGATGCCGAGGATATGGATCTTCAAGTCGTGCAATTCCATGGAACGAGCGCGCACTCTAGCCGAGACCATCGATGGTGGCACCGATGGCGCGCGGCTTCAGTGCGGTATTGCCTCCAGGCCCAGCAGCAGCACCGCCGTCACCAGCAGCACCGCGCCGGCCATGCGGCGCGAGCGGCCAAGAGCCTGCTGCCAGAGATCGAGATAGCGACGCACCAGCACCGCCATCACCGCGACGGTCGCAAGCCCCACGGCCACCGCGACCGCGAGTACCGCCGCGGGGGCAAGGCCGCCGGCATCGGCCACCAGCAGCAGCGACACCGGCGCCAGCACCGCATTGCGCAATGCCGCCAGCAGACCCTGCGCCAGCAGTACCTGCGTGCGCAGCGGGGTGCGTCCGGCCAGCGCGAGGATTGCCCAGCCCAGCGCCACCTCGGCGGCAAGCACCAGCGCGGCACGTGTCAGAGAGGATGGGATCGGCGCCGCAGCATCCACCGCGGCAGTCACCAGCAGTGCGAACAGCCACGCGGCAAGCACAGGCGTCACCCCGCCGGGCAGCACGCCGAGCGGCGCGGTGCCACCCATCCAGTGCCAGCAGCGGCGCACCGCCTGCAGGATGGTCAGCCGACCGGCTTCTCGACCTGGATCGCGCCGAGGATGCGGTTGAATACCTCGTCGAGGCTGCCAACGCCGTCGATGACGGTCAGCTGGCCCTGCTGGCGGTAGTACTCGATCACCGGCGCGGTCTGCTGGTCGTAGACCTGCAGGCGCTTGCGCACCGATTCGGGGTTGTCGTCGGCGCGGCCTTCTGCCTGCGCACGCCCGGCGAGGCGCTCGACCAGCAGCTCGTTGTCGACCTCGAGCTGGACCGCGGCATCGAAGGACTGGCCGAGGTCGGCCAGCAGCTCCCCGAGCGCGGCGGCCTGGGCGAGGTTGCGCGGGTAGCCGTCGAGGATGAATCCGGCGCGGGTGTCGTCGCGCGAGAAGCGGTCACGCAGCATGCCGAGCAGTATGTCGTCGGAGACCAGGTCGCCGCGCGCCATCACTTCCTTCGCCTGCAGCCCCAGCGGCGACTGCGCCGCGACTTCCGCGCGCAGCAGGTCGCCGGTGGAGATGTGCGGGACCTGCAGGTATTCCCTCAGCCGTGCCGCCTGCGTGCCCTTGCCCGAACCGGGCGCACCCAAAAGAACCAGTCGCATCGAAGACTCCACTCCTTACAAACGGGAATTCGCCGCAGCCAGGCTCGTCTGGACCATCCGCCGCGCATAGACAGGGCGCACTGTACCGTATCCACCCCGGCCGCCACGAGAGAAATCCGGCACGGCCGCCCTCCCCCTTTCCACTGCCGCGAACCACCACGATGGCCACAGGAAACCTGCTCTACGCCCAGTCCGGCGGCGTCACCGCCGTCATCAACGCCACCGCATCCGGGGTCATCACCGAGGCGCGCGCGCGACGCATCCGCGTGCTCGCCGCGCGCGAGGGCATCCTCGGTGCATTGCGCGAGGACCTCGTCGATACCGGTCGCGAGCGCATCGCCGATATCCGCGCACTGGCACACACGCCGGGCGGTGCCTTCGGCTCGTGCCGCTTCAAGCTGAAGTCGCTCGACGAGGACCGCGCGAAATACCAGCGCCTGCTCGACGTGTTCCGCGCGCACGACGTGCGCTGGTTCCTCTACAACGGCGGCAACGATTCCGCCGACACCGCGCTCAAGGTGTCGCAGCTGGCGGAAGCTTCGGACTACCCGCTGACCTGCATCGGCGTCCCCAAGACCATCGACAACGATCTCGCGGTCACCGACTCTTCGCCCGGCTTCGGCTCGGCCGCGAAATACACCGCGGTGTCGGTGCGCGAGGCGGCGCTGGACGTGGCCTCGATGGCGGGCTCGTCGACCCGCGTGTTCGTGTACGAGGCGATGGGCCGCCACGCCGGCTGGCTCGCGGCGGCGGCCGGGCTTGCCGGCGACGGCCCGGACGACGCACCGCACCTGATCCTGTTTCCCGAGCGCGCCTATGACGAGGCCGACTTCCTCGCCCGCGTGCAGGCGGTGGTCGATCGCGTCGGCTGGTGCGTGGTGGTTGCAAGCGAAGGCATCCGCACCGCCGACGGCAGGTTCGTTGCGGAGTCCGGCGGCGGCAGCGATGCGTTCGGCCATGCCCAGCTCGGCGGCGTCGCGCCCTACCTCGCGGGCCGGGTGAAGGATGCCCTCGGGCTCAAGGTGCACTGGGCGGTGCCCGACTACCTGCAGCGTTCGGCGCGGCATATCGCCTCCAAGACCGACCTCGACCAGGCCATCGCCGTCGGTCGTGCCGCGGTGCGTTATGCACTCGAAGGCCGCAACGCGACGATGCCGGCGGTACGCCGCGTGTCCGCGAGCCCGTACCGCTGGACCATCGAGCCGGCACCGCTGACGCGGGTGGCCAATCGCGAGAAGAAGATGCCGGGGGCGTTCCTGCGTCGCGACGGCTACGGCATCACCGCGGCCGCGCGCCGTTACCTGCAACCGCTGGTGCGCGGCGAAGCGTGGCCACCCTACCGCGACGGCCTGCCGGCATATGTATCGCTGAAGAACATGCCGGTGGCGAAGAAGCTGCCGGACTGGGAGCCGTAGGCCGCGCGTCCATGCGCGCCGAACAGATCAATCGGCGCAGCCTGCGAAACATGCGCCTACGCGGCACCTGCACACGGCTGTGATCCCGGCGATTGCTAGTGATCCAGCACCGGCGGCAGCGGGCAGTGCAGCACCGCGCAGACCATGCGCAGCAGCTCGGCCTCCTGCACCGAGATGCGGCCGTCGTGCAGGATGGCGTCGGTGATCGCCTCCACCAGCATCTGCTTGGCGACCGGCTCCAGCCGATCGAGGGGATCCCACACCGCATCCAGTGCCTGCACCGGGTCGTCCGGCGGCACATAGGGCATGTGGTCGCGCGGCAGCACGCGCTGCAGGCCGGCGAGATACGCGCGGCGTGCGCCGTCGGCGTCATCGGGGTGCCCGGCCTGCGCCACCACCGCCAGCAGGGTGGCGAACTCCTGCCGCACGTTGACGGCGCGCTGCCGCCCGAAGCGCGCATGGCGGCCCGGGTCGAGCGATTCGGTGACCTGCACCTGCAGCAGCCGCCCGAGGCAGTATTCGAACAGCGAGACCCGGCGATCGGCGTGCACCATCGCCTCGACCACGTCGAGGAATACCGCGAGTTCCGGACGCGGGCGCATGCGCAGCACCGGGAAGGCCAGCTGCGCCAGCGGCAGCCGCTGCATCGGATGCAGTTCCTGCATGCCGTCGCGCAGATGGGTGGCCAGGTCGGCCACAGGCATGCCCATGCGCGCGGCGATCTCGGCGTGCTGGCGCCCGCGGATGGCCTCGTCGCCATCCAGCAGCAGCGCGAACAGCACCGCCATCACCTCGTCGCGCCGTCGCGCGGCCTGCTGCAGGGCAGCGGGGATCGCCGCCACGATGGCGCCGGCACGTGTCCAGTCGTCGTCCGCGGGCTCGGCCACGTGGGCCGCGATCATCGGCGGCGTCACCGCGATCCGGGCCGCGGCAGATGGCAGCGGGCCGTCATCGCGTGCGGCCAGGCCGAGCTGCACGTCCTCCTCGAGACCGTTGGGCGGTGAGCGCAGCCAGCGTGCCTGCAGCCCGGCCAGCTGTTCGCCGCTGAAGCCGGGCTCCAGTGCCTGGATGCGCCTGATCAGCGGAGGATGGGTGGCCAACAGACCGGCGAAGCCCACGCCATCGCCGAACAGCATGTGGCTGATCTCCTCGGCATCGGCGCGCTCCTGCAGCTTCGAGCCTTCCTGCACGCCGCCGATCTTCTTCAACGCGCCGGCAAGCCCCTGCGTCTGGCGGGTGAACTGCACCGCGGACGCATCGGCGAGGACTTCGCGCGACCGGCTCACGCCGGCCTTGATCATACGCCCGAAGAACACGCCGGCGTAGCCGATGACCAGGCAGATCAGCGCCATCACCAGCACGAACGCACCATCGCGGCTGCGCGAGGCGGCGCCATGGATGAGGATCCTGCGGCCGATCAGGCCAAGCATCAGGATGCCGAACAACACGCCCATGAGCCGGATGTTGATGCGCATGTCGCCATTGAGCACATGGCTGAACTCATGGGCGATCACGCCCTGCAACTCGTCGCGGTTGAGGCGTTCAAGGGCGCCGCGGGTCACCGCCACCGCGGCGTCGGTCGGCGCGTAGCCGGCCGCGAACGCGTTGATGCCCTGTTCGTGCTCGAGCACGAACAGGGCCGGTACCGGCACCCCGGAGGCGATCGCCATTTCCTCGACCACGTTGCGCAGGCGGCGCAGCTGCGGATCGGTGGTGTCCTCCGGCACCGCCACGCCGCCGAGCTGGGTGGCCACGCGTTCGCCGCCTGCACGCAGGCTCGCCATGCGGTACAGCGAGCCCAGGCCGATGATCATCACGGTGACGATGCTGGCACCCACCAGGGTGCCTACACTGCCGCCGAAGAACAGCAGCACCGCCACGTCCACCAGCACCACGATGCACAGCACCGCCAGCGCGAACAGCACGACCAGCCGGGTGGTGTTGCGCCGTGCCTGCGCCTGCCGCTCGAAGAAGTTCATCGGCTCGCTGCGTCAGCGCCCGCGGGTCAGAACTGCACCTTCGGCGCCTCGCGCACTTCGGCGCGGTCGGCGGCGATCTCCAGCAGCGCGGCCGGTTCGAAACGGAACATGCCGGCGACGATGCTCGACGGGAACACCTCGCGCCTGTTGTTGTAGGCCATCGCCGCATCGTTGTAGGCCTGGCGTGCGAAGGCGACGCGGTTCTCCGTGCTGGTCAGCTCCTCGGTGAGCTGCATCATGTTCTGGCTGGCCTTGAGGTCCGGATAGGCCTCCACCACCGCAAGCAGCCGCCCGAGCGCCCCATTGAGCGCGCCCTGCGTCTGCGCAAGTTCGGCCATCGCCGCCGGGTCGCCCGGATTGGCCGCCGCCGCCTGCAGGCCATTGATCGCCGCACCGCGCGCGGCCACCACCGCCTCGAGCGTCTGCCGCTCGTGCGAGAGGTAACCCTTCGCGGTCTCGACGAGGTTGGGAATCAGGTCGAAGCGACGCTGCAGCTGCACGTCGATCTGGGCGAAGGCGTTCTTGAATGCGTTGCGGGCGGTGACGAGGCCGTTGTAGATGCCCACGCCCCACATCGCGACGACGATTGCCAGGCCGACAATTACCAGCAGGATCAGCATGCTACCCATCAAAGCTCCCCTTATTCATGCAAGACAGGAATCAGGCGTTATGATCGGCCCGCAAGCAAGCATACGCAGGGGACAGACCCGATGAAAGACAAGGTGCTTCGCCGTCGGTGGGGACGCGCATGGCAACTTGGACTGGTCGGCATGCTGATGCCACTGGCCCTCGGCACCACCGCGCAGGACCTTCCCACGCATGCGCAGGTTGCGCCTTCCGCGGCGGAGCCGATGCCGGTATTCCCGCGTCCGACCGACGGCCGTCCCGAACAGCGGCCACCGCCGGTGGATGCGAAGCCGCTGCCAGCGTCCTTCAATGTGCGTGAATTCGAGGCGATGGCGCAGGCACTGGTGGCCGACCAGCGCGTGCCCGGGCTGGCCATGGCCATCGTCCACAACGGCCGCGTGCTCAGCGCGCGCGGTTACGGCATCACCGACGTGCGCGCCGCCGAGCCGGTGGATGCACACACCGTGTTCCGGCTGGCATCGCTGTCGAAGTCGTTCGCCGGCACCATTGCCGGCGTGCTCGTGTCCGAAGGCGCGCTGCGCTGGGACAGCAAGGTGGTCGACTACATGCCGGGCCTGCGCTTGGCCGACCCCAATGCGGCCCAGCAGGTCACCGTTGCCGACGTGCTGAGCCACCGCGTCGGCCTGCCGCGCCATACCTACGACCGCGACATCGAGGCCGGCACCGACTACACCACCCTCGTGCAGCGGCTGTCGTCGGCCAACATGGCCTGCGCGCCGGGCGACTGTTACGGCTACCAGAACGTCGCCTTCAGCCTGGTCGGCGACGTGGTGTTCGCGACCTCCGGGCAGTTCTTCAGCGAAGCGGTATCACGGCGCCTGTTCAAGCCGCTCGGCATGAACGATGCCAGCTATGGCCTCGACGGCATCCAGGCAAGCCCGCGCTGGGCCAAGCCGCACGTGCGCGCCAACCGCGGCTGGACATCGCTGATGCCCAAGCCCACCTACTACCGGGTGGCGCCCGCCGCAGGCGTCAACGCCAGCATCAGCGACATGGCGCAGTGGCTCATCGCGCATACCGGCCATCGCCCGGACGTGCTGCCTGCACCGCTGCTGGCAACGCTGCATTCGCCGATCGTCGGCACGCCCGGCGAAATGCGCAGCCGCGCGGGATCGTGGCGCAGCGAACGCCTCAATGCCGCCGGCTACGGGCTCGGCTGGCGCGTCTACGATTACGCCGGCCATCGCGTGGTCTTCCATGGCGGTGCGGTGCAGGGCTACCGCGGCGTGATGGCGATGGTGCCGGAGAGCGACTTCGGCATGGTGGTGCTGTGGAACAGCGAGAGCAGCCTGCCGTCCGGCCTGATGCCCACCATCATCGACCGCGCGCTCGGCCTGCAGCACCACCGCTGGCTGGATATCGATATCGACGACCTGCTCTACGCCGACCGCGCCGGCGACAGCACCGCACCAGGTGCCGCAGCGTCCAGCGCACACGCCCGGCCGCACTGACCCGCATAAACAAGAACCCCCTCCGCCTGGGCAGCGGAAGGGGTCCGGGATGACGCCGCCTTCTGGGTGCGGCTTACATCAGCGGAGCCGGTGCTGCCGGGATGGCAACCGGCGCAGGCTTCTTGGCCGCACGACGCGGCATCTTCTTGGCAACGGCCTTGCGCGGCGCCGCCTTCTTGGCGGTTGCCTTGCGCGCGGTCTTCTTCGCAGGCGTCTTGCGGGTCGCGGCCTTCTTCGCCGTCGACTTGCGCGCAGTCGCCTTCTTTGCCGCCGGACGCTTGGCAACGGCCTTCTTCGCGGTCTTGCGGGTCGCCGCCTTCTTCGCGGTCGACTTGCGGCCGGTCGCGGCCTTGCGGGCCGTCGACTTCTTCGCTGCCGCCTTGCGCGCGGTGGTCTTCTTGGCTGCCGACTTGCGGGCCGTGGTCTTCTTGGTTGCGGCCTTGCGTGCGGTGGTCTTCTTGGCTGCAGCCTTGCGCGCGGTGGTCTTCTTCGCCGCCGCCTTGCGGGCGGTTGCCTTCTTGGCAACCTTGCTCACGCGCTTGGTGGCCGCGGCTTTCTTGGCAGTCTTCTTGGTTGCCGATTTCTTGGTGGCTTTCTTCGTGGCCATGGGATGGCTCTCCTCGTCAATGGAACTTCGGGTACTACGTGCCCAGTTCGCGAACGCCGCGGGGATCGGACCCGCGACCAACCGCCGACGCGCGACGCGCATCGGAACGGATACCTGCGTCGCGACCCGGCCGGCACGCACTGCCGATTCGATGTCCGACGCACCCGCAGGAAAACGCCCGTGCCTGGATGGCGCGGGCGTGTCCGAAACGGGGTGCTGTTTTTGCATGGGAGACGAGGACCGGTTCCACCTTGTCGTGTTTCTGGGCGGAAGGCTGCGTTGTCGCGTGCGATGTCGTCCCGGCCTTGATCACTCGTCCCTGCGGTTGCGTGGTTTCGGCGAAACCTAATCACGCTTTTTTTAACTGTCAACACCTGTCGCTGCATGTGTCCGCGCACGTCTGCACGCGTTCTCGACATCGGGCATCACGCTGCCGGCGCGGCGGGTCCCCGACATGCGTGCGCGCAGCGCACGTCGAGCGCGACACGTTGTCGGCCGATGCTGTTTTCAAGTGCTTTTCGGATGCACGCCGCATTGCATGCGTACATCGCCCATCGCGCGTCATGCCGGTGATCGGCAACGGCAACGTCGTCGTGCAGCCGGTCATGCCATTGCGGAACAACTCAGCGAAAGGATGCATCTTGCGCGCTGCAGCGACACCTTTGCGCGGAACTGCGCGAACAGAAACCGCGCTTGCGCGGTCATGCATGCCCGCACGCACGTCGAACGCGGCAACGAAAACGCCGCCTCGTGGGCGGCGTTTCGATGCAGCGTCCAGTGCTTTCGCCGATCAGTCGGCGTCATCGAGCAACGACGCGTAGTCGTCGGGATCGAGCAGTTCGTTGAGCTGCTCGCTGTCCTCGATTTCCACCGCGAAGATCCAGCCTTCGCCGAACGCATCCTCGTTGATCGTCTCCGGCTTGTCGGCGAGATCGGAGTTCACCGCGACCACGGTGCCGGTGACCGGCGAATAGACATCGGAGGCGGCCTTGACCGACTCGACCACGGCGGCACCGGTGCCGGCTTCGACGCGATCGCCGACGCTGGGAAGGTCCACATAGACGAGGTCACCCAGCAGGCCCTGGGCATGGTCGGAGATGCCGACCGTGACCCTGCCGTCGCCCTCGACGCGGGCCCATTCGTGGGATTTGAGGAACTTCAGGTCGCCGGGAATCTCGCTCATGTCGGGCTCCGAATCAGGGGGTGGTGAGTGCGGCCAAGTGTAGCCGGGGAGGCGCGCGACGCGCAGGCCGTTCGCGTCGTACGCCAGGGTGTGCAGGAGCCGCGCGTCAGTTGAGGATGCCCGGCTGCGGCTGGCCATCGCGCACGAACGGGAACTTCACCGTGCGCACTGCCACCTCGCGGCCGCGGATGTCCACGCGCACCTGGCCGGCGTCTCCAGCGGGGACGCGCGCAAAGGCGATCGCCTTGCCCAGGGTCGGCGAGAACGTGCCGGACAGGATCTCGCCGTCACCGGCATCGCTGAGCACGCGCTGGCCATGGCGCAGCACGCCCTTCTCGTCCATCACCAGACCGATCAGCTGACGCGCATCGCCATCGGCCTTCTGACGCTCCAGGCGCTCGCGGCCGATGAAGTCACGGCCGTCGTCGAGCGAGACCGTCCAGCCGAGTGCGACCTCGTACGGGGTGACCGATTCGTCCATGTCCTGGCCGTACAGCGCCAGCCCGGCTTCCAGGCGCAGCGTGTCGCGCGCACCCAGCCCGGCGGGCTTCACTCCTGCGCCCAGCAATGCATCCCACAGCGCGACGGCGCCACCCTGCTCCAGCACGATCTCGAATCCGTCCTCACCGGTGTACCCGGTGCGCGCGACGAACAGTGCGGTGCCCTGCGCGGAGCGCACGTCGATCGCGGCGAAGCGGCCAAGGCCGGCCAGCGCATCGCGGTCGGCGGTATCGACGAGACCGAGCACGCGCTCGCGGGCGTTCGGGCCCTGCACGGCGATGATCGCAAGTTCGGAGCGTTCGGCCACCTCGACGCCGAAGGCTTCGGCATGGCGGCCGATCCACGCCAGGTCCTTGTCGCGGGTGCCGGCATTGACCACCAGCCGGTACCAGCCGTCGTCCATGTAATAGACGATGAGGTCGTCGATCACGCCGCCGTTGTCGTCGAGCATGCAGCTGTAGATCGCCTTGCCCTTCTTCTTCAGCTTGTCGACCGAGTTGGCCAGCAGGCGGCGCAGGAAGTCGCGCACGCGCTCGCCGCGCAGGTCGACCACGGTCATGTGGCTGACGTCGAACATGCCGGCATCGCGGCGCACCTGGTGGTGCTCCTCGATCTGCGAACCGTAGTTGAGCGGCATGTCCCAGCCGCCGAAATCCACCATGCGCGCACCAAGGGCGCGATGGCTGTCGTTGAGGATGGTCTTGCGGGTCATGGGGGGCGCCTTCGCTGCGAAAGAGCCCGATTATCCCAGACCGGTCGCGGCCGTGCCCCGGGCCGTTGGTCGACCCCGGGGCACGCCGTCGTCGTTTACCCGGCGTGTTCCGGGCCCGCGTACTCGACCAGCAGCACCAGCCCGTCGGCGCCGGTCACCCGCACCGGCGTGCCGACGGGCAGGTCCGGCCCGGCAACCACCCAGAACGCATCGCCGATCTTGACGCGTCCGCGCCCATCGACGATCGCGGTTTCCACCGGCACCACGCGCCCGAGGTGATGGGCCGCACGGCGGTTGAGCGTGGGGTGGTCGCTGACGCGCCCGCGGCCGCGGAACCAGGTGCGATAGACCTGGATCGACACGAAGCACAGGACGACGAAGGCCACGACCTGCCACAGCAGGTCGATGCCCGGCACCAGCAGCACGCCGAGGAACACCGCGGCCGCGGCGAAGCCCATCCACAGCATGAAGGCACCCGGCGCGAGTGTCTCCGCCGCGAACAGCAGCAGCGCCACCGCCGCCCATGCCACCACTTCCCAGCGCATGGGCTCAGCCTCCGCGCGGCGTCTGCACGCCGCGCGCCACCGCACCGGCCTGCTGCTTGCCGAGCGCTTCGCGCGCGAGCTCGGCAATGCCGCCGATCGAGCCGATCACGCCACTGGCTTCCATCGGCATCAGCACGAACTTCTGGTTGGGCGCGGTGGCGAGCTCGCGGAATGCCTCGACGTACTTCTGAGCGATGAAGTAGTTGATCGCCTGCACGTCGCCGTTGGCGATGGCATCCGACACCATCTGCGTGGCCTTGGCTTCCGCCTCGGCAAGGCGCTCACGCGCCTCGGCTTCGCGGAACGCGGATTCCTTCTGGCCTTCGGCCTGCAGGATCGCCGCCTGCTTGTCGCCCTCGGCGCGCAGGATCTCCGACTGCCGATGGCCCTCCGCCTCCAGGATCACCGCGCGGCGCTCGCGCTCGGCCTTCATCTGCCGGGCCATCGAGTCGACCAGGTCACGCGGCGGCTGGATGTCGCGGATCTCGATGCGGGTGACCTTGATGCCCCACGGGTTGGTGGCCTGGTCGACCACGTTGAGCAGCTGCGCGTTGATGGTCTCGCGGTTGGACAGCGATTCGTCCAGGTCCATCGAGCCGATCACGGTACGGATGTTGGTCTGCACCAGCGCGATGGTGGCGATCTCGAGGTTGGCGACCTCGTAGGCGGCCTTGGCCGCATCGAGCACCTGGAAGAACACCACCCCGTCCACGCGCACCACCGCGTTGTCACGGGTGATGACGTCCTGGCTGGGCACGTCGAGCACCTGCTCCATCATGTTGACCTTGCGACCCACGCCGTAGACCACCGGGATGAGGAAGTGCAGGCCCGGATCGAGCGTGTGGGTGTACTTGCCGAAGCGCTCGACGGTCCACTCGTAGCCCTGCGGCACCATGCGCACGGTCTTGAACAGCACGATGATGCCGGCCAGCAACAGGACCGCGGTGAGAAAACCGGTCGCTCCCATGTGTATCTCCTCGCTGTGATTGTTCCCCGGGGACGGAGTATAGGGGTCGGGTGTGACCCCGGCGTCCGCGGTTGCGACGCTTTCTCCAGCTGCCGCATCTAACCCTTCGATGCCACTGACCATGCACTCACTGCAGGCCACGCCCGCACCCGCACCCGGGCCGCCGCCGGCCGCGCCGACCTCGGCGTCCGGCTTCGCGATCGAGGTGCCCGGCACGTTGCTGCAGCGCGCGCGAGCCGGCGAACGGGCGGCGTTCGAGCAGCTGTATCGCTGGTTCGAACGTCCCACGTTCACGCTGGCGCTGCGCATCTGCGGCGACCGCGACACCGCCGCGGATGTGCTGCAGGACACCATGCTGAAGATGATCGACCGCATCGGCGACTTCCGCGGCGCCAGTCCGTTCTGGGGCTGGCTGCGGCAGATCGCGGTCAACGAGGCACTGATGCGCCTGCGCCGCGGGCGTCGCTTCGAGGGGCATCTGGATGTCGACGAGCACGAACTCGCCGGCGACACACCGCCCCCGAGCGCCGCTGCCGACGCCGCGGCACTGCAGCGTGCGCTGGCCGGGCTTCCGGTGATCACCCGCAGCGTGCTGTGGCTGTACCACGCCGAAGGCTTCACCCATGAGGAGATCGGCACGCTGATGGAACGCACGCCGAGCTTCTCCAAATCACAGGTCTCGCGCGGCACCCGTCGCCTGCGTGAACTGCTCGATACCCCCAATCCCACCCTCACCGGAGCGTCGCCATGACCGACCCCCGCACGCCCCCGCCCGCGACCTGGCAGGAGGCGTTTTCGCGCCTGCCGCTGGCCAGCCCGCCGGCGCAGGGCTGGGACGCGATCGCCGCACGCCTGCCGCAGCCATCACGACCGCGCCGCTGGCCGGTGTGGACCGCGCTCGCGGCCTCGCTGCTGCTGGTGGTCGCGCTGCCGCTGCGCTGGCTGGCACCCGATACACCTGTCGGCACCGCGCCAGCGGACGACAGCGCGGTCGCCGCCTTGCAGGACGAATCCGCCCGCCTCGAGGCGCTGCTGCCGCTGCTGGCCGACGACCGCGTGGCGAGCGGCAGCGCGGCACTGATGTCCGGTGAGCTCGAGTTGCGGCTGGCCGCGATCGACGCCCGTCTGCGCGACCCGACGCTCGATGCACGCGCCCGCGAGGAACTGTGGCGCTCGCGCGTGGACACCCTGCTCGCGCTGGTGCAGTTCGAAGGCGAACGCTCGTGGCTTGCCGCACAGGGCTCGCGCTTCGACACCGCACTGGTCCAGATCGACTGACCTCCCAACCAACCGCCTGCTGGAGAACCACCATGATCCGCCGCCCCCCCGCCCTCGCCATGCTTGCGCTCGCCGTTGCGCTGGCCACCGGTACCGCCAGTGCCCAGGGCACCGACAACCGCAGCCTCGAGCAGGCGCGTGCCGACCTGCAACGCGCCGCCGCGCGGGTCGCGGAGCTGTCCACCGACAGCGCCGCGCATGTCGTGCACCGGCGCACGCGGCCGGTGCTGGGCGTGGTGCTGGCACCCGATGCCGATGCGGGCGTGCGCATCGCCGCGGTCACCCCCGGCAGCGCGGCCGACGATGCCGGGCTGCGCAGCGGCGACCGCATCGTCGCCATTGGCGGCACCTCGATCCTCGGCCGCGATGGCGAGCTGCGCCTGGACAACGCACGCGGACTGCTGCGCGGGATGGCCGGCGGCACGCCGGTGCGGGTGGACTACGAGCGCGGCGGGCGCCGCACGTCGGTGGACATCACCCCGCGCCCGGGAACCGGGGTTGCGGTGCTGTCGGGCGCCGATCTGGCACGCACGCTGGAAAACGTACGCGAAGGGATCGATGGCGTGGACATGCAGCGCATCGGCGAGCAGGTGCGCATCGCCACCAGCGGGATCGGCGCCGAGGTCGAACGTGCGCTGGCAGCGGCCGGGCTCGATGCCGACTGCGAAGGCACGGCCTGCGGCACCCCGCGGCTGCTGTCCGCGATGCGCTGGAGCGGACTCAACCTCGCGGCGCTGGATGGCGACCTCGGCCGCTACTTCGGCACCGACCGCGGCGTGCTGGTGCTGTCGACCGGCAATATCGACGGCCTGCGTGCCGGCGACGTGATCCAGCGCGTGGATGACCAGGCGGTCGCCACCCCGCGCGACGTGATGCAGCGCCTGCGCGACCGCGACGAAGGCGAACGGGTGACGATCACCTACCTGCGCGACCGCAGGAGCGGCACTGCCCAGGTGACGGTCCCAGCGCAGCGCTCGCTGCGGCTGGTGGCGCCGCCGGCACCTCCGGCACCGCCACGGCCACCCGCGCCACCGAATGCGCCGGCCGCTCCGCCGGAGGCGACCTGAGGCTACTTGGTCAGGATCAGCTTGTCGTTGCGGGTATGGCGCAGCCGGTAGAGCTCGTTGCCATGGCGGATGCAGATCTCGCGCTGGCCGGCCAGCAGGCCCGCGCTGTCGACCAGCACCTGTGCCGGCGCTGCCTGCGTCGCGGTGCAGGAGGTCGGGCGGGTTGCGGACGGATCGGCGTGGAGAGGGTCGTGCGAGTGATCGAGCGACATTCTGCTGCCTCGGGGCGGGGACGCCGCAACAGTAATGATTCTCATTAACCAGTCAAGGTGTGTGGCGTCGTCCCGGCGAGCAGCGGCGGACCCGCAGGTGTCAGCGCTCCTGCGTCACCGCCTCGATCCGCCGCCACACCGACGGCTCGAGGCGCTCGAGCAGATCCAGCGCCTGCAGATTTTCCAGCAGCTGCGACACCCGGCTGGCACCGGTCAGCACGGTCGACACATGCGGGTTGCGCAGGCACCAGGCGATCGCCAGCGGCGCCGGTGCAACGCCCAGCTCCGCCGCCAGCGCGGTGAAGGCGCGCGCACGCTCCAGCCGCGACGGGTCCTGCAGCAGCAGTTCGCGCAGCCACGCGTAGCCGGGCTGGCCGAGGCGGCTGTCGTCACCGATACCGTCGTTGTACTTGCCGGTCAGAAGCCCGGAGCCCAGCGGCGACCACACCGTGGCACCGAGGCCCAGTTCGCCGTAGAGCGGTGCGTATTCCAGCTCCACGCGCCGGCGGTGCAGCAGGTTGTACTCGGGTTGCTCCATCGTCGGCGGGTGCAGCCGGTGCCTGCGCGCGAGATCTGCGGCCTCCATCACCCGCTCGGCCGGCCATTCCGAAGTGCCCCAGTACAGCACCTTGCCCTGGCGGATCAGCGTATCCATCGCCCACACGGTCTCGGCCACGGGGGTGTCCGGGTCCGGGCGGTGGCAGAAGAAAAGATCGAGATAGTCGACGCGCAGCCGCCGCAGCGCAGCATGGCAGGCGTCGTGCACGTGCTTGCGCGACAGCCCGCGCTGGGTCGGGCGCGGATCGGCGGCGGAACCGAAATACACCTTGCTGGAGACGCAGTAGCCATCACGCGGCAGGCGCAGGTCGGCAATGACGTCGCCCATGATCCGCTCGGCGTCGCCATGGGCATACCCTTCGGCGTTGTCGAAGAAGTTGATGCCGTGGTCCCACGCCGCGGCGACCAGCTCGCGGGCCTCGCCGCGGCCGATGCGGCTGCCGAAGGTGGCCCAGGCACCGAACGACAGCGCGGACAGCTGCAGGCCTGACTGGCCGAGTCGGCGGTACTGCATCGCGGGCGCTCCGGGGATGGTGCTCCAGTGTAGCGAGCCGCGGCCCCGGCCCGGCGCTATGCTCGGCGCGGGGCAGCGCGCGGGGAGGCCATGGGCGACGCATCGAAAGCCGGGCGACGACGGGCGCCGGGGTTGTTCGCCCGCCCGGACGCACTGCTGCTCGACACCGGCGCGGATGGCGAGCTGCTGACCGCACGCGTGCGTGCGCTGCTGTCGCTGCTGGTGCTGTCGCTGCCGCTGCTGGCCGCGCTGGATGGCGACGGCCGCGAAGTGGCGATCGGGCTGGGTGCGGCGGTGGTGATCAACGCGAGCGCGCAGCTGTGGCTGGCGCTTGCGCGACGCCGGGTGCGCTGGCTGCCGCTGGCCACCGCGACCCACGATGTCAGCGTGACCTCGCTGGTGCTGTTGCTGCTCGCGCGCGACGATCCGGCCGCGGGCCTCAACAGCATGGTGGTGTGGTGCTTCTACGCGGTGGCGATCGTGCTGACCGCGCTGCGCAACGACGTGCGGCTGGCGCTGTACACGGGCGCGCTGGCGATCGCCCAGTACGCGCTGCTGTGGTGGCTGGTCACCGCGATGGCGCCCGGCGATGCGTTGCCGGCGTCCTACGCGTATGGCGTGGTGTCGCCGGGCACCCTGGCCCAGCGGCTGGTGCTGCTGGCGATCGTCACCGCAATCACTGCCGTGGTGGTGCGGCGCATCCAGCGGCTGATCACCGCCGCCGGACACGATGCACTCACCGGTCTGCCCAACCGGGCCTGGCTGCTGCAGCACCTGCCGCGCGATGCCGCCGACGCACGGGCCAGCGGCCGCAGCCTGAGCGTGGCGCTGCTGGACCTCGACCGCTTCCGCCGCATCAACGAAGCGGCCGGGCATCCGGCCGGTGACCGCGCGCTGCGCCACTTCGCGGCGGGGCTGACCGCCCTGCTCGAGGACGGCGAGCACGCCGCGCGCATCGGCGGGCAGGAATTCGTGCTGCTGCTGCGCAGCCCGATCGGCAGTGCCTGGGAGCGCCTGGACGGGCATCGCCGCGCCCTCGCCGAACAGGCGTTCCAGCCCGGCCGCGGCCGTGACGGGGTCGTCCTGCGCTTCAGCGCCGGGCTGGCGGCCTGGCCACAGGACGGCGCCGACACCTCGGCCCTGCTCGGCACCGCCGACCGGCGCCTCAAGCAGGCCAAGCGCGATGGCGGCGATCGGGTGTGGGCCCGCGACTGCTGAATGAATACGCCCTTCAGGAGAATGTGAAGATTCCGTGATATTGCCCCGACCGCCCGCCTCCCCTAACCTGCGCGGTCTGCTGGCGCCCTGGGGCACTCGATGGAAGTACTGGCACGGGTCGGATTCGGCCTGTTCGGACTGGTGGTGCTCCTCGGCATCGTCTGGCTGTTCTCCAACAACAAGCGGCGCGTCGACTGGGTGCTGGTCGGCACCGGTGTCGCCCTGCAGATCGCATTTGCCGCGCTGGTGCTGCTGGTGCCGGGCGGTCGCGAGGTGTTCGACTGGCTCGGCCACGGCTTCGTGAAGATCCTGGGCTTCGTCAACGCCGGCTCGAGCTTCATCTTCGGCAACCTGATGGATGTCGACACCTACGGCTTCATCTTTGCCTTCCAGGTGCTGCCGACGATCATCTTCTTCGCCTCGCTGATGGCGGTGCTCTACCACCTCGGTGTGATGCAGGCGGTGGTGCGGGTGATGGCGCTCGCCATCACCAAGGTGATGCGTGTGTCAGGCGCCGAGACCACCAGCGTCTGCGCCAGCGTCTTCATCGGCCAGACCGAGGCGCCGCTGACGGTGCGCCCGTACATCTCGCGGATGACCGAGTCCGAACTGATCACGATGATGATCGGCGGCATGGCGCATATCGCCGGCGGCGTGCTGGCGGCCTATGTCGGCATGCTCGGCGGCGGTGACCCGGTCGAGCAGGCGTTCTACGCCAAGCACCTGCTAGCCGCGTCGATCATGGCCGCGCCGGCCACGCTGGTGATCGCCAAGATCCTGATCCCGGAAACCGGCGAGCCGCTGACCCGCGGCACCGTGAAGATGGAAGTGGAGAAGACCACCAGCAACATCATCGACGCCGCCGCGGCCGGCGCCGGCGACGGCCTGCGGCTGGCGCTCAACATCGGCGCGATGCTGCTGGCCTTCATCGCGCTGATCGCGATGATCAACGCGCCGCTGACCTGGCTGGGCGAGATCACCGGCCTGCAGGACACGCTGGGCCGCCCGCTCGACCTCGCCACCATCTTCGGCTTCGTGCTGGCGCCGATCGCCTGGGTGATCGGCGTGCCGTGGGCGGATGCCGGCGTGGTCGGCTCGCTGATCGGCCAGAAGGTGGTGATCAATGAGTTCGTGGCCTACCTGCAGCTGGCCGACATCGTCAACGGACGCGTGGAAGGCGTGGTGCTGAGCGAACAGGGCCGGCTCATCGCCACCTATGCGCTGTGCGGCTTCGCCAACTTCAGCTCGATCGCGATCCAGATTGGCGGCATCGGCGGGCTGGCGCCCGACCGTCGCCAGGACCTCGCCCGCTTCGGACTGCGCGCGGTGCTGGGCGGCACCATCGCCACGATGATGACCGCCACCATCGCCGGCGTGCTGACCACCTTCGCCTGAGTCCGGCATGGCAGGGGCACGCGCAGGCGTCATCGTCGTCGGCTCGTTCAATGTCGACCATGTGTGGCGCGCGACGCGCCTGCCGCGGCCCGGTGAGACGCTGGCCGGTGCCTACAGCACCGGCCCCGGCGGCAAGGGCTTCAACCAGGCGGTCGCCGCGCGCCGCGCCGGTGCGGACGTACGCTTCGTCTGCGCGCTCGGTGATGACGCCGGTGGTGCCCTCGCCCGTGATCTCGCAGCTGCCGACGGCATCGACCTGCAGGCACGCGCAAGCGATGCACCCACCGGCACCGCCGGCATCTACACCGATGACGCCGGCCGCAATTCGATCGTGATCGGGCCGGGCGCGAACGCCACCCTGGATGCGGCGTTTGCCGAAGGCCATGCCGGGGCGTTGGCGGCTGCGGCCGTGGTACTGGCGCAGCTGGAATCACCCCGCGACGCGATCGCCGCCGCGCTCGCACAGGCGCGCCGCGGTGGCGCGCTGGCAATGCTCAATCCGGCGCCGGCGGATGCCGTCGTGGACGCGGAACTGCTGGCCTGCTGCGACCTGCTGACGCCCAACGAGAGTGAATTCGCCGCGCTGCTGGCGGCGCATGGCCATGGCCGCATCGACGACGACGCGGTGGCGGCCCTCGACGATGGCGCATTGCACGCGCTGTGTCGCGCGCTGCTGCCGCAGGGCACGGTGGTGGTGACCCTTGGCGGCGCCGGCTGCTTCGTCTCCCATGCCGACCCGGCGCGCTTCGGCGATGCCCGGCCATATGCGCGGCTGCCGGCACATCCGGCGCGGGTGGTCGACACCACCGGCGCGGGCGATGCCTTCAACGGCGCACTCGCCGCGGCGCTCGCCCTGCACCCGCAGCGCGCCTTCAGCGCGCAGCTGCGCTTCGCCAGCCGTTACGCGGCCGCCTCCACCGAACGCGCCGGCGCCGCGGTGGCGATGCCACTGCTGCGCGCCGACGACTGACGACCGTGGCGGCCGGCCCGCCGGCACCAGCGCCTACAATGCCGCCATGCAGATCGGCCCGCACCGCATCGAACCCCGCGTGGTCCTGGCCCCGATGGCCGGGGTCACCGACAAGCCGTTCCGCCAGCTGTGCAAGCGGCTGGGCGCCGGGCTGGCGGTGTCGGAGATGACCACCAGCGATCCGCGCTTCTGGAATACGCGCAAGTCGCTGCACCGCATGGACCACGTCGGCGAGCCCGACCCGGTGTCGGTGCAGATCGCCGGCACCGAGCCGGCGGTGATGGCCGAGGCCGCGCGCCACAATGTCGGGCACGGCGCGCAGATCATCGACATCAACATGGGCTGCCCCGCCAAGAAGGTGTGCAACGCCTGGGCGGGTTCGGCGCTGATGCGCGACGAGGCGCTGGTCGGCCGCATCCTCGAGGCCGTGGTCGGCGCGGTGGACGTTCCCGTCACCCTGAAGATCCGCACCGGCTGGGACGCGGACAACCGCAACGCGCCGGTGATCGCGCGCATCGCCGAGGCCGCCGGCATCACCGCGCTGACCATCCACGGCCGTACCCGCGACCAGCAGTACAGCGGCCAGGCCGAGTACGACACCATCGCCGCGATCAGGGCGCAGCTGACGATCCCGGTCATCGCCAACGGTGATATCGATTCGCCCGACAGGGCGGCCATGGTGCTGCGCCATACCGGTGCCGACGCGGTGATGGTGGGGCGCGCCGCGCAGGGCCGGCCGTGGATCTTCCGCGAGATCGCGCACTTCCTGGCGACCGGCGAACGCCTGCCACCGCCGACCCTGGCCGAGGTCCGCGACGTGCTGCTCGGCCATCTCGAGGCCCTGCACGCCTTCTATGGCGAGCAGAGCGGCGTGCGCATCGCGCGCAAGCACCTGGGCTGGTATGCGAAGGACCGCCCGGAGCATTCGGCCGAACAGCGCGCGGCGTTCCGCGCCGTGGTCAACCGCGCCGAGACCGCGCAGGCCCAGCTGGCGCTGACCCGCGACTATTTCGACGCGCTGATCGCGGGCGTCGCCCCGGAGTGGGCCGACGCGGCCTGAGCCCCGTCGTGGGCCCACGGTGATGGCACGCCCGGGCCCGGTACCGGCACACACGCTGTTGCAAACGCGCCGCAGCGCGCAGACGCCGGGATTCCTAGAATGGGCCCTGCCCCTCAACGCGCCACGCCCATGAGCGACCTTCCCGCCTGCGTCGACTTCCCCTACCTGCACGGCTTCTCGCCCACCGAGCAGGCACGCCTGGTGCGCCAGGCGCGGCTCGCCGAGTCGACGATCTTCCGCAACATCGATTATCCCGGCGCGAAACGGCTGCTCGAGGTCGGCAGCGGAGTCGGCGCGCAGACCGAGATCCTGCTGCGACGTTTCCCCGACCTGCACGTGACCGGGGTCGACCTCAGCACGGCGCAGGTCGACGCCGCCCGCGCACGACTCGCGCAACAGCCATGGCTCGATGGCCGCTACGACTTCCGCCAGGCCGACGCCACCGACCTGCCCTTCGAGCCGCGCAGCTTCGATGCCGCCTACCTGTGCTGGGTACTCGAACACGTGCCGAAGCCTGCGCGCGTGCTCAGCGAAGTGCGACGGGTGCTGGCGCCGGGTGCGCCGGTCTACGTCACCGAGGTCATGAACGCGTCGTTCGTGCTCGACCCGTACTCGCCCAACGTCTGGCGCTACTGGATGGCGTTCAACGACTTCCAGTACGACAGCGGCGGCGATCCGTTCATCGGCGCCAAGCTCGGCAACCTGCTGCTGGCCGGTGGCTTCCGCGACGTCTCGACCGAGGTCAAGACCTTCCACTTCGACAACCGCGAGCCGGCGCTGCGCAAGACCATGATCGCCTTCTGGGAGGAACTGCTGCTGTCGGCGGCCGACCAGCTGATCGCCGCCGGTTGCGTCACCTCGGAGGTCGTCGAGGGCATGCGCCGCGAGATCGCCCAGGTGCAGAACGACCCGGACGCGGTGTTCTTCTACGCCTTCATGCAGGCACGCGCGACGGTCTACTGAGCGCCGGCCGCGGGCTGCGTGGCGGCCGGCACGCCCGCCGCAGGCTGCTGCCAGATGCGCTGCCACAGCCCGGCGAGCTGTTCGCCCCGGCCGGCGTCGCCGGGCAGCTGTCGCGGCGGCGCCAGTGCCTGCCAGTTGCCATCGCCAGCGCGCCGGGCCACGGCGAAGTTGAAGAAGTAGCCCGGCTCCAGGCCCATGCGCAGGTCGCTGAGCACCAGGGTGCCGTCACGCACCTGCGCGCGCATGAAGCCATGGTTGAACCACTGCAGGCGCTGCACCGCCGGCAGGTCGCCGGCCGCGGCCAGCGCCTGCACATCGGAATCATGTGCGCGGAAATGGATCGGTCCACGATCGGCCACGACCGAACGCTCGCCTTCCAGGTAGCCGTCGGGCGTCATCACCACCACCCGCCACAGCAGCGTGTTGAGTGGCATCGGCACCGAGAAGCGCGGCGCATCGGCGAGCCCCATCGTCGCCAGCGTGCGCGTCGCCTCGCGCTCGACCATCGCCTTGGCCGCCAGCGACCAGCCGATGTAGCCGCTGCTCAGCACCAGCCCGGCGACCAGCGCGGTGCGCGCCACCGGTTTCGCGCCGGCCCACAAGGCCACCAGCACCCCACCGAGCAGCCATACCGTATAGGCCGGATCGATGATGAACAGGCTCGACAACATCACCGGCGGTGCCGGCAGCGGCCACAGCAGCTGGGTGCCGTAGACGGTGAACGCATCGAGCAGCGGGTGGGTCACCAACGCCAGCTGGAACGCCCAGAACCACGCCCGCGGCGCGTCGGCCACGCGTCCGCCGCGGCGCCGGAACCACGCCCACAGCGCCCACGCCACCAGCGGCAGGACGAACAGCGAGTGCGACAACCCGCGGTGCAGGGTCATCTGCGCGACCGGGTCGTCGGTCAGCAGCCACAGCGGCAGCGAGTCGAGGTCCGGCAGCGTGCCGAGCACCGCGCCTGCCCCCATGGCGGCGCGCCGGTGCCGCGCCGGCACCACGGCCGCAGCCACCGAGGCGCCAAGCAGGATCTGGGTCAGCGAATCCATGCGCGGTCAGTGCACCGTGCTGCCGCAGCACTTCTTCCATTTCTGGCCACTGCCGCAGGGGCAGGGATCGTTGCGGCCCGGCAGCGCGTCGCGGCGGATCGGTTCGCGCGGGCGCTGTGCCTCGAAGCGCATCAGGTCAAGATCCTGCAGCAG
Source organism: Luteimonas sp. YGD11-2 (assembly GCF_004118975.1). Lineage (NCBI taxonomy): Bacteria > Pseudomonadati > Pseudomonadota > Gammaproteobacteria > Lysobacterales > Lysobacteraceae > Luteimonas > Luteimonas sp. YGD11-2. The sequence goes on along the minus strand of NZ_CP035376.1, from coordinate 723,466 downwards.
CGCCGGCACCGAGGCGAGCAGCCCCCAGCGGTCGTCGAAGTCGAGCAGGTCGTCGGCGTCGAGTTCCATTTCCGCGGCGTGCTCCGGCGTCGCCACCGACATCCGCATCAGGTCCTGGATGTCGAGCGCGAGGTCGCCATCGGCGTCCATCCACTTCGTCCACGCGTCGGCGCGCAGCGACATGCCCTGCAGGAATCCGGCCGCCCACAGCGCACCCACCGGGAAGTCGCGCGGGATCGCGTCGATGTCGTCGTCTTCGCCGTCCTCCAGCTCCGGCAGGCCGACGAACGGCATCAGCTCGTAGGCGGCATCGGCATCGTCATCCACGGGCAACGGCTGGCGCACGCGCCAGGTGATGTGCTCCCACAGCTTGCGCAGCAGTTCGACCAGTTCCGGCGCCGCTTCGCCGTCGCCCAGCACCTGCGGCAACGCCTCGTCGGGCAGCACCGGTTCCGGGCCGACGATCAGTGCGGAGAACAACCCGTCCACGGCCTCCAGAGGCATGCCATCGCCCTCGCCGGCGTGGTCGTAGAGCAGCGCTTCGAGCCTGGCGAGGTCGTCGTCGTCGAACGGCGACGTTTCGGGGGTGGGGATCATGGCGTTTCTCCAGCAGCGGCCAGCCAGTTTAACCAAGGCGCAACGCCGCACCGGCGAACATGCGTGCGGGCGCGTGGAGCTGTATCATCCGCGGCCATCTTTTCATCCGAATACAAGGATATTGCCGATGTCGAGCTACCTGTTCACCTCCGAATCGGTGTCCGAAGGCCATCCGGACAAGGTCGCCGACCAGATTTCCGACGCCGTGCTGGATGCGATCCTCACCCAGGACAAGCGTGCCCGCGTGGCCTGCGAGACCATGGTGAAGACCGGTGTGGCGATCGTCGCCGGCGAGGTGACCACCAGCGCGTGGGTCGACATCGAGGAACTGACCCGCAAGGTCATCAACGGCATCGGCTACACCAATTCCGACGTCGGCTTCGACGGACACACCTGCGGCATCCTCAACCTGATCGGCAAGCAGTCGCCCGACATCGCCGCCGGCGTGGACGGCACCGACCGCAAGGCCAAGAAGCCCGAGGAACAGGGTGCAGGCGACCAGGGCCTGATGTTCGGCTATGCCTGCAACGAGGCGCCCGAGTACATGCCGGCGCCGATCTACTACAGCCACCGGCTGGTCGAGCAGCAGGCCAAGGTGCGAAAGAACGGCAAGCTGAAGTGGCTGCGCCCGGATGCCAAGAGCCAGGTGACCCTGCGCTACGACGAGAACAACCAGGTCGCCGGGCTGGATGCCGTGGTGCTGTCGACCCAGCACGACCCGGGCATCAAACAGAAGGACCTGATCGAGGCGGTGCGCGAGTTCATCCTGAAGCCGGTGCTGCCGAAGAAGTGGATGGACACGCTGCCGAAGAACAAGGTGCACATCAACCCGACCGGGATCTTCGTGATCGGCGGACCGGTGGGCGACTGCGGCCTGACCGGGCGCAAGATCATCGTCGACACCTACGGCGGCATGGCCCGCCACGGCGGCGGCGCGTTCTCCGGCAAGGATCCCTCCAAGGTCGACCGCTCGGCGGCCTACGCCGCGCGCTACGTGGCCAAGAACGTGGTTGCCGCGGGCCTGGCGGACAAGTGCGAGGTGCAGGTCTCCTACGCCATCGGCGTGGCCGAGCCGACTTCGATCTCGGTCACCACCTTCGGCACCGGGCGCATCCCGGATGCGCAGATCGAGAAGCTGATCCGCACCCATTTCGACCTGCGCCCGTACGGCATCATCAAGATGCTCGACCTGATCCACCCGATGTACCAGGCCACCGCCGCGTACGGCCACTTCGGCCGCAAGCCGAAGGAGTTCACCTACGTGGATGCCGACGGCAATACGGTCGCCGCGACCGCGTTCTCGTGGGAGCGCACCGACCGCGCCGACGCGCTGCGGTCCGACGCCGGGCTTTGAACCGGTAGACCGCTGCACATGAAGAGGGCCGCGCAAGCGGCCCTTTTCGTTACTGCAGTTCGTGCATGGGTACGGAGGTCAGGACGTACTGGCTTCGACGTCGATGCGGTCGTAGCGGTTGTTGGCGGAGTCACCGTCCGCACCCGACGAGATGCGCCATAGCTTGTCGATGAAGCCGTAGGGTTCGCTGTTGAGGTTGCGCGCCAGCGAGATGGCGAAATCGGTCGGCGTCGGCGAATAGTTCCCGTCGCCCAGCATGACCCGCAGGTCCGCATCGCCGCCGCCGACGTCGGATGCATCGACGGTGGCCTGCGTCTGCTCCATCAGCGCCTGCATCTGCGACTCGCTGAAGGTCAGGGTGACCGTGTCGGCTGCCTGCACCGGCCCGCTGCCATCGACCGACCCGGTCAGCGCGGCATTGAGGAGGTTGGCCATCGACTGCTCCTCGGATGCCTCGTTGGCGCCCATGAAACGATCGAACCAGCCGTAGGCCGGGCGGTCGGTGTTCACCTCGAAGGTATAGCTGCGCTCGCCCGGCAGCTCGTGGCCCTCGGCATCGAAACGCTGCTCGATCGTCAGCGGCACGTTGCCGCCGTAGCCGAGGTCGGTGGTAAGCGAATACGACCCGTCGGGATAGGTGATCTTCACCGAACTGCCGGTGTTCGCCTCCCCGCCGAGGGTGATGTCGGCGTGCTTGCCGAACTCCGCGCGCAGCTGGGTCTGCGAGGAGAAGTCCACGCGCTCGATCGTGGCCACGTCGGACACGCCGGCGGTTTCGTGGGGGACCTGGCCGGTGGCATTGAAGTGCTGCAGCGCGGCCTGGCCTTCCGGCGTGGTGATGTCGAACTCCGCGGTCTGCAGCGTGGCGCCGTGCAGCTGGTCCTCGCGCCCGGCCATGACCTTGACGTCGCCGACCGACACGCCGACGCCGTTGAAGGCATTGATGGTCTCGGTGGGGCCGGCGGTTACGCGCACGGTGTTCTCGTCCACGCGCTCCATGACGTAGCTGGTGCCCTCGGAGCTGTTCACCCTGGTCTGCGTGCCGATGTAGCGGAACGAGGCATCGAACGAGGTGTTGACGTAATCGCTGCCGTTCAACGTCACGCTGCCGCCGACCGGGAGGGTCGTCGGGTCGAAGGGATTGACCTGCGCGGCCTGCTCGACCGTCGCCTCGCCCGGCAGCGAGACCTTGTATTTGGCCTCGACGCCGGTAGTGACCCCGCCGCTGATGTCCAGGCCGCCCTTGCCGCCACCGGCGCTCACCTCGCCGGACACGCCGACCTGCATCTGCGTGGCGATGGTGAAGCTGGAATGGGTGTTGCTGTGGCTTTCGGTGACCGTGACCGAGGACTCTTCGGAGACGCTCACCGAGAAACCGGCGGTGTCGCGGCGGTTGCTGCCTTCGGGGCGGCTGTTGTCGAGTTCGGTCTTCTGCTTGTCGGTGAGCTTCACCGACAGGCTGTCCGGCTTCCATGTGATGGAGCCGTCGTCGTTCTTGAGGGTGACCTTGACGTCGGTGGTCGAGTGGGTGGCGCTACCGGCGTCGATGTCGCCGGTGACGCTCTGCGGCGGCGGCGGGATCTCGAGTACATCGCCGCGGGCGATATTGCCGCCCTGCCCCAGCTGCGGATTGGCGGCGCGGATCGCCTCCGGGCTCACTGCGTACTGCTCGGCCAGCGACTGCACGGTGTCGCCGCCGGCGACGCGGTGCTGTACCGGCTGCGTGCGTTCCGCCGGTGGCGGCGGCGGCGGCGGTGGGACATAGGCGCGCCCACCGTCGTGGATCATGTGCACCATCTTGGAACTCCGGCGATCGGAATGGATGGTGGCAAGTGTCCGATGCGGGGTCCCGCGAGGCAGCTGGGGATGACCCTAGGAAACCGGGGCGGCACCGAGGCCGCCCCGGGATGTCGTCGCGAATTCCACGTCGTGCTCACGCACCTCGATCGCCGAGCAGCTTTCCGGCTGCTGAGCGCCGCCCGCACGGCGATCACGAGCGCCGAGCGTGGCTGCCCCCTCAGCGCGCGGCGGCCTTCTGCTCGCGCGGCGGCGCGTTGCGCACATGGGTTTCCAGCCACTGGTGGCTCTCGTGCAGCATGTGCAGGATCGATTCACGCGCGCGGTAGCCGTGCGACTCGCGCGGCAGCATCACCAGCCGCGTGGTGCCGCCCAGGCCCTTGATGGCCGCGTACATGCGCTCGCTCTGCATCGGGAAGGTGCCGGAGTTGTTGTCCTCCTCGCCGTGGATGAGCAGGATCGGCTCGCGGATCTTCTCCGCATGGTTGAACGGCGACATCTGCTGGTAGGTGCCCTGCGCCTGCCAGTAGTTGCGCTCCTCGGCCTGGAAGCCGAACGGCGTGAGCGAGCGGTTGTAGGCGCCGCTGCGCGCGATGCCGGCACGGAACAGGTCCGAATGCGCCAGCAGGTTGGCGGTCATGAACGCGCCATAGGAATGCCCGCCCACGGCGATGCGGTCCCGGTCGGCCACGCCACGGCGCACCACCTCGTCCACCGCGGCCTGCGCGCTGGCGACCAGCTGCTCGACATAGGTGTCGTTGGGCTCGGCGTCGCCTTCGCCGACGATCGGCATCGCCGGGTCGTCGAGCACCACGTAGCCGGTGGCCAGATACGCCAGCGGGCCCCAGTAGCTGACCGTATTGAAGCGGTATGGCGAATCGGTGACCTGGCTTGCCGCGTCGGCGGATTTGAACTCCTGCGGGTAGGCCCACATCAGCAGCGGCCGCGGGCCGTCGCGCTGCGGGTCGTAGCCCGGCGGCAGGTACAGGGTGCCGGTAAGTTCGACGCCATCGTTGCGGCGGTAGCGGATCTGCTCCTTGACCACATCGCGCAGCTGCGGCGTGGGATGCTCGAACGCGGTCAACGCGACCGGCTCCGCGCTGGCACCGGCCAGCGTGCGCACGAAGAAGTTCGCCGGTTCGGTGGGCGATTCGCGGGTGGTGAGGATGCGGGTGGCGTTGTCGTCGAGCAGCGCGCGCGGCATCTCGTACCACGGTGCGCTGGAGTGGAACAGACGCTCGCTGCGGCCGTCGGCAAGGCTCTGGCGGTCCAGGAACGGGCGGTCGCCCTCGGGCGATGCACCCTCGCCGATGCGGTAGATGCTGTTGCCATCGGCGCCGACCAGCAGACGTGAGAAGCCGTTGGCATCGGGCACCATCACCGGCGAGCCCGGATCCGCGTAGCGGTCCTCGTAGGAGCCTTCGCGGATCAGCTGCGGCGCGCGGTCGCCATCCGGTGCCAGCCGCCATTCGCGGATCTGCCGGGTGCGCCACCAATACTCGTTGAGCAGTGCCAGTTCGCCATTGCCCCACGCGGCACCGGCATAGCGCATCGACAGCTCGGCCAGTACCCGAGGCTCACCGCGGAACGGCGCGGCATGCATGTACACGCGATCGCGCACGTCGGTCTGTACAGACGGATCGCCGCCATCCTGTGCTTCCGCCCACACCAGGGTGGCCGGTGCATCCGCGCGCCAGGCGATGCGGCGCACGCCCGTGGCCACGGCGTCATTACCGGTTGGCAGGCCTTCCACCAGCGGCAGCCTGGCCACGGTGTGCACGACGCGGCCGTCGAGCGCGACCACGTCGATCACCCGCGGGAAGCGCGAATACGGCACCAGGTAGGAGAACGGGCGCTCGAGGCGCTGGCGCAGGATGTGCCGGCCATCGGGCGAAACCGCCATGCCCACATGCAGGTCGGGCGCACCGACCGGCGTCACCCCACCGCGCAGGTCGACACGCGCGATCTGGGTGGTAAGAAAGTGTGCAAACACCGCCTCGTCATGCGGATTGCGCAGCAGGTCCTGGAAGGTGCGCAGGCTCTGCACCACGCCGCCGCCGGCGGTTTCCTGGATATTGGGACCGGCGGGGATGCCGGCATCGGCCGGCGGCTCGCCCTGACCCTCGGGGCGCAGCTGCACCAGCAGGCCCTGGCTGTCGGGCAACCACTCGAAGCCGCTGCCGACCACGGTATTGAGCGGCTGCTCGATCAGGCGGCGTGCGCGCGCGGCGGCGACGTCCACAATCCACAGCTCGACGCGACCGGCACGCGCGTCCACCCGGGTGAAGGCGATATGGCGCTGGTCGGGCGACCAGCTCATGGTGTCCAGCGACAGCGGCTGCGGAAGGCCGGCGATGCGGCGTTCCTCGCCACCATCGACGGTCTGCAGCCAGAGGTCGTCGACGAACGAGAAGCGGCTGGCGGCATAGGTGCGCGGATGGATACGCAGGCCGCCGAGCTTGAGTTCCGGCTGGGCGACCACGTCGATGCCCGGCAGTGCCGGGCTGCGCAGGTAGGCGGCAAGGTCGCGGCGCGGCGACAGCGACAGTCGCGGTGCGCGCGGTGCATCGACCAGCACCTGCAGCTCGGGCGGTGGCAGGCGATAGCCACCCGCATCGGAGGCAGTCGCGGCGTCGGCGGCCGGTGTGCGCGCAGGCGCATGTGGCGGCACCGCCAGCAGTGCGACGAGAAGCAGGGGGCCGGCGAGGCGATGCAGGCGAGAGGTCATGTCGGGTCCCGGAATGGCGACCGTCGAGGATAGCCGGTGGCCAATGGCGCTGGCCCGTGAGGTTGGTCATGGGATTGCGGAGGCCGGGCTTCCGTCTTCCGTATCGCGTTCGTGGGCGCGCCCTCCGCTGCCGGCAGTGATATCGCGGTTAAGCCGATCTGCGTTGATCTGCCGGCGCGGTGGGTCGACGCGGCATTCCACAGCGGGACACGCCGTGAATCCGTCCATGGAGGCTTGTCGGCGCCATCCATGGCGCCGACAGTCCCGCTGCGGAACGCCGCATCGCCCTGCCGAAGTCAGGGCGAACTGGAAAAAGAGCGTGTGCGGCGGCCATGGCTGCCACTAACTGTGGGTCCCGCTGTCAGGCTGTGGCGATAACCTGGACCGGCTTGCGCGCCTCGCTGCGCGAGGTCGCAGCACCGCTTGGGCCCCTGACGAACCGCTCTACGGCCAGCCGCAGCGTCGTGAAGGAGGGACGGCGCGGTGCCCGATGCCGGGACTGTCGGCGCCATGGATGGCGCCGACAAGCCTCCAGGGACGGATTCACGGCGTGTCCCGGCATCGGGCACCGTGGCGGCCCACTACGCTTCGCATGGCTCCGCTCTGGGCGCACTGGGAGATTCCAGGGCCGTGCCAGCCTCCCGGATCGGCGAGCGCACTCCGCGCTGCAAATGACCGCAGGCCGTACGGCACCCGACACGGCACGACTGCAGCGGTGCGCTGCGCGTTTACAATGCCCGGGCCGTGGCGAGGGGCGCTGCGACCGGATCCGCGGGTTGCTCCGCGAGGCCGCATCGACGATGCGGCGCATCCGGCCAGGCTCGCCACATGCTTCCCGACAACCGCGCCCGACGATTGCGCATCGCACTGCGATGCCTAACGACGGAGCCACACCATGAACGCACAGATCAAGCCGGACGCGCGCCGGTTCTCCACCGAGGGTGACTACAAGGTCGCCGACATCTCCCTGGCCGACTGGGGCCGCAAGGAGATCGATATCGCCGAGCACGAGATGCCGGGCCTGATGTCGATCCGCCGCAAGCATGCCGCCGAGGCGCCGCTCAAGGGCGTGCGCGTGACCGGCTCGCTGCACATGACCATCCAGACCGCGGTGCTGATCGAGACGCTGAAGGATATCGGCGCCGACGTGCGCTGGGCCTCGTGCAACATCTTCTCGACCCAGGACCATGCCGCCGCGGCGATCGCCGCCACCGGCACCCCGGTGTTCGCCTGGAAGGGCGAGACGCTGGAGGAATACTGGGACTGCACGCTCGAGGCGCTCTCGTTCCCCGACGGCAAGGGCGGCCTGATCGGCCCGGAACTGGTCGTCGACGATGGCGGCGACGTGACCCTGCTCATCCACAAGGGCTACGAGCTCGAGCAGGGTGACGAGAGCTGGGTCAACGCCCCGGCGGGCAGCCACGAGGAACAGGTGATCAAGAACCTGCTCAAGCGCGTGCGCAGCGAGCGTCCCGACTTCTGGACCCGTACCGTCGCCGAGTGGAAGGGCGTCTCCGAGGAGACCACTACCGGCGTGCACCGCCTGTACCAGCTCGCCCAAGAGCAGAAGCTGCTGATCCCGGCGATCAACGTCAACGACTCGGTCACCAAGTCGAAGTTCGACAACCTCTACGGCTGCCGCGAGTCGCTAGCCGATGGCCTGAAGCGCGCAATGGACGTGATGCTGGCCGGCAAGGTCGCGGTGGTCTGCGGCTACGGCGACGTGGGCAAGGGTTCGGCGGCCTCGCTGCGCGCCTACGGCGCCCGCGTGATCGTCACCGAGATCGACCCGATCTGCGCCCTGCAGGCGGCGATGGAAGGCTACGAGGTCACCACGATCGAGGACACCCTCGGCCGCGGCGACATCTATGTCACCACCACCGGCAACAAGGACATCATCCGCCTCGAGCACATGCAGGCGATGAAGGACCAGGCGATCGTCTGCAACATCGGCCACTTCGACAACGAGATCCAGGTCGACGCGCTGTACAACTCGGGCGCCACGCGCACCAACATCAAGCCGCAGGTGGACAAGTTCACCTTCGCCAATGGCAACAGCATCTTCCTGCTTGCCGAGGGTCGCCTGGTGAACCTCGGTTGCGCCACCGGCCACCCGAGCTTCGTGATGTCGAACTCGTTCGCCAACCAGACGCTGGCGCAGATCGACCTGTGGGCCAACCGCGACACGTACGAGAAGAAGGTCTACCTGCTACCCAAGCACCTCGACGAGGAAGTGGCGCGCCTGCACCTCGAGAAGATCGGCGTGAAGCTGACCAGGCTGAGCAAGGAACAGGCCGACTACATCGGCGTGCCGGTGGAAGGTCCGTTCAAGCCGGATCATTACCGCTACTGATCTGCCCGCTACGGTGGATACGGAAACGGGCGCCTCGCGGCGCCCGTTTTCGTTCCAGTCCAACAGTTGTTCCTGCTCCGGTCATCCGCTTGAGCGCAGGAGGACGCTACCTTCCGGTCCGCGTTTACGTCCATGGACTCCCGCCTTCGCGGGCGGGACGTCCAGGGGTGGCATCGCGTAGACAGCCTCAGTCGTCGCGCAACAGCCACCACGCGACCAGCGCAGCGCCCGCGCCCACGGCCAGCGCCTTGCCCGGGTTGTGGCGCACGTCCTCGCAAAGTCCCTCGACCACGTTGACGCGGTCGGCGGCCATCAGCATCAGCCAGTGGCCGATGTCGTTCTCACTGCGCTTGAAGGCGGCACGTCGGATCACGCCGCTCAGACCCTTCGGCGGCAGACGGGTGCCGAACGTGCGCGAATGCTCCGGCCGCTCCACCGACTTCAGGATCTCGACCGTCCGCGGTTGCTGCGGCGGCGGATCGCTCCACGGCACGTCGAGCCGCGGCGGCGTGCGCTCCATCGGTACCGCAGGACGGTTCTCACGCGCCAGGTCTGCACCCCAGCCGGGGATATGGGCGAACTTGCTTGCGTTATCCATGGTCGTCTCCCGTTCGTTGCCGGCCATCACGCCGCCCCGCGCGCGGACGGCGGGATCAGCACCGGCTTGATGCAGTTGTCGCGCTTGTTGACGAAAATGTCGTAGCCATCGGCCACGTCCTCGAGCGGAATGCGGTGGGTGATGATCTCGCGCGGGGAGATGTGCCCGGCGCGGATGTGCTCGATCAGCCGCGGCAGATGACGCTTCACGCTGGCCTGGTTCATGCGCAGGGTCAGGCCCTTGTTCATCGCATTGCCGATCGGAATCATGTTGAAGGTCGGCCCGTACACGCCGACGATCGAGATGCGCCCGCCCTTGCGTGCGCTGTTGATGGCCCAGTGCAAGGCGATGGGCGAGCCGCCCTGCAGCATCATCACCTTGCCGGTGACGCTGTGGAACGCGCTGCCGGTGGCGTCGCAACCGACCGCGTCGATGCACACGTCGGCGCCCAGCCAGTCGGTCATCTTCTTCAGATGCGTGGCCATGTCGTCGACCTCGCGGAAGTTCACCGTCTCGCAGTGGGCGAACTTCTTGGCGAACTCCAGGCGGTAGTCCTCGCAGTCGACCACGATCACCCGGCCGGCGCCGAAGAACCACGCGCTCTTGGCCGCGAACAGGCCGACCGGGCCGGCACCGAACACGACCACGGTGTCGCCCTCGCGGATGCTGCCCATCTCCGCGGCCTGGTAGCCGGTGGGGAAGGCATCGGTCAGCAGCACCGCGTCCTCGATGTGGATGTCGTCGGGGATCACCGTCGGCCCGACATCGGCGAACGGCACGCGCACGTACTCGGCCTGGCCACCGTCGTAGCCGCCGGCCGTGTGGGTATAGCCATAGAAGCCACCCATCGCGCTGGCCTGCGAGTTGACGTTGTGGCAGTTGCCGTACAGCTCCTTCTGGCAGAAATAGCAGCTGCCGCAGAAGATGTTGAATGGCACCAGCACGCGATCACCCACCTTGAGGTTCTGTACCGACGGGCCGACTTCTTCCACCACGCCGGTGAACTCGTGGCCGATGATCTGGCCGACCCGTGTATCGGGCACCAGGCCGTTGTAGATGTGGATGTCGGAACCGCAGATGCAGCTGCGGGTGACGCGGATGATCGCGTCGTTGGGATGTTCGATCTCGGGCTCGGCGACGTGGGCAATGCGCATCGTGCGCGGGCGCCGGTAGGTGGTGGCCAGCATGGACAGGTCTCCGGTGGGGGTCGGAAGCGCCGGACGGATCCGGCGTGGTTTCCGACCTTCTCGCGAGAGCCGTGAACGCAGCGCGTGGAGGATGTCGTGATTGCGTGGAGGCGGCGCGTTCAGGGACGCCAGTTGGCGTTTCGCTCCCAGAAATCCACTGCACGGCGATAGGCGTCGCGATCCAGCGCAATGCCCGAACCGCCCTCCTCCACGCCGAGCGCGTTGCGCATCATCGTGATCGGCGCCATCGGGATCTCTTCCGGCTCCATCGTGTACAGGCAGCCGACGACGCCCCAGTCGGCGTCGATCGCCGCGCCTTCCCTGGCCAGCTGCTCGCGGCTGTAGAGGATGGGGATGAGCCAGCGCGCAACCGGCGCCTCCACGCCCTCGAACCAGCGCACCAGCACCGGCAGTTCCTCGCGCGTGCGCGCCTCGTAGGCCGAGCGCAGCCGGTGGCGGTTGGCATCGGTGATCGGCACGGTGAGGCAGCGCGTGGACGTCCAGTTCGCGTGCACATGCAGCTGGCAGAACGGCGCATAGCCCGGCAGCACGCGCTCGGGTGTTTCGCTGTTGAGGCGGCGCTCGAATTCCCCGGCGCTGCAATCCTGGATGGTGTTGGCACGCACCGGCGACGGGAACAGCCGCGCGCGGGCGAACGGGGTAAGGACGATGGACATGCGGATGCTCGGCGAAAACCCGGAGGGTAGCCGCTGCATCGTGGCCCCCGCGACCGCCATGGCATCATCGGGCACCCCGCATCGTGCCATCGCCATGACACTCACCATCGACCGCCTGCGCACCGCGCTGCAGGTGCTGGAGCCCCGCCATCTCGAGCTGCTCGACGAAAGCCACATGCACAGTCGCGGCACGCAGACGCACTACAAGGCCGTCATCGTCAGCGACGCGTTCGCCGGCCTGCGCGCGGTGCAGCGCCACCAGAAGGTCTACGGCGTCCTGGGCGGGCTGATGCAGGAGATCCATGCGCTCGCCCTGCATGCATGGACGCCACAGGAGTGGGACGCGCGCGAAGGCGCGGTGCCGGACTCGCCGCATTGCCGCGGCGGCAGCCGCCACGACGCGGGGCACGCCGGCTGAGCGGCTCACCACATTCATCGCGATAAAGAGATAGACTGCGGCGACGCCACGACAGTCGCCGCGATGATCCCGCTCAGCTTCGAGTTCTACCCGCCCAAGACCGACGAACAGCGCGAGCAGCTCGACCGCACCGCGCGCAGGCTGAAGGCGCACGGACCGGAGTACGTGTCGTGCACCTTCGGCGCCGGCGGCTCGACCCTGAGCTACACCCCCGAAACCGTGCGCAGGCTGCGCCAGGAGCATGGCTTCGAGGCCGCTCCGCACCTGTCGTGCGTGGGCGGCACGCGCGAGGAGATCCGCGAGCTCCTGAAGCTCTACCGCGCGATCGGCTGCCGCCGGCTGGTGGCACTGCGTGGCGACATGCCGTCGGGCATGGGCCATGCGGGCGAACTGCGCTATGCCGCTGACCTGGTGGCGTTCATCCGCGATGAAACCGGCGACCACTTCCATATCGAGGTGGCCTGCTACCCCGAGACCCACCCGCAGGCGGACGACGCGCACCTCGACCTGCGCAACTTCAAGGCCAAGGTCGATGCCGGCGCCAACGGCGCGATCACGCAGTACTTCTACAACGCCGACGCCTACTTCCAGTTCGTCGACGATGCCCGCAGGCTGGGCGTGGACGTGCCGATCGTGCCCGGGGTGATGCCGATCGCGAACTTCTCGCAGCTTCGGCGGTTCTCGGAGTCCTGCGGTGCGGAGATCCCGCGCTGGATCACCCGCCGCATGCAGGGCTACGGTGACGACGCCGACGCCATCCGCGAGTTCGGCGCCGACCTGGTGGCTCGCCTGTGTCAGCGCCTGGTCGACGGTGGCGCGCCGGGGCTGCATTTCTATGCACTCAACCTGGCGCGCCCGACGCAGGCGGTACTCGCGCGCCTGTGCTGACCCGGCCTGTGGCCACCGTCCATACGCGGGAAGCGAGTACCCGCCAGGGGGTGTGCCCGGGCCGCGCGCGCTCACGTCGCCAGGCGCATGGCCGCACTCCCCTCCCCGCGTTACGCTTCCCGCGGATGCGCCGTCCTTCCGCCCTCCTTGCGTTTCTGGCCGCCACCCTGACGGGGGCCCCGGCCATCGCGCCGGCGTACGCGCAGTCGATCAACCGCTGCACCGGCGCGGATGGCACCACCATCTATACCGACCGCCGCTGCAGCGACGTCGGCGCGGTCTCCACGCCGCAGCGCGGTGCCGCGCCCGGCCCGGCCCCGCGTGCGTATCGCGGCTGCCCTCGCAACGTGCAGGACCTGATGCACGAGGTCGGCACCGCCATCGACAGCCGCGACGTCAACCGGCTGGCCGGCGTCTACCACTTCGCGGGCGTATCGCATCGCAACGGCCACAACGTGATGGATCGCCTCGAGGTGATCGTGCAGCGGCCGCTGGTGCAGATCGTGCCGGTGCAGGCGCAGGCCACGGCGCCCGCATCCGCTCCCTCGGCCGAATACAGCGGGTCCACGTTTCCATCCCGGGCGACCCCGCCGCTGGCGACCGCAGCTGCGGCGCGGCGGCGTCCGGTGGGGTTGCGGTTGGAACAGACCGTGGGGGATCGCATCACCCCGCGCAGCACCGTGCTCGGCCTGCGCCGGCATATGGGCTGCTGGTGGGTGAGCCTGTAGATCACCGGGGCTGCCCAGGCGCGCGTCCCGACGGTCTGCCAGAATGACTTTCCGCCCCGCCGAGGTCGCGCGCATGCAGTATCCCGAATGGATCTGGCACAACGGCACGATCAAGCCGTGGGCCGAGGCCACCACCCATGTGATGGCGCATGCGCTGCATTACGGCTCGTCGGTGTTCGAGGGCATCCGCGCCTACCGCACGCCCGGCGGCACCGCGATCTTCCGCCTCGCCGACCACAACCGGCGCCTGTACGCCTCGGCGAAGATCCACGAGATCGACATTCCCTACGACCTCGACACGCTCAACGAGGCGACCCGCGAGGTGCTGCGGCGCAACCGTCTGGATAGTGCATACATCCGCCCGGTGGCATTCCGCGGGCTGGGCGGCTTCGGCCTGTCGGCGGAGACGCCGGTGGACATGGCCATCGGTGCGTGGCCCTGGGGCGCGTACCTCGGCGAAGGCGTGCTGGAGACCGGCATCGATGCCTGCGTGTCGAGCTGGCAGCGCTTCGCGCCCAACACCATTCCGGCCGGTGCCAAGGCGGGCGGCAACTATCTTTCCGGGCAGCTGGTCGCGCGCGAGGCGCGCCGGCTGGGCTTTGGCGAGGGTATCGCGCTGGCATCCACCGGGCTGCTGTCGGAAGGCGCCGGCGAGAACCTGTTCCTGGTCTTCGACGGCGTGCTGCATACGCCGCCGGTCAGCGCCGCGCTGCTCAACGGCATCACCCGCCATACGCTGATCACGCTGGCCCGCGACGCCGGGCTGGAGATCGTCGAGCGCGACCTGCCGCGCGAATACCTGTACCTGTGCGACGAACTCTTCATGTGCGGCACGGCCGCGGAGATCACCCCGATCCGCTCGGTCGATGGGCGTGCCGTCGGCGATGGCCGGGTCGGGCCGGTGACGCGGCAGCTGCAGGGGCTCTATTTCGGCCTGTTCGACGGCAGCACGCCGGACTGCTACGGGTGGCTGGACCGGTTGTAACGCCTGCGCGCAAGGCGCCCTTCATCCGGCGCTTCGCGCCACCTTCTCCCGCAAGCGGGAGAAGGATTCCATCCGCGTGTGTCACCCGATTGCGAGCCTTTCCAGCCTTCGTCCTTTCGCGCCTTCCCAATCTGCGGATTTCAGGCTTTCCCGCTTCCCTTCCCCCGCCTGCGCGAGAAGGTGCCCACAGGGCGGATGAGGGCAAGCACCACAGCACGCCGGCGCCCTCACCCACGCGCCTGCACCCACCGGAAGGTCAGGTTGATCCGCGGGCCCACCGGCCGCGCGGTCTTCGGCAGCGCGTGGCGGTACACCCGTTGCGTCTCGCCAGCCATCAGCAGCAGGCTGCCGTGCGGCAGCGTCAGTGCGAGCCGCGCATCTCCCGTGCGCGCCTTGAACACGAAGCGCCGCGGGGCGCCCAGGCTCAGCGAGGCGATCACCGGATGTGGGCCCAGTTCCGGCTCGTCGTCGCTGTGCCAGCTCATGCCATCGCGGCCGTCACGATAGAGGTTGGCCAGCACGCTGTTGAATCGTGCGCTGGTGGCGGTCCCGAGCCGGGAGGCCAGCGCGCTCAGTTCCGGCGTCCATGGTCTCGGCACGAACCGGGTTCCCGAATAGCGGTAGACCGCCTCCGCTTCCCCGATCCACACGCTGCGCCGCGGGCTGTCGATCTCGCGCCCGAACAGCCGCACCCGGTGGGTCTCCCATGCAAGCCCTTCGTGCAGGACATCGAACAGCGCATCGGCCTCCGGCCGCGACAGCCACGCCGGATCGAAACGGATATCGGCGCCAGGAAGGTCGAGCGGTTCCAGCATTCGGCACGCGGGAATGGGTCAGCGGTATGGCAATTTGCCGCGTTCACCGCGAAAACGCGACAATCGCATCCTGTGACCCGGGAGTACGAGCCAGCATGAACCAGCCAGCCGACGCCATCGAACGCGACGTGATGGAGTACGACGTCGTCACCGTGGGCGCCGGCCCGGCGGGCCTGTCGTTCGCGATCCGCCTGAAGCAGCTCAACCCGGAGATCTCGGTCTGCGTGATCGAGAAGTCCAGCACCATCGGCGCACACATCCTCTCGGGTGCGGTGATCGAACCCGGCCCGCTGGATGCGCTGCTGCCCGGCTGGCGGGACAACCCGCCGCCGGTGTGCGTGCCCGCGGGCGAAGACGAGTTCTGGCTGCTGACGAAGGATGGCGGCCGCAAGGCGCCGATCGTGCCGCCGGGCATGCGCAACCATGGCAACTTCATCGTCAGCCTCGGCGCGATGTGCGCATGGCTGGCACCGCAGGCCGAGGCGCTCGGGGTCGAGATCTACCCCGGCTTCGCCGCCGCCGAGACCCTGCATGCCGACGACGGCACCGTGCTCGGCGTGCGCATCGGTGACATGGGCATCGCCAAGGACGGTTCGCACAAGCCGGGCTATACGCCGGGCATCGATATCCGCGCGAAGGTGACCGTGCTGGCCGAGGGTGCGCGCGGGCACCTCACCAAGCGCCTGGTGCGCCGCTTCAACCTCGATGGCGACAGCGATCCGCAGGCCTATTCGATCGGCATCAAGGAGCTCTGGCAGCTGCCCGCGGGGCGCGGGACGCCCGGCAAGATCGTGCACACGCTGGGCTGGCCGGCCGACACCAGCACCTATGGCGGCAGCTTCCTGTACCACCTGGAGAACGACCAGGTCGCCATCGGCTATGTCAGCGGCCTCGACTACCAGGACCCGAACTACGCGCCCTACGAGGCGTTCCAGCAGTGGAAGCACCATCCGATGATCAGGCCGCTGCTCGAAGGCGGCACCATCCTTTCGGCCGGCGCGCGCGCGATCGTGACCGGCGGCTGGCAGTCGCTGCCGAAGGTGGAGATGCCCGGCGCACTGCTGATCGGCGACACCGCGGGCCTGCTCAACGTTCCCAAGATCAAGGGCACCCACCAGGCGATCCGCAGCGGCATGCTCGCCGCCGAGCACCTGGTCGCCAGCGCACTCGCTCCTGAAGGTTTCGACGCCAGGCTGCGCGCATCCGATGCGGTCGCCGAGCTGCGCAAGGTGCGCAATATCAAGCCGGGCTTCAAGAGGGGCATGTGGTTCGGCCTCGCCAACGGTGCATGGGAGACCGTGACCAGCGGGCATTCGCCGTGGACCCTGAAGGTCAACGCCGACTGGTGTTCACTCGACAAGGTCGGCGAGCACGAGCGGCCGAACCGCGACTACGTGCAGCGCGACCTTGCCCCACGCGACCGCCTCGCCGGCGTGTACTTCGCCGCCACCGAGCACGACGAGGACCAGCCCGTGCACCTGCACGTGCACGACACCTCGATCTGCGTGACCCGCTGCGTCGAGGAATACAACAACCCCTGCACCCGTTTCTGCCCGGCATCGGTCTACGAGATCGTCGAGGACACGCAGGCCGAACACGGCAAGCGCCTGCAGATCAATGCCGCCAACTGCGTGCACTGCAAGACCTGCGACATCAAGGACCCGTACGAGATCATCACCTGGGTCACGCCCGAGGGTGGCTCGGGGCCGAATTACCAGAATCTGTGAGCACAGGCAGTCAGACGCTCCGCGACCGTGCCCACCGGGGCGCGTTCGCGATGCTGCGTTGGGTCTTTCGTGCAATGCCGATGCCCGAGGCCATGCGCGACCGGGTCCGTCAGCGCGTCTTGAACGCCGCACCTGCGCTCATTCCTCCACCCGAGGCCGGGCAATGGCACGGCGACGATTCGCCACAGCGCCCCCGCCGCCACGCGGGCGGTCGCGCGATCGATTATCGCGAGCGTACGGACGCTCCGTTGCCTGATCCGCTCCCCGCGCGCCTGGTGGCGTTCTACCTGCCGCAGTTCCACCCGATCCCCGAGAACGATGCCTGGTGGGGCCCCGGCTTCACCGAATGGCGCAACGTCACCCGGGCACTGCCGCAGTTCGAAGGCCATGTGCAGCCAAGGCTGCCGGGTGACCTCGGCTTCTATGACCTGCGCCTTCCGGACACGCTGCGCGCGCAGACCGAACTTGCACGGGCGTACGGTATTTCGGCGTTCTGCAGCTACTTCTACTGGTTCGGCGGCAAGACGTTGCTGGACACCCCGCTGCGGCAGTGGCTCGGCGACACTTCGATCGACTTCCCGATCTGCCTGTGCTGGGCCAACGAGAACTGGTCTCGCCGCTGGGACGGGCGCGAGCAGGACATCCTGATCGGGCAATCCCACAGCCCGGAAGACGATCTGGCATTCATTGCCCACATCGCGGCGTACCTTCGCGACCCGCGCTACCTGCGGGTCGATGGCAGGCCCGTGCTGCTGGTCTATCGCACCGGTCTGTTGCCCGATCCCCGCGCAACGGCCGAGCGTTGGCGTGGGTGGTGCCGGGAAAACGGCGTCGGTGAGATCCACCTCGCATGCGTGCATTCCTTCGAGCGCGATGATCCGCGGTCGATCGGCTTCGATGCGGCGGTGGAGTTCCCCCCCAATCTCTCCTCGCCAGCGTCGTTGACAGCCGAGCAGCGGCTGTTGAATCCGGGCTACGAAGGGGAAGTGCTGGACTGGCGCGAACTGGCAGGCAACTGGGCGCAACGCGGAGTCCCCGCCTACCCGATGCATCCAGCGGTGAACTGCGGCTGGGACAACGAGCCGCGCCGCCCTGGTCGCGGACGCACCTACCTGCATGCGTCTCCCCGTGGTTATCGCGACTGGCTGGAGGCCACCCTACGGAATCGTCTACCGCGCAGCGGCTCCGATCTCGTATTCATCAACGCATGGAACGAATGGGCCGAAGGCGCCGTGCTGGAACCGGACCTGAGGCTGGGGCATGCGTGGCTTGACGCGACCCGGGAGGCGTTATTCGCCGGAGCGACCCCGTGCCGTACCGTCGCCGCGCGCCGCCCGCCCCCGGACAATGTCGCGATCGTCGTACATGCGTGGTATCCGGACGTTCTCCCCGAGATCCTCGGGATCCTGGGAGATGCGGCGCACGAGTACCGGCTCGTCATCACGGTGCCAGCGGAGCGGCGTCTGGCGGTCGAAACGGTGTTGCTGCAACAGGACACGCATGCCGAGATCGTCGAGGTCGAGAACCGTGGTCGCGACATCCTGCCCTTCCTGCAGGTCGCTGGCCGCTTGCTGGATGAGGGGGTGGACGTTGTCCTGAAGCTCCACACCAAGCGTTCCACACACCGGGAGGATGGCGATACGTGGCGCCACGAACTGCTGCAGCGTCTCGCCGCGCCGGACCGGTTCCGCGCAGTGCTGGCGGCATTTGCGGAAGATCCTGCCCTGGGTGTGGTCGGCCCTGAAGGTCATATGCAGCCGCTCCACTACCACTGGAGCGCAAACGAAAGGCGCTGTCACTATCTCTGCCGGCGGACTGGAATTTCGGTGCCGGCCACCGATGCCGACCAGTTCATCGCGGGCAGCATGGCCTGGTTCCGGCTGGCCAGCCTCAGGCCGCTGCTCGATGCGCATCTACAGGTCGATGAGTTCGAGGATGAGGAGGGGCAACTCGATGGGACGCTCGCACATGCCATCGAGCGCGTTTTTTTGCTGATCACGAAAGATGCAGGCTTTCGCGTGATGGCCGCCGCGGAGTGCGCCGGGCTGCCCCCCCAACCGGAAAGCACAGGGTACCGGTTCGCCGGCCGCACCCGGAGTCGCTAGGGCACCAGCGAGCGCCCCCGCCCGACACCGAAATACGCGATACCGGCGTCCTCGATCTCCGCGGGGTCATAGATGTTGCGTCCGTCGAACATGACGCGGTCGCGGATGCGCTCCCGCATCAGTGCCAGATCCGGACTGCGGAACTCGCGCCATTCCGTCAGCACTGCGAGGGCGTCGCAGTCCTCGAGCGCCTCCGCAGCGCTGTCGCACAACGTGAGGTCGTCACGCGTGCCGTAGAAGCGCTGCAGTTCCTTCAGGGCCTTCGGATCGTATACCCGGACCCACGCCCCGACTGCCCACAGCTGTTCGATGAGCGTAAGTGCCGGAGCACCGCGGATGTCGTCGGTATTCGGCTTGAAAGCGGCGCCCCAGATGGCCACGACCTTGCCGGTCGGCGCGCCGCCGTAGTGGCGCGCCATGAGCGCATAGAGGTGTCGCTTCTGTGCATCGTTGACAGCATGCACGGCGGCCAGCAGGTCGGCAGGCACCTGCGCGTCGCGTGCGGCGTGCGCCAGGGCGAGCACGTCCTTGGGGAAACATGCGCCTCCGTAGCCGGCGCCGGCGTAGATGAAGTGCCATCCGATGCGCGGATCCGGGCCGATGCCCAGGCGCACCTGTTCGATATCGGCGCCGACCTGCTCGGCGATGCGCGACATCTCGTTCATGAAACTGATCTTGGTGGCCAGCAGCGCATTCGCGGCGTACTTCGTCAGCTCCGCCGAGCGCGCATCCATCTCAACGAAGCGGTCGTGGTTGCGAACGAACGGGGCATACAGCCGACGCAGACTCTGGATGGTGGACGCGCGCGACGCACCTATCACGATGCGATCCGGATGCATGCAGTCCTTGACCGCCGCGCCTTCCTTGAGGAACTCCGGATTGGATGCGACATCGACATCGAACGCCACGCCACGACGAGCCAGCACCTCGTCGATGATGGACGCCACCCGCTCTGCTGTACCGACCGGCACGGTGGACTTGCTGACCACGATCGCATCGCCACTCAGGTATGTGCCGATGGTTCGCGCAGCGTCGAACACCTGGGTCAGGTCGGCGCCGCCATCCTGCGTGGGAGGCGTTCCGACCGCGATGAACACGATCGCCACGTCGTGGAGTGCCGCGGACGGATCGGTGGTGAACCGCAGGCGCCCGGCGCCTGCATTGGCCTGCACCAGCGACGCCAGCCCGGGCTCGTAGATGGGGATTTCGCCACGCTCTAGGCGAGCGATGCGCCCTGCGTCGACATCGACGCAGGTGACGTCATGGCCGATCTCCGCCAGGCAGGTTCCGGTCACGAGACCGACGTAGCCGGTCCCGAACATCGCCACTTTCATCCGTTGCGCACGCATGGGTCGAAGCGCCGACGATAGCCGACGGACATGTCAATCAGGCGAACGGCACGCCGGTCTTCGTGCGCAGTTCGTCCACTTCGACGCCATCCGCGGCTTCGACCAGCACCAGCCCCCCCGGCGTCACGTCGAACACCGCAAGGTCGGTGATGATGCGGCTCACCACGCCCACGCCGGTCAGCGGCAGCGTGCATTCAGGCAGGATCTTGTGGCTGCCGTCCTTCGCGACGTGTTCCATCAACACGACCACGCGCTTGACGCCGGCGACCAGGTCCATCGCGCCGCCCATGCCCTTGACCATCTTGCCGGGCACCATCCAGTTGGCGAGGTCGCCGGTAGCGGTGACCTGCATCGCGCCAAGGATGGCGAGGTCGATGTGGCCGCCGCGGATCATCGCGAACGAATCGTGGCTGCCGAAATAGCTCGCGCCCTGGCGGGCAGTGACGGTCTGCTTGCCGGCGTTGATCAGGTCGGCGTCGACCTCGTCATCAGTCGGGAACGGGCCGATGCCGAGCAGGCCGTTCTCCGACTGCAGCCAGACATCGACGCCATCCGGGATGTGGTTGGCCACCAGGGTTGGCAGGCCGATGCCGAGGTTCACGTAAGCGCCGTCGGTGAGCTCGCGCGCGGCGCGTTGCGCCATCTGGTCACGGGTCCAGGCCATCAGTTCGACTCCTTGCTGCGGACGGTACGCTGCTCGATGCGCTTCTCGGGCGTCGGGTTGTGGACGATGCGATCGACGTAGATGCCCGGCAGATGCACGTGGTCGGGATCGATCGTGCCGACCTCCACCACCTCCTCGACCTCGGCGACGCAGATCTTGCCGGCCATCGCGCAGGCGGGGTTGAAGTTGCGCGCGGTCTTGCGGAACACGAGGTTGCCGGCGGTATCGGCCTTCCACGCCTTCACCAGGGCCACGTCGGCGGTGAGCGCCGTCTCGAGGACGTAGTGCTTGCCGTTGAACTCGCGGGTTTCCTTGCCCTCGGCGACGACCGTCCCGTAACCCGTGGCGGTGAAGAAGGCCGGGATGCCGGCGCCGCCAGCACGCAGGCGCTCGGCCAGCGTGCCCTGCGGGTTGAACTCGAGCTCGAGCTCACCGGACAGGAACTGCCGCTCGAACTCCTTGTTCTCGCCCACGTACGACGAAATCATCCTGCGGATCTGCCGCGTCTCCAGCAGCAGGCCGAGGCCGAAGCCGTCGACGCCCGCGTTGTTGGAAATCGCCGTCAGACCCTTGACGCCGGAATCGCGTAGCGCAGTGATCAATGCCTCGGGAATGCCACACAGGCCGAACCCACCCACCGCGAGGGTCTGGTTGTCGGCGACGATGTCGGCCAGCGCGGACTGCGCATCGGGCCAGACCTTGCCGGCGCGGGCCGGGCGCTCGGTGGAAATCGCTTCACTCATCGGGCGGACTCACGCGGGAGGGAAGCCACCATTCTAGCCGCGCGCCCACACGATGGCCTTGGACCTTCGGTCAATTCGCGTGCCGGGCTGCCAGCTGGTCGAGCACGCGGGAAAGTCCCTGCGTCCAGTGCGGCAGCTCCACGCCGAAATCGCGCTGCAGGGTCGAGGTGTCCAGACGCGAATACGCCGGGCGCTTTGCAGGCGTCGGGTAGTCCGCCGTGGTGATGCGTTCAATGTGTGGTGCGCGCGGCAGCAGGCCACGTTCGACCGCGCCGGCGAAAATCGCCTCGGCAAACCCGTGCCAGCTGGTCTCGCCCTCGGCGGTGAGGTGCCAGGTTCCGCTTGCATCCGGATGGGCGAGCGCGCGGGCCGTGACATCCGCGATCAGCGCCGCCGGCGTCGGCGTGCCGACCTGGTCGGCCACCACGCGCAGCACATCGCGTTCCGCACCCACGCGCAGCATCGTGCGCAGGAAATTCTGCCCGTGCGCGGCGTAGACCCAGGCGGTGCGGAAGATCAGGTGGCGCCCGCCCGCTGAGCGGATCGCGTTCTCGCCGGCCAGCTTGGTGGCGCCGTAGACGCCTAGGGGTGCGGTGGCATCCCCGGGGTGATACGGCCCGGTGCCCGTGCCGTCGAAGACGTAGTCGGTGGAGTAGTGAACCAGCGGGACGTCGTTCCCAGCACACCAGGTCGCGATGGCGCCGGGTGTCGTGGCGTTGGCGACCTGCGCAGCTTCCGGCTCGTTTTCGGCACGATCGACCGCGGTATACGCGGCTGCGTTGACCACGATGCGCGGCTTGACGTCGTGGAGCACCTCGACCACAGCATCGGGCTCGCTGAAGTCCGCCCGGATGCACTCACGCCCATCCTCAAGCGCGCCACTGCGCGTGGTCGCCAGCACGGGTCCGGACACCTGCAGGGCCCGCAACAGCTCGGTGCCGACCTGGCCATTCGCGCCGAAGACCAGAACTGTCATGCGGCGAACACCGGAAGCCGCTCCGTGGCCACGTCCGCCAGCAAGGGCGCGTTCGCATCTTTCTCCGAAAGCAGCGGTGCGACGTCCACAGGCCAGTCGATGCCGACCGCGGGGTCATCCCAGCGGATGCCGGCATCGGCTTCCTTGACGTAGACCTCGGTGCAGAGATAGCTGAAGAGGGCGGTGTCGGACAGCACGAGGAAACCGTGAGCAAATCCTTCCGGAATCCAGAATTGCCGCTTGTTTTCGGCACTCAGCAGGACGCCTTCCCATGCACCGAACGTGGGCGAACCACGGCGGATATCCACCGCCACGTCGAACACCTCACCCTCCAGCACGCTGACGAGCTTCCCCTGCGGGCGTGGCCATTGGTAATGCAACCCGCGCAGCACGCCTTTCGACGACGACGACACGTTGCTCTGCACGAACGTCGTCGGCAGCCCGTGCTGGCCGAACCGTTCTGCGTTCCATGTCTCGAAAAAGAAGCCGCGCGCATCACCGAAGACCGCGGGCTCGAGAACCACGCAACCCGGCAACTTTGTTTCAATGATCTTCAACGCACGACTCCACGATGGATCAGCGACAGCAGGTATTGGCCGTAGCCGTTCTTGGCCAGGGGCTTGGCAAGCGCTTCCAGCTGCGCGTCGTCGATCCAGCCATTGCCCAGCGCGATTTCTTCCGGGCAACAGACCTGCAGACCCTGCCGGTCCTGCATGGTCTGGATGAAGTTGGACGCCTCATGCAGCGACTGGTGGGTGCCGGTGTCGAGCCAGGCGTAACCGCGGCCGAGCTGCTCGAGGTACAGCGCGCCTTCATCGAGGTAGCGGCGATTGAGGTCAGTGATTTCCAACTCGCCGCGCGGCGATGGCTTCAGTTCGGCGGCGTAGTCGCTGGCGTTGCCGTCGTAGAAATAGAGGCCCGTCACCGCGTAGTGCGAGCGAGGGTTCTCCGGCTTCTCCGCGATGTCGATCACCCTGCCCTCGGCATCGAACTCCGCCACGCCGTAGCGCTCCGGGTCGTTGACCCAGTAGCCGAACACGGTCGCCCCGTCGGTGCGCGCATCGGCACGCTTGAGCGTCGCCGTGAGCCCGTGCCCATGGAAGATGTTGTCGCCCAGCACCAGGCAGCTCGGCTTGCCACCCACGAAATCGCGGCCGATCAGATAGGCCTGCGCCAGGCCATCGGGGCTCGGCTGCACGGCGTACTGGATTTCCATGCCCCACTGCGACCCGTCGCCCAGCAGCTGCTGGAACAGCACCTGCTCGTGCGGCGTGTTGATGATCAGCACCTCGCGGATCCCCGCCAGCATCAGCACGCTGAGCGGGTAATAGATCATCGGCTTGTCATACACCGGCAGCAGCTGCTTGCTGACGCCTTTGGTGATCGGATACAGCCGCGTGCCTGAGCCGCCAGCCAGGATAATGCCCTTGCGCGCCGTCATGCCACGGCTCCCATGCGCTCGAGCCGGTAGCTGCCATCCAGGATGTGCTGCACCCACGTCTGGTTTTCGAGGTACCAGTCGACCGTGGTCGCGATGCCGTCCTCAAAGCTGTGTCGCGGGCGCCAGCCGAGCTCATTCTGCAGCTTGGATGCATCGATCGCGTAGCGGCGGTCATGGCCAGGGCGGTCGGCCACGAAGGTGATCTGGCTGCTGCGCGGCTTGCCATCCTCGCGCGGACGGCGCTCGTCGAGCAGGCCGCAGATGGTCTCGACAACTTCCAGGTTGCGACGCTCGGCATCGCCACCGACGTTGTAGGTCTCGCCCACCCGGCCCTTCTCAAGCACCGTGCGGATCGCCTCGCAGTGGTCGGTGACGAACAGCCAGTCGCGTACCTGCTGGCCGTCGCCGTACACCGGCAGCGGCTCTCCGGCCAGCGCCTTGGCGATCACCAGCGGAATGAGCTTCTCGGGGAAGTGATACGGCCCGTAATTGTTCGAGCAGTTGGTGGTCAGCACCGGCAGGCCATAGGTGTGGTGGAACGCGCGCACCAGATGGTCCGAGGCCGCCTTGGATGCCGAATACGGCGAATTTGGCGCATACGGCGTGGTCTCGGTGAACTTTCCGGTCTCGCCCAGCGTGCCGTAGACCTCGTCGGTCGACACATGCAGGAAGCGGAATGCATCGCGAGTCGCGTCCGGCAGCGCTTTCCAGTAGTCGCGGACCGATTCCAGCAGGGCCAGCGTGCCGACCACGTTGGTCTGGATGAAAGCGCCCGGCCCGTCGATCGAGCGGTCGACGTGGCTTTCAGCGGCGAAATTCAGCACCGCATCGGGCTGGTGTTCGGCCAGCAGGCGGTCGACCAGTTCCCGATCACCGATGTCGCCGTGCACGAACACATGGTTCGAATCGTTCTCGATCGACGCCAGTGTCTGCAGGTTGCCGGCATAGGTCAGCGCGTCGAGGTTGATCACGCGATGTCCGAGACGAACCGCCTCAAGGACGAAATTGCCGCCGATAAAGCCGGCGCCGCCGGTCACGAGCCATGTGGCCACGAACACTCTCCTGGTGGGGGGCTGGAGTCCGCCGTCGATGGCGGGTGGCACAGGATACCGGCCCCGGTCAGCCGTTTCACTGCCGCGGCAACCCGGGGCGGTCGCCGCCGCCCGGCGTCCCCGGTAGAATCCACAGGCTGCACGCCCGGTCGGCCGGGCCTCCCCCGATCCCAAGGAACCAGACCTCCGATGAAGATCCTCGTCGCCTACAAGCGCGTGGTGGACTACAACGTCCGCATCCAGGTGAAGCCCGACGGCTCCGGCGTCGTCACCGACGGCGTGAAGCTCTCGCCCAATCCGTTCGACGAGATCGCGCTGGAAGAAGCGCTGCGCCTGCGCGATGCCGGCAAGGCGACCGAGGTGGTCGTGGCCACCATCGCCCCAGCCGACGCCCAGCCGCACCTGCGCAATGGCCTGGCCATGGGCGCCAACCGCGCCATCCACGTGGTCTGCGATCAGCCGATCCAGCCGCTGACCGCCGCCCGCACGCTGCTGAAGCTGGTGGAAAAGGAACAGCCGGACCTGGTGATCCTCGGCAAGCAGGCCATCGACGACGACGCCAACCAGACCGGGCAGATGCTGGCCACGCTGTGGGGCCGCCCGCAGGCCACGTTCGCCAGCAAGCTGGTCGTCGACGGCGGCAAGGCCACCGTGACCCGCGAGGTCGACGCCGGCCTCGAGACGCTGGAAGTGGACCTGCCGGCCGTGGTGACCACCGACCTGCGCCTCAACGAGCCGCGCTTCATCAAGCTGCCCGACATCATGAAGGCGAAGAGCAAGCCGCTGGAGACGCTGCAGTTCGCCGACCTCGGCGTGGAAAGCGGTGATTTCCTCAAGACCACCAGCCACGCCGCACCGACCGGCCGCACCCGCGGGGTGATGGTCAAGGACGCGGCGGAACTGGTCGCCGTCCTGAAGGACAAGGGGCTGCTGTAAGCGCCCGTCATCCCCGCGGAAGCGGGGATCCGGCGACCTTTGTCGCCCCCATCGCCAGACACCGGGTTCCCGCCACAGCGGGAACGACGGATCCAGGAGCACATCGCATGTCCAACATCCTCATCGTCGCCGAACACCTCAACGGCAAGCTCAACGGCGCCACCGCCAAGTGCGTGTCGGCCGCCCAGGCCATGCAGGCCGAGGCCATCGACATCGTCGTGCTGGCCGAAGACGCTGGCGCGGTCGCCGCCGAAGCCGCGCGCATCGCTGGCGTGCGCAAGGTGCTGGCGGTCAGCAACCCCGCGAACGCCGCGCCGGTCGCCCAGGTGCTCGGCCCGCAGGTGGCAAAGCTCGCCGCCAGCTACTCGCATGTGTTCGGCCCCTCCACCACCTTCGGCAAGGACCTGATGCCGGTTGTCGCCGCCCTGCTCGGGACCGCGCAGGTCTCCGACGTGATGGCGGTGGAAGGCAGCCACACGTTCAAGCGGCCGATCTATGCCGGCAATGCCATCGTGACCGTCGAGGCCCCAGCCGACCGCCCGGTGGTCGCCACCGTGCGCACCGCGTCCTGGAAGGAGGCCGCGATGGATGGCAACGCCACCGTCGAAGCGAGCACCGTCGAAGCCGATTTGCCCTCGCACACGCGCTTCGTCGAGCTCGCCGCCGGTCGCAGTGACCGCCCTGACCTGCAGAGCGCCAAGCGCGTAGTGGCCGGTGGCCGTGGCGTCGGCTCGGAAGAGAACTTCAAGATCGTGTTCGACTTCGCCGACAAGCTCGGCGCCGCCGTCGGTGCCTCGCGCGCGGCGGTGGATGCGGGTTATGTGCCCAACGAGATGCAGGTCGGCCAGACCGGCAAGATCATCGCGCCGGAACTCTACGTCGCCATCGGCATCAGCGGCGCAATCCAGCACCTGACCGGCATCAAGGACGCCGGCACGATCGTCGCGATCAACAAGGACCCGGACGCGGCGATCTTCGAGGTTGCGGATATCGGGCTGGTGGGAGATCTGTTCCAGGTCCTGCCGGAGCTGGCGGCGCATCTCCAATAACGCCAAGCAAGCGAAGCTTGGGGCTGTCGACGCTGATCGATCAATTCCGAGGCACGTCTACCAGGTCACGCGCAACACGCTCACCGCTCCCAAGAAGCAATAAGGATTCCGATGCCTATCACCGCGCCTCCAATCCAGACCCTGGATGGTATGGCTTCGCCTAGGAACAGCCGGGCAAACATCGGAACCAGGAGGAAGGAAAGTCCGTAGAACGGGAATGCTTGTGACAGGGGAACGCGAGCGAGCACAGCCAGCCAGAGCACGGTGGCGAGCCCATAAATGGCCAGCGCGACCAAGAGCGTCCACGACAGGAACGTCTCCGGGCGGGTGAACGAGATGCCCCCTGATGCAAGTTTGAAAAGGACCTGTCCACACGCAAGCATGGTCAGAGTCACGAGGATCATCGCAACCGTAGTGATCGTCATTGTGTCGTCCTCTTTTGCCATGCAACGTACTCCCGACTTCATGCCGCCCCCCAGGCACCGGACAAGCGACTGACGTCCCCGCCCCATCACCCAACGAGATCCAACCCGTGAATAACCGATTATCGCGCAGCTTCGCGCGGTTGCCACAGCCCGTTGGCCGGATGTCGCATCTTTCAGCTGCCGTGCGGTGGGATTGGCGCTGGTGCCTTCTCGTCGCGTTGGCATGCGTGTGCTACGTCGGATTTGCACTCAGCCCGTCTTCCTATGCTGCGGGACTGGAGATGCTGGGACAGCCGGTGACGGGGACAATCCTCGGCTCTGCGCGCGGCATCCGTTCCGACGAATGGATGGTGTTGACTCCGTACATGCAGATTGCGGTGGAGAACGACTTCGCGACAGCGAATTCGATCTCTCCGTACCAGGAAAGTCTTCGTACCTTCCAGGCTCTACCCTTGCGCGACTGGGCATTGTTGTTCAAGCCCTATCACTGGGGCTTTATCGTCGCGCCGCCAGCCTATGGCTACTCCTTCTATTTCTTCTTCCTCGCAGCTGCGTTCATCGTGGGGTGGGCGCTGTTCGTACGCAAGCTCGGACTGTCCGTCTGGGTCTCCGTGCCAATCGCCGTCGCCCTCTACTTCTCCCAGTACGTGCAGGCATGGTGGACGACCAACGCTGGTGCGTTCGCCCTTGCGCCATGGGTAGCGCTCGCATGGATGTACTCAGGCAACCGTCTCGCGCGGATCGGTTTGACCGCCTACGCCATCCTTGTCTGGCTGTTGTCATGCGCGTATCCGCCGTTCCTCTATTCCATCGCCCTGGCGATCGGTTTCCTCATCCTGGGCTTCAGGCGTGACGCAATCCGCGTGGGGACCCTCTTCGACGCCACGGTTGCCGGCAGCATCGCTCTCGCGCTGTTCATCGGATACTTCCACGAGCTGATCGATGTGATGCAGCAGACCGTATATCCGGGGCGCCGCATCGCCGCCAGCGGAGGAGTCGGCCTGGAGCGTCTTCTCGGCCACTTCGCCCCAACTGCGCTGATCAATGGTTACGAGCCGTTGCCACGCTTCACCAATTCCAACGCTTGTGAGATCGCGGTCCTATCCACCCTTCTGCCGCTGTTCGCGGTGTGCCTTGCGGATCACCGCCGATTCCGCGCCTGGATGCAGGATCACCGCTGGAGCATCTTCGCGATCCTGGTCGGGCTGGGGGTGTTCGCGGCATGGATGTTCTTGAGCGTCAACCCGCTGATTGCGCGCGTCTCCGGGCTGTACCTCGTACCACCCGCCCGCGCTCTTGTCGGTTTCGGGCTCCTGGTGAACATTCTCGCCGCCGCCTATCTGGCTATCGCGGGGGTACGCGTCTCCACCGTTCGCGCCCTGCTTCTAGCTGGCGCGGCCGCAGGAGCTGTCGCCGTGAAATATCTTCTCGGCGATGGATCCATCAGCGGGACCTTTTCCCGACTCGACTTGGTGCCACTCGCAGCTGTCGT
Source organism: Luteimonas sp. YGD11-2 (assembly GCF_004118975.1). NCBI lineage: Bacteria > Pseudomonadati > Pseudomonadota > Gammaproteobacteria > Lysobacterales > Lysobacteraceae > Luteimonas > Luteimonas sp. YGD11-2. Next base: position 694,382 of record NZ_CP035376.1, on the reverse strand, counting down.
CGTGGTGCTCGGCGGTATGGCAATCGTGCACTCCGCCAACGCACGCACCGTCCTGGTTTGCTGGGTAGCAGCGGGGGCGAACCTGGCCATGTTCGGTCTGTTCAATCCTGTGCAGGTCGCCCATCCCATCTTCAACCTTGATCGGGAACTAGTGCGCTCGACGCTGCTCGAGCGCGGAGCCGTGCTGGACGAACGCGGCACGCTCGTGGCGCCCGGCCACTATGGGGCGCTGATCGCCGGCGCCGGGATTTCAAGCATCAATCACGTGCTTTATGCCCCCCAGCTCGATTTCTTCCGCGGATACTTCGGAGACATGGAGCCCGCAAGGTTCAATGAAATCTTCAATAGGTACGCCCACGTTTCAGTAATCGAAGGAAGCGAACCGGTGCTGATGGCTGCGGATTCCGTGGGCGTGCCCTTCGACGTCATGGCGGGCCGGATGGAGCGCGCTTTGACGCCCAAGCCTGAGCCGGAGCAGGTCGCCCTCATGAGCGAGCGACCCGATGTCGCAGTCGATCTCGCCAATGGCCACATAGACGACATGATCATTGACCAGCACGGCCGGTTTCGCCTTGCTGGCTGGTCCCGAACGCCCCCCGGCGCGCAATCCATGATCGGCCTGTGGTCGAATGCGGGGATGCAGGACGTGCTGGTAAAACGGGTGCCTCGCCCAGACGTTGCCGCTGCCGTTTCAACGGCGCTCGCCCACTCCGGCTTCATCGTCGAAGGATTCCTCGAAGATCCGAGCGCTGACACCGAGTTGTGCGTTGTTGGATTAGCGTCGGGTGCCGTGGATACCACCATGGTTTTTCCCGACGGATCCCGCACCTGCACCCATCTCGGGATGCTAGATAAGGGGGAATCACCATGATCAATTCATCTCCAGCTGGGTTCGCCCCCCCCCCTCCGTCGCCGTGGTGATTCCCTGTTACAGGGTGACCCGCCACGTGCTGGGCGTAATCGACCGCATCGGCCCCGAGGTCAACCGCATCTTCTGTATTGACGACGGATGTCCCGATGGGAGCGGCGATTTCATTGAGGCCCACTGCCGGGATCCGCGCGTGAACGTGATCAGGCATGCGCAGAACCGTGGCGTTGGGGGCGCCGTCATGACGGGGTATGCCGCAGCGATCGCCGCGGACAGCGACGTCATCGTCAAGATCGATGGCGACGGGCAGATGGATCCGGCGCTGTTACCTGAATTCGTCGCCCCGATCCTGAGCGGCAACGCCGATTACACCAAGGGCAACCGCTTCTGGGAGCTCGGCGAGATCCGTCGGATGCCGCCAGTTCGCCGGGTTGGCAACCTTGGCCTTTCGTTCATGGCCAAGGCTTCATCAGGCTACTGGGACGTTTTCGATCCCACTAATGGCTATACGGCGATACACGCGAGTGTCGCAAGCTATCTGCCATTCGACTCGATCAGCCAGCGGTACTTCTTCGAGACCGACATCCTGTTCCGCCTCAATACCCTCCGCGCAACGGTCAAGGACATTCCTATGACCGCGCACTACGCGGATGAGACGAGTCACCTGAAGATTTCGAAAGTGATCGGGGAGTTCGCCGTCAAACACGTGCGCAATGGACTGAAACGGATCGGATACAGCTACTTCCTCCGCGACATGCCGGTCGCTTCGATCGAACTGGCGATAGGCCTGCTGCTACTCACGTTCGGCGTGCTCTTCGGTGGATACCACTGGTACCAGTCCAGCGTTGCCGATACCAGCACGCCGGTCGGCACGATCATGATCGCGACCATCGCAATCATTTCAGGCTTGCAGTTTCTGCTTGCCTTCGTCAGCTACGACATCGCGAACACGCCTCGGACCCCAATGCACCCCGTCATCCGCCGGCGACCTGTGCCCATGCCCAATGCCCTGAAGGACGGGGGTATCAGGGATTCGGCCGGATAACAGGCACATCCCATCTCGGGTTGTGCCTGGGCATCACTTAACCCCGTGGAGGATAGGCAAGGGTGAACGGCGCATTGACCAGCGAGAAATTGACGTTGTAATAAGGGTCCGCGCTCAGCAAATGGCCCCAGCGCGCCTTCATAAGCGCCTCTTCCCGCTTGAAACGGGCGATCTTCTCTGGCGTATCCTCATAGCCGCGCGATGCGGATTCGTGGTGATAGAGTTCCGCGAAGGGTGTCCAAAGGTTGCGATAGCCCGCCTCCCTGACGCGGATGCAGAAATCGACATCGTTGAATGCAACGACGAGATCCTCGTCGAGGCCGCCGACCTGCTCAAACACGTCCCTGCGTAACACGACGCAAGCCGCAGTAACGGCGCTGAGGTTCTGCACAAGTCCTGCCCGATGCTTGTCGCCCGGATAATCGCGTGGCATCCCCACATAGGAATGCCCGGCCACACCGCCGATTCCCAGGACGACTCCAGCGTGCTGGATCGTGTCATTTGGGTAATACAACATGGCGCCGACCACACCGATTGCGGGGCGAATCGCGTGCGACACCATCTCCGTCAACCAGTCCGTGCTGATCACCTCGATATCGTTGTTGAGCAGACCGATCAATTCACCGCTGGTCTGTGCGACACCGAAATTATTGATCTTCGAATAGTTGAATGGCGCGTCGTACGGCAACACCCGCACGTTCGACATCGTTGCAAGTGAATCGAAATACTTGAGCGTTTCGGTTTCGACAGAACCGTTGTCCAGAATTACGATCTCGTAATTCCGATATGTCGTCAACTTCAGGATGGAATCCACGCACTGCCGCAGGAGATCGACCCGGTCACGCGTGGGGATCAGCAGGCTCACCTTCGGAGCGGGCTCCGGAATCGCATGACTGATCCGGTAGTAGCCGCTGAATCCGGGCATCTCCACCACCTGCGCAGGTGTGCCGGTACGGTCGAAGTGATCCTGGATTGCGCGCATAGCCGCAAGGTGGGCGTAGCTCTTCTCACCGGGAGCCAGCGCGGTCGAGCCTTCGATCATGCGCCAGTGGTAGAGCACCTTCGGGATATGCCCGATCTCATCCGCACCGAGTTTTTCGGTAACTCGCAGCGTCAGATCCCAGTCCTGTGCGCCGTCGTAACCTTCGCGGAACCCACCCACCTCCAACATGAGGTCGCGTTCGTACACCCCCAAATGACAGACGCAATTCTGTGACAGGAACAGGTCCGGGTTCCAGTCCGACTTGAAGTACGGGTCGCTGCGCTTGCCTGCCGAATCAATCTTGTCCTCATCGGTAAACAGCATCCGCCAGCGTGAATTCTTTTCGAGCTCGAGCGCGCACCACTGCAGTGCTAACGGATGCAATGCGTCGTCGTGGTCGAGCAGCGCAACATATTTCCCGGAAGCCAAGGCCAACGCGCTGTTCGAAGCAGCCGCGATGTGCCCGTTGTGCGAGCGCCTTACCGCCTTGATGCGCTCGTCGGCCGCGACGTACGACTGGACGATTTCCCACACATGAGGAGATGTCGACGCGTCGTCCGCGATACACAACTCCCAGTGCGGGTAGGTCTGCGCCAGCACGCTGTCAATACACGCTTTCAGCCACCGCGGGTCGGTGTTGTAGGTCGGCACCAGGATAGAGAAGACCGGCGAAGACGAGAGCTGCGGCATCGTCTCAAGTGTCAGCGCAATTCCATCGGCAGATACATCGTCGTAGAACTCGAGCCAGACGTCGTAGTCGGAAAAGCCGCCGACCGAGCCCTGCGACGAATACAGACGATAGAGCTTGTCTGCCATCCGCCGTGGTCCACCGGCCATCAGATCGGCCCCGCTCGCGGTGATGAGCTGCAGGCGCCCGGCGCTCGTTCGGGTGCCCCATAGCGCACGCAACATGCAAGCTGCCGCACCCACCTTCCCGAGGCGTCGAAGGGAGAAATCAGTGACCCGGAACTCGGAAGGCAGCGTAGAAGGATCGAATCGCAGCGCGGACAGCGTGTCCACGAAGCGCACAAGCCATTGGACACGATGGATTCCTTTGCGGGCATTGCCCAGCGGAAGCGCCAGCGCGTCGTCTTCCGTCACGAAGCCGCGTCGGTAGTCCGGGTACAGGACCGGCGCATGTACAGTACCCCTGAGCACCTCGATCTCGAGGTCAAGACGGTACCAGCCGCCATCCATGCCACCGGCCGGCAACGGAACGTCCAACGCAGGGTCGTTTCCTGATGCCCGCCAGAAGGCCTCCTGTCCCGCCGTTGTGACGCGCTCCACCTGATGAAGTGGAAGCAAGGAAGAATGCAATTTCATAGAGCCTCGGCTGGTATGAGTCTTCGGCGGACAGGTAATGACGGAGACCGTGTGACGTGAGCACCACCCGGTCAAGGTGGTGGGATTCAAATGCATGGCGACGTCGGTCTACGTCGCCGCGAGTTGTACAGGGAGGTGTTCGGGGCGAACGATGGCCTAACCCGAACGCCCGCGACGCGTGAGTCTGCGCCACCAGTATCCGAAGGAACGGCGACGAACCCATGTCAATAGCACTTCCTGCTGTTGCTCCATGCGTGCCAGGTCCAAGCGCCTGAGTTCGTCCACCTTTAGCGTCGTGGCCTCGACCAGGGAAACAAGCAGCTTCTGGCGCGCTACTACGTCAGGGATCGCATCGACAACTGGCTGCAATCTCGCTTCGCGCCTCTCGAGCTCCCGGAGTCCAGACTCCAGACCCTGGCGCATCCCTGCGAGCTCCTGCAGCGCAGCGTTCAGCGCGGCGTCGAGTCCCTGCTGCGTGTTGGCCAGTTCGCGACCGTGAGCCTGCAACGCCTCCCGATAGTCTTCGATGTGTCCACCGACCTCGGACAATACCGTCTCGACACGGTAGCGGACCTCGACACGGATCATCGTGCCCGGCTCGAACGTCTGCGTTTGGTCCTGCACATCCACGACGAAATGAGGGTCGTCGCCTATCGCCCCGATACGACATGCATCACTTGCGCGGATCGAAGGAAACGGAAACTCGTTGAGCCCGCTGATGCGCGAGTGCAGCGGCTCGACTGCGCGACCGCAGATCAAGAGCGATTCCAGCGCGTAAATGCCAGGCCGACTGTCGGGATCGATTCGCAAGGTATCAAGTTTCTGGCCTTCAGGAATTTCGAAGACCACGACTCGGCGGTTGCCATCGCAAACCGGCTCCGCAGACACCGCCCGGTCCTCGCTGAAGGGTTCGGTTCCGGCCTGGAAGTAGAGTCGGGCCGCACCTGGTGCCAGCACCGGTAGCGATGGTCGCCAGAGTTCGCGCACAGCCGCGAACTGCAGCGTCGTATCCACCTGGACCTGATGCTCCCTCTGTCGCTGGATCTCCTGTTCCAGCGGCAGCGGACCCTCATGGTAATGCGCGGCCAGGGGTTCCAGCCGGCGGGCGATACTGTCGAAGGCCGCGGACAAATCGTCGGCCGGGTTGGCGGCCCCGCGCAGTGCAAGCCCGAACAACTCCAGGGCCAGCGGTTCGAAGGGAGACACACCCTCGTCCAGCTCCCCTACCTTCTGGCGTCGCAATGACGCGTCGAGGAACCCGTCGATCTCACCGATGGCTGTATCCGGCGTGTCGGGAACAATGTCGCCCAGCGCATCGCGCAAGCCGGCCAATGCCTGCCGCCAGCTGGACAGCAAGTGTTCGTATGACAGAAACGCACGTGCCACTCCCCTGCTACCCCGCTCCGCCTCCAGCAGGTACACCATCCAGAGGAGATGCGCCCTGGACCGCGACAGGCCATCGCGCTTGCGCAACGATGCGGCCACCTCATTCGGATGCCGCACCATCAAGACTGCGCCAACATCGAGTCGAAGCGCACGCGCCACATCCAGCCACAAGGGAACGAAACGGCTCGCCCGGGGATCCTTGACGGCAACGAAGCGCGCCTGCTTCGCCATCGAACGCACCAGCGCCGACAGCCCATCGAATGCCTTGTCCGCCTCCGCGGTCTCTCGCCATTGCGCGGACAGGGCCCGCGGATCCTGCCATCCGCGGGCAAGGCCATGCAGCAGCGACTCGTGCACGTCAACGATCCGGCTATTCTCGAAGTACCCTTTTGGATTGTCCGGCGTGGGAGCCAGGAGTTCCTCGCCGAGTTCGGCACCAAGCTTCTGCAGCACACCCGTCAAGGCTGATGTGCCGCTGCGATGCATGCCAAGCACCAGCAGCAACTTGCTGCCGCCTTCGCTCACAGTCGCGCTCGTGCCGGTGCCGTCGGAATCACCCAGAATATTCGCCATCTATACCCCCTGATCCAGTCTGCGCGCCGAGCCCATCAGAGCTGACGCACACTGATGTCCATCTGCAGCGGGAATACGCCTGTGAAGTCCGCCCTCCGATCATCCACGACTTCGAAAGAGAGCATTCCCTCCTGCCTGGAAAGCACCGTGGTCCGCTCGATCGAAGGCGCGTCGATCACGCGCGTCCTGATCCGGTAGACGCCCTGCTGAAAGGTGGCCGCGAACTCGAGGCCGACTTCGACGATGCCGTCATACGGGTCGAGCCGGATGCGTTTGCCAGACAGCTGCAAGCCCCGGTTGTCGAGAATGTCTACGATCACCCCGGGATGGCGGATGTCCTGGCCAAGCTGCACCCGGAGACCCACCCGGATCGCCTCGCCATACTGGACACCGATATGCTCGGTGCCATTCACCTCGGCACCAACGACGCAGGCGGTACCAAGGCCATACCCACCCTGCAGCGCGGACACCTTTGCGCGTCCAGCATCCTGCTTCGCAAGCGCATCTGCATGCGTGCGGTGCAGGTACTCCGTCACAACCTCCTCGGGCAATCCCTCCAGGATGATGCGACCGCGCTCCAGAAGCATCGCGCGATGGCAGAACGCCTTGACGGCATTGAGGTCATGCCCCACGAAAAGAAGCGTCGTACCACCCGACAGGATCTCGTCGATCCGTGCCATGGCTTTGGCCTGGAAAGCCGCGTCGCCAACGGCAAGTGCCTCGTCGACGATGAGGATATCGGGATCGGTATGGACCTGGACGGCGAATGCGAGCCGCAAAGCCATGCCCGAACTGTATGACTTGACGGGTTCGTCGACGAAACTACCGATGTCTGCAAACGCGAGGATGTCATCCATCCGCTCGCGGATCTGCGCGGGATCGAGACCAAGGATGGCGGCGTTGACCCGCACGTTTTCGCGGCCGGTAAGTTCCGGATTGAAACCGGACCCGAGCTCCAGCAGCGCAGCCACCCGACCGTTCACCGATACGGTCCCGCGAGTGGGTTGCAGTACGCCGGCGATGATCTGCAACAGCGTGCTTTTGCCGCTGCCGTTATGTCCGATGATTCCCAGCGCTTCGCCGCGCTTGAGCGTGAAACTGATCGAATGCAGCGCCTCGTGGCGATGCAGTCGCGCATGCGCGCGGCTCGCAAACCAGTTGGACAATGGCCGCGACGGTATGGAGTGCGCGACCCTCAGCAGCAACGGCACCCACAGGCGGCTCGCCGGCGTGCTCCACAGGTGATACGTCTTGCTGACCTCGCGTACCAGCAAGGCGGTATCGGAAGCGATCGCAGGCTCTGGTCGGGACGGAAGTTCCTCTTGAGCGAGCGTGGGGTTCATTTCATTGCCGCAACGACGAAAGCCGCCTATGCTACGCCATTGCGTGAGGGCGCGCGCCGGTCGACGGCGCGATTCCCGCCGTCGGCACTGGATAGCATGAGCGCATCGCTGAACGCGTCTTTTCACCTCTGGCGGACACTGGTCGGCCAGGACCTGGCGACACGATATCGCGGCTCATTGCTCGGAAGGGCGTGGCCGGTTCTGCTGCCCATCGTGATGCTGACGATCTACGCGTTCGTGTTCGGCGTCGTGTTCCGTGCGCGATGGCCCGGCCTCGCTGAAGACGACCATCTGGGGTTCACCCTCAACCTGTTCGCCGGCCTGCTCGTCCACGCGATGTTGGCGGAGTCGGTGGGCCAGGCGGCCGGGCTCTTCATCCGTCACAGCAATTTCGTCCGGAAGGTCGTCTTTCCCCTTCCGGTCCTGGTGGCCGTGCCGTTGGGAAGCGCGGCATTCCACGCAGGCATCGGGTTGGGGATCCTGGTGGCCGTCAATGCCATCTGGGGCAACGGCCTGCATCCCAGCGTGCTGGCGGTACCTTTCATCCTCGCGCCCTACCTCGTCATGCTGCACGGCATCTGTCTCTGCCTCGCGGCATTGGGGGTCTACCTGCGGGATCTTTCGCAGATCACCGGCGCCGTGGTCACGATTGCGCTGTTCACGTCCACCGTGTTTTTCCCGCGGGAAATGGTGCCGCCGGTATTGGCCCATGTCGTTGACCTCAATCCCATCAGCTGGCCCGTGCAGGCGATTCGGGATGCGGTCCTGCGCGGCGAATGGCCCGTACCGACCCGGGATTACGTCACCTACTGGCTGGTGGCGCTGTTGCTGCTGGGCCTCGGACGGCTGTGCTTCGACCGGCTCCGGCGGGGCTTCGCCGACGTGCTCTGACGCTGGGCGAGATGCATCCCGAGGCGCGGCCACGGCCCCAACGGGTCCTCTTCCATCGATTCTTCGGCGGGTATACCGGGGGTCATGGCAAGGTGCACGATTACTTCAATCACGTCCGCAGCCACCCCGGCTGGTGGGCCCAGGTCCACATGGACCCCGCCAGCAGCTGGGACGACAACCCATGGCGGGATGATCCTGACGCCCTGAGCCCGAGTTTCGACCCCGAGGCGGCCGATGTGCTGTTCCTCGGCGGCATGGACTGGTTGCAGTACCCGGTCGACCACCACGACAAGCCGGTGATCAACCTGGTCCAGCACGTGCGCCATGCGGATCCGGATGAGCCGTTGTTCCAGTTCCTCGACCGCCGCGCGATCCGTATCTGCGTCAGTGAGCCGGTCGCGCATGCGATCCAGCGCACCGGGCGCGTGCGCGGGCCCGTCGTGGTCATCGACGCAGCCCTCAACCTTCCTCCGGTGGCTCTGCCTGCTCACAGGTCGGGGGTCTTCATTGATGCGATCAAGCGACCCTCACTCGGCCGCCGGATCGCCGACCTGCTGTCCCCGCACTGCGATGTGCTGCTGTCCGATCGCAGGCTGCCGCGGTCCGAATACCTGGGTGCCATGGTAAGCGCGGAGGTTGTCCTCACCCTTCCCCACGATACGGAAGGCTTCTACCTGCCAGCCCTCGAGGCGATGTCGTTTGGATGCGCGGTGGTCGTTGGCGACTGCGTTGGCAATCGGGCGTATTTGCGGCCTGGCGTCAATGCCCTGGTGGCCGATGATGCTGCAAGCTACGCGACAGCCGCGCGCACGCTTCTGGCCGATCCGGATCTGCGCACCCGACTGGAGCAGGCCGCCCGCCAGACCGCCAACGCGTTCGGACTGGAGCGCGAACGCAAGGCCTTCCATCGGGTACTCGACGCCGTGGACGAGCTGTGGAGCAACGCATGACCCCTCGCAATATCGCGGTGACCGGTGTGCCGCGTGGCGGCACCACGCTGGCGTGCCATCTGCTCGATGCCTGCGACGACACGGTGGCCCTTTTCGAACCGATGGACATCCACGCGCTGGACCCCAGTCCCGCGAAGGCCATCGGCCAGGTGGACCAGTTCTACTCCGACACCCGCCATCAACTCCTGGCGTCGGGCCAGGCCCTGAGCAAACACCGGGATGGAACGGTTCCCGACAATCCGTTCGACGAACCGGCCTCCGACGGCCGGCGGCGCCTGGTGGTGGAACATGGTGCGATCCATGTCGGCCGCCCGGCACAGGGCTTCACACTGGTCATCAAACACAATGCGGCGTTCACTGCGCTGCTGCCTGACCTGGCGGCGCGTCTGGAGTGCTTTGCGATCGTGCGCAATCCGCTGGCGGTGCTGGCGTCATGGAATACCGTGGAACTGCCCGTGTCGCAGGGCCGGGTGCCCGCGGGCGAACACTTCGACGCTGCGCTGCGTCTCCGTCTCGATCAAACGCCAGAGCGGCTCGCACGCCAGGTCATGGTGCTGGAATGGTTCTTCGCACGGTTTCGCGCGCATCTGCCGCCTACCCGTGTTCTCCGTTACGAGGACGTCGTTGCGACCGGCGGAGCGTCGCTGCGCCAGGCCATGGCATTGACCGGCGCGGCGCGGGAGGACCTGACGCCACGCAACACGCGATCCATCTACCGCGCCACGCCGGTCAACCGCCTCGCTGAGGCCCTGCTGCGACAGGCCGACCCGTCGTGGACCCGGTGGTACGACAGCAATGCGATCGCGGATCTTGCCGCTGCCCTCGAGACGCCGCCTGCATGAGCGCGCCCAGGATCGGCTTCATGATCGGGGGGGTGCAGAAGGGCGGTACCACGGCGCTTGCCCAGTATCTCGGACGACACCCTCAATTGCGGTTGCCAGCCTGCAAGGAAGCGCACGTCTTTGACGCGCCTGACTTCGATGAGCGATGGACGGCGGATGCGATCGATGCGCGCTTCGAACCATTGTTTCCAGGCGGGTTCGACATCGACTCGGGCATCCTGCACGGCGATGCCACCCCCATCTCCATCTTCCACCCCGCATTCGTGCGCAGGATCGCACGCTACAACCCCGGCATGCGGTGGATCGTGCTGCTGCGCGACCCGGTGGAGCGGGCCATCTCGCAGTACTACATGGAGCGGGGTCGAGGCGACGAATGGCTGCCGTTGCCATTGGCGCTGCTGGCCGAGCGCTGGCGGCTCAAGGGACACGAACACGATTTCGGCCATGGTTCGCCACTGCGCCACCATAGTTACCTGGCCCGGGGGCGCTATATCACCCAGTTGGACGTGTTGACCGCGGCATTCCCTCCATCCCAGGTGCTGCTGCTGCGTAGCCGCGATCTGCGCGAGTTCCCGCAGCAGACAGTGGAGCAGGTCGTCGACTTCCTGCAGCTGCCGCCGTTGAGGACCTCGCAGACCCACGGAACCGTCTTCGCGGGGGAGTGGCAGGGGCGGTGGCTGCCCAACGCGTTACGACCTTGGCTGGGGCTGCTTTACCGGGGCGAGCTGGAGGCCCTCCGCGCGCGTTATGGCATAACGCTCGCCCCCTAGAGCCTCTCGCGTAGCCACATTACGTCGCTTTGCCGCCCACGGTGCAGGCTGCGATACTTCACGCCCGCCGCCCGATCGCCATTGCGGCAAGGCGTTACCGCCGTCGACCGCCGCGGCGCAACCGACCGACCATCCGGATATCGACAGCATGAACCGACTGACCCACCGTCTCGCCGCCGCCATCGCACTCACGCTGGGCGTCGCCGCCTGCGCCCCGACGACCCCCGTTGTCGAGGACGTGCCCGTGGAAGCCCTGCCGACGTTCGAGGTTCCGGCTCCGGCCACCGCGCAGCAGCGTGAGCTGGCAGGGCGGCAGGTCGAAGAACTCGATCGCATGCTTGCGCTCGACACGCGTTGCAATTGGCTCGACCCTGCCGCGCGCGCTGCGCTTGCGGCGACAGCGGAGGAGCGTCGCGCGTGGCTTGCCTGGCAGAACGGCGAACCGGCCGCTCCGCAGCCCGCCGATACGTCTTGCTCGAACAAGGAAGTTCGCACCGCCGTGGAATACGGTAGCTGGCAGATGCGGGTGACCTGGGCGCTGCGCGCGCACGCCCTGCTCGACCGTAGCGGAGCGACGAGCTGGCAGTCCGGGTTGAGCAGTGTGGAAGCGCAGCGTGCCGCACTGCAGGAAGCATCAGACGGGCTGGAAGCGCGTTATGCCGCGTCCATCCAGCAGGTGCGCCCGGGGATCGAGCGTGAGGCGCAGCAGATGCTGGCGACGCGTTGCCGCGCAACCGCCTGCCCCACCCTCCCGGACGACCCGGCGTTTGCAGCGTATGCCGACGTGTGGGTGAAACAGGCCGAGGCCTATGCTGTCGTTCTTGCGGGTATGGACGACAAGCTCGGCGCCCCGCCGGTGGACGAAGACGCGGACAGCGCGCCGTAAGTAACGCAGGACCCGGTGCCGGCGGCCGCCCGAGGCAGACTGCCGCCGCCCACGGGTGAGCGGGTCGACTCGTCTGGTTCCGCAACACCGCACACGCGATAGTCGAAGGGCAACCACCGCGCAATGGCCGTTCGCGCGCCATTGAGCACGTTGAGGCGGGATGGCATTGGTGGGAGCGCCACATCCCCGTGGCGCCGCAGGCCGGATGCGTGCACCCGACTGGCTCCAAACCACCAGAGCCGACGACCCGAACCTACGCCCGATCCATGTGAACGGGCTACCGGCCAAGCATGAACCTTTGCATTCGCTGCAGCCGGTCGCAGCGGGGGCAGCCATGCCCGCGTGTAACACCTCAGTGACAAACACCCTGATCGACCCGGCGGTGACCCTTTGAGCAGGGCCGAGCACCTGGTCATCGCGGATCCGCGCGGTTGGGCCCACGCCTGAGGCCGCGCTGAAAACAAAAGAAGCGGGGGGCTTGCGCCCCCCGCCTTATCTAGCGCCGGTTGTCAGAAGACGACCGGTGAGCGCCCTTCTTACAGACGGGTGCTCGGGGTCAGCCACTCGATGCCCTGTTCCTTCTCAGGAGTCAGGTTGGTGACCACGCCGGTGTCGAGGTTGCGGTTCAGCGCCGAAGCCTTGAACGAATCGCACTCGGCGGTGACGCGCACGTACCAGCGGCCGGTGCCGTCGCCGAAGGAGCCGTTGCCCTTCGAGGAACCGTTCTCCAGCTCGTCCGAGTTGAAGTGCTGCGAGGCGTGCGCCGGCAGGTTGAAGGTGACCTCACCGCTCAGGCGACCTGCGTCGTCCTTGGCGTCAAGCGTGACCGGGCAGACGTCCGCAGTGTTGTTGGTGATGCGGAGGAACGACTGCGCACGGCTGTTGGCGCCCGGGTTGACGTTCTGGAACACCATCGTGCTGCCGTTGATCTGCAGCGGCGACAGGTTAACGTTAACGGCCGGCGGGTTGCGACGCTGGGTCGACAGCTGGTAATCGACATTGACGCTGGCCGACAGCGCCTGCGCAATCATCTCATCGCTATCATCGGCACGCAGGCAGACGTACACGGTGCTGGGAGTCGGTGAAGCATTGGTGACGTTGGCGAACAGATCATTGCTGGCTGCTGCCTCGAATGCGATCGTATCGCCCGCGGCGTTCACGACGCCGGCGAGGCTGCCCGTCGCATCACAGCTTGCAGCGGAATTAAGGAAAGCATCGCCGCCGCCGAACGCCCTCAGGTTCGAGCCCTTCACGTCGATCTTGATCTGCGCGGTGGCAACAACGTTGTACTGCGGATTAGTAGCCACAGCACTGAAGTTGTTGACATAGCTCTCGGTCGCACCCGCACCGGTCTCCATGGCCTTGGCGATGTCGATGACGATCGAGCCAGGCGACCACAGCGTGTTGACGGCAGCAGGAACGTTTGCGCCACCCACGGAGCCCGTCGGCGAGAAGCGGGTCTTGCGGCCGTATGCGTTGGCACCGGTACCGCCGCCAGCAACGTCAATGCGCGTGTCGGTGTTAGCAGCCGGGCTGGACGTAATGTTCAAACCCCAAACGGAACGGGCAATCGTTTCACCCGCAGCAAGAATCTGCTGACCGACCGAGTTCTGGGCAGTGATTTCCGCACCGATAAAATTCTGGGTAAAAAGACCCTGAACCAGATTCGTCACCTGCATGCTGTTAAGACGCAGCGCGTAGTCGCCAGCTGCGCCCACCGCGCCCTGCCCCGGAGCATTGAAGGTGAAATTCAGTTCTTGGCCGTCAGCCGAGTAGTACGGCGCGCCAACCAGGAGGCCAACGAGGTTCTGGCCGGTGCCGCCCAGCTGGGCACCAACAAGGAAGCCCTCCACGAAGGTACGGGCGTCAGCGGTGGCGTCAAACTTCGCACCGTTGGTCAGCGTTACCTTGACCGTAACAGCATTGTTGGCCGGCGTAACAGTCGCGATGCGCGTGGCGTCATCGCCGGTGGCGCGCAAGGTGAGCTCGCTGGGTGTGTTGATGGTGGTGCCGTTATTGACGATCAGGTCCTTGGCGAACGTGATCTGCTGGTTCGCCTCATAGGAGAGCGAGGCCGCCGAGGCGAGGCCCGGCAGCGCGACCGCGGCGGCCACAGCAGCGGCGAGCAGGGTCTTGTTGAACTTCGTCATCTGTAACTCCATTAGGTGTAGGCAACTAAACGTTTAGTTTGCAAGTAGCTCTTACCGGTTACCCGTTCTCCCCGGTACCGTCGGGCGAACCCTCTGGCAACCGGTTGCATCCTTGAAGCCTGGACAGACGACATGTCCCCCGGACCCCCCGAACCGCAAGCTACCGCCGAACGTTAACCAACCCTTAGTGCAGCGTCAAGCACGATCCCGCCTCTTCAGGATCAGGACGACTACCTGACTAGGAGACGGGCCTATTCATCATCATGGGACTGCTTACATCGTCACATGCGACGGAAAATTGACGCGCCCTTCACAGAAAAAGCAAGGGTTTTGGCCAATTTTGCCGACGTGCGGAGCACCGCGCTCAGCGCGTTAGCTGATGTCGTGCTAGACGGCGATATCGTTCGCGCTGGTGATGGCCAGGATGATCCCGATCATGATCACGCCAATCACCGAACCTATGAGCAAAATCGCCAGCGGCTCCAATAGCGCAAGGAACTGTTTCATGCGGGCGCGACCGGTGTTTTCGCACAGCCGTGCGAGTGACTGCAGCATGGCGGGCAACTCGCCCGAGCGTTCGCCCACTCGGATCAGGTTGTAGCCGGTGGCGGTGAGGGTGGCCTGCTCCTCCAGGGAGTCCGCAAGCGTCGCGCCGGCGCGGACGTTGCGCACCACGTCATCCAGGCGTGCGCGCCGGCCGGGCGCGCGCACGCCGGCCTGGGCGAGTGACAAGGCATCCAGCAGCGGCACCCGGTTGCCCAGCAGCGTGGCGAGGATGCGCGCCCACGCCGCGGTCTCGGCCTCCACCCGCCAGGCGCCGATGACCGGCAGCGATTCCAGGCGCTCGTAACCCCTGGCCCGTGCCTGCGGATCCTGCAGCGAGCGCCAGGCTGCAGCGCCTGCCCCTGCCAGCAGCACCAATAGCACCCACCAGTATTCACGGGCGAACATGCCGGTACTGAGCACGGCCCACCCGAGCCATGGAAGCTCGTCCGCGCGCGTCAGCAGCGTGGCGAACTTGGGGACGACGAAGGTGAACATCAGGATGACCGCCCCGATGCCCGCGGTCACCAGCACCGCTGGGTAGGTCAGCGCCTGGCGGATCTCCGACTGCACCTGCTGGTCGTATTCCATCTGGCTCACCGCATCCCGCAGCGCCTTGCCCAGCTGGCCGGATTTCTCACCGCTGAGCACCAGGGTCCCGACGTATGGCGGCAACGGGAGGCCGGTGTCGAGCAACGCCTGCGAGAACGACTGACCTCGACGCAGAGCGGCCGAAATGGTCTCGAAGGCCGCGAGCAGGCGCGGATGGTGTGCCGACCGGGACTGCGCGCCGACCGCCTCGGCCAGGCCCACCCCGGACTCCAGCAGGGTGGAGAGTTCATGCAGCGCCAGGATGACGTCGCGACCGCGCATGCGGCGCTCGCGCAGGCCCCGCCTGCCCGGGAGGGCCTGGACCTTGTCCGGGCGCAGCGATACCACCGACAACCCCCGGCGCTCGAGCAGCCGCGCCGCTTCACGCTCGGTCGCGGCAGCGATGTCGCCCTCGAGCACCGCCCCTTCGGCGTTGATCGACTTGAACCGGAACCTCGCCATCAGACTGCCGTCACCCGCAGCACTTCATCCACCGTGGTCATGCCCTGCCAGGCCTTGAGCAGGCCGTCCTCGCGCAGGAAGCGGTAGCCGCGCTCGCGCGCCATGGCACGCAGCTGCTGGTGCGTTGCACCCGCGACCACCGACTGCTGCATGGCCTCGTCGACCGGCACCAGTTCGTAGATACCGACGCGGCCGCGATACCCCGTGCCCTGGCAGTGGGGGCAGCCGACGGCCTCCATCCACCTTGGCTCGGAGCCTGCGCCAAGGACGCGCCCGGCCCAGTGCGCGGCTTCCTCCATGATGGCCGGCAGCACGGATGCGCCCGGGCGGGCGCACTGGGCGCAAAGCCGCCGCACCAGCCGCTGCGCCTGCACCCCCTTCAGCGGGGTGGCGACCAGGAACGGCTCCACGCCCATGTCGATGAGACGGGTGAACGCACCCAGCGCGTCATTGGTATGCACGGTCGACAGCACCAGATGCCCGGTCAGCGCGGACTGGATGGCGATCTCGGCGGTCTCGCGGTCGCGGATCTCGCCCACCATGATCACGTCAGGGTCCTGGCGCAGGATGGACCGCAGCGCGGTCGCGAAGGTCAGCCCGATATCGGCATGGGCCTGGATCTGGGTGATGCCGGGGAGCTGGAATTCCACCGGGTCCTCGACGGTGATGATCTTCTTCAGCCCGTCGTTGCTGGCGGCCAGCGTGGCGTACAGGGTGGTCGACTTGCCCGAACCGGTCGGGCCGGTGACCAGCACGATGCCGTGAGCCTCCCGGCTCCATCCCTGCAGCATCTGCAGATGGTCGGCCTCCATGCCCAGCCGCTCCAGCGCAAGATCCTTGCGCTCCTTGGGCAGCAGGCGCAGCACGATCGATTCGCCGTGAACACCGGGCAGCGCGGAGGCGCGGATGTCCATCAGCTGGCCGCTGGCCCGCGTGCTCAGGCGGCCGTCCTGCGGCAACCGGCGCTCCGCGATATCCATGCCGGAGATGAGCTTCAGGCGCGATGCCACGGCATTGAAGCGCTCGCGTGGCAGGCGCAGGCGGGCATACAGCACGCCATCGATCCGGAAGCGGACCACGAACTGGTGTTCTTCGGGCTCCAGGTGGATGTCCGAGGCGCGCTGCTCCACTGCCTGCGCCATCAGGTTGTTGACCAGCTCGACCACCGGCGCCTCTTCGGCCAGCTCGCGAAGGTGGCGAACATCGTCGCCGTCGTAGCGACCGCCCTCGCCCTGCTCCCTGATCAGCTGGTCAAGGGTGCGTTCCACCAGCTGGGCCGGCGCGAGCGCCGGGCGGATGTCGCGACCGGCATACAGATAGTCCAGTGCTTCGCGCAGCGAGGGATCAAGCGGATCCCGACCCGCACACCAGGCCTGGCCATCCGGGTCCTGCCACAGCAGCACCTCGCGGTCCTGCAGCCAGTCGAACCCCGGTTCACCCCCACCTTCGGGAAGCACCCATTCGCCGGGCGTCGCTGGCAGGGCGACGTCGCGCCCGACAACCGGCAGCGCCAGCTGGCTGGACAGTGCCTCGACCAGTTGGTCTTCCGACAACGCACCGATGCGCACCAGCAAGCTGCCCAGCCGCGCGCCCACGGAGCGCTGCAGTTCCAGCGCCCGCTCGAGATCGGAAGGCCGGATCGCCTCGCGGGCGAGCAGCAGCTCACCGAGCAGGGGGGGCGCATCCCCGATGGCAGGCTGGGCACTCATTACGGATCCGGCGGCATTTCGGGCGCGTATTGTGTCATGGCCCGACTACAACCCCTCCCCGCACGCCTGCGCGCGGATAGAATGGGCGGGTCCCGTCCTGGATCTCCGACATGCGTATGCGCCGCCATCCCTCCAAGCCCCGCCTGGCGCGCGGGTTCACCCTGCTCGAGATGATCGTGGTCCTCGTGATCATCGGCCTCATCATGGGCCTGGTCGGGCCGCGGCTCTTCAGCCAGGCGGACCGCGCCAAGGTGCAGACCGCGGAGACCCAGGTGCGGATGCTGCGCGGGGCTCTGGAAACGATGCGCCTGGACATCGGCCGGGTGCCGACGCAGGAGGAAGGCCTCCGGCTGCTGACGGAACGCCCGACAGACCCTGCGATGGCGCAGCGCTGGCAGGGTCCTTACCTGGAAGACGGCGTGCCGCAGGATCCATGGGGCAATGCGTACCAGTACTCGCCCAGGCCGTCCGGGCACCATTCCTTCACCCTGTACTCGTTCGGTGCCGACGGCCAGCGCGGTGGCGAGGGCCACGACGCCGATGTCGGTCAACTGCCGGATTCGTGAGTCGCGTGCGGGGCTATACCCTGCTGGAAATCCTCGTGGTGGTTGCCCTGCTCGCGCTGGCGACGTCGCTGGTGGCCCCGGCGGGCTACCGGATGATCACCAGCTGGCGCGAAGCCGGTGAGGTGGACGAGGTGCTGCAGTCCATCAGCGCGCTGCCGCTGCGCGCGCGCGCGGCCGGACGCGAACTTGTCCTGCCGGACCCTACGACCCAGGACCTGGCGATACCGGATGCGACGCACGTCGAGCTGCCCGACGGCTGGCGCCTCGAAATGCACTCACCACTGACGGTGCGCGCAAACGGTGCGTGTTCGGATGCCGCGGGCATCCTGCATACCACGCGCCAGCTCATCGATTTCCGTGTGGCAGCACCGTTCTGCGCGGTGCGCCGCGTTGCTGCGGACGGCCAGTGACGGTGCGCGCCTGCCGACCGCCCGTACGTGCGCGCGCGACCGGGTTCACCCTGCTGGAGGCCATCGTGGCGATGGTGGTCATGGCCACGTCGCTGCTGGCGCTCTACAGCTGGCTGTCCACATCCACCTTCGCACTGACCCGGGCGCAGGCACAGGCGCGGTCGCTCGAGGACGCCCGCACCGCACTGGCACTGGTCGAGGACATCAATCCTTTCGAACACCCCAGGGGTGAGCGCGACATCGGGCCGTTGCAGGTGCGCTGGCAGGCCACGGAACTGACGGAGCGTCGGCCAGGGCTGAGCAGCGTCGGGTTTCCCACCCAGTTCGACTTCATCCTCTACGACGTCGAGGTGGAGGCCCTGCGCGACGAGCGCGTGGTACGGACCTTCAACTTCCGAAAGGCCGGATGGGAGATCACCCGCCCCATCAACCTGGAAGAAGAATGAGCAGGTCCAGTGAGTCCGGCATGACCCTGCTGGAAATGCTGGTGGTACTGGTCATCGCCAGCATGGCCCTGGCGCTCGGGTTCCAGTCACTGGGGCAATGGCGACGCGCAAATGCCGCCATCGAAACCCTGACCCTGCAGGGCCGGCAGATGATGCTGTCGCGCAGCTGGCTGGAATCGTCAGTCCGGGGGCTGCACCCGGTGGAAGATACGCCCTTCGCGGGCCAAGGGGACCAGTGGACAGGCGTGACACTGCAACCGGTGCTCGCAACACAGGGTGGCGCCACCGCGGTGAGCTGGCGGATCGAACGCGGGGCGGGTGGCGTGGTGGTCCTGTCGTTGGAGGAAGGGAGCCAGGCGCTGGAGCTGCCTCTGGGTGAAGTCGCCGACGCCCGATTCGAGTATCTCGACCCGGAAGGTGGCCTGCACCCGCAATGGCCACCCGCGCTGGGCCTCAACGACCACCTGCCGGCCGCCGTGGGTCTGGTTCTTGAAGGCGCACTTGGGGATCAGCGGGTCTGGCTGGCCCCGGTGATCGGCATGCGCAATCCGGTTCCGGTGATGTATGAACCCGAGACGGATTAGTCCGAAGCGGCGCCGCCAGTCAGAAGGCGGCTTCGTACTCGTGATCGTGCTGGCGCTGGTCGTGGTGCTGACCGTACTCGCGTCGGCGGTTGCCACGTCCGGGCGGCGCGCAGTGGAAGAAGCCCAGGTCGAGATCGAGCGCTTCGAGGGCGATCTCGATATGCGCTCCACGCAGGAGACGCTGCTGTTCATGCTCTCCACCCATCGGCGAAACATTGCCGGCCTTGCGGCGCTCCCATCGCCTGCTGCAACGGCTGCAATGCTCGATGACGATGCGGATGGCGCAAGTGCGCTACCCACGGGCAACGACATCCGGCTCGATGGGACCAGCTACCGGGGCCTCGGAAACGCGGCGTTCGCACTGCAGGACGATGCAGGGCTGCTGAGCCCGAACTGGGCTTCGCCTGCACTGCTCGAGGCCTTCTACTCCAAGCTGGGGGTGCCACCCGAACAGTGGTCCGGCCTGGAAGCCAAACGGCTCGACTATCAGGATCCCGACTCACTCCACCGCCTGGACGGGGCCGAAGCGGAGCATTACGAGAAGGCTGGCCGCCCGCCGCCGCCCAACCGGGCCGTTGCCACGCCCCTGGAGTTCCGGCGCATCCTGCAATGGGATGACGCGCTTGCGTCCCTGGACGATGACCGGCTTCTGGGCATTCTTTCCGCGCACCGCGGTGGCACCATCAACCTCAACAGTGCTCCCGCAAGCGTGCTGGCGCTGATCCCGGGCATGGACGAGGCCAGCGCACAGCGACTGGTTTCATACCGGGTGCACTCCCCGATCGTCTCCGTTTGGCAGGTGCGGGAATTGTTCCCCATCCCGCCTTTCATGGAGGACAACGTCACCCTCTTTCCAAACCGGGCCGGCAACCTTATCCTGTGGGATCGTCGTCGAGGCGTTAAGAGACTCGTTCACTGGAGCCTGACGCCTTACGCCATCGGTGGTCCGCCTTGGCAAATCGACTACGAGGTCATCCTCGCGCGTGAGAATCAATCGGACGATGCCCTGGGTGAAGCGCCTTCAACGCCGCTTTTCACCCCGCCGGATCCTGCTGGGAAAAGACTCGAACCTGACGCTGGAGAGTGAAGGCAGTGATGCCCTCGTCTGCCTCGTCGGGCGGGCACTTTGCCTGTTCGTGCACGTGGATGCCAGCCGGGTTCCGGAGAAGCAGCAGCGCGATTTCGTCGGCCTGGCCGTACGGCGTGCCGCGCCGTTCCCGGACCCGGAGTTTGGCGTTGCCTGGGGGCCCGATGGCCGGGCCGCAGTGTGGTACTGGTCGCGATCGAGGGTCGAGGAACTGCTGTCGTCAAGGCAGGTGCGCGTGGGCAAGGTCCGCTTCGAGCCCGAACCCCTGTATGTCAGAAGTCCCCATACCACCGGGGCCGAGCTTCTCGCGCTTCACGAAGGTTTCGAGGGGCGCGTCTGGCACGAAGGATCGCTGACCGCCAGTCGATGGTGGCCCACGTTACCCACCGCCGAGCAATGGCACAGCTATGTCCGCGCCGCAGGGCAGGTATCCCCGGGGGTGGGCGCGCCCGCGGCAGTGGAGTCGAGTACGCAGGCCAGGCCTTGGGGCGCTCGGACGGGCACGGGGCGCGCGTCCTTGCAGCTCTCCGGACTGGAGCGGCATCTACCCACTGCCGCTCTCGCGGCAGCCTTGCTGGTGGTTACCATTGCGGCAGTACAGACGGGCAGTCTGTTGAGGAGTCACCTGGACACCTTGCAGGCCGAGCGCGCAGCGGAGCAGCTCGACGATCCGCTCAAGCGGATTCTTGCGGCGCGCGAAGCCGCTGACGGCCATCGGGTTGCCATCGACCAGCTGATCGCCCTGCGCGCTCCCCGCTCGCTCATCGAGCTGCTGGCCGAAGCCGCCCGGCTTGTTCCCGGCGATGCGCACATCTCTCAGTGGAGCCAGCCGGTGCCGGAACGCGTGGAGATCACATTGTCAGGAGCAAACGCGGATCCGCAGTCCCTGGTCGAAACCTGGGAAGCCTCGCCCTATTTCGAAGGAGTTACCACTGATGTCGGGCGTGGTGGCGAGATCGTTATCCGCGCGCTTATCACGCCCGTGCTGCCGCCGACTGGTGAGACGTGAATCGAGCCCAGCTGACTGCCAAGCTTCGCGAGCAGCTCAACGCGACCCCCTGGTTGCGATGGGCATTGTTGGTGATCGGCGTTCTCGCTGCCGTCCTTGGCTTGCAGGGACTCGAGAGTCTGCGATCGCACGCGCAGGACATGTCCATCGAGCAGGAGGCGCGTCTGCGCCAGATCCGTTCGTTGCAGGGCCAGGACGTCTGGATCGCGCGCCAGCGCGAGTCGGCTGAGCTGCACGAAAGCCTTCTGGCGGAGATTCCATCTGCCCCCACCAGCGGCGTTGCGCAGGCCGCCGTGCAGGGCTGGCTTGCCGGGCTGGGCAACAGCATCGCCGACACCGAAAGCGTTCGCATTTCCGTGGAGGGCGCGGCCCCGGTGGAATCGATGCCAGGCCTGTTCCGGATTCGCGCCACCCTGCGCGCCGGGATGACGGCACGCGAGGCCCTCAATGTGGCACGACAGATCGAGAGCAGTGCCAATCTCGTCGTGATCGAGAGCGCGGAGATTCGCAGTGACGTCAATCAGCTGGCGAGCTTTGGCGTCAATGCGTTCTACCGGATTGCGCCGGCTGACCAGCAGGCAACGCCATGAGGCGTGTGTACCTTGTCGTGGCAGCTTGCATCATAGGAGGCCTTATCATTGGTGCCTCGTGGCCACCGCCGCCCATCCCGCGTCAACGTGACGATGTGGGCCAATGGTCGCTCCCCCCGCGCGAGCAGATCGCCCGCTTCTCCTCCGACGCCTTCACCGAGGCAGGGAAGTTGCGATGGCAGGCGGACGCATCGGAGGGTGGGGACGCACCGTCTGCAGCCGTGGCATGGCAGCTTGCCGGGCTGACCGAAGCCGGACTTACGCAGGCACTGGTGATTGAAGCGGGGACCAGGCAGGCGCGCCGCCTCGTCGCCGGGGAATTGCTGCCGGATGGAAGCAGGCTGGTCAGCATCGACCGCGACACAATCACAGTTGACCTCGAAGGCTGCACACGCGTTTACCAGATGCACCGCAAGCAACCCATCCGCTCGTCGGGCTCGTGTGATGTCACGCCAGCTGCTTCGGAATAAGAGAGCTTCATGACCTTTTATCGCCCAACCATCGGCATCGCGTTTGCCGTTACGCTCCTGGCGGCCTGCGCAAGCCCACACGAACGGACCCGCGCACCAGCTCCGCTCGCTGTTCCAGCGAAGCCGCAGTATGTGCAGGCCGACCCCATCGTGGACAACAGCGCACAGCCCACGGATCTGGTCCAGAGCGCCACGCCGCGCGTGGACATGCCCAGCAGTGCAAGCGTTTCACTGGGCTCCGGCGAAATGTTGCCGCCGATGCCCGACACGCCCGTACGAATCAACGTACAGGACTTGCCGATCACCGTTCTGGCAAACGAGGTGTTCAACAATATCCTCGGCCTGAACCTCAACATCGACCCACAGGTAGCGCAACTTCAGGAGCTGGTGACGCTCAACACCCAGGAGAACCTGCGCCCGATCGAACTGTTCCGCCTCACACGACAGGTGCTGGCGGAATATGGGGTGTCCGTGGAGTTCGAGGGTGGCCTGGTGCAGTTGCGGATGGCGGCGCAGGGCACGTCCGCGACCCCCCCTTTGGTTGTCAGCGGTCGCGCATTACCAAGTGTTCCCACTTCCCATCGGCCCGTGTTCCAGCTGATCGAGCTTGAGGTGGTCCGTAGCGGTGACGCTGTTCGCTGGTTGACGACGTTGTTCGGCCAGGAGTTGCGCATCACCGAGGAGACCGCGCGCAATGCAATCCTGCTGCAGGGGCGCCCGAGCCAGGTGCGTCAGGCAATCGAAGCACTTCGTGTCTTTGACAGGCCGCTGATGCGGGGTCGGGTCAGCACACGGCTCGAGCCTGTCTTCATGACGGCTGACGAACTTTCAAACCGGCTCACTGAAGTCCTCAATCTCCAGGGGTACAGCGCAAACCGTAGCGCCGGTTCGCCCGCAAGCGTGATCGTGCTGCCGATCGCTGCAGCGAATTCCGTCATCGTGTTCGCGACCAGCCAGGACACGTTGAATTACGCGGTCTCGTGGGCACGCGAACTCGATCGGCCGAGCCAGCACGCCGGTTCCGAATCAATGTTCTATTACCAGGTGCGAAACACGAAGGCGATCGACATTGCCAGTGTGCTTACCAACAGCCTTCAGGGGACCACCGCCAACACTCCGGCCGCTACGGCGGGGGCAGGGACTGCTGGCGGAGCGCCCAGCCAGGGTGCAGCCGCAGTTCGCACGGCACCGGGCTCGTCGATCCTCGTCGACGAGCCACGCAATGCGCTCATCTTCCAGGGTGATCCCGCGCAATGGGAACGGATGCTCGGCTTGATCCGCCAGATGGACCGCGCGCCTCGCCAGGTCATGATCGAAGTCACGATCGCGGAGGTAACGCTCAATGACGATCTCGAGTACGGCCTGAGCTGGTTCGCCAAGAATGGCTGGGGGCGCTTCGACGGCAGCATCTACAGCGGTAGCGGCTCCGGCGGAAACAACCCGGGACCATCAGGTGGGCTGACCTACCTGGTTGATGTTGCAGGTCAGAACCGGCTTGCATTGACGGCGCTCGCATCCGACAACCGTGTCAGCATCCTTTCCACGCCGAGGCTGCTGGTGAAAAGCGGCAGCGAGGCGAGCATCGACGTCGGCACGGAGGTTCCGACAGTCACCATGACCACGACCTCGAACCAGCAGACGGATGGCAACACCAACCTGCTGCAGTCGATCCAGTATCGGAAGACGGGCGTAATTCTCAACATCAAGCCGACGGTCTATTCGGATGACCGGATCGACCTGGAGATCAGCCAGGAAGTCAGCGAGGCGCTTCCGCTGAGCTCCGACTCAACGGCCGGATCGCCGTCGATTTTCAATCGCAGCCTCAACACTTCCCTCAGCCTTCGGGATGGCGGGTCCGTGGTGATGGCCGGTCTGATATCGACGAGCAACACCAATACCGAGAGCGGAATACCGTTCATCAAGGATGTTCCCATCCTCGGCAATCTTTTCAAGAGTCAGACCTTGAAGCAGGCAAAGACCGAGCTCGTGCTCCTGATCATTCCGTACATCGTGGAATCACAGGATCAGGCAACCGAGCTCAGCCGAGTGGTCGCCGACCGCTTCGATCTGCTGGATCTGGAAGAGGCGTTGCCGGTACAACCGCCAGGCCCGGTACTGCCCCCTCAGCGTCCCCCTGCGCCGTTGCTGCTTTCCCCTCCCATTTCTGATTGACGCGGACTACCCGATGAAGCTCAACGCTCTAACGAAAATGACAGCCTTCCTCGCGCTCGCCGTGCTGCTCGCCAGCTGTGCGCGCCGGGAAGCCGATACCGACGCGGATGGCGACCAGACCGCCACTGCGTCGAGCGCGGATCAGACGGTGCCGGCCCAGGTGGCGAACTCCCCTGCGGGCCCGCCGCCCGAGGTGACTGGAGTCAAGATCGAGGTGACGCTGCCCCCCGACGCGGAGCAGGCACTGGCCAGCGCAGGGGAAAAGGTGCGCGTCGAGGTGATTCTTGGCGGTGATCCTGCTCCGGGCTCCTCGGCTCCGACCAATGAATTCGGACTCGTCGAACTGTTGAAGGACGTGCACGAGCTCGATGGCTCGGGCACGTTGCAGTTCGCCGAAGAGGATGTGGACCAGAGCAGGCTGGATGAGATCGTCGGGCAACCCCAGCTCATGGTGAACGCCATGTCGGCGATGAAGAGCTCGAGCACGAACATGCTCGCCTGCGCTTTCTATTGGGACACATTGAGCAAGGCAGGCCGGGAAGGCGTGCGGATCGAATGTCCTCTGACGAAGTAGAAAACGGCGCGTTGGACCGTTCGTAAAGGTCGAAAGCCCCGGTTACCCGGGGCTTTTCTGTTATCGCAGGGCTGCGTCGAGATCGGAAGTCAGATCGGTCGCGGCCTCCACCCCCACACTCAACCGCACCAGATCATCCGCAATCCCCAGCGTCGCCCGCCGCTCCACCGGCACCGACGCATGCGTCATCACCGCCGGGTGGTTGACCAGGCTCTCCACGCCGCCCAGCGATTCGGCCAGGGTGAACAGTTGCGTGCGCTCGCAGAAGCGCTTGGCCGCCTCGTAGCCGCCCTTGACGCGCACCGAGACGATGCCGCCGAAACCGTCCATCTGCTTCTTTGCCAGCTCGTGCTGCGGATGCGACGCGAGCCCCGGATAGATCACCTGCTCCACGGCGGAATGCCCCTGCAGGAACTCGGCGATCGCCTGCGCATTCTCGCAGTGCGCCTTCATGCGCAGGTGCAGCGTCTTCAGGCCACGCAGGGCGAGGAAGCTGTCGAACGGACCCTGCACGCCGCCAATCGAGTTCTGCAGGAACGCCAGCTGCTCGGCGAGCTCGGCGTTGTCACCAACCACGACCATGCCGCCGACCATGTCGGAGTGGCCGTTGAGGTACTTGGTTGCCGAGTGCAGCACCAGGTCGGCACCCAGCGTGAGTGGACGCTGCAGGATCGGCGAGGCGAAGGTGTTGTCGACCACCACCAGCAGGCCGCGCTTTCGGGCGATCGCGGCGATCTTCTCGATGTCGACCAGCTTCAGCATCGGGTTGGTCGGCGTCTCGATCCAGACCATCCGGGTTTCGGGGCGGATCGCCGCCTCGAATGCGTCGGTGTCGCTGAGGTCGACCCAGCTCACTTCCAGCCCGGCGGTGCGGCGGCGGACACGCTCGAACAGGCGGTAGGTGCCGCCGTAGACGTCGTCCATGGCGATGATGTGGCTGCCGGCATCCAGCAGTTCCAGCACAGTTGACGACGCGGCCAGGCCCGAAGCGAACGCGAAGCCGCGGCTGCCGCCTTCGAGTGCGGCGACGCCGCGCTCATAGGCGAAGCGCGTGGGGTTGTGCGTGCGCGAGTACTCGAAGCCCTGGTGCTCGCCGGGGCTCGACTGGGCGTAGGTGGACGTCGCGTAGATCGGCGTCATCACCGCGCCGGTGGACGGATCCGGATGCTGACCGCCGTGGATCGCCAGGGTCGCGAGCGAAAGCGCGCGCTCGTCATGCGCGGGGGATTTGTCGGACATCGGGGGACTCCGTAAAAGTGGCCCGATTCTAGCAGCGAGGGCTGAATCTTCGGTTCAGTGGTGACGCAAAGCGCCCTCATCCGGCCCGTTGGGCCACCTGGACTCGCGACATCCATGTCGCTCGCCTTGCAGGCGGCTTCGCCGTCCAGATCGGCACTCCTGCCGATCTGTCTCCCGCGCGCGGGAGAAGGGTTTGAGCAGGTTCTCCCGCGGACGGCAGAGTGAGGATCGAGGCGGTGGATCCGTCTTACTGCACCCGCCGCCGCAGATAGTTCAGCAGATCGATGCGGGTGATCAGGCCGAGGAACCGCTCCCCGTCGACCACGATCGCCACCTGCCCCCGGTCGAACACCGGCAGCAGCGCCTCGATCGGCGACTTCACGTCCAGCCGGTCGAGCTTGCTGACCATCGCGGTCGAGACCGGGTCGCGGAAGCGGGCCTCTTCGCCATACACGTGCAGCAGCACGTCGGACTCGTCGACGATGCCGACCAGCCGGTCGCCCTCCATCACCGGCAACTGGGAGACGTCGTAGAGCTTCATCCGCTGGTAGGCGGTGACCAGCAGGTCGGTCGGCGCCACCACCACGGTGTCGCGCTGTGCGTACGGGCGCAGGATCAGGTCGCGCAGGTCGCCGTGCTGCTCACGCTCGAGGAAGCCGTTGTCGAGCATCCAGTAGTCGTTGTACATCTTCGACAGGTACTTGTTGCCGGTGTCGCAGACGAACACCAGCACCTTCTTCGGCGTGGCCTGCTCGCGGCAGTACTTCAGCGCCGCGGCCAGCAGGGTGCCGGTGGACGACCCGCCGAGGATGCCTTCCTTCTCCAGCAGCTCGCGCGCGGTCAGGAAGCTTTCCTTGTCGCCAATCGCATAGGCCTTCTTCACCCGCGAGAAGTCGGAGATCGACGGCAGGAAGTCCTCGCCGATGCCCTCGACCATCCAGCTGGCGGACTTGTCGCTGAGCGTGCCCTCGTTGATGTATTCGGTGAGGATCGAGCCGACCGGGTCGGCGAGGATCATCTCCACATCGGGCGCGTGCTCGGCAAAGCAGCGCGACAGGCCGGTCATGGTGCCGGAGCTGCCACAGCCGAACACGATCGCATCCAGCCCGCCGACCTCGGCCATCTGCCGCAGGATCTCGGGCCCGGTGCCGTGCTCGTGCGCGGCCGGGTTGTCGGGGTTGCCGAACTGGTTGATGAAGTACGCGCCCGGGGTCTCGGCGGCGACGCGCGCGGCGAGGTCCTGGTAGTACTCCGGATGCCCCTTGCCGACGTCCGAGCGGGTCAGCACCACTTCGGCGCCCATCGCCTTGAGGTTGAAGATCTTCTCGCGGCTCATCTTGTCCGGGACGACGAGGACCAGGCGGTAGCCCTTCTGCTGCGCTACCAGCGCCAGGCCAATGCCGGTGTTGCCGGCAGTGCCCTCGACCAGGGTGTCGCCGGGCCTGATGTCGCCGCGGGCCTCCGCGGCCTCGATCATGCTCATGCCGATACGGTCCTTGATGGACCCGCCCGGGTTCTGGTTCTCGAGCTTGAAGTAGAGCTCGCACACGCCGGTGTCGAGGCGCTGGGCGCGGACGATCGGCGTGTCGGCGATGAGTTCGAGGACGGAGGCGTGGATGGGCATCGGGATCGCAGGCTTGAGCGGACCGCCGATTATCGCATCCCCGTCTCCCCGATACCCCGCGGGCGGCCCCGGCCGACGAGGGAACCGGGGGCGCCCGCGGGTTGGGACACGATCAGTGGTTCTGCAGGCTGTCGTACATCTGGACCAGTCGGTCCTTGGCCTGGAGTTTTTCGCGCTTCATCTGCGCCAGGGTCGTCTCATCGATCGGCAGCACGCCGAGTTCGGCATCCATGACTTTCTTGTCCAGTTCCTTGTGGTGGTGGTACAGGCGCCGGAATTCTGGATTGGCCTGGAACACCGCTTCGATTTCGGCCTGGGGTTGCCCTTCGAACATGATGGAAGCCTCCTGTCAGCAGCTCTGTTGCACAGACAGGAACGCCCCGGCGGATACCGGGGCGTTCCAGGGGGTCAGGCCATGCGGGGTGCGCCCTGCCATCCGGCCGCGCAGCACCGCGGTCGGGCGGGCTGACGCGGCTTCGGCAATGGGCACGTACGACATATGCAGTGGCCTGGATGGCGGTGCCGCGATGGCACCGCTTCGATCCGACCCTACTCCTCGGCCACAGGGCCGGCAAGCGCCCAGGCGACCGTGTTGCGGGACCGGTCAGATGGGGTGACGTGACACCCGCGGGGCGATTATCGCATCACTGCGCGACCACGCCCCATTCACCCAAGCCCTTGATTTTATTGAACCCCGTCTGAGCACGCGGCCCAGGCCGAAGGCGAACTCAGTCGATGTCCTGTTCGGCCTGCCGCATCAGCTCGGCTTCGCGGCGGGCCAGTTCGGCGTCGCGCGCACGCGCGGCCCGCAGCTTCGCGGCCTGGTCGCTGGCCACCCCTTCGAGCACCGTTTCCGCCTGCTGGCGCGCGGTGAATTCGGAATCCGCGGCCGCACGCAGGCGCGCGGCCTCCTCGGCCTGGATCTGTGCCTGGATGCGCAGCCGCTCGGCTTCGGCGCGCGCGCGGGCGGCTTCCTGACGGCTGGCTTCGACCAGCAGATCGGCGCGGGTGCGGTCGAGGCGGTCGATCTCCCGACGCAGCGCCTCGGTACGCACCGCGGTTTCCGCGGTGTCCACGCGCCAGCCGGCCACCTGGCGCAGTGCATCGCGATCGCGCGCGCGGGCGTTGGCGTAGGCATCGATCGCCTGGCGCGCCTGCAGGCGCTCCAGCTGCGCGAAGCCGCTGGTGGCGGGGTCCGCCTCGAGCGCCTGCAGGCGCCGGCCGAGGATGCCGGTCTCGTCGATCGCCTGGGCGCAGGCCGGCCCAGCGAAGGCGACCGCCAGCAGGAAGAGCGGCAACGCGGCAACGGTGGCTTTCATGTTCATTCCTCGTCGATCTGCAGCTGACGGCGCAGGTCGGTGATCTGTGCGCGGTGGCGGGCGAGTTCGGACTGCGCGACCGCCTCGCGGCTTCGGGCCGCGGCCAGGTCGGCGAGCGCGGCCGCGGACAGCGCGGCGGAACGCGCCTCGGCGTCGCGGCCGGCGGCGAGCGCGGACTGCGCCTGCGCCAGCAGTGCGCGCGCCTGCTCGATGTCCTGGAAGGCGTACTGGTCGGCATCGGCACCGGCGGCACGGCTCACCGCCTGCTGCGCGGTCGAGACCTCCGACGTGGGCGGCGGAACGGTGGCGCAAGCTGTGAGCGCCAGCACGCTTGCCAGTGCGCAGGCCTGCAGGAACCGTGGGAAGTGTGCGAAAGTGGACATCGGGCCGCGCCGGAAGGGGAACCTGCGGCCAATTGTCTGCAGCATGTGCCCGCCGCGCAATGACCGGCGGGCCACACCAAGGGGATCGTGCATGGACATCGGCTATTTCCTGAAGCTGATGACGGAAAAGAACGCGTCGGACATGTTCCTGACCACCGGCGCGCCGGTGTACATCAAGGTCGAGGGCAAGCTGTACCCGCTCGGCAACACCGGGCTGCCCGCCGGGATGGTCAAGAAGATCGCCTATTCGTTGATGGATGAGGGGCAGGTGCCGGTGTTCGAGCGCGAGCTCGAGCTCAACATGGCGCTGTCGCTGCAGGACGCCGGGCGCTTCCGCGTCAACGTGTTCAAGCAGCGTGGCGAGATGGGCATGGTGATCCGCTCGATCCGCAGCACCATACCGTCCATCGAGGAACTGCAGCTGCCGCAGGTGCTCAAGGAGATCGTCATGGCCCCGCGCGGGCTGGTGCTGATCGTCGGCTCCACCGGTTCCGGCAAGTCGACCACGCTGGCGTCGATGATCGACCACCGCAACAGCACCACCTCCGGGCACATCCTCACCATCGAGGATCCGATCGAATACCTGCACCGGCACAAGAAGTCGATCGTCAACCAGCGCGAGGTGGGGCTCGACACCCACACGTTCCACAACGCGCTCAAGAATGCGATGCGCGAAGCGCCCGACGTCATCCTGATCGGCGAGATCCTCGACGCCACCACGATGGAGGCCGCGATCGCGTTCGCCGAGACCGGTCACCTGTGCCTGGCGACGCTGCACTCCAACAACGCCGACCAGACGATCGAGCGGATCCTCAACTTCTTCAACGAGGCCGCGCACAAGAACGTGCTGATGAACCTCGCGCTCAACCTCAAGGCGGTGGTCAGCCAGCGCCTGGTGGTCGGCCGGGACGGTCGGCGCATGCCGGCGGCGGAAGTGCTGATCAACACGCCGATGATCCGCGACCTCTTGCGCCGCGGTCAGGTGCACGAGATCAAGCAGGCGATGGAGGAGTCGCTGGAGGAAGGCATGGAGAGCTTCGACCAGTGCCTGTTCCGCCTGTACAAGGAAGGCCGCATCGAGATGGAGGAGGCGCTGAAGGCGGCCGACTCGCGCGATGGCCTGGCGCTGAAGTTCCGGCTCTCCCAAGGCGGCGACGTGCACGATCCCTACGCCGACGTGTACTCGCACGGCGAGGAAATGCTGCGCTGATTGCAGGCGCGCCGGACAGCATCCGGCGCCCTGCCCCGCTTCACCCGCCCTGCGTCGCGGCAGGGCCGTAACTACGATTGCCGACGCGCCTCAGGGCGCGTCGGGCTGCTTCTCCGGGCGCGCAGCATCGAACGCCGGTAGCGCCAGGCAGGCCTGCTCGATGCGCAGCAGCGTCGGGAATGGCGACAGGTCGACGCCGAACCGGCGGGCGTTGTAGAGCTGCGGCACCAGACAGCAGTCCGCCAACCCCGGGGTCGTCCCTTCGCAGAAGGCATCGGTGGACGGATGGCCGTCAAGCAGCGCCTCGAACGCACCCAGCCCTTCCACCATCCAGTGTTTGAGCCACACCTCGCGCTCGGGCTGCGGCACGTTCCATTCGTGCTCGAGGAAGCGCATCACCCGCAGGTTGTTGAGCGGATGGATCTCGCAGGCGACGAGCTGCGCCAGTTCGCGCACACGCTGGCGCCCACGCGCGGTCGACGGCAGCAGCGGCGGCTCCGGCCAGACCTCGTCGAGGTATTCCAGGATCGACAGCGACTGCCGCATGCGGCGCTGGCCGTGCACCAGCATCGGCACCAGCTTCTGCGGCGCGTGCTCGGCGTACTCCGGCGCAAGCTGTTCGCCGCCGTTGCGTACCAGATGCACGGGCACGATGTCGTACGGCAGGCGCTTGAGGTTCAGGCCGATGCGCACGCGATAGGCGGCGCTCGATCGCCAGTAGGAATACAGCGCCAGGCGCTCGCTCATGTGTCCCCGTTCCCCTTGGGCACCCCCGTGCCAGCCGTGCACCTTAACGCGTTCAGCGCGCGCGGGGAATGCCGCGCGCGCCGGTGCTCAGACCGCCTGTCGTTCGATGCGCTGTTCGATCGCGCCGAAGATCGACTCGCCGTGCGCATCCAGCATCTCGATGCGCACCGTGTCGCCGAAGGAGAGGAACGGGGTCAGCGGCTTGCCGTGCTCGAGCGCTTCCACCGTGCGCTTCTCGGCGAAGCACGAGGCACCCTTGCTGGTGTCCTGGTTGGCGATGGTGCCCGAGCCCACGATGGTGCCGGCCGACAGCGGCCGCGTCTTCGCTGCATGCGCGACCAGCTGTGCGAAGTCGAACTGCATGTCCACGCCGGCCTCCGGCGCGCCGAACCATTCGCCGTTGACGTGGGTCACCAGCGGCAGGTGCAGCTTGTTGCCCTGCCAGGCATCGCCGAGTTCGTCGGGGGTGACGAACACCGGGCTCAGCGCCGAGCGCGGCTTGGACTGCAGGAAGCCGAAGCCCTTGGCGAGCTCGCCGGGGATCAGGTTGCGCAGCGACACGTCGTTGACCAGCCCGACCAGCTGGATATGCCCCGCGGCCTCTTCCGGCGTCGCGGCCATCGGCACGTCGTCGGTGATCACCACGATCTCGGCCTCGAGGTCGATGCCGTAGTCCTCGCTGACCACGCGCACCGGATCACGCGGGCCAAGGAAGCCGGCACTGGTGGCCTGGTACATCAGCGGGTCGGTGTAGAAGCTCTCCGGCACCTCGGCACCACGCGCGCGGCGCACCCGTTCGACATGCGGCAGGTAGGCGCTACCGTCGACGAATTCGTACGCGCGCGGCAGTGGCGATGCGAGCGCGCTGACGTCGAGGTCGAATGCGCCGGCGGCATCACCGGCTTCCAGCTGCTGCGCGAGCATGTTGAGGCGCGGGGCCGTGTTCGACCAGTCCTCGAGTGCGCGCTGCAGGGTCGGCGCGATGCCATCGGCGCGCACGGCGCGGGCCAGGTCACGCGAGACGACGACGAGGGTGCCGTCACGGCCGCCCTCCTTCAGGGAACCAAGCTTCATTGCCGCTCCGCAAGAACATTAGAGGCCGGCAATTGTAACGGCCGTGTCCGGGCCGTGGCTTCCGCCGCGGGTGAGCGCGGATCAGCGCCGGGAAGGAGCGTTGCCACACCGCACAGGTGACGAAGGCAGGCTGGGCTGAATAGTTCGCGGAAGCGTGCGCGCCCCAGGGCATCTCGATCCGCGTTGATCCACGTTGGTCCGCGGCAACGGCGCGCCTTACTCGTCGCCCTGGAAGTTCCCCGCACGCAGGGTGATGACCAGCGTGTCGCGATGGCCGTGCCCATCCACCGGCTGGATCGGCGTGGACTCATGGATCACCCGCGCATCGTCGAGCAGCAGCAGCGACCACGGCTCCGACAGGGTGAAGCGTTGCCCGTCCGGGCCATCGGCGTCGAACACCCGGGTCTCGCCGCCCTTGATCGCATGGCGGCCCACCATGCACACGGCGACCAGGTCGACGCCATCACGATGCGCGCCTTCGGGCGTCGGCCGGCCGATGCCGTCGCTGGTGTCGATGCGGAACTGGTGCGCTTCCACGTACCAGGGTTGCGCGCCGCGCAATGCGTCGCCGAGACCGGCAAGTCCCTGCAGCAGACCGGTCCACGCCGGTGCCGCCACCACCGGTTCCTCGACCGGCTCGAACCAGCGGCGCATGCCGCCATGCAGTGCGTTGTAGTCGCGCGGCTGCCAGTGCGCGCGGTGCGGCGCAAGCTGCAGCCCGCCTGTTTCGTGGTCGACCACAAAGCACGAATGCCGGCGACGGCGATAGCGGCCGCCATCCAGCAGGTAGGTGTCGGGCGGCAACCGTTCCCAGCTTTCGCGGATGTCATCGAACGCCGCCACCGGCACGCCGGCAAGTGCGGCCACGTCGTCCGCCGCAAGCACGGCATAGCCATGCGTACGCATCGCCCCGGCGACATCGGCAAGCGGGGTGCAGGGGGGAGCGAGGTCGGGCGTCATGTGGGGTCCGGGGGTGCGCGGCGAACCGCCGCCCGCATATTGTCCTGCCACGCCGCTGGCGGAACCAGCGCGATTGTCTGGGGCGCGGCCATCCCCGGCAGCAGGCGGACGCCCGGGAACACGGAGCCGATCCGCGCACCCCACGTCGTGCTGCGGGTGCCCGCGGCTGTCTGGGCTGGGAACACCGCTGGCGCCAAGCGTCCACGATTGCGGCCGTCCACATCGCAGCGGCCGGCTGCCCTCCCTCCACAACGGAAAAACCCGCCTTGCGGCGGGTTCTTCGGACCTCCCGCACGTGGCGGGAGGTGGATCTGGCAGCCCCGGAAGGATTCGAACCTCCGAATGCCTGAGTCAGAGTCAGGTGCCTTACCGCTTGGCGACGGGGCTGTGGGAAGCGGATTGTAGCGTCGACCGGCCGGATGCGTACAGAGGGTACGCAGGCCCGGCGCGATTGAATTAACGCTTGGAGAACTGGGTGGCGCGGCGGGCCTTGTGCAGACCGACCTTCTTGCGCTCGACCTCGCGGGCGTCACGGGTCATGAAGCCGGCCTTGCGCAGCTCGGTCTTCAGCGACTCGTCGTACTCCACCAGCGCGCGGGCGATGCCGAGGCGGATCGCACCGGCCTGGCCGGTGGTTCCGCCGCCGGACGCGGTGACCAGCACGTCGAACTTGTCGGTCGACTGGGTCAGCTCGAGCGGCTGGCGCACGATCATGCGCGCGGTCTCGCGGCCGAAGAACTCGTCGAGCGGACGGCCGTTGACGTTGATGTTGCCGCTGCCCTTGCGCAGGAACACGCGGGCGACGGAGGACTTGCGACGGCCGGTGCCGTAATTCTGGGTGATAGCCATGACTTAGAGTTCCAGGGGCTGCGGCTGCTGGGCGGTGTGCGGATGCTCCGCACCCTTGTAGACCTTGAGCTTGCGGTACATCGCGCGGCCCAGCGTGTTCTTCGGCAGCATGCCCTTCACCGCGGTCTCGATCACGCGCTCCGGATGACGCTCCAGCGCCTGCGCCAGCGTCTCGGTCTTGAGGTTGCCGATGTAGCCGGTGAAGCGGTGGTAGAGCTTGTCGGTCAGCTTCTTGCCGGTCACGGCCACCTTCTCGGCGTTGATCACGATGATGTAGTCACCGGTATCGACGTGCGGGGTGTAGACGGGCTTGTGCTTGCCACGGAGGCGGCGGGCGATTTCGCTGCTGAGGCGGCCGAGCGTCTTGCCGGAGGCATCGACGAGGTACCAGTCGCGCTGGACGGTCTCGGACTTGGCGGTGAAAGTCTTCATGACGGAATACTGGTACTCGAAAGGTCGATGGTCGGGCTGGTTCCGGGAAGGCCCTTGCGGCCGGCGGAACGTCGCCTCGCGTTTTCGGTGCAACAAAGAAGCGGAATGATAGCCGGCGCGGCCGCGTGCCGCAAGCAGCCGGACTTTCCGCACCTGGACCCCTGGCGCCATCGCCACGCCGGGGCGAACATGATGCACGACCCCCGCCCGCCACGACACCATGCACGCCCGACAGCTCTCCCCGCTCGACCGCATCCTCGCCCAGGCCCAGCACGCCATGGACACCGTGCTTGGCGACCCGGCCGCCACCCGCGCCAATCCCGCGACGGACACCCCGGATGTCGCACTGGATGCCGACGAGCGTCGCCACGCCGCCGGCCTGATGCGCATCAACCATGTCGGCGAGATATGCGCGCAGGCGCTGTACGTCGGCCAGGCCGCGGTCGCGCGCGATGCGCACACCCGCGAGCACCTGATGGCGGCGGCGCAGGAGGAGACCGACCATCTCGCCTGGTGCGCCGAACGCCTGCGCGAGCTCGACGCCCGCCCCAGCCTGTTCAATCCGCTGTGGTACGCCGGCAGCTATGCCATCGGCCTGGCGGCGGGGCTGCGCGGGGACGGCTGGAACCTCGGCTTCGTGGTCGAGACGGAACGCCAGGTCGAGGCGCACCTGGACGAACACCTGCAGACGCTGCCGCCGGCCGACCTGCGCAGCCGCGCGATCCTCGAGACCATGAAGGCCGACGAGGCCCGTCATGCCGACGAGGCCGAGCGCGCCGGCGCCCGCGTGCTGCCGCAGCCGATCCCGGCGGTGATGCGGCTGGCATCGAAGGCGATGAAGACGGTGGCCTACCGGCTCTGACGCCCCTGCAGAAACGAGAAGCCCCGCTTGCGCGGGGCTTTCATCATCGGATCGGACAGCGGGCGCCGGCATCGCGCCAGCGGCGCTCAGTCGGCCAGGTTGCGGCCGTGGTAGAGCTCCTCGATCTCGCGCTTCAGGCGCGCCTCGATCTTCATCCGGTCCTTGAACGACAGGTTGCGCGCCTTTTCCTCGAACAGGTACTGGTCGAGATCGAAGTCCTTCAGGTGCATCTTGGTGTGGAAGATGTTTTCCTGGTAGACGTTCACATCGAGTGCGTCGTAGCGCGACTTGATGTTCTTGGCGAGGTAGTCCTGGATCGAATTGATCTTGTGGTCGATGTAGTGCTTCTTGCCCTTGATGTCGCGGGTGAAGCCGCGCACGCGGTAGTCCATCACCACGATGTCGGACTCGAGGCTCTCGATCAGGTAGTTCAGCGCCTTCAGCGGCGAGATCACCCCGCAGGTGGCGACATCGATGTCGGCACGGAAGGTGGCGATGCCGTTGTCCGGGTGGGTTTCCGGATAGGTGTGCACGGTGATGTGCGACTTGTCGAGATGCGCGACCACGGCGTCGG
This sequence comes from Luteimonas sp. YGD11-2, assembly GCF_004118975.1. Classification (NCBI taxonomy): domain Bacteria; kingdom Pseudomonadati; phylum Pseudomonadota; class Gammaproteobacteria; order Lysobacterales; family Lysobacteraceae; genus Luteimonas; species Luteimonas sp. YGD11-2. Next base: position 657,887 of record NZ_CP035376.1, on the reverse strand, counting down.
AAATCACGCCCTTGGCCGCCGACTTGTCGATCACCGGTTCCTCGGAGATGAGGATGGTCACCGACGCGCCCTGCGGGTCGTAATCCTGGCGCGCGATGTTGAGGATGTTGGCGCCGATGATCTCGGCCACGTCCGTGAGGATCTGCGTCAGGCGGTCCGCGTTGTACGCCTCATCGATGTACTCGATGTAACGACGGCGCTCGTCCTCGGAAGACGCGTAGCACACGTCGTAGATGTTGAAGGACAGGGCCTTCGTCAGATTGTTGAACCCCTGGAGCTTCAGGCGGGGCAGCGGCTTGACCACTCGGTCGACCTCTGGCTGGAAACGGCGAAAGGCGAATTATGGGGCAATCCGGCAGACTTCGCTGTACGGGAGTTTGCCCGGGGCGTCTGGACCGCCTACTCTCCAGTGCTTCCCCGACTGTTCAGGCAATGAGCGCACGCGCTGTGGCCGTCATCCCACCCCTCCAACGACCGGTGCACCCCCTTATGCCTACGCCGGCGACCATCGAACGATTCCTCGCCCATTGTCATCGCCGCCGTTATCCGGCGCGCACCGATGTGTTCCGTCCCGGCGACCCTGCCGGCACGCTCTATTACGTGGTCAGCGGCTCGGTCAGCATCATCGCCGAGGAGGACGACGGCCGCGAGCTGGTGCTCGGCTACTTCGGCAACGGTGAATTCGTCGGTGAAATGGGCCTGTTCATCGACACCAACCGTCGCGAGGTGATCCTGCGCACGCGCATGCCCTGCGAACTGGCCGAGATCAGCTACGAGCGCCTGCAGGCGCTGCTGGAAGGTCCCCTGGCCAACGACGCCACCCGCATCCTGTATGCGATCGGTGCGCAGCTGTCGCGGCGCCTGGTCGACACCAGCCGCAAGGCCGGGCGCCTCGCCTTCCTCGACGTGACCGACCGCATCACCCGCACCCTGCACGACCTCACCCGTGAGCCGGAGGCGATGAGCCACCCGCAGGGCACGCAGTTGCGCGTCTCGCGACAGGAACTGGCGCGGCTGGTGGGCTGCTCGCGCGAGATGGCCGGCCGCGTGCTGAAGAAGCTGCAGGTGGACGGCAAGCTACACGCCCGCGGCAAGACCATCGTGCTGTACGGAACCCGCTGACCCGGATGATCACGGCCGGCCACGGCGTGCTGACGGATGCCGACCTGCGCAGCGCGTCGCTGGTCGACGCCGACGATGTCGCCGCGCTGCTGTCGGAGATGGGCTATCCCTGCGATGTCGACGACGCCGCACGCCGGATCAGCGCCATCGTCGACAACGACCGTCAGGCACTGGTGGTGGCGCGCTGCGATGGCGTGGTCTGCGGCCTGCTGGCGCTGGACTTCATGTACTACCTGCCGCTGGGCACCACCACCTGCCGCATCACCGCGCTGGTGGTGCGCAACGACGCCCAGGGGCGCGGTCTCGGCCGCAGGCTGCTGAAGGAAGCCGAACGCCGCGCGCGCTTCGGCGGCGCGGCACGGCTGGAGATCACCAGCGGCTCGCAGCGCAGCGATGCCCACGCCTTCTACAAGGCCTGCGGCTACAGCGACGGCACCCTGCGCTTCATCAAGCACCTCGGCGACGCCTGAGCGTCATGGCCCGGGAGTGCGTGGGCGCCCCGGCCCCGCACGCCCGCCTGCACAGCCACTGACATCACCGCGGGCTTCACGCTGCCCGTCATTACCCTGCGCGACCGGCCACCGCCGCGGTAGCAATCCCCATGGAACTGACCGACGCGTTCTGGTGGTTCGTGCTGATCGGGCTCGGCGCCCAGCTCATCGATGGTGCGCTGGGCATGGCGTTCGGGCTGGTGGCGTCGTCGATCCTGCTGGGCATGGGCCTGCCGCCCGCGGCAGTGAGCGCGAGCGTGCATACCGCCGAGATCTTCACCACCGGCGCGTCCGGCGTGTCGCACATGGCCTTCGGCAATGTCGACCGGCGGCTGTTCCTGCGGCTTGCGCTGCCCGGCATGGTCGGTGGCGTGATCGGCGCATGGCTGCTGACGCGCCTGCCCGGGGATGCGATGCGGCCGTTCGTCTACGCCTACCTGCTGGTGCTGGCGGTGCTGATCCTAGTGCGTGCGGCGGGCCGTGCGCGGCCGCCGCGCGAGGTGAAGCGGGTCCCGCTGCTGGGCTTCGTGGCCGGCCTGCTGGATGCCAGCGGCGGTGGCGGCTGGGGGCCGATGGCGACCTCCACCCTGCTCGCCCGCGGCGGGCTTGCGCGCACCACCATCGGCACCGTCAACGCATCGGAATTCCTGGTCACCCTGGCCATCTCGCTGACGTTCTTCCTGTCGATGGGCCTGGAGCATCTGGAGACCGTGCTCGGCCTGCTGGTCGGCGGCATGGTCGCGGCGCCGCTGTCGGCGGTGCTGGTCAGGCACGTGCGCGAGCGCTGGGTGCTGGGCGCGGTGGGCGTGCTGGTCGCCGCGATCAGCGGCTACAACATCGTGCGCGCGGGACTGACGATGTTCTGAAGCGTCCGGGCACTGGCCAATTCCTCGCCAGTGCAACAGCCCCGCCTTGCCGGCCAACGACTTGCCCCACTTGTGCACAGCGTTCGCCATGCCCCATCCACACGCGCTGTGGACAGAACGCGCCGGTGACAGCGCGCCTCGTGCCGGCGCTCAGGACGCCACCGGCTCCCCGCCGCGGCCCGCGCAACCCCAGTTGAGGATCGGCGTGCCTGGCGGCAGCACGCGCCGGAACAGCTCGATCGCGCCGTGCTTGGGGTTGACCACCACCGGCGCACGCGCGGCGCGCAGCAGTGGCATGTCGGCGGTGCTGTCGGAATAGGCGATGTCGACGCCGTCGTAGCCGGCCTCGCGCAGCATCCGCATCTTCTCCTCGGCATGGCAGTGGCGGGTAACGAGGATGGCCCCGGCACGCGGCCCGGTCAGGCTGCCGATCACCGGCACCGTTTCATGGGCGACGAAGCCGAGGATCGCGCGGGCCAGTTCCGGCGGCGCGCCGGTGGCGACCACCACGCGGTCGCCGGCCATGCGGTGGCCGTGCAGCACGTCCAGGGCGACCGGCAACAGGCGGCTGCGCAGTTCCTCGGTGTGCTGCGCCACGTAGCGGTCGATCAGCAGCTCGAGCGTGCGCGGCCGGTGCAGGCCGACGGTGCCGATCCAGACGAACCCTGAGATGCCACGCCGGCGCGTGGGCAGGAACGCGATCATCGGGCCCAGCACCGGCGTGGCCAGCAGCGCCAGCGCCATCCGCCACGCGCTGCGCCTGATCAGCCAGGCGAACAGGTGGCTGCCGGAGTCGCCGTCGTAGAGCGTGTGGTCGAAGTCGAACACGATGGTCGGCGCGCCCTCGCGCTCGATCGGAAACGGCAACGGCGCGTTCATGCCGCGGCCTCCGCGAAGAACAGCCGCCGCAGCGCCTCGCCCGGATCGGCTTCGCGCATGAACGCCTCGCCGACCAGGAACGCGTGGATGTCGGCCGCACGCAGGCGTTCGACATCGGCGCGCGTGTGGACGCCGCTCTCGGTCACCAGCCGCCGCCCACCGGTGACGCGGTCGCGCAGCGACAGCGTGGTCTCCAGCGAGACCTCGAAGCTGCGCAGGCTGCGGTTGTTGATGCCGATCAGCGGCGGCCGGCCGGCATGCGCCGGCAGTTGCAATGCACGCGTGAGCTCGTCGCCATCGTGGGCCTCGACCAGCACGTCCATGCCCAGCGACTGCGCCAGCGCCGACAGTGACTGCAGCGCCGCATCGTCGAGCGCGGCGACGATCAGCAGCACGCAGTCGGCGCCCAGCACGCGCGCCTCGTGGATCTGGTACGGGTCGACGACGAAGTCCTTGCGCAGCACCGGCAGCTCGCAGCTGGCACGTGCGGCGACCAGGTATTCATCGGCGCCCTGGAAGAAGTCGCGGTCGGTGAGCACCGACAGGCAGGCAGCACCGGCGGCGGCGTAGCTGCGCGCGATGTCGTCGGGGCGGAAGTCCTCGCGGATGACGCCCTTCGACGGGCTCGCCTTCTTGACCTCGGCAATCACCGCCGGCCGCCCGGCGGAGATGGCCCGCTCGATGGCACGGGCGAAGCCGCGCGGTGCCGGTGCGTGCGGCACCCGCTCGCGCAGTTCGTCCAGCGGGCGGACACGCCGGCGTTCGGCGACCTCCTCGCGCTTGCGTTGGAGGATGCGTTCGAGGATGTCGGTCATGGGCCTGCTGCCGCGACGGAGGAACCGCCGCCATTGTCCCCGTTCGCGCCGTCTTCCGCCTGCGCCAGCTCCACGGTGGTGGCGACAAACCCGTCCAGCTTCCGGCGTGCGCTGCCATCGGCGAGCACCGCGCGTGCCCGCTCGATGCCTTCGGCGATCGAGCCGGTCACGCCCGCCACGTACAGCGTCGCGCCGGCGTTGAGCAGGACGATGTCGCGCGCGGGGCCCGGCGCCCCATCCAGTACCGACAGCAGCATCGCCTTCGATTCGGCCGCATCGGCCACCTTGAGGTTGCGGCTGGCCGACATCGCGATGCCGAAGTCCTCGGGATGCACCTCGTATTCGCGGACCTCGCCGTCGCGCAGTTCGCCCACCAGGGTGCCGGCACCGAGCGAGAGTTCGTCCATGCCGTCGCGGCCCCACACAACGAGCGCGCGTTCGGCACCCAGCCGCTGCAGCACGCGGGTCTGGATGCCGACGAGGTCGGGATGGAACACGCCCATCAGGATCGCCGGCGCATGGGCGGGGTTGGTCAGCGGGCCCAGGATGTTGAAGATCGTGCGCACACCCATCTCGCGGCGTACCGGCGCCACCACCTTCATCGCCGGGTGGTGCACCGGCGCGAACATGAAGCCGACGCCGGTGCGCGCCACCGATTCGGCCACCTGCGGCGGCTGCAGTTCGATTGCCGCGCCCAGCGCTTCCAGCACGTCGGCGGCGCCGGACTTCGACGACACGCTGCGGTTGCCGTGCTTGGCAACGCGTGCTCCGGCCGCCGCCGCGACGAATGCCGAGCAGGTCGAGATGTTGAAGGTGTGCGCGCCATCGCCGCCGGTGCCGACCACGTCGACCAGGTGACGTCGGTCGGCGATCTCCACCGGACGCGCGAACTCGCGCATCACAGCGGCGGCGCCGGCGATCTCGCCGACCGTTTCCTTCTTGACCCGCAACCCGGTCAGGATCGCCGCGGTCATCATCGGCGACACCTCGCCGCGCATGATCTGGCGCATCAGATCGACCATCTCGTCGTGGAAGATCTCGCGGTGTTCGATCGTGCGCTGCAGCGCGTCCTGCGGGGTGATGGGCATGCTGGATCCGTGGGGTCGCGAATGCGGCGGATGACCTTACCCGCAACCGCCGGCCGCGCGAAACCCGCGGGCGTGGATCGCAGCGTGCCGGGTGCCGCTCAGCGCACCAGGAAGTTCTTCAGCAGCGCGTGGCCATGCTCGGTGAGGATGGATTCCGGATGGAACTGCACGCCCTCCACCGGATGCTCGCGGTGGCGCAGGCCCATGATCTCCTCGATGCCGCCGCCGTCGTGCTCGGTCCACGCGGTGACCTCGAGGCAATCCGGCAGCGACTCGCGCTCGACCACCAGCGAGTGGTAGCGGGTGGCCTCGTAGCCGTCCGGGAGCCCGGCGAACACGCCCAGCCCGTGGTGGCGGATCGGCGAGGTCTTGCCGTGCATGATCCGGCCTGCGCGCACCACCCGGCCGCCATAGGCCTGGCCGATGCCCTGGTGCCCGAGGCACACGCCGAGGATCGGAATCCGCGGACCGAGCGTTTCCACCACCGCCACCGAGACACCGGCCTCGTTCGGCGTGCACGGCCCCGGCGAGATCACGATGCGCTCCGGTGCCAGCCGGTCGATCTCCGCGACCGTCAGCTCGTCGTTGCGCACCACCCGTACCTCGGCGCCCAGTGCCTGCAGGTACTGCACGAGGTTCCAGGTGAAGCTGTCGTAATTGTCGATCATCAACAGCATCGGTCGGTCCGCGCGCAGGGGTGGGTGTAAAAGGCGGGCAAGCTTAGCAGCCGCACCGACCCCTGATGGCGGCGCCACCCATGCCGCGGGACACATGCGTGGCAGGCCCTGCGCGGCATACTGCGGAAGTCCGCATCCGCATGCGGCCGCCATTCCCGAGGAGCCCCGATGCCACCTGTCGCCGAGCCCCCATCCAGCGCGTCCAGCACGTCCCGCCTGCTGCGGTTCGTCAACCTGCGCCAGGGCGAGGGCACACCGGTGCTGGTCGCGGCCCTGTTCTTCTTCTTCGTGCTGACCGCGCTGATGCTGCTGCGGCCGGCGCGCGATGCGCTCGGCATGGAGCGCGGCATCGACAGCGTGCGCTGGCTGTTTATCGGTACCGCGGTGGTGACGCTTGCGGTCAACCCGGTGTTCGGCTGGCTGGTCAGCCGCTTCAGGCGACTGCAGGCGATCGGTGCAACGTACGGGTTCTTCGTTGCCAGCCTGGTCGGCTTCTGGGCGCTGCTGGTGTTCGCGCCCGGCGCCATCGGCGCGCGCAGCGGGCAGGTGTTCTACGTCTGGTTCAGCGTCTTCAACCTGTTCGTGACCATGGTGTTCTGGGCGCTGATGGCCGATCGCTTCACCAGCGACCAGGGCAAGCGGGTGTTCGCGCTGGTCTCGGTGGGCGGCACGCTGGGCGCGATCTTCGGCCCCTGGCTGACCTCTCGGCTGGCCGAACCGCTGGGCACGCCGGCGCTGCTGCTGGTGGCCGGCGGCTTCCTGCTGCTGGCTCTGGCCTGCGCATGGCTGCTGGTGCGCCTGCGTCCGACATCGGCGGCGGGCAATGCGCCTGCGCGTACCCACGATCCCGAGCGCATCGGCGGCAGCGCATGGGCGGGATTGCGCGCGGTGTTCGCCTCGCCGTACCTGGCCGGCATCGCCGGCTATGTGCTGCTGATGACGGTGGTCGCGACCTTCATCTACTTCACCCGCCTGCAGATGGTCGCGGCGGTCGCCGACGACATGGACACGCGCGCCGCGATCCTCGGCAACATCGACATGTGGACGCAGGTGGCGGTGCTGGTACTGCAGGTCACGCTGACCGGCCGGATCATCCGCCGCTTCGGCCTCGGCGTCGCGCTGGCGATCCTGCCGATCGCCACCGCCATCGGCTTCATCGGGCTGGCGATCTACGGCTCGTTCGTGGTGCTGGTGCTGCTGGAGGCCACCAACCGCGCGGTGCAGCGCGGCATCACCCGGCCCGCGCGCGAGGCGCTGTTCACCGTGGTCGCGCGCGAGGACAAGTACAAGGCCAAGGCCTTTATCGACACCTTCGTGTACCGCGCCGGCGACGTGGTCGGCGCGCAGACCGAAGGCATGCTCGGCCGGCTGGGCCTGGCCATGGGTGGGCTGGTGAGCGTGGTGATCCCGCTGGCACTGGTGTGGGCGGTGCTGGCGCTGTGGCTGGGGCGTGCGCAGGCGCGGCGGGCGGTGACGGGCGATGCCGGAGACACCCTCACCCCTGCCCCTCTCCCGCGCGCGGGAGAGGGGTAGTGCGCTACAGGCCCTTCGCCGCCTGCGCCACCGCGCGGAACAGCGCGCGGCCCTTGTTCATCGTCTCGTCCCACTCCTTCTGCGGGTCGGAGTCGTAGACGATGCCGGCGCCGGCCTGCACGTGCAGGCGGCCGTCCTGGATCACCGCGGTGCGGATGGCGATGGCGGTATCGGCATCGCCATGCCAGCCGATGTATCCCACCGCGCCCGAATAGACATTGCGCCGCACCGGTTCGAGCTCGCGGATCACTTCCAGCGCGCGGATCTTCGGCGCGCCGCTGACGGTGCCCGCCGGGAAGGTCGCGCGCAGCACGTCGACATAGTCGAGGCCCTCGCGCAGGCGGCCGGTGACCTCGCTGACGATATGCATGACGTGGCTGTAGCGTTCGATGACGAACCGTTCGCCGACCTCCACGCTGCCCGCCTCGGCCACGCGGCCGACGTCGTTGCGACCGAGGTCGATCAGCATCAGGTGCTCGGCGCGTTCCTTGGGGTCGGCCAGCAGCTCGGCTTCCAGCGCGGCGTCCTCGTCCGGCGTGGCGCCGCGCGGGCGGGTGCCGGCGATCGGCCGCACGGTGACCGTGCCGCCCTGCTGGCGCACCAGGATCTCCGGTGACGAACCCACCACCTGGGTACCGCCAACATCCAGGAAGTACATGTACGGCGATGGATTCAACGCACGCAGCGCGCGGTAGACGTCCACCGGGCGCGCGTTGAACGGCACCGACATCCGCTGCGACAGCACCACCTGGAACACGTCGCCGGCGCGGATGTATTCCTTCGACCGCTCGACCGCGTCGATGAAGCCTTCGCGGGTGAAGCCGGATACGAAGTCGGCCTCGTCGAGCGCGGCCGGCTGCAGGGTCTCCGGATAGCCGGCGCCACCGTGGCGCAGCCGGTGGGCCAGCGCATCGAGGCGGCGGTTGGCGCGTGCCCAGGCCTGGGGCAGGCGCGGATCGGCGTGGACGACCAGGTACAGCCGCCCGCGCAGGTTGTCGAACACCGCCACTTCTTCGGACTGCATCAGCAGGATGTCGGCGGTGCCGAGTTCGTCTCGGCGCGCGGGGGCATCGGCCGCATCGGCCAGGCGCGGCTCGATATAGCCGATGCATTCGAAGCCGAACCAGCCGACCAGGCCGCCGGTGAACGCCGGCAGGCCCTCGATGCGCGGCACCGACTCCGCGGTGCGCAGTCGCTCGACCTCGACGAACGGGTCCTCGACCTCGCGGTGCTCCACCACCTCGCCGTGCTCGCGCACCGACATCGCGTGGCCGTGGAACTCGACCACGCGGGAGGCCGGCAGGCCGATGATCGAGTAGCGGCCGAAGCGCTCGCCGCCCTCGACCGATTCGAACAGGTAGGTGTACGGCCCGTCGGCGAGCTTCAGATACACCGACAGCGGCGTATCGAGGTCGGACAGGACCTCACGGGCGACGGGGATGCGGGTATGGCCTTCGGCGGCGAAACGGTCGAACTGCTGCTGGGTGATCAAGCGCTGGCTCCACGGTGGACGGACGGACGGCGACGCGGTGGCGTCACCATCGCCACGCGTGGGCGCGGGCCGGGAAGTCGGAACGTTGCATGGGCGCTACTGTACCGGCTCGCCCTGCGGCCGGCGACGGTTCACGACGCCAGCGCGACGCCCGCCGACAGCAGCGGCGAATCCTCCGGCAGCACCACCCGCAGCCGTCGCGGCACGCAGTCGATGCGGAAGCGCGTGCCGGTCACCGGCTCGCCGTCGATGTTGAGCATCAGCGGCTGCGGCATGGTGATCCCGATCCACGGCAGGCGTGCGCGGGTGGCAACGCGGTCGAGTGCGGCGTCCTTGCCGGAACCCACCAGGGTGCCCACCGTCGCGGCGACCTCGCCTTCGAGCTGCGGCACCACGGTGACGTCGAGCAGGCCGTCGTCCACCTGTGCATCCGGACACAGTGCCTGGCCGCCGCCGGCCTGGCGGCCATTGCCGACCCCCAGCGCGATGAAGTCGCCCTCCCATTCGAAGCCGGGGCCGCGCAGCGACACCGGCACCGGGTCGATGCGGCCCATCCGCGCGATCCCGGTGACCAGGTAGGCCAGGCCGCCGAGCATCTTCTTCAGCCCTTCGCGGGTCTCCACGGTGATCTCGGTACCGAAGCCGCCGCTGACGAGGTTGAGCGACCAGGTGGCCCCATCGTCGTGGGTGATGCGCAGCAGGTCGATTGCCATGGCCCTGCCGCGGGTCGCCAGAGCGAAGGCCTCGTCCAGCGCCTCCGGCACGCCGGCAGCGGTGGCGAAGTCGTTGGCGGTGCCCAGTGGCAGCACGCCGAACACCGGCAGTGCATCGGCATCGCCCGCGGCATCGGCCAGCGCGGCGGCGACATCGCGCAGGGTGCCATCGCCGCCGCCCGCGATCACCCGCTGCGCGCCGGCGGCGAGTGCTTCGCGCACGTAGCGCAGGGCGTCACCGTCTTCCCAGGTCAGCCGCACCTCGATCGCATGACCGGATGCACGCGCGGCGGTGACCGCCTCGCGCACCGCGTCGTTGCCGGCAGCCTTGGCATTGAGGATCAGGTACCAGCACGGTGGGGTCATGGTGGACAGGCAGGACGCGGCGGAGGTGCCGCGGCGGAGTGTAGGGCGCGGACATGCCGGCCGCGCATGAAGGCGGCGCGCGACATCACCGCGTCAGCGCTGTGTCACCGGCACGTCATCGCACCTGTCCAGCATGGGAGGCCATTGCAGGGACGACGGGCGGAGGCGGGATTGCCTCCATGTCATGCGGCCGGGAGCACGGACGCTCCCGGCCGCGGCGGCGGTCAGGCGGGGCGCTGCCCGCGCACGGCATCCACCCCGGCACGCATCCGGCGGACCACGTCGGCATAGTCCGGCTGGCCGAAGATCGCCGAGCCGGCCACGAAGGTATCGGCACCGGCGGCTGCGATCCCGCCGATGTTGTCCGGCTTCACCCCGCCGTCGATCTCCAGGCGGATGGCGCGCCCGCTGGCATCGATTCGTTCGCGCACCCGGCGCAGCTTCTCCAGCGTGGACGGAATGAAGGCCTGGCCGCCGAAGCCGGGATTGACCGACATCAGCAGCACCAGGTCGAGCTCGTCGAGCACGTAGTCAAGCACCTCGACCGGCGTTGCAGGGTTGAGCACCAGCCCGGCCTGGCAGCCTTCCGCGCGGATCAGCTGGATCGTGCGGTGCACATGCTTCGAGGCCTCGGGATGGAAGCTGATCAGGCTGGCACCGGCCTTCGCGAAGTCCGGCACGATGCGGTCCACCGGCTCGACCATCAGGTGCACGTCGATCGGCGCGGTCACGCCGTGCCTGCGCAGCGCCTCGCACACCAGCGGGCCGATGGTGAGGTTGGGCACGTAATGGTTGTCCATCACGTCGAAATGGACCCAGTCCGCGCCCGCGGCGAGTACCGCATCGACCTCCTCGCCGAGGCGGGCGAAGTTGGCGGACAGGATGGACGGAGCGATGACGGTCGGTTGCATTGCGGCTCGCGGTAGCGGGAAAGGGGATCAGCGACCGCGGCGCTTGCCGCGGATCTTCGAATAGGCGGCGTTGATCTCGGCGGCACGTCGCGCGGCCTGCTCCTGCAGCTCCGGCGCCGCATTGGCAACGCGGTCCGGGTGGTACTGCGCCATCAGCTTGCGGTAGGTGCGATCGATGTCCTCGTCGCTGGCACCGCGCTCGAGGCCCAACACCCGGTACGGCGCGGCGCGCTGCGGAAGCAGCCAGTCGGCATCGAAGGCGTGCCCGATGACCAGGCCGATCAGCCCGCCCACCGGGTGCCTGAGCAGCAGCCAGCCGGCGATGAAGCCGAGCAGTTTTCCGTACCAGGGTTTCATCCCGGCAGTGTAAACGCAGGGGGCGTCGCCGCCGCGGCATCGGGGTGAACAGGCGACCGCAACCGCGGTGTCCGATGACCATGCACCGCCGCCATAAACCGCACTACACTGGCCGACCCCTCACGCACGGGGCTATGCCCTTGACCACGACGCTGACCGAAGCCGAGCTGCCCGCCCTGCCCCTGCGCCACCGCGGCAAGGTGCGCGACGTGTTCGACGTGCCGGACGCCCTGCTGCCTGCCGACGAGCGCGGCAACGGCGACCACCTGCTGATCGTGGCCACCGACCGCCTCTCCGCGTTCGATGTGGTGCTGCCCGACCCGATTCCCGGCAAGGGCGAGATGCTCTGCCAGATCAGCAACTTCTGGTTCGAGAAGACCGCGCACCTGATGCCCAACCATCTCACCGGCATCCCGGTCGAGGCGGTGCTGCCCGAGGGCGTGGATCCGGCCGCCTACGTGCAGCGCTCGGTGGTGACCCGGCGGCTGAAGCCGGTGCCGGTGGAAGCGATCGCGCGCGGTTATGTCATCGGCAGCGGCTGGAAGGACTACCAGCGCACCGGCCGCATCAGCGGCATCCGCCTGCCGGACGGCCTGCGCCAGGCCGAGCAGCTGGCCGAGCCGATCTTCACCCCGTCGACCAAGGCGGCGGTGGGCGAGCACGACGAGAACATCGACTTCGACACCATGGTGCGCACGGTCGGCGCGGAACTCGCCGAGCAGATCCGCGATGCCACCCTGCGGCTGTACCGCTACGCCGCGGAATACGCGGCGGCGCGCGGCATCCTGCTGGCCGACACCAAGTTCGAGTTCGGCACCGACGCCGACGGCCGCCTGTACGTGATGGACGAGATGCTGACCCCGGACTCGTCGCGCTACTGGCCCGCCGACGAATACCGGGTCGGCACCAGCCCGCCGAGCTACGACAAGCAGATCGTGCGCGACTGGCTGGAAACGCAGGACTGGGACAAGACACCGCCCGGCCCGCGGCTGCCGGCCGGGGTGATCGAGCGCACCCGCGCCCGCTACGCCGACGCCCTGCAGAAACTGGCCGGCATCCGCATCGACTGAGCCGGCCGTTCGCGCCCGGCCCGCTGGCCGCGTGCGAGCATGGCCGCCGGCTTCGATCGGAGCGCAGGCATGCACACCGGCTATCTGTTTCTTGCGGTGGCGATCATCGCCGAGGTGATCGCCACCAGCGCGCTGAAGGCATCCCAAGGCTTCACCCGCCTGTGGCCTTCGCTGGTCGTGGTGGTCGGCTACGCGATCGCGTTCTACTGCCTGTCGCTGGTGCTGCGCACGGTGCCGGTGGGGGTGGCCTACGCGATCTGGTCGGGGGTCGGCGTCGCACTGATCGCGCTGATCGGCTGGCTGGTGCTGGGCCAGCCGCTGGACCTTCCGGCGGTGATCGGCATCGGCCTGATCGTCAGCGGGGTCGCGGTTTTGCAGCTATTCTCGAAAGCCGCCGCGCATTGACCCACGGGAGGGGAGGATGACCGCGACACACGACGACGGCCCGCGCGCGATCGACCGCTGGTTCGCCAGCTACTCCGACGACCACCGCAACCCGGCCAACCAGGCCATCCACGTGGCCGCGGTGCCGCTGATCCTGTGGAGCGTGATCGCGCTGCTGTGGTGCATCCCGGTCGCTGAAGGCGGGCTGTTCCGCCCCGGTATCTGGGCGGCGATGGCGATGTTCGCGGCATGGCTGTTCTACTTCCGCGCCTCGCGGCCGCTGGGCATCGGCATGGCCGCGGTGTTCCTGGTGATGGCCGCGGTCACCCAGCTGCTGCACCAGTCGCTGGGCACCCGCGGGCTGCTGGTCACCGCGATCATCGTGTTCGTGGTCGCGTGGATCGCGCAGTTCGTCGGCCACAGCAGGCTCTACGAGGGGAAGAAGCCAAGCTTCTTCACCGACCTGCGCTACCTGCTGATCGGCCCGGCCTGGGTGCTGTCGAAGCTCTACCGGAAGCTCGGCCTGCGCTGGTAAGCCGGAAAAGAAAACTCGGCCCCAGGCAAAGGACACCCGGTTTCGAGGTGATGGGGGCTGACAGCCGCGCCCGGGCAGCGGAGCGCCGCCGCGCACAGCGTTTCCTTCAGCCCGCGACCAGCATCTCCCGCGTCGGCCTGAACTCCCGCGGCGCGTAGCCGAGGTCGCGCGCGGCCGGGGTGGCATCGAACACCAGGTCCTCGCGCATCCGCGCCACCGCACCGGCGGGCAGGCCGTGCAGTCGACCGCCCGCGTGCGCAGCCGCGAGAGCGATGCGGAACAGCGGCGACGGCACCCGCAGCAGCCGCGGCCTCTCCGGCAGCGCCGCCAGCACCCGCCGTACCATCGCGTCGTAGGGCAGCGTTTCACCACCCGGCAGCGCATAGGCCTGGCCGGCGGCGGCAGGCGCCGACACTGCGGCCAGCGCCGCCTCCGCGAGATCGTCGACATGCACCGGCTGGCGCAGGCCGCGTGCATCGCGCGGCAGCACGAACACACCGGTCCGCCGCGCGAGCGCGGCGATCCGGCTCAGGCTGGCATCGCGCGCGGCGCCGTAGACCAGCGTCGGGCGCAACAGCGTGGCGGTGGCGCCACTGGCGTGCGCCGCGGCGAAGACCCGCGCTTCGGAGGCAGCCAGCGTGGCCGCCAGCGCCCGCTCGCCGGGATCGCCCGCCGCACGTTTGGTCTCGAGGCTGGTGGAGCCGAATGCGATCACCCGCGCGGCCCGCAGCGTGGCATCCGCGTACCACAACGAGAATGCATCCAGCGGGCCGCAACTGAACACCGCATCGAAGTGGGCATCGGGTGCCACCACGTCGGGAAAGCCACCCGCATGCCAGCGCAGGCCGGGCCCGTTGGCGGAGGGCGGCGCACGCGAGACCGCGTCGACATCCCAGCCGGCCGCGGCCAGCCGCGCCAGCAGCGCCGCACCGATCTGTCCGCTGGCCCCGAACACCAGCGCACGGCGTGCGTCCGTCCGCGTCACCGGAAGATATCGCCAGCCAGCACGGCGACCGCCCCGCATGCGTGCCGGACGGAAGATTCCGCGAGTGCATCAGCGAAGATCACGTACACCGGGGCGGCCTTGCACACAGGGGCCCGCTAGTGTCGGCGCTTGCGCCCCAGGTGCCAACACAACGCCACGGCGGCCTGTTTCCAGGACGCGGCGTTTGCGGTTACGCGTGCGCGCGAGTATGGACAGGACCGTCGCAGGGCACTGCTAGAATCGGGCGCCGCTCGTGAATCACGTATTCCCTGCATGCCCTTGACCCTGCATCTCCTGCTGTCGCTCCCATTCCTGGCA